>CACETY010000007.1 GCA_902562645.1 uncultured Pelagibacteraceae bacterium
TCAGAGAAAAGTGGAGGAAAACTTACAATAGTTACACATCCTGGTGGATCATTATTTAAGGGTGGAGAAATATTTAGAGCAGTAAGAACTGGTCAAGCACAGATGGGAGAAAGATTTATGTCAGCATTAGGAAAAGTTGACCCTATTCTTGAAATTGACTCACAACCTTTTTTAGCAACTTCATATGACGATGCTATGAAACTTTATCAAGCATCGAAGCCAGCAATCATTGAAAGTTTAAACCAAAAAGGATTAGTATTTTTATATGCTGTGCCGTGGCCTGCACAAGGACTATATAGCAAAAATGAAATCAATAGTGTTTCAGATCTAGAAGGTTTAAAATTTAGAGCTTATAATTCTGCAACAATTAGAATTGCAGAGCTTACAGGTATGGCTCCAACTAAAATTGAGGCGGCTGAAATCAGTCAAGCATTTTCAACAGGGGCAGTCGAAAGTATGATTACATCTCCAACAACTGGTAAAAATAGCAAAATATGGGAGAACGGTGTTAAATATTTCTATGACATCGCTGCTTGGTTCCCAAAAAATATGGTTGTTGCACATAGAGGATCTTGGAATAAACTAGATGCTGATACTCAAATGCTAATTAAAAGAGAAGCTGCTGCTGCAGAAGAAAAAGGTTGGATGCTTTCTAGAGTTGGAAATATAGAAGATAAAAAAGCTCTAGCTGCTGCAGGAATGGTGGTAGGCAAAGTAAATGCTGATTTAGAAAAACATTTCCAAAAAGTCGGAAAAAAAATGGCAAAAGAATGGAAGAAAAAAGCTGGCAAAACAGGTGCTAGCGTACTTGCCGCATACAAATAAAAAAAATATAATAAAAAAGGCTGTTTAAAAAAACAGCCTTTTTTATGTTACAGAAATTAAATAAATCATTAAATATTATTTATAATTATTCAGGATATATAGCTGCAGTTTTTTTAATTCTTATTGCAGTTTTTATATTAACCGGAATTGCATCTAGAATTTTCGGTTTTTATATAAGGGGGTTAGCTGAATACTCAGGTTATTGTATGGCTGCCTCATCTTTTTTTGCTCTTTCATATACATTCGTAAATGGGGGTCATATAAGAATCACATTATTTTTAGAAAAGTCTTCAGGTTTTAAAAAAAAATTTTTAGAAGTTTGGAGCTTAGTCGTCACAACAATATTTGCAGGTTATATGTCATATTATTTTATCAAAATGTTAAAAATCTCATACGAGTTTGAGGAAAGAAGTGAAGGTGCTGATGAAATTTTAATATGGATACCTCAATGTAGCGTAGCTATTGGAGCAACACTTTTTTTTATATGTGTCTTCCATCTACTAATCTTAAAAATTTATAATAATGATTGAAATTTTATTAGCTATTTTTTTTATTACAGTTTTACTACTTTTTTTAGGCTCTGGAATATGGGTAGCAATAAGCATGATTGGTGTTTCTTCTATTGGAATGATTTTATTTACTTCTCGACCAGTTGGAGATGCGATGGCCACAACAATTTGGGGTGCATCATCATCATGGACTCTGACTGCTTTGCCTCTTTTTGTATGGATGGGAGAAATTTTATTTAGGACTAAATTATCTGAAAATTTATTTGAGGGACTGGCTCCTTGGTTACAGAAACTTCCTGGAGGCTTAATACATGTCAATGTTGTTGGATGTGCATTGTTTGCAGCTATATCTGGATCCTCAGCTGCAACAGTCGCTACAGTTGGAAAAATGTCAATTCCAGAGTTAAGAAAAAGAAAATATCCTGAAAAAATTTTACTTGGAAGTCTTGCGGGCTCTGGAACTTTAGGATTACTAATCCCTCCTTCAATTATTTTAATTATTTATGGAGTAACTGTTCAAGAGTCTATTGCTAAACTATTTATAGCTGGAATAATTCCTGGAATAATGATTGCTCTGATCTTTATGGGTTATGTAATCATTTGGTCTTTGTTAAATAAAAATAAAATGCCGTTAACTGAAGAAAATTACTCATTTTTAAATAAATTAAGTAAATCAAAACAGTTAATACCTGTAATTTTATTAATCCTTGGTGTAATTGGCTCTATTTATACTGGAATTGCAACAGCAACTGAAGCAGCATCTCTGGGTGTTGTGGGTGCTTTAATACTTTCTTATTTTCAAAAAAGTCTGAACTTAAAAACTTTTAAAGAATCTTTACTTGGTGCAACAAAAACCTCGTGCATGATTGCATTCATATTAGCTGGAGCAACATTTTTATCACTCGCTATGGGATTTACTGGTCTTCCTAGAAATCTAGCAATTTGGATACAAAATATGGAATTATCACCATATGTTTTAATTTTCGTATTAATGATTTTTTATATAATTTTAGGGATGTTTCTTGATGGAATATCAGCAGTTGTACTTACAATGGCTATTATCGAACCTATGATAAGGCAGGCTGGTTTTGATATGATTTGGTTTGGTATATTTTTAGTTATAGTTGTTGAAATGGCACAAATTACCCCTCCAGTTGGTTTTAATTTATTTGTTTTGCAAGGTATGGCTAACAAAGATATGGGCTACATCGCCAAGAGTGCATTTCCGTTATTCTTGTTGATGATATTTGCGGTAATCTTAATTGTTTTGTTTCCTCAAATAGCTTTATGGATGCCTGAGCAAATGATTCAAAATATAAACTAATATTTTGATTTTTTTGATCCGTCTATAATTTCTTTTAATTCTTGATACTCTTCACAATTACAACCTTTTAAAACTTCTAGTCTTTCTTTTGCCAAATCTATTCTGTTTGTAACGACATATAATTCACCTAAGTATTCATTTATTCCAACATGATTTGGTTCAACTTGTAAACCTAGTAGGTAATATTTTTCTCCTGCTTCAAAGTCCCCAAGTTTTCTAGTTGTAAAACCCAGGTAATTTAGTGTATCAGCTTGTAAAGGCTTTTCTTTGTCGAGTTTTAATAAAATTTTTTGAGCTTTTTCGTATCTTTTTAATGCTTTATCCATTTTATTTTTGGATTCATATTTCTTAGCTGCTTCAATTATTTTTACAGCATTTTTATAGCTCGGTTTTTTGTCTGATGAACTTGTTCCAGCAGCAAAAGTTTCAACAGTTAAAAAAAAGAATATGAAAAGAGTAAATATTTTTTTAATCATAATTATATAAATTTTTTCATTTTATTTAGAGGCTTTAATTCTAAATTATTTTTTATCAAGTTTTCTCTTACTTGTTTTGCAGTAGAAAGAGAGCTTGAATTATCTCCATGTATGCAAATTGAATCGATTTCACAAGGTATTTGTTTTCCACTGTGACAATTAAGGGTTTGGTTTTTTACCATGCTGAATACATGTTTTTTAGCTCGCTCTGGGTCGGTTATTAGGGCATGATCCTTACTTCTTGATACAAGCGTTCCATCGTCTTCATAATTTCTATCTGCAAAAATTTCACATGCAATTTTCATATTTAATTTTTTAGCTGCAATTTCCATTTTTGAACCTGTTGGTACTAAATAAATTATATCTTTATCAATACTATAAATAGTTTTTGCCAAAATTGTTGCCAGTTCAAGGTCCTCACAAGCCATATTATTCAAGGCTCCATGTGGTTTAATATGAGAAACCTTTTCATCTAATTTATTGGCAATATTTTGCAAAATTTCATATTGATCTATTACAAGCTTAGCAATCTCATCAGCACCAAGATTAATCCGTTTTCTTCCGAAGTTCTCTGGATCATTGAATGATGGATGTGCACCAATACTTACATTATTTTGCTTTGAAATCTCTACAACTTCTCTCATAGTTTCCTCATCTCCAGCGTGGTACCCACAAGCCACATTTGCAGAATTAACTATTTTGAGTAAATCGGGATCATTCTTATTTGAATGATGCATTGATTTTTCACCTAAATCACAATTTAAATTAATTTCCATACTATAAAGCTTAAAGTATAACATGACATGATTAAAAATATATCAAATCTTGGTGACGCAGCATTGTACTGTGACTTTGGTACTGAGGTAAATAAAGAAATTAACAGAAATGTTATAAATTATTTTAACAATTTAAGAGATAGTAATTTTTTAGGTATTACAAATATTACACCTAGTTATAATAAACTAGTAATTAGTTTCGATTTAAAACTTACGAGTTTTGCTAAATTAAAAAAACAAGTAGAAAATCTAGAATTAAAAAAAAATAATAATTCAAAAAATAATCTTATTAAAATCCCAGTTTGTTGTGCAGAGGAATTTGCACCAGATATAAAACGTTTACAAAAATTATTAAAGATAAATGAAGCAAAAATTTATGAAACATTCTTTTCTAAAAATTATTATTGTTATATGACTGGTTTTATTGCGGGAATGCCATTCTTAGGAGATATGGATAAATCTCTTTTTGCAAGGCGTTTAGAAACACCAAGAGTTAAGGTCCCAAAAAATTCCATAGGTATAACAGAGCAATTTTGTAATATTTATACTTTTGAAAGTCCAGGTGGTTGGAATATAATTGGCAAAACATCAGTTGATATTTTTGATAATAAAAAAAATACTGAACCTAATCTAATCAACCCAGGTGATACAATATCATTTTATCCGATTTCTAAACTAGAGTATGAAAAAAAATATGAATAAAAACTATTTTGAGGTATTACGACCAGGTATCAATTCTACATTTCAAGACAATGGTAGAAATAATTTTTATCATATAGGCATACCTTTTAGTGGAGCAATGGATAATAGGAATTTTATATTAGCAAATACCATTTCAAACAATGAAATAAATAATCCAGTCCTAGAATTTGCATATCAAGGTCCAAAATTGAAATATATAGGAGAAAATATTTCCATCAATGTTACTGGAGATGTTAATTTTAAAATTATAAGAAAAAACAAAAATTTAGAATTTAGTTGTTACGAAAATATTATTTTAGAGAATAATGATTGCTTAGATATACTGTCTACCAATCGATCAGTATATGGTTATTTATCTATTGGAGGCACATTTGAGGTAGATTATTATTTAAATAGTTGTTCCACAAATACTAAGGCTAAAATTGGCGCGAATAGTGGGGAAAAACTTCAGAAAGGACAAATAATTTATTTAAAAAATATAAAAAAAATACTACCAAAAAATAAAATAGAATACCTAAATTCTAAAATTGAAAATATTAGAATAATAAAAGGACCCCATTTTGATTATTTTTCAAAGGATGCAATAGATTCATTTTTAAGTGATGAATTTAATGTAACCAAATTAAGTGACCGTATGGGAATAAGACTTAAAGGACCTAAGATTAGTAATATTAAAAATACAAATATAAAGTCAGAAGGATTAGTGAAGGGTGTTATACAAATCACTGCAGATGGGGATCCAATAATTATGCTATCTGATCATGGAACTATAGGGGGTTATCCTAAGATTGGAGTTGTAATAAGTGCTGATTATGACAAACTAGTACAAATACCTCCAGGATCAAAAATTAAATTTAAAGAAATTAATTTAAAAGATGCAGAAACTATATTTAAGTTGTATGAGATGGAAACTCAAAATTTGATTTCCAATTTTAAATGAATTTTATTTCAAAGATACCAGGTCCATTATTAATCTTTTTTGGTGCATTTTGTCTAAGTTTTGGTGGGTTGATTGTTAAATCATTTGAAGGATCAACTTTATGGCAAATCTTATTTTGGAGACAGGTTTTTTTTATAATTGTTGTAACTATCTTTTTAATTGTAACTTACAAAAGAGAGGTATTTAAAAAAATTTATGTATCGGGAATTCCTGGCTTAATTGGTGGAATTATATTGGGTATTGGATTTAGCAGTTATGTTTTTGCTATGTACAATACAACCGTTGCAAATACAAATTTCATAATACAAACACAAACAATTTTCCTAGCGATATTTGGATATTTTTTTTTGAAAGAAAAAATTTCAAAAATTACTTTAGCTTCTATTATTTTAGCAATTTCTGGATTAATCTTAATGCTAGGAAATACTCTATCAAGTGGACAAATGTCTGGAAATATTGTTGCCTTTGTAATGCCAATTACCTTCGCAACTCTAATTTTAATTGTGAGAAGATATCCTCATGTGGATATGGTGCCCTTACAATTAGTTGCAGGAATAATTGCAATGATAATAGGTTTTTTAGCTTCAACAAAAATTTCTATATCTTTAAATGACATGTTTTTAGCATTTTTGTCTGGGACATTTCAAATAGGACTTGGCTTTATCTTAATAACAATTGGTGCGAGAAAAACTCTTTCAGCTATGGTCGGCATAATAATGCTTACAGAGGCAATACTTGGTCCTCTTTGGGCTTGGCTATTTGTAAATGAAAACCCTTCATTCTACGTATTAATAGGAGGAAGCATTATAATTTTTGCAGTTTTTCTACAATTTGTCTCATCCTTTACAAAAGAAAATAAATATAATCCTCAATAATGAAATTAGCTATTATAGGCTCTGGTATATCAGGTCTAAGTGCAGCGTATAGTTTATCTAAAAAATATAAAGTAGATCTATTTGAGAAAGAAGACCATTTTGGAGGTCATTCTCATACTATTGATGTTAATGTTGGAGATAGTATAGTCCCTGTTGATATAGGCTTTATTGTATTCAATAAAAAAACCTATCCAAATTTAATAAATTTTTTTCAAGAAAATGATATTGCTATAGAGGAAAGCAATATGTCATTCTCAGTATCTGTCAGAGACTCAAATATAGAATATTGTGGAAAAGGTCTTTCTGGTATCTTTAGCAATAAATTAAACTTGTTAAATATAAAATTTTTGAAGATGTTTTTTACTATAATTAGTTTTTATAAACAAAGTGAAAACCAAGATTCAATTAACGAAAATATTACTTTAGGCAGCTATTTAGATAATTTAAAATTGTCAGAGTATTTTATCAAATTCCATATTATTCCTATGGTATCAGCTATATGGTCAATGCCCCCTTACGAGGCAAAACAAATGCCATTGAAATTTTTTTTTAAATTTTTTCAAAATCATGGATTATTCAAATTAAAAGATCGACCGCAATGGTTCACAGTTTCCAAAAGAAGTAGAACATATGTAGATAAAATTCTAAGCAAAATCAGTGGTGAATATTATAAAAATTACAATATCAATAAAATTAAAAGAATTGGATCAGGAGTTCAGGTTTATTATGGAGATAAAAACGAATATTTTACTTACGATAAAGTCGTATTGGCTACTCATGCTAATCAAGCCCTTTCTTTAATTGAAAATCCTGAAGAAATAGAAAATAAGATCTTAAGTAATTTTAAATATAAAACAAATGAGGCCATAGTCCATGAGGATATAAGTTATATGCCAAATAATAAAAGTGCCTGGTGTTCATGGAATTCTTCGATCGAGTCTGAGAATAGTGAAAAAAATTCAATTACTTATTGGTTAAACCTATTACAAAATTTGGATATAAGTAAAAATATTTTTTTAACATTAAATCCTTATTTTGAGATACCCGAAGAAAAAATAATCCGAAAAGTTATATTTACACACCCTTACTTTGATCAAAATGCAATCAATAGCCAGAAAGATCTTCACCTAATTCAAAATAAAAATAATATTTTATTTTGTGGTAGTTATTTTGGATATGGATTCCATGAAGATGGTATAAAATCATCAATAGATATGATTAAGTATATAAATGCTTAAAAGCTCTAAGATATACGTAGGAAAAGTAATACACAGACGATTTAAACCTAAAAATCATTATTTTAAATATAGGGTTTTTTCATTATTGATAGACTTAGATGATCTAAATGAAATTGATAATAAAATTAAGTTATTTTCATACAATAAATTCAATATCATTAGTTTTTTTGACAAAGACCATGGGGATAGAGATGGTACATCTTTAAAAAACTGGGTGAAAAAAAAACTAGAAAATATTGGTGTCGATAATAAAGAGATTAAAATCAAATTATTCTGTTATCCAAGAATCCTAGGTTACGTATTTAATCCTCTAAGTATTTTTTTTATATATAATAAGTACGATAAAATAATCTCTATATTTTATGAGGTTAAAAATACTTTTGGCGAACAACACACATACATTTTCAAAGCTGAGGATAATGAAACTTTAAGAAATAGTTGTGTAAAAAAATTTCATGTATCGCCCTTCATAGATATGAAGTGTAATTATAAATTTAGAGTAAATAAGCCCTCAGATAAAATATCAGTTATAATTGACCAATCTGATAATGATGGTAAACTTTTATTCGCATCCCAGGACGGTACTGCAAAAGAATTTAGTAATAAAAATCTATTCGTTTCCTATATTTTTCACCCCCTGATGACATTTAAGGTTATTGTCGCAATCCACTATGAGGCATTTAAACTATGGTTAAAAGGAATAAAGTTTATTAAAAAAAAAAATAAATATAAAAAATAATAGTTCGGTAGAAAAAAGTGAATTTGAATAAATTATCAGACAAAATTGTCTTTAACTCACTCAAATTTATTAAACATGGAAATTTAAAAATAATAAACCATGATGGAAAAGAATATGCTTTCGGAAATAGTAATGAAAGATTAAAAGCTGATCTAAAAATAAATAAACCAGGGTTAACTTTTAAAATAATCAAAAATGGAAGTGTAGGTCTGGCAGAAGCATATATGGATAATTATTTTGAGACAAATAATTTAACTAATCTTATAGAGCTAGCGGCAAAAAATATAAAAATAGTTCATAAATTTTCTGGCTCTTTCGATCTTTCAATATTTAATAAAATCAAAGGTTTGTTTATTAAAAATAATAAATCTAGGAGTAAAGAAAACATTAGAAAGCATTACGATTTAGGGAATGAATTTTTCTCATTATGGCTTGATAAAACCCTAACTTATTCAAGCGCAATTTTTGACGATAGTAATGATTTGGAAAAAGCTCAGTTAAATAAATATAAAAAACTTTCGAGTCTTGTTAAGCCTAAATCAGGCGATAAGATGCTTGAGATTGGTTGTGGGTGGGGAGGATTTGCAGAATATATTGGAAAAAATTATGACGTAAAGTTAGATTGTATAACAATCTCCAAAAAGCAATACGAATATTCAAAAGAAAGAATTCACAAAGAAGGTTTGAGTGAAAAAATAAATATACAAATGTTAGATTTTAGAGATGTTAAAAATAATTATAATTCAATAGCTTCTATAGAAATGATAGAAGCGGTAGGGCAGAGTTATTTAAAAAATTATTTTAATACTATTAAAGAAAACTTAGTTGATGGAGGAACAGCAGCTATACAATCAATTACTATTGATGAATCCATCTATGATAGATATAAAAGTAAAACTGATTTTATCCAAAAATATATTTTTCCTGGTGGTTTTTTACCTAGTAAAAATGAGTTAGTAAATCTAGCAAACCAATCTGGACTTAAGTTTGAAAATTGCAATTCTTATGGTGATCATTACTCAAATACACTTTATATTTGGAGAGAAGAGTTCTTAGAAAAATGGGAACAAATTTCATCCCAAGGTTTTGACAATACTTTTAAAAGAATGTGGAATTTTTATTTATCTTATTGTGAAGCCGGTTTTAAATCAAAAAATATAGACTTAATTCAATTTGCTCTTCAAAAATAAATAATACTATGAAAATTAAATATTTATTATTGATAATAATCTCAGTATTGATTACAAGTTGTTCATCAAACCAAGCAATGAAACCAGAAGATTTCAAAAACCAAAAACCTAGATTAATAATAGAAGAGTATTTATCTGGAAATGTAAAAGCATGGGGAATTTTACAAAATAGATCAGGTAAAGTAACAAGACAATTTTCTGCAGACCTAGATGGAAAGTGGGATGGAAAACAATTAATACTTGACGAAAAATTTGTTTGGAACGATGGAGAAATTCAAAATAGGCAATGGACAATCAATAAAATCGACGAACACAACTATGAAGGTACTGCTGGAGATGTAGTTGGTACTGCAAAAGGTTTTTCTTATGGTCCTGCATTTAAATTTGAATATGTACTGTTAGTTCCTGTCAAAGGAAGAGAAATGAAAATAACTTTTGATGATTGGATCTTTATGCAAGATGAAAGAGTAGCAATTAACAGAGCAAAAATGACAAAGTTTGGTATTAAAGTTGCAGAATTAACTGTGATGTTTGTAAAAGATTAAATTTATTTTTTTTGAAGCTTCGTCATTTTTCTTATCAAATATAAGTAGATCCCATTTGGCAATATCTTGAAAAATTTTAATATTAAAAATAAACTTCTAGGAAAAGCTATTTCAAATGAATTTTTATTTATTAAACCATCATAAATCTGCTTAGCCGCATATTGTGTGGTTTTTAAAAATGGCATTTTAAATGTGTTTTTATCCGTAAGTCTTGTTTTGATAAATCCAGGGCTGACTAGACATACGCGAACATCATATCTCTGAAAATCAAGATATAAACTTTCTGCTAAATTAATAAGAGCTGCTTTTGCAGGCCCATAGGCAGTTGAATTTGGCAATCCTCTGTATCCTGCAGTAGAAGATACAATAGATATAACTCCTTGCCTTTTTTCTTTGTAATATTTTTCAACAGCTTTAATACAATTTATGGTTCCAATATAATTCACATTTGTAACATCAATTATATTCTGAAGATCAAAATCCTTCTCTTTTTCAGGCTCATAAATTGCAGTAGAAAAAAAACAAATATCAACCTTATTGTATTTCTCCACGATTTTTTTAAAAACTGAATTACATGCCTCATAATCAACAATATTTAATTTCAAATAATCAATATTTTCATTTTTATCTGAAATATCTTTTAAGACTTCCTCACGTCTTGATGATATAATTACCTGCCATCCTTTATTTGCAAACTTTAATGCAACTGCTTTTCCTATTCCACTGCTACCGCCAGTTATCCAAATTACTTTTTTCATCTATTTTCTTTGTTTTATCTCATAAATTTTTATCGACATGCGACAAGAATTGAATAGTATTAATTATATTGAGAACTATATCAACCATATGTTCAAAATTATAATCATATATGAGTTAATTTTCGTCGCGTTTTGGAATATTCTTTATTATTCTAACTCTGGAGTAGAGAACTGGTTCCAAGAAAAAATTTTGACAGCCATCTTTGTGTTTCTATCTACCATGGCTTTAGGACTAACTTTAATTTACGTGATTTATTATAGTTTAAAAATTACGGGGCTATCAAAAATTTTAAAATCACTTAAAGATCCTAGAAAAAGCAATACACAATAATTAATTACTAGAGGCGCATCTCTTAGAGCAATACTTAACTTTTTCCCAATTAAGTTTCCATTTTTTTCTCCAAGAAAAAGGCTTGTTACAAACTTTGCATACCTTAGTTGGTAGGTTTTGTTTTTTCATTTAATTGTTTTCTGTTTTTTAAAAATAAGAAAAATGCAGCAATTTCATATATATAATGAAAAATAATAAATAAGGGTTTTATTGAAAAAATTTTAGATAGGATTTTATATTTTGGTATTTTTGACCAAATTATAATAAATGCTTTAGCACCTCCAATAACTTCACCATCATTTATTACATGCAACCTTCTGAGCAACTCTTTTTGCGACTTAGATGTTATTTTTATAGCCTCATCATTATTTGTAATATCTATCCACTCCAAATCACTATTTGCAATTTTTTTATAATGATTTATTTCCATTCTACAAATATTGCAAGAATCGTTAAAATAAACTTTAACTGCCATAAGTATTATCTTTAATGAATTTGTTTGCTTCTGATAATATTAATTTTTTTCTATTTTCTTTCATTTTATCAAAAATTCTTACCATCATAGACAACCTTGGATTTTTCAAAAAAAATTTTCTATTTCTATCTATGAAACGCCAATAAAGACCATCCATAACATTACACCAGTTGCCCCTTTTAAAATCCATCATTTTCATAAAATAACTTGATCCACAGATATAAGGCTTAGTTGCGAAAATTCCACCATCACTAAACAAACCCATTCCATAAACATTTGGAACCATAACCCAATCAGATGAGTCCACAAACATTTCCATGAACCATTTATAAACTGATTTTGGTTCAACTTCGCATAAATTCATAATATTTGACAATATCATTAATCTTTCAATGTGGTGCGACCAACCAAATTTGCTAGCATTTTTAATTGCATGATCTAAAGGATCCAAACCAGTGCTGCCATCATAGAATGAATCTTTCATTTTTCTATTATGTTTAAAGAAATTTCCACTTTCCATTTCTTTACTATAATTTTGATATATTCCTCTCATAAACTCTCTCCAACCAATTATTTGTCTTATATAACCTTCTAAAGAATTTAGTCTGACACTCTTACTATGGTGATAAGTCATTATTTTTTGAATGATAATGTCTGGCGTTATTAAACCTAGATTTAAATACGGACTAAGAGCACTGTGAAATAAAATATTATTTTTTTGATCAACAGCATCTTCGTAATCACCAAATAGGTTTAACTTATCTTTAATAAAAAAATCTAATAATTTTGAAATATCTTTATATTCAGTTGCAAACCAAAATTTTTTGGTATCACCTGGATGTTTACTAAATAATTTTTCAATAATTGGTTTTAAACTTTTTGTATGTTTAGTTTCTTTAATTTCTGGAAATTTTGGTATTAAGATATTTTTTGGCAGTTTTTTTCTATTATCCTCATCAAAACTCCATTTTCCTCCCTCTGGTGTACCATCTTTGTTTAACAAAATGTTTAATCTCTCTCGCTTTTCTTTATAAAACTTTGCCATAAAGGGTTTTTTTGTTTTTGATAAATATTTTTTAAAATCATCACGACTATCTAAAAACATTGGCGATCGAATTATATTCCACTGAATATTTTGTTTTTTTAAAAAATTATTTATTTTTGTTTCAAAAAATTTATCCTCTATTTCAAAACTAGTTACTTCTTTTATCTTATTCATCTTTAACAATTTTTCTAATTTCTTCGTATAGTCCTTTTTAAAATCAGTAGAATCAATTTTTGAGTAATTAAGCTTAAATTTATTTTCCTTCAATTTATCCGCATAAGATCTCATTGAAGATAAAAATAGTAGAATTTTTAATTTATGATGTCTTTCATATGTACATAATTGGTAGTCTTCTGACATAAAAAATAGGTGGTCTTTTTTGAAGCGGTCGAGGTTTTTTAATGGAAATAACTGATTTCCAAATATAAAAAATAATTTCATTAATTATTATATGTCAGAAAAATATCTAATTGTCGGTGCGACAGGTTCTATCGGATCCAATTTAGCAGAGCAAATGTATTCTTCTGGTAAAGAAATTCATTTAGTTGGAAGAGATGAAAGTCAACTTAAAAATTTAGCTGAGAAATTGAACTCTTCTTATACTGTGGCAGATGTATTACACGAGGGGTTCGTGGATACAATTAAATCAGACATATCAGAAATCAAAGGTGTAGCATATTGTGTTGGGTCTATAGATTTGAAGCCTTTAAAGATGGCAACTGAGAATGATTTCAATAAATGTATGAAACTTAATTTTTATTCTGCGGTAGACTTAATCAAAGGATATCAAGATAACCTAAAACAAAATAATGGTTCAATTGTTTTATTTTCAACAGTTGCAGCTCAAAGAGGTTTTACAAATCATTCAATAATAGCATCAACCAAAGCGGCTATTGAGGGACTAACTGTATCATTAGCAGCTGAATTTGCTCCAAACATAAGAGTTAATAGTGTTGCTCTAAGTTTAACTAATTCTAAGATAGCTCAACCAATGTTAAAAAATACAGCAATTGCTCAAGGAATAGCTAAAGCACACCCACTTAAAAGACTAGGTGAGGGTAAAGATGGAGCAGCTTTGGCAAAATTTTTACTTACCGAGGAAAGTTCCTGGGTAACGGGTCAAATAATTGCAGTTGATGGTGGAAGATCAAAACTTTCATAAAGTGAAAAAAATAATATACGTTTTAATTCTTTTTTTCGTATTTGCCTCAAAATCGTATTCACAAAACTTTAAATTAGAAAAATTAGTTAACCTAGATTCACCTTGGGGATCCTCTTTTATTAATAGTAATGAAATAATAATTACAGAAAAAAGCGGCAAAATAAAAATCGTAAATATTTTATCTAGAGAAGTTCAAGAAATTAGTCATCAACTTAACTTTGTTGTCCATGGTCAAGGAGGCTTATTAGATATTATTCATAAAGACAATAATATTTGGATTTCATATACTGAAGATAGAGGTGGATATAAAACTAGCACTTCTATTGCAAAAGCAGAATTTAATAGGAAACAATTAAACTTTAAAAATATTTTTCAAGCAAATCCCCCAATAGACTCTGGTTATCATTTTGGATCAAGATTAGTTATCAAAGATAATTTTATATTTGCTTCTGCGGGTGAGAGAGGACAAGGTATGATTGCACAAGACGCCTCAAAGCATCCAGGTAGTATTATAAGAATTCATTTAGATGGAAGTATACCAAAAGATAATCCAAAGTTTGAGGGTATGGTAGATTGGTTGCCAGAGATTTATCAAATTGGAATTAGAAATCCTCAAGGGATGGCACTTTCTGAATTTGATGGAAAAGTTTACATGAGTAATCATGGGGCAAAAGGTGGAGATTGGTTCGGAGAAGTTAAAAAAGGTGAAAATTATGGATGGAAAATTTTAGGATGGGGAGGAACCAATTATTCTGGAATTCCAATTGGCCCAAAATGGAAACCTGGATTTACAAAAGCTATTCAATATTGGGTACCCTCAATAGCAACTAGCGCAATAACTATTTATAAAGGTGACGAGTTTAATGAGTGGAATAGTCATGCTTTAATCACTTCTTTAAAAGATAAATCCTTAAGAAAACTGATATTTGAAGACTTATCAAATGTAAAAGAAGAGGTTATTTTTAAAAATAAAATTGGAAGAATTAGAGACATTCAAGTACATCCCTCTAACGGAAAAATTTATTTTTTATCTCAAGATGCTTTATGGTTAATGCAAAGAAAATAGTATATATTAAAATTTATGGATGATGTCGTCATAGTTGGTGGAGGTATAATAGGCGCTGCTACTGCATACTTTTTATCAATGGAAGGTAGAAAAGTTAAGGTAATTGAGAGAGACCCTACATATAAGACTGCCTCATTTCCTTTGTCTTTAGGTGGATTTAGAAGACAATTTTTTCAAAAAGAAAATATACTTTTAGGTAAGTTTGCTAGAGAATTCATTTTTAAAATACCAGAATTGTTAAAAACAAAAAAAAATCCAAACCCAACGGCAAGCATGGTTCCTAATGGATACCTTTTAATGTTTGGACCAGAACATGCAGAGGAACAATATAAAGCTTTGGAAAATCATAGAGAATGCGATGCTGGTACAAAAAATATTAAAGGTTCAGAATTAAATAAAATTTTTCCATATATAAATAACGAAGGTATAGAAACAGCTACATATACTGATAATAAAAGTGAAGGTTGGATTGATCCTTTTATGTTTCATAGTGCTTTAAAAAGTAAAGCAATTGAGTTAGGCGCAGAGTTTCTTAAAGGTGAGGTTAAAAATTTGTCTGAGATAAATGCAAAAACTATCATTTCAGCAGCAGGATGTTGGACTAAAGAATTGTTATCAGATATTCCAGTTGAACCACAAAAGCACACTGTATTTCGAGTTAAATGTCCAAAACATTTTCCTGATATGCCACTAACTGGAGATTTAACAACAGGTGTATATTGGAGACCAGAGGGTAAAGAGTTCTTAGCAGGTTCACCTATATCTGTATTTGATGCGAAAGATTTAGAACCAGCATGGAATGATTTTGAAGAATTAGTTTGGCCTGCTCTGGCAAAAAGAGTTCCAGCCTTTGAAGAACTAAAATTAACCGGTGGTTGGGCAGGATTTTATGATTGTAATAAACTTGATAACAACGCAGTTGTAGGCAAACATCCAAAATATGACAATGTTTATTTAGCCTCTGGTTTCACTGGAAGAGGTTTAATGCAGGCACCAGGTATTGGAAGGGCTCTGACTGAATTGATCACAACAGGTAGCTACCAATCAATAGATATAAGTGTTTTTGATGTAGAAAGAGTTTTAAAAAGTAATGCTAGACCGGAACCTTACGTTTTATAATTTTTTAATATAAACTCCTAGTATTCCGTTAAATATAGATACAGCTAAAATCAATAATTGTCCTTTAAATGAGTAAAATTCAAAAGATGGATAAAAACTTATCCCAATTGAAAAAAAAAGATAAGTTAACACAAAAGGTCGATAAAATTTTTTTATAAAATTTAAAATTTTCACTTACTTTCTAGTTGCAATATAAACGCCAATTGTTGCAAGTATAAATCCTGCTATATCAATATTAGATAATTTTTCTCCTAAAAATAAATAGGCCATCACAGCTGTTGTAGGTGGGACAAGAAAAAATAATGTTGAAGTTTTACTTACCGAACCTGCTTTTATTAAAAACATTAAAATTGTAAAGGCTCCAAACGACACTAGAATAATCTGATGTGTCATCCCTAATAAAAATCCTGTTGTAAAATTTATATAAGGAGTTTCAAATATTGATATTAAAATTAAATTAAAAGAACAGCCCCCAAAAGCTTGAAATCCATTATTAACTGATAATGGGACATTACCACTTAGTTTTTTTTGCCACAAGGTTCCTGTAGTGATTGCAGCAAGGGCAATAAAACAAGTTACTAATCCATCTTTAGGAAACTCTTCTCCAAAATCTACTCCAAGTACTAGCAAAGAGCCTACAAAACCAAACGCAATACCAACCCACTGCCTCCATCCTATTACCTCTTTATAGATTGGTCCTGATAATAAATTAGTTAATATCGGTTGAAGAGTAACAATTAATGCTACAACACTTGCAGGAACTCCTACATGAAAGGCGTACCAACAACCACCAAGATATAATCCATGAAACAATACACCTGTAGTAATACTTTCTAGGACATATCTTATTTTTGTAAAAATTATTTCTTTCTTAAATAGTGCAAATAAAAAAAACCCTATAGTTACAATTCCAAATCTAAAAGCAAGTGCTGCAAATGGAGATGCGTTCTGAACTATAATGTCACCTGATATGAATGCAGATGACCACAATAGTATAAATAGCAAAGGAAAGGTTTTTATCATTTAAAGGATTTATATTGTCATAAATTTTTTAATTAAATTTTGACAAGCATTTTACCAGTATTTTTTCCCTTTAATAAATCTATAAATGATTTTGGGGCACTCTCAATTCCTGTATAAATAGTTTCTTTAAATTTTATTTCACCTTTAGATAACCATTTCAACATATCAGTTTCAAATGGCTCTCTTTCATTTTCATGATCAAATATTAAAAATCCTTTAATGGTAAGTCTTTTAACAAGCACATGTGCCATATTTTTTATTCCAGATCCTGGTGTTGTTACATTCATCTGAGAAATTCTTCCACAAACAACTATACGACCAAAATTTTTCATTTGGAAAATTGCGGATTCCAAAAAATCACCTCCAACATTATCAAAATAAAGATCAAATCCATCAGGACAAACTTCTTTAAAATGTAACACAAGATTTTCTACCTTTTTATAATTGAAAGCATAATCAACTTTTAATTCATTTTTTAACCAATCAACTTTTTCATCAGAACCTGTACTAGCAATAACTTTACAACCAAGATTTTTCGCAATTTGACAAACTGTCGAACCAACACTCCCTCCAGCTGAAGATACTAAAACTGTCTGCCCAGCTTTTAATTCTCCATGTTTTAATAGTCCGATGTATGCAGTATGTCCTGTCATACCAAGAGGACCTAAATAGGATTGAATTGGCATGTCAATAGCTTTAAGCTTTTTTAGTTTATCAGCACTGCAAACAAAATTGTCTCTCATACCCTGGCTGCTAAATACTAAATCTCCAACATTAAAACTTTTATCATTTGAAATCTCTACTTTGCCAATTGCATATCCTTCCATTTCCTCACCAATTTTAAATGGCGGTTTATAATTTTTTCTTTCGGTCATTCTTGCTCTCATATACGGATCAACTGATATCCATGAATTTGAGACTAATATATTTTTTTCCTTATTAATTGATATTTCTTTTGATTTTATCTCAAAATCAGTTTCTTTTGGTAACCCAGTTGGAATATAATTTTTTAAAGCTACATATTTGCTGATTATAGTCACTTTAAGACCCCCAAATATTATTTAATGTTGCCTCACGCCTACAAGCCTTTTTATATCTTAAATAATTTACAAAATTTATTTGGTAATAATCTTGATGGAAAGCTTCTGCCTTGTAAAATTTTTCAAATTCTCTAACGTAGGTTACGACTTTTTTTTTAAATTTTTGTTCTATTTCCTTAATACTATTTTCTATTAAATCTTTTTGTTTCTCATTTTGATAAAATGCAACTGATCTATAACTATATCCTTTGTCACAAAACTGTCCTGCAGCATCAAATGGATCGATATTTACCCAGAATTCTTCTAAAAGTTTTTCATAGCTGACTACTTCTGGAACATATATCACTTCAATAACTTCAAAATGACCTGTATTTCCATATGTGACCTCTTTGTAAGTTGGATTTTCTGTAGTGCCACCTGAGTACCCAGAAATAACTTTTGAAACACCAAGAATATTTTCAAATGACTCCTCCATGCACCAAAAGCACCCACCAGCAAAATAAGCTCTTTCAAAATTTGGTGAATTTGCAAAGCTCGTTGAAGAAAGTAATAAGAAAATAATTGATAATAATTTTTTCATTAAAGGTAGCTATCTGGTAAATTCATAGCTTACCTTTAATGATTTGTATTTAAAACTCTATTTTTTTTGATATTTTGCCGCTTCTTCAGAACCGCCAGTGGCGCTTCCTTTACTGTAAGAATGTGCACCCATACCTGCTAATTGTCCATCCTTAACAATTAGGTATTGGTTACGTATTTCACGACCTTCAAAGAAACATTCCAAAATCTCTCTAACACCATCAGCATATCTAGCTTGCGCTGAAAGAGAAGTTCCAGAAGTATGAGGCGTCATTCCATGATTTGGCATTGTTCTCCAAACATGATCATTTGGTGCTGGTTGTGGAAACCATACATCACCAGCGTATCCACTTAATTGACCACTTTTTAACGCTTTAGCAATTGCGTCTCTGTTACAAATTTTACCTCTAGCAGTATTTACAATGTATGCACCTTTTTTCATTTTGCTAATCATTGCATCATCAAATAAATTTTCTGTTTCAGGGTGTAGTGGACAGTTTATAGTTACCACATCACAAACTTTAACCATTGACTCTACTGTTTCATGAAAAGTTAAATTTAATTCTTTTTCTACTGATTCAGGTAATCTATGTCTATCAAAGTAATGAAGATGAACATCGAAAGGTTTCATTTTTCTTAAAGCATCTAGTCCAATTCTTCCAGCTGCAACAGTTCCAATATGCATTCCCTCAACGTCATAGGATCTTTGCACAGCATCTGCAATGTTCCAACCGCCTTCATTAACTATTCTATGTTGATTATGGTAATCTCTTACCAAAGATACAATCATCATTACAATATGTTCAGCAACTGATCTTGAGTTACAGAATGTGACCTCTACAACATCAATTTTATTATCCATTGCTGCTTGTAGATCTACGTGGTCTGACCCAATTCCTGCAGTGACTGCCATTTTTAAATTTTTTGCTTTTGCAATTCTCTCTTTAGTTAAATAATAAGGAAAGAATGGTTGTGAGATTACTATATCCGCATCTACAATATGTTTATCAGCCTCACATCCTTCTCCATCTTTACTATTAGTTACAATTAGTTCATGGCCATTACTTTCCAAAAATTTTCTTAATCCTAATTCTCCAGATACACATCCTAGCAATTCTCCTGGTGTAAAATCTCTACCTTTTGGACTTGGCAAAGTCATTCCATCAGGGTATTTTTCTAGTTTTGGAAGATCTGATAAGGCATAAGACTTAGGCATACCACCTTTAGGATCATCATATAACACACAAAGTACTTTCATTTTATCTCCTAATATTTAAGTTTAAAATCTCTCTATAGATATTTTCTAAACCAAGTCTAGCACAATTGGAACATCAATCAAATGAATAGTAAATGTTAAGGATATTTCTTTTGAGCAACAAATTTATTTAGAAGAATTCCAAATACTATTATTATCAGACATCCAGTTAATATTGGTGACAAAAGATATTCAAACGATACTGACCCTAATATGACTATAATGGGGTTTCCACCTGCAGGTGGATGAGTTACATCTAAAAATATCATTAACCCAACTCCAAAACCTACAGCTAAAGGTATTAAGATATAAATAGGTAAGGGAATGTAATTATAAAATAAAATTCCAATTGCTGAAGTTACCAAGTGACCAAATAATATATTTTTTGGTTTAGCAAAAGGACTTTCAGGATAGCCGTACAAAAGAACCATTGAAGATCCAAATGAAGCAATTAAAAAAAGACCAAAATTGGTCTTATAGGTTAATAATGTTAAAATACCAATTGTTATTGTAGAAAATAAAGCTGCTAAAAGTGACTTATAAATTTTATCTTTTGTCATTTATTCAATTATTTTTTTTAAAGCTTCAATTGGCAATGATATACAATCTTTCCTAGCAAAATTTTTTTTATTAAAAATTTTTTTAAAATCTTTCCATTCATTAGGAAATAAAATGTTTTCTTTATCATTAAACTGTTCTAATAATTTTAAAAAATTTTTAATTTTGCTTTTACTTTTTCTTTTAAAATTTTTTGAAGCTATATTAGCTGATGCATTGCAATATATACAAGATTGAGATTGATAGGTAAAATCTTTAATCATATTATCTTTTATAATTAAAAAAATTTCAATCTCGTCTCCACAAATCTTACTTTTGAACTTTGTTGAATGAGTACAGTTTCCAATATATTTGTTATTTTTGGTATCTGAAGCTAATTTTAAAATATTAATATCCATTAATCTAAATTTTATTTGATTGTTATTATATAAATTTATATTTATATTTTCTTACTTCTTAAATAAAAAAATAGCACATGCTTGATTTAAAAAATCCAAAAGTAGCCATTCCAATTGTCCTAATAGCTGGAGTTTTTTGGTCATTTGGCCCTTATGTTGTAAGACACATCGATCAGCCGGAGACAGTTCCATGGCAATATTTATTTACTAGAGGGTTAGTTATTTTTCTTTTACTAAATATGTATTTATTTCTTGAGGAGGGAAAAGACTTTTACAAAAACTATTTCAAGGTAGGTATATCTGGCGTTGTAGGAGGAATTGGCTTAGGAACTGCAATGATTACGTTCATATGGTCTATAACTAATACTACTGCAGCTATAACATTGCTTTGTCTTGCTGCTATGCCATTTATAACTGCTTTGTTAGGTTTTTTATTCCTAAAAGAAAAAATCTCTTTAACAGTGTGGGTTGCAATAATAGTAGCTGCAGCTGGTATATGTATAATGGCTTTTGATAATTCAGAACAAAATACTTTGCTTGGACTTGTATTTGGACTTACCTCTGCACTGGGTTTCTCAATTTTTTCAGTTTCACTTAGATGGAGAAAAGAAACACCAAAATTTACCACTGTTGCATTGGCTGGATTATTTTGTTTTTTGTTTTCTGCAGTGATGCTTATGAGTAATGGCGCTAGCTTTTTATCTACTGGTAAAAATGAAGCTTTATTTGCAACTCATGGAACTCTAGTTTGCTTGGGTTTGATCTTATATTCAATTGGATCTAAAAACATTCCTGCTGCAGATCTAACTTTACTGTCTTTAACTGAGGTCATAGGTGGTATTTTTTGGGTATGGTTGCCATGGCTTGGAATTAATGAAGTGCCATCAACAAATACTATAATTGGTGGGTTTTTTATTTTTATGTCAATTTTCTATTATAGTTTAATAATGCAATCAAATAGAAGATTTATAGGTTTAAATTAGTATGAGTGATGAAAAAATAATTGTTAATAGTTGGAATGAGTGGGATCCATTGAAACATGTTATAGTAGGAAAAGCAGATGGTACGTGCATTCCAGCTCCTGAGCCAGCATTAGACGCAAAGGTTCCTGAAGATAGCGATATGAGAGGTCAATTTGGACCACGAACAAAAGATACCGTAGATAAAGCAAATCAACTTTTAGATGATTTCTCAGATATTTTAAGAAAAAGAGGAATTAAAGTTGATAGACCAGACCCAATTGATTTCAATCAAAAAACATCAACACCAGATTGGGAAGCAGAAACAATGTTTGGATGTATGCCCCCAAGAGATGTTTTGCTAACTGTTGGTAATGAAATTTTAGAGGCTACCATGAGTTATCGTTGCCGATGGTTTGAATATCTATGTTACCGACCACTTTTAAAGCAATATTATAATTTAGATCCAAATATGAGACATGAATCTGCTCCTAAACCTAGATTAACAGATGAGGATTACAGAGAAGATTACTTATCAGATAAAATAGGAATTCAAAAAAGACTGGAATGGACAGAAAATAAATATTTTGTAACCACTGAAGAGGAGCCATTATTTGATGCTGCTGACGTTCTAAGATTTGGTAAAGATTTAGTAGTACAACATGGTTTTACAACAAATTTAAAAGGAATTGATTGGTTAAAAAGACATTATAAAGATCACAGAGTACATGCTGTTAATTTTCCAGGTGATCCTTATCCAATTCATATAGATGCAACCTTTACACCTATCAAGGAGGGTTTAATAATTAACAATCCTCAAAGAAGGCTTCCTAAAGAGCAAAGAAAATTGTTTGAAAATAATGGATGGGAAATTATTGATAGTGCTCAACCTGCACACAACGAGCCCCCTCCTCTATGTTACTCTTCGACATGGCTATCAATGAATGTTTTAGTTTTAGATCCTAAAACTGTATGTGTAGAAAAAAGTGAAGTATACCAAGCAGAACAACTAGATAAATTAGGCATGGAGGTTGTTCCTGTTGAGCTTAGAGACGCTTATGCATTTGGAGGTGGATTACATTGTTGTACAGCAGATGTT
Organism: uncultured Pelagibacteraceae bacterium; assembly: GCA_902562645.1. GTDB lineage: Bacteria > Pseudomonadota > Alphaproteobacteria > Pelagibacterales > Pelagibacteraceae > Pelagibacter. Next base: position 23,007 of record CACETY010000007.1, read on the forward strand.
TATAGAGAAGGTGAATTAAAAGATTATTTTCCAAAGCAATAATTGTGACTCAGATAAAAACAAAAAGAGAAAGAGTAAAATTTGCTTCAGATAACGTTACAGGTGCATGTCCAGAAGTCTTAAATGCACTTCTTAAAGCTAATGAGGATGACAAAACTCCATATGGTAATGATGAGCTGTCGAAAAACTTACAAAACAAATTTTCAGAAATATTTGAAAAAGAAGTTATAGTATTTCCAACAGCATCAGGAACAGCAGCCAATGCTTTAGCCTTATCAACTATGACTCCTTCTTTTGGAAATATTTATTGCCATAGACTTTCCCATATAAATGTAGATGAATGTGGGGCCCCAGAATTTTATACTGGAGGTGCAAAGTTAGTTAATCTGGACGGTACCAATGGAAAAATAATAGCAGATGAACTAGATAGAAACATTTCTGGAAAAGGGGTGGTACATCATACTCAACCCTCATCAGTAAGTATTACCCAATTATGTGAAACAGGTGTTGCTTACAACTTAGATGAAATAAAAAAAATATCAGAGATTACACATAAACATGATCTAAATATTCATATGGATGGTGCAAGATTTGCAAATGCGTTAGTTTCATTAAACTGTACTCCAGCAGAAATGACATGGAAGTCTGGAATTGATGTACTGTCGTTTGGAGCAACTAAAAATGGATGCCTAGCAGCAGAAGCCATTATCTTTTTTAAACCAGAGTTAGTTGGAAATTTAGCTTTTTTAATGAAAAGAGCAGGGCATTTACTATCAAAGATGCGTTTTGTATCAGCTCAATTAGATGCTTATATCTCAAATGAGGTTTGGTTAAAAAATGCAAAGCATGCAAATGCTATGGGGAAAAAATTAAGCCAAGGTTTACTGAAACACAAAAATATTGAATTAGCTTACCCAACAGATGCAAATGAGGTTTTTGTCAAAATACCAAAAAATATAATTGATCAATTTAATTCGCATGGTTACAAAATTAACGATGATGAGTGGGAAGATAAAGCTGTTCGATTAGTTGCTGCCTGGAATACGCATCCAGATGATGTAGAATCGTTTTTAAATATAATTAAATCTTAATTTAGCTAGGATTTTCTTTAAGGAAATTTATATAATTTACTATTTCATCAAATTTTTCATCCTCAATATCTTTATAACTTGCATTAAATTTACTCTTTACGCAAATTGCGACATGTGCATAAGGATTTCTACCTTTAGGATGATTTGGATGATCTGGAAGTTGTCCTTCCAAATAATCGCCAGCTTCCTGAATAATTTTCCAGAGTTTACTTGCGTTTTCTTTGTTCACACCTTCACTTTTCTTTTTATACCTCAAAAAGTTCTAGTTTGGGAACTAGTTACATTATTTTCTCAAGTTTCCAAGCTTCGTCTTTAGCATTAAACTTTGCGTTCCAGTCTTTAGATCTTTGATCTTCAAATAAGGCATAAAATTTTTCTTCATCAGTTACATTTGCAATAAAAATCATTTTACCTTCACGAATGTGAGCCCATTCAAATGATGACGTGCATTTTGCAAGATCATCTTTAAACATGCTGTATAATTCATCTGCATCTTTTTTAGTTCCTTCGTATGTTGTTGTTCCAACAAAGTTCATAGTATTCCCTTTCTTTAATTAATTAAGCTAATATAGACTCAACAAATTCCCAATCAATAAAATTTTCAACATATTTATCTCACCTTGTTCTAGTTCTATTTCTAGTTTGACCTTTAAAATCCACCACACCAATTGTTTTTAGATTTCAAATCTTTCTCTTCTTGTTTTGAAGTAGGTCTAAATAAATAAAAACCTACGACAACAATAACGAATATACCTAAAATGATTTCAATCATATTTGATTAATCTCTAAAGTTTATAAATTCAATTGGAAGTCCTATATCCATAGCTTCTATTGCAGATATTGCTTCTTGAAGATCATCTCTTTTTTTCCCTTGTACTCTTAATTCTTCTCCTTGAATTTTAATTTGGATTTTAAGTTTTAGTTTTTTTACATCAGCAATAATTTTCTTAGCATTTTCTTGGCTTATTCCCTCTGTTAATTCACTGATTTGTCTGATAGTTCCACCTGCTGCACCTTCTGAATTTTTAACGTTTATTACCCTTGGGTCTACCTTTCTTCTTATAAGATGAACTTGTAGCAATTCTGTTACTTGTTTTAATTTTAATTCATCTGGCGCTATTGTAGTTATTATTTTATCTTTTCTCTCAATTGAAATATTAAGTCCCTTAAAATCATATCGGTTAGCAATTTCTCTTAAACAATTTGCAAGAGCATTGTCAAATTCTTGATAATTAATTTTACTTATTACATCAAATGAAGGCATAATTTAAATATTCTATACAATATTACATTTTTTTATTAGAACAACATTCTTTAATCATTGTTATAATTTTCTAAATTTTAGTATATTTTAATTTTAAATGTCTAAAGGTAAAATTAAAATCCATATAAGAAATAATCACTGGGAAAAAGGTTGTTTACCTTGTGATTTAGAAGGTGAAAAAAATAGTAGCGTTCCAAAAGATTTGTTTGAAACTAAGCTTAATAAATTTCCTGAGATAAAGAATAAAGTCTCATATTTGGTTGATTGGGATGATGACAATTGGATTTCTTCGATGAAAGATGCAGATATTCTACTTGCTTGGGACTTTCCAACAAATGATTTAGGTAAAATTGCACCAAATTTAAAATGGATTCACATTGTTTCAGCTGGTGTTAACCACCTATATCCATTTAATTGGATTAAAAAGGATTTAGTTTTAACGAATAGTAGTGGCATACACGCAAAAAAAGCAGGAGAATTTGGTTTGATGAGTATTTTGATGCTTCAAAATCATATGACAAAAATAGTTACCAATCAGAAAAAAAAAGAGTTTGTAACTTTATTAAGCAACCCAATTGTGAACAAAACAGTTTTGGCTGTAGGTACTGGATCATTAGGAGGGTCAATGATTAAACATATCAGTTCTTTAGGTGCGAATGTAATTGGTATAAATAGAAGAGGTAGAAAAGTTGAAGGGTGCTCAAAAGTTTTAACATATGATAAAATCGATGAAGTTTTACCTGATGCTGATTTTCTTTATTTAGCTGTTCCAGAAACAGACGAAACAAAAGGATTAATAAATAAGAGAAGATTAGATGTTTTAAAACCTTCCTGTGGAATAGTTAACATTGGACGTCAGTCTGTAATGGATTATGAGCATCTACGAAAAAAATTGACAAAAAATGAAATTTCTGGAGCAATTTTAGATGTTTTTTCAGAAGAGCCTATAAATAGAAATTCTAAATTCTGGGATACTCCAAATTTGGTAATTACACCTCACATATCGTCAGATAGCAAAGGAAAATATATAGAAATGGTTTTAGAAAAGTTTTTTGATAATTTAAAACTATTTATTGATAAAAAAGAACTATTTAATCAAGTGGACCCTGATCTAGGATATTAATTGTTTTGTTAATTATTAATTTTATTGAGAATTACCCTAAAGTATTTGTGACTTCCTTGGTCCCATTTACATTATTTGAATCTGATATTGATGGTTCTTCAATAGGTTCAGCCGCTGGATTTAATTCTAAACCGATTGGCGTAATTGTTGTTGGCAAAGGTGTAAACTGAGACTCAGGGTTTTCAATAACTTCTCTTACCCTCATTCTATAGACACCATACATACCTATCAAAATATGAAATATGATCAAAAAAATAAAATAGCCATTTTCGCCAACAAAATCCATAAACAAGGAGCACAAAAATGGACCACTCATAGCTCCCATACCAAAAGCAAATTGTAAACCAGCACCTGCAGAAACAAACTTTTCTTTAGCTACAAAATCATTTGTATGCGCAAATATTAACGCGAACATTGGAAGACTAAAGAATGCATATAAACCTGTAAATACATAAAACCAAAATTTTGAACTTGCTAATCCATCGGGCAAATGCATTGTCCCTACAGAAAAAATTGCACATAGCGCAAAAAAAGCTGCAGCAAACGTGGAATAAACAGTTACTGTCCTTCTGTCATAAATATCAGATAGTTTTCCAATTGGCCATTGTGAGATAGCACCAGAAATTGCAACTAGAAAAGTTACAAAAGATATTTCAAATATGCTAAAATTCATTGCTGCAGCATACACTGCAATTAATGCAAACATTGCTGAATGACAAACACCACACAAAACAGCACTTACCATACCAAATGGGGAAGCTTCATAAAGTTCTCTAATTTTCATTCCAATAATTTTTTTAAATTTTGGAGCTTTCTTTTTTGTAAGTAGAATAGGAACAAGCGATAAAGACATAAATAGTGAAACTAAGATAAAAGGTTGAAAGTTTTCAGGTCTACTAAAATTTAAAAAAAACATTCCTATTGCCATAGAACTAAAGAGTACAATCATATAAATTGATAAAACACTTCCTCTATTTTTATTACTTGCCCTATCGTTTAACCAACTTTCTGCAATGGTATAAAGACAAACCATAGAAAATCCTGAAAAAACTCTTAGTACAAACCAAGTAAAAGGATTTATTACAATTGAGTGAACTAATACGACTATTGATGCAATTGAAGCAAAAGCAGCAAACACCCTTATGTGACCTACCCTTGAAACAAGGATAGGTACTGATCGTGCACCGATAAAGTACCCAACAAAATATCCTGTTAACATAAACCCTGTAGCTGTTATACTAAAACTCTCGTGTACGGCTCTTACTCCTAGCAAGGATACTTGGAAACCGTGAGCTAACATAATTAATCCCATACCAGTAAAAAGGGCCCATGAGTTTTTTAATATCTTCTCCATAATTTCGCTATCTATGGATGATTTAATATTAAATCAAGAAATTAATTATTAATTTTTTGAGGTTCTTTTAATTTTAAAAATGAGTGGATGCCTATAGTTGTTATAATTATAATCCCCCCAATAATGGTCTCTAAAGTTGGTTGCTCTTTAATAACCAACCAAACCCAAATTGGTCCAATTATAGTTTCAAGCAAGAAAAACAAATTCACTTCCTCAGCTGGAATAAACCTAGGTGCAATTGTTACTAAAACAAATGGAAGAGCTACACAAACTATGCACATCAAAGGTATATAAATCTGATCAGATCCGATTAAATTGAAGTTTTCTACAAAAAAGAAGGCAAAAACTGCAACCCCTAATTTTCCCATGACAGCAGATGGCAAAAGATCTTTGTCTTTAGCATATCTTATCAGTACAGCGTTGACTGCTAACCCTGCAGCAGTAACAAATCCCATAATATTTCCAAAGAGATTTCCTATTTTAATGGAGTCATAGAATATGAACAAAACAGCAAAAAATGTAATGAAAATAGCTATCCAAGTTCCCTTACCAGGTATTTCTTTTAAAAAAATAGCACCTAAAATTGCAGATAGCATTGGTGCTAATGCAATCATGATCAAGGTATTAGCTACATTAGTATTTTGAATAGATATTATGAAAGTAATATTACATATTGAAAAGCTGATAGCATAAAATATACCAACAGTGCCAACTTTGAAAAATGCTTTTATGAAATTTTTTCTATAAAATAATAACAATCCAATAAAAACTATAAAAAAAGGGATTATACCTCTATAAAAAAGCATTCCCCAAGTTTCGATATTAGAAAGTCTAATTAAAAGTGAGTCAGGTGTTATGAACATTACAGCAACGAAAGCTAGCAATGATCCTTTTTTTTGATCAGATAATTTATTCAAGCTTTTAAACCTTTCCAAAATGTCTTAGCAAGATTTATTTTAGATAGGTCGTAGTATGTTTTTAATCCAGTAGGAGAGGTTACATTTATATCTCCATTTAAATGTTGATCTATAAAGTCTATCCCAGCAAAATAAATATTATCTTTCTTTAATCTTTTACCAATAATTTTTGAAATCCTAATTTCTTTTTTGGTAAGGCTAGTAAGTTTCGGTACAGCGCCTTTGCTCATATTACTTAAAAATGAACCTTTCTTGGGAACTCGTGAAATTGCACCACATACTTTACCATTAATAATAAAAACTCTTTTATCTCCTCTAGAAATATTTTTTAAAAATTTTTGAAACATTGAATGGCCATTTTTATTTAAAAAATTTGTAATAAGTTTTTTGTTAAACTTATTTTTAATAAGATGAATTTGATTACCTCCGTATCCGTTAATAGGTTTCATAATTATACTTTTATTTTGATTATAAAACTTCTTAACTTCTTCAATATTATTTGAAAATATTGTGTCTGGCATATATTTTATGAATTTTTTCGAATATAATTTTTCAGATACATTTCTAATGGCCACTGGGTTATTTATTACTCTTGTTTTTTTTAAATCATCTAAAATGAGAGTAGTAATTAAATATTCTGAATTAAACGGAGGATCCTGCCTAATTAAAATAAATTTAAGATTTTCAACGTCAATTTTTTGTTTTTTATAAATTTTATAAAATTTTTTTCTTTCATAATTTAATTTTAAAAATACTCCATTTGCATATGTTTTATTTTTGATGATGGATAAGTTTGAAGGGGTATAATAAAATATTTTATATCCTAGTTTCTGAGCTTCATGAGCTAAAAATATTGATGTATCAGAAGATATATTAATTTTATCTAATTTATCGCCTTGTATGCCTATTATTTTATTTGTCATATAAATCTTCTAAATTTTGAAATTTAGAGAATTTATTTATAACATGACTGGCCACTGTTTCTTTATTATTGATAATCTTATTTAGATGTTCCAAGTATTTAGTTTCGTTTGTACCGCTTTTTCCAATAAAATCTCTCTTTTCTAAGCCTTTTTGAGCAATTTTTAACAAGTTAGAGATCCAATAAATCATATCTTTACCCATTAAATTTGTATCAAGTCCTTTCATAGGCGCATCTTTATACGCATTCAATAAATCTTTCTTTTCCCATTTTGAAATGAATTCTAATGCTTCGTCTAAATTACCGTATAAAAGACCAGTAAAAAAAGCAGGGCCAGCACAGATACAGTCCCAACCACAAGTATCCATAGATCTTAATTCGATATATTGTTTTAATCTATTCTCTGTAAATATAGTACTTAGATGCAATCCAAGATCGTCAATACTTGGTAAAGATTTATTAATTTCTTGAATATTACCATTCATATAATCAGAAAATTTATAATTTTTACCAGATAAATATTTATCATCTTTTTTTAAAAACAGTATTGGATAATCCATTACAAAATCAGCATATTTTTCAAAATCAACATTTTCTAAAAAAATTTCTGGAAGGCCACCCCTTGATGTTTCTTGCCATACTTTTGATCGGTATGATAAGTATTTACTATCTTTTTTCTCAACTATTGATGAGTTTGCAAAAAGCGCGATACTTAACGGAACTAAACTATTTGCTAATTTAAACTTTTTTATAAAATCATTCTCAGACGTGTAGTCTAGATTTAGCTGTGTCCCAGATGTTCTATACATCATATCTAAACTCAGAGGTCCGCCTTTAGGCATATCCTTTGTCATTACTTCATATCTTTTTTTTGGATTGTTCGGAATTTCAGACAATTTAGATATTGGATCAAATCCAGCACTTACTATTTTTAAATCTAATTTTTCAACAACTTGTTTAAGTTCAAACAAATAATTATTAGCTTCAGAGCAAACTTCATGAATATTATTTAATTGAGCACCTGCAAGCTCAATTTGATTACCTGGTTCTAAAGTTATACTCTTATTATCTTTATTTAACGCTATAACATTCTCACCTTCATAGGATGGTTTCCAACCAAATTCATATAAAATTTTGAAAATATCTTTAATTGTAGAATAATTAATTCTTTTATTATTCTTATTATAGAAAAGGAATTTTTCGTGCTCAACACCTATTTTGGAATTTATAGTTTCCTTAATTCCCGATTTAAAATGATCTATTATATCATCTTTATTCATATTAATTATTTAATCACTCTTACTTAGATATTCAACAGCTTCGTTTATATTAGTTAATTTATTGGAACAAGTTTTGTTTTTACATATTATAACACTAGGTTTTGGATCATTATTTAATTGATAAACAAATGTAGCAACTCCAAGATATTCTTTTTGTAAATAAACCTGCATTTCCCTAATAGACTGAGATGTTCCACTGAATGTGAATGATAAACTATTATCGCAAATATCTAGAGTTTTAATAAAGCTAAACATTTGTGAATAATAAGAGTTTAAAACTTGATGAAATGATTTTTTAAGAACCTCATTTCTTTCAGACCATATTTTATCATTTGTAATTGAATATAATTTATTTGAAATTAGTAGATAAACACTATTACCATTTGGTATATTGCTATCATTCAAGTCTAGTGGACTTGCAAACAAATCATTATCTTTAATAATATTTTTCTGGAACAGCTTCGTTTCTTTATTAAAGAATAATTCCCAAGTATCATTCATTATTTTTATTGATTTTTCTAAAGCTTTTTTGTCAGCATTAACTTCATATAGCGTTATCATGAGTAATGCATAATATACGTAGTCCTCAAGAAAAGTTTCTATTTCTTTATTTTCATAACAATGAATAATTTTTTGATGCAATTTTTTATTTAATATTTCAATTGTTTCTATCGTGTTACTTTTTAAATCTTCATCGTCTAAATTTACTGAAGTTTTGAGAAGAACTTGGAGCATATATGCATTTAAATCAGTTTGAGATTTATCATCAAAAAATGGTTTTATTCTTTTTCTTCTAATATTAAGTAATTTATTTTTTATCTGATCTAGGGTATTTTTGTCTCCATCAAGTATTAAATTTTTTTCTACCATGATATTATTTCCTTCAAAATTACCACTTTGGGAAATTTCATAATTATTTTCTAAAAATTTAATATCATCTTTTAAAATATTTTTTAATTCTGTATATGACCAAACATAATATTTTCCTTCAACACCTTCGCTATCAGCGTCATATGCGGAACCATATAATTCTTCTTTGTTTTTAAATTCATTATTAAAATATTGAATTGTTTGTAAAAGTTTATTTTTAAAATAATCATTTTTTGTATTTTGATAAAATTTAGTCAAGAGATCAATAAATTGGATATTATCATAAAGCATTTTTTCAAAGTGAGGAATTATCCATTTTTCATCAACAGCATATCTTGAAATTCCTCCTTCAAGTTGATCATAAATACCTTTCGAACAAAGATTATTTAGTAAAACTTCAACGGGTTTAAAATAATTTTTATTTTTAGTTTTTAAATAAAAGTAAAACATTGCATCAAATAAATAAAATTGGGGGAACTTTGGAGCTCCTTTAAAACTTCCGTTATTTTCATCTAAATAATTAATAATTTTTTCAACAAATGGCTCCAAAGGTTGATTTAAAACTGCAGATCTTTGATTAATTTTTGTGAATATTTCTTTAACTTGTGGTGCTTGAGCTAAAATTTTCTCTCTATTTTCATTATACACGTTATGTACGTTGTTTAAGACTTTTTTAAAGTCAGGCCTTCCTTGAATTTCCTTCGGTGGAAAGTAAGTGCCACCAGTAAAAGGTACACCATTTTCGTCTAAAAACATTGATAGTGGCCATCCACCTTGTGCCCCAGTTAATATTGATAAACTTTTTTGAAAGACATAATCTAAGTCTGGTCTTTCCTCTCTATCAACTTTAATATTTATAAACTTTTCATTCATTAGTTTCGCAGTTTCTTCATTTTCGAAACTCTCATGAGCCATAACATGACACCAATGGCAGCTTGCATATCCAACACTTAAAAATATGGGTTTTTTTTCTTTCTTCGCTTTATCTAAAGTTTCTTTATTCCAAGGAAACCAATCAACAGGATTATCTTTATGTTGTTGAAGATACGGACTTTTTTCGTTTTTTAAAATATTAGACAATTTAGTGATGGTAGTAAGGTTTTCTAGAAAAAATATTCCTAACCATTGGCTCAAATTCTTTTAAAGTCATTGATTTATAATTTGGATCAAAAGAAGCTTGATCATATTTTTCACAAAAATCTATTGTTGCTTGATAATGTTCTGCATTCTTATATTTTTCTCTTGCATTCTTATCCCCACCTAAGTGCTCTGCAGAATAGTAAGTTTGAAATAGACCATGGTGTAAAATAATCCAGTAAGTTTTTTCAGAAACGTAGGGTCTAATTACTGATGCTGCGTATTGAGAATGATTCATTGGAGCTAACTCATCTCCAAGATCATGTAATAATGTTGCTACAACCATTTCTTCGTTTTCACCATTTTTATATGCTCTTGTTGCTGCTTGTAATGAATGTTCTAATCTTGTTATCTGATAGCCTTCAAGTGTAGTAGTTTGTGAGGCTAAATAATCTAAAATTCTATCTGCAGTTTTTCTTTCATATTCGCTTTCTAATTTTTCCAAAAGTTGATAGTCATCTTTAGTACCGTTCTTCATTTCTGTAAAACTTACTTTTTTCATACTAATTATTTGATGCTGTGCTTAATAAGGAAAGTTGGGTTACTTTATCTTCACCTAGTTCATCAATGATTTTTACTGGGTATTCCCCAGTAAAGTGATGATCTGTTAATTGTGGATAATTCTCATTTCTTTTCTCGAATCCCATTCCTAAATATAAACCATTTAAACTTAGGAATTTTAGTGACTTTGCTTTTATGAATTCACAAATTTCAGCTTTTGATTTGTTTGCAGCCAAAAGTTCTTTTTTAGTTGGTGTATCAACACCATAAAAATCAGGAAATTTTATTTCCGGGCTTGCTATTCTTACGTGAACTTCTTTTGCTCCAGAGTCATATAACATCTTAACTATTTTTGAAGATGTAGTGCCTCTAACAAGTGAGTCATCAACTAGAATTATTCTTTTATCTTCAATCACAGAAATATTCGGGTTTAATTTTAACTTAACTCCTAAACTTCTAATTTGTTGAGATGGTTCAATAAAAGTCCTTCCAACATAATGGTTTCTAATTAAACCTAAATCAAATTTAAGACCTTTTTCTTCAGCATATCCTAATGCAGCTGCGTTACCTGAGTCTGGAACAGGCACAACTAGATCTGCTTCTATTTTATCCTCTTTCGCTAACTGTAATCCAAAGCTTTTTCTATATTCATAAGCGGTTTTGCCGTTTAAAATACTATCTGGCCTAGAGAAATAAATATATTCAAATACGCAAGGCCTGATTTTTCTTGGTGGAAATGGTTTAATACTTTTTAACTCATCATTTTCAATATAAACAATTTCTCCATTTTCAACTTCTCTTACAAATTTTGCTCCAATAATATCAAACGCACATGTTTCAGAGGCAAATACATATGAGTTTTTCAATTTACCAATTACTAATGGTCTAATTCCGTAGGGATCTCTTACACCTATTAGAGTATTTTGTGTCATCATTACAAGTGCATAACCACCTTGAATTTGAAATATAGCATCAATGATTTTATCTATAGTTTTTACTCTTTTTGATTTTGCAATTAATTGAACAATCGTTTCAGTATCAGAGGTTGTATAAAATATAGCACCATCCTGAACTAATTTATTCCTTAAAGTTATAGCATTTGTAAGATTACCATTATGTGCAACACCAATACCACCTGCATTTGTATCAGCAAAAAAAGGCTGCACATTCCTTAAAGCAGTTCCACCTGTTGTTGAGTAGCGATTATGTCCAATTGCGTATTTTCCAGGAAGTTTTTTTAAAACTTTTTCATCGTTAAAGTTATCACCTACTAACCCAAATCTTTTTTCTGAATGATATTTTTCTCCATCGTATGAAACAATACCACAGCCTTCTTGCCCTCTATGTTGAAGGGCATGAAGGCCTAAAGCCGCAAGGGTAGAAGCATCAGTAGAATTACTTATTCCAAAAACCGCACACTCCTCCTTAATTTTAGGATCATATATCTTGAACTTTTTCTTTAGTTTCTTCATATTCTTTTTTATCAGGAAATTCTTTTATAAGATAGTTACTGCCTTTTTCAACCCATGCATATGTAAAAGCATCATCTAAATTAATTGGCCATTTTTTGTGGTTATAGATGATATTTATAGTTGTATAAATACATACAACTATAACGTAAGCCCTGATAAATCCAAAAAAGAAACCAAAGATTCTATCTAGATTTCCTAATCCAGAGTAGGTGACTGCTCTATTAATTCCTTTATTTATTAATAAAATTAAAAATATGATTATTATGAATAATCCTATACCAACCGCAATATCAAGGACGTATTCACTATCAATTATATCCTCAAAATATGGCTTTACTTTTGGAAATAGAAATAGAGTAACAACATATGCTAAAAGCCATTTAGAGGCTGACAAAATGCTCAATAAAAAACCTTTTTTTGTACATGTCATCAAGGATAGTGCTGTGAAAACTAAATAAACAATATCAAAGGTATATAGTTCAGTAAAAAAATCTTTTACAACTTCCATTAATTATTTAATCTTAAAAGGTTTGAGCATTAAAAGTAAAGATGGCAATAATGTTAAAACTGATATCATAGCTAATAGCATTGCTAACCCAGTGAAGACACCAAAATAAATAGTTGGTATAAAATTAGATAAAACCAAAATAGAAAACCCAAATACAATTGTTATAGATGTATTTAGTATAGCTACTCCTACTGTCGAATGACAATATTTAAGTGTTTTATTGTAATCTTTTATTCTAATAAGTTCTTCCCTAAATCTATAAATATAATGAATGCTATTATCTACAGCAATACCAATCGTGATAGCAGCAATTGTAATTGTCATCATATCCAAAGGGATGCCAGCTAAACCAATTATTCCCAGAATAAAAAAAGCCGCAATAAAATTAGGTATTACGCCAATTATTGAAATTTTAATATTTCTAAAAAGAATTAAAAACATAGCAAATATTCCAACCATCACAAATCCAAGAGTTAAGATTTGGGATTTAAATAAACTTTGAAGTAAATTATTGAACAATATAAGCACACCTCCAAGTTTAAATTCATCTTTACTAATATTTAATTTATTTTCTAAATCAAAATTAATTTGATTAATAAGATCATTTCTTCTTAATCCATCTAAAGAATCTTTTATTCTTAAACTTATTCGAGCTTCAGAATTTTTTATGGATATATATGGCTCTACTATTTCTTTTTTAATATTATCAGGAATTTTAGTATATAGAACTCCCATTTCTAAAGTTCCAAGTGGTTTATTATTATTTAATTTTGTTGCAACTTCAATTATAGATGAAAAGGATAAAACTTTACCAACAGCATCAATATTGTCTAAATAATTGTGAACTCGAGTTATTTTATTAATTTTATCTTTTGTAAACCAATATTTATTGTCATTTTCATCCTCATCGCCCCAATCATTCTCGCTATCAGTTTCTTCATCTTCATCTTTTGGAAATTTTAAAATTACTTCTAATGGAGTTGTTCCACCCAGCTTTTCATCTATTAACTTCATGCCTTTATAAATCTCAGTATTTTTATCAAAGTAATTGATGAAACTATTTTCAACTTCTAATTTTGTGATACCAAATATGCTTAAAAATATAATAATTCCAGTTAAACCAAATATATAGTTTTTATTTTTAATTGATAATACTCCTAGATATCTTGTTATTTTTGAGTCCTTTTCCTCAGTTAATCGAACATTCGAGTTTTCAACAAAACTTAATAATGTAGGAAGAAGTGTGAATGTAATTGTTAGCGAGGTTATTAGTCCAAAAGTCATCATCCATCCAAAATCTATAATTGGTTTTATGTCACTAAAAACTAATGACATAAAAGCACATATCGTTGTTAAGACAGTATAAAATATTGGCCAAATCATTTTTCTTGTTGTCAAAATTAAAATTTCAATTTTTTTCTTTTCTGGAAACTGCTTATTCAATTGCAAAAATCTAGTACTCATGTGAATATTCATTGCCATTGTAAGAATTAACATCAACGCGATAAAGTTTGATGAAATTACTGTAACTTTCCACCCAACCAAACCCAGAAAACCTGTCATAAATACAACTGAAAAGAAACAGCTACTGATCGGAATTATTATCCAAATTATATTTCTGAATACATACCAAAGTGTTAAGATTATAAAAATTAACACCCCAATTCCAAATGTAACAATGTCATTTTTAATAAATGTCATCATGTCATCTGCTATCATTGGAATACCTCCGAGATAAATCTGTGTATTTTGGTTATGATTTTTTATGACTTCTCTAATTTCTAAAATATTTTGATGTCGCTCTTTTTTAATTTTATCTTTATAATTCTCTAATTCTTTATCAGTCTTTATCTCTTTTTCTGTTTTATTTGGTTTTATATACACAATGATACCACTTGTTTTTCCGTCTTCACTAATCACAAAGTTTCTAAATACTGGACTGTTTAAGATTTCATTAAATCCACGGTCTTTATTTATATTCTTACTTGTTAACGTTTTAAAATTTTGAATACGTTCAATTAAACTATCATCTGTTGCTTCTAACAAGGGAATGTCTAAAAGAGTAACAACATTATGAACCCATTTTAATGATTTTAAATCTTTTTTTAATTCAGAAAGATTTCTAATTGAGTTCTGTGAATTCATTTTACTATCTGGGGAGTAGGTCAGCACTAGAAATTCCTTAGCACCATATCTCTCATTAATTTCATTTAGATATTTTAGATCGGGATCATTTTCTAATAACAATGTTTCTGAACTTGCATCTAAGCGAAAATCTTTAGAAAAGTAAAAAGAGGTAATTAATATTAAAACCAGGATCGAAAAAACTAGCTTAGGTTTTTCTATAATATTTTTTTCGTAAAAATTAGCTAACATTTGATATTAGCTTTTATAATTTATATTAATTATTTTGAATATCTTTAAATTTTGTAAACATTTCCTCAAATTCAAGCATTATAGTACCCGTAGGGCCATGTCTTTGTTTAAGTATGAGTAGTTCAGCTAAATGAGAAATTTCATTCATTTTTGCTTGCCATTCAGCGTGTTCAACTGTTGCGGGTCTTGGCTCTTTATTTTTCAAATAATATGATTCTCTAAAGACAAACATTACAACATCAGCATCTTGCTCTATCGATCCAGACTCTCTTAGATCTGAAAGTAAAGGTTTTTTATCATCTCTTTGCTCAACTGCTCGAGACAATTGAGAAAGTGCAAGTACAGGTACTGATAATTCTTTTGCAAGAGCTTTCAAACCTTGTGTTATTTCTGAAATTTCCTGAACTCTTCCATCTTTAAAACTTGTTCCTTTCATTAACTGTATATAATCAATTACAATCATGTCTAATCCATGAATTCTTTTAATTCTTCTGGCTCTATTACTAAGAGCAGCAATAGATATGGCTGGAGTTTCATCAATGTACAAAGGTAGTTCAGCAATATTCTTTGAAACTTCTATGAATTTATCAAATTGTTCCTCCGAAATTTTTCCTCGCCTAATATCGTTTGATTTAATTCTAGATTGTTCAGCTAATATCCTTGTGGATAATTGTTCTGATGACATTTCCAGCGAAAAAAAGGCTATACAAGACTTTTCTCCTTTTTCTTGAATATTTTTTGCAGCATGAAATGCAATGTTTGTAGCTAAAGCTGTTTTTCCCATAGAGGGGCGTCCAGCAATAATGATTAAATCTGATTTATGCATACCTCCTAATCTTTCATCCAAGTCTTTAAGGCCTGAGGGCACCCCTACAATACCTTCCTCGTTTTTATAGGCATTAGAGGCCATTTCTATAGTTTGCCTCATTGCTTCATCAAATTTTACAATTGCGGAATTGAAAGATCCTTTTTCAGCTAAATCAAATAAAGATTTTTCAAAATTTTCAATAATTTGTTGTCCGTCATTATTGAGATCATTAAGTTTTGCTGTATCAATTATGTTATCTGAAATTTTAATTAATTCTCTTTTTACATAAAGATCATAAATAAGTTTTGAATATTCAATACTCTGTCTAGAGGAGGTAGAAAATTTTGTGATCTTAACCAAATATTCAGGAATATCGATTTCATCCTTTTCATTCTGGAAGTGATTTTTTAATGTAATAGGATTGGCTAATAGTCCTTTATATATTAGACTTTCTATTGCACCAAAAATCTTTTGATGCATTGGATCATAAAAATTTTTGCTGGAAATTAAAATATTAATTTCATCAAATATTTCATTAGAAAGTAGAATTGAGCCAATTACTGATTGTTCTGCTTCAATATTGTTTGGAAGCTCTTCTAATTTATTTCTTACTAAATTAAGAGATTGAGACACATTTAGAATTTACAGAATAAATTTTGAAAAACAAATTATTATTTTTACTGGGGAAAGCTGTGTATAATTATTTTGTGTCTTCTTGAGCTATTGTGTTTATTACTATTTGTGTTTGTACTTCTGGATGAAGATTTATTTCAACTTCAAAACTTCCAATAGATTTAATCTCTTTTGAAGGTTGTATTAAAGATGGGTTTATTTTTACTTGATCAACCTCCTCTAGAATTTTTGAAATTTCTGTTGGTTTAACAGAGCCATATAGTTCTTTATTTTCAGTACTTAGCTTCTTAATTTCATACTGTTTATTTTTTATTTTTTCATGAATTAATTTTGCTTCTTTTTTTTTGTCATTGTCTTTCTTATTTAAATCTTGTTTGATTTTCTCTACTGCTTTAATATTGTCTTTTGAGGCAAATAAAGCTTTTTTATTTGCTATAAGGAAATTTCTTGCAAATCCTCTCTTTACATCAATTATTTCACCAATTGATCCAATTTTTCTAACATTTTCAAGTAATATAACTTTCATTCTAAATTAGTGCTAAATTTCGTGCTCTTTTAATAGACAAAGATAGTTCTCTTTGTTTTTTTTGACTTACAGAAGTTATTCTGGAAGGTAAAATTTTTCCATTTTCTGATATGTACCTTTTTAATAATTTTACATTTTTATAATCTACAACTGGTGCACCTTTGCCCGAGAGTGGACATTTTTTTTTAAATTTGTATTTTTGGTTTTGAAAAATACTAAGTTTAGCAAAGTTACTTTGTTTACCCTTTTTTTTGTTGTTTTTTTTCTTCATTACTCCTAATTCTTTTCTAAGTTTTCATTTTCTTCATTTTTTTTGAAGTAGTTGGTGTTTAGGTCGAATTTTTTTACTTTTACAGTTAAATACCTTAATAAGTTCTTATCAATTTTCTCGTTTTTCTCTAGTTCAGATATTGTTTTTCCATCAGCTTTAATTTTAAAATGTATATAATTCCCTTTTTTATTTTTTTTAATTAAATATGATAAATTCATTAATCCCCAATTTTCTAATTGAACTATATCCCCATCTAATTTTTCTACAATTTTAGAATATTTTTCTTCTATTTGTTTTAATTGGCTAGGGCTTACATCTTGTCTAGCTATAATTGTGTGCTCATAAAAGTTCATAATATTTCTTTCAAAAAACAGAGGATATACTATTATAATTTTTTAATTACAATATAAAAAATAAGGTTTTTACTTATATTTTCTATGTTTTCTGTTTTATTTCCTGGTCAAGGTTCACAATCAGTTGGAATGGCCAAAGATTTATATAATAATTTTGATTATGTCAAAGTTCTTTTTGAGGAAGCCGACGATACATTAAATTTATCTATTAAAAAAATAATTTTTGAGGGTCCACCTGATATTTTGAATCAAACTGAAAATACACAACCTGCAATTTTTCTTGTTAGTTTTGCGATATTTAATGTAATAAAAAATGAAACATCTTTTGATATTACAAAAGCAGATTATTTTGCTGGCCATTCTCTAGGTGAGTATTCAGCTTTAGCTTGTTCTAATGTGATTAACTTTCGAGAAACAATAAGACTTTTAAAAATAAGGGGGAATGCGATGCAAAATGCGGTACCTAAAAACGAAGGAGGGATGGTAGCTGTATTAGGTGAAAATATTGACAAAGTTCAAGAAATAATTCAAAAAAATAAAAATAATTTTAATTGTTTTTTAGCAAATGATAATTCAAATGGTCAAGTTGTTATAAGTGGTAGATTGATAGATCTAGAAAAATTTACCATTGAATTAAAAAAATTTAATATTAAAAATATAAAATTACCTGTTTCAGCACCTTTCCATTGTATGTTAATGAGTCCTGCAACTAAAATTATGGATATGCAATTAAATGATGTTAAATTTTCTACTCCAAATAATATGATAGTATCAAATGTTACAGCAGAGCCGTCAAGTGATCCATACAAAATTAAAAATCTTTTAATAGAGCAAATAGAAAAACCTGTTCGTTGGAGAGAAAGTATTATAAATATGATTAATCTTGGATGTGATAAGTTTATTGAAATTGGTCCTGGAAAAGTATTATCAGGACTAGTAAAAAGGATAGATAAAAATGTAAAATTAATTTCAATAAATAATATAGAAGACTTACAGAACTTATGATTGATTTAAAAAACTTAAATATAATTGTTACAGGAGCCACTGGCATAATTGGAAATTCAATTCTTGAAAAACTTATTTTAGGGGGATCAAATATTTTAGCAACTGGTACAAATGAAGAAAAGTTAGAACAAATTAAAAATAAATATGAAAATATAAATACATTAAAATTTGATATTTCAAAACACAACGAAATTGAGAAATTTGCAGAAAGCTGTAACACTATCTTATCAAATAAAATTGATGTCTTGATTAATAATGCAGGAATTACAAAAGATAATCTTTCTATTAGAATGAGGGAAGAAGAGTGGAAAAAAGTAATTGATATTAATCTTTCATCAACATTTTTTTTAACTAAATATGTAATAAAAAAAATGCTAAAATTAAAAAAAGGTAAAATTATTAATATAACATCTGTTGTTGGTCATTCAGGAAATATTGGTCAAGCAAATTATGCTGCATCTAAGGCAGGTATAATTGCAATGTCCAAAAGTTTAGCATTGGAATATGGGAAAAAAAATATTACTGTTAATTGTGTCTCACCAGGTTTTATAATGTCTGAAATGACTGATAAAATTAGCAAGGATCATACAGAATTACTAAAATCAAGAATTTCCCTTAACAAATTTGGTAACCCTGAAGATGTGGCAAATACAATCGCTTTTTTAAGTTCAAACTTATCAGATTATATTACAGGAGAAACTATTCATGTTAATGGAGGAATGTATTTTAGTTGACAAAATCTTTAAATTATCTATTAACAAAATAACTAAAGGAACAAAATGTCAGAAGATATTTCAAATAAAGTAAAAAAAATAGTTGCTGATCATTTAGGTATTGATGAAGCTAAAGTAAACGATGATTCAAGTTTTATTGACGATCTAGGTGCAGATAGTTTGGATACAGTAGAGTTAGTTATGGCTTTCGAAGAGGAATTTGGATCCGAGATATCTGATAGTGATGCAGAGAAAATTTTAACTGTAGGTGACGCAGTAAAATTTATTGAAAATAAAGCAAACTAATTTTTTTACATCAATGGCCAAAAAAAAAGCAGGGGTAATTGTAATCTTATCCTCTCCTTCTGGCGCTGGAAAAACAACTTTAGTAAAAAAAATTTCACTTAGAAAAAAATATAAAATATCTATTTCTCATACCACAAGAAAACCAAGAGCAAACGAAAAAAATGGAAGAGATTATTTTTTTGTAAATAAAAAAAAATTCTTAGTATTAATAAAAAATAATAAATTTTTAGAATATGCTAAAGTGTTTAAAAATTATTATGGTTCATTAAAAGAAACCGTAATCCAAAAATTGGAAAATGGAAAAAATGTAATTTTTGATATTGATTGGCAAGGAACAGAGCAGATTAAAAGTAAAAGACTTAAATTCAAAATAATAACTATTTTTATTTTACCACCCTCAAAAAAAGAATTATTTAAAAGATTATTGAAGAGAGAGAAAAAAGATAAGAAAATAGCTAAAGAAAGAATGAAGCAATTCAACAAGGATGTGATGCACTGGAAAAATTATGACTTTGTTGTAATAAATGATAACGTAGAAAAATGTTATAAATTAATTAATAATTTTATAAACTTACAAAAAAAAATTAATTCAAAATTAAAATATAATAAAAAACTGATAAAAAGTCATGTTGACTACCTAATTAACTCTAGTTCATAAAGTTCGCAAATCTTATAATAAGTTTTATGATCTAAGTTTTGAGGTCTCAGTTTTAAATCCATTGATAATTTTTTAGATACCTCTTCAAAATTATTAAATAAAAATTTAAGAGGTTTTTTTATCATTTTACGCCTTTGGCTAAAAAAAATATTAGTTACATGTTCTAAATTCTTAGGATCTTTTATTGTATGATATTTTTTTTTAGGAATAAAAACTAATAAAGTACTTTTTACTTTAGGGGCGGGACTAAAACTTGTAGGTTCTATATCTATTACTTTTTCAATTTTCATTTTCCAATTTGATATAATTGATAACCTTCCATAATTTTTAGTATTTGTTTCTGCAATAATTCTATCTGCCACTTCTTTTTGAAACATTAATATTAATTTTTTACAAAATTTTTCTAAGCTATGAATTTTGATCCATTTTGTTAAAATCTGAGTTGAAATATTATAGGGTAAATTGCCAAATATAATTAAATTTTCATATAAATATTTCTCATATGAAATTTTCATCATATCATTATTAATAATGTCTATCTCAGCTCCAAACTTTTTGTTTAAAAGTTTATACAATCTTTCGTCCTTCTCTATAATGGTAAGTTTTTTCGGTTTTTTTTCAAATATTTTTTCGGTTAACGCTCCTTTACCAGGACCAACTTCAATAACTACGCTTTCAAAATTTATATTACTAATTTCAATAATTTTATTTAAAATCTTTTCGTCAACTAGGAAATTTTGTCCTAAACTTTTTTTAGGATTAAAAATCATTTATTTTATTAAGGAATTTAAAGGCATAAATAATTGATGATGGATCAGAAATATTCTTACCTATCATTTCTTGATTAGGACCATGATCAGGTGTTACTTTTATAAAAGGTAATCCAACTGTTACATTTATTGCTTTAAATTCAAATAGTGTTTTAATTGGGGTTAATACCTGGTCATGATACATTCCAACAACAACATCAAATTCTTTAATATTTTTTTTTAAAAAAAAAGTATCAGCAGAAAAAGGACCAGATATTTTAATTTTTTTTTTCTTTAAATAATTAATTGCTGGGATTATTTCAGTTTTTTCTTCACTAATTTTATCAGTTGTTTCACAATGTGGATTTAATCCCAAAACAGCGATTTTAGGCATTTTCTTTAAATTTGACTTATAAAACAAATCAACTTTAGTTATATTGTCTATAATCTTTTCTTTTTTTATGAATTTAGCTACGTTTTTTAAAGGTATGTGCGTTGTCAAAGGAACAACTGAAAGATTTTCGTTATAAATAAGCATTACAGGATTTTTTGTTTTTGTTTTAAAACCGACATATTCTGTGATTCCAGGAAATTTTTTCTTCAAAAAATATTTTTTTGAAATAGGCCCATTAATTAATTTCGATATTTTATTAACTTTTATTAATTGTAAGGCTTTTTTGAAACTATTCTCAATATATTTGTTTGATGAACTGCTTATTTTAGAAAAAGGTTTTTTGAATTTATAATCAATATCAATCAAATTTATTGCCTTTTTTTTTGCTTTTTCTATGTGATTTATTTCATTAATGTCAAAATCATATCTTAATTTCCTCATTTGTTTAAAAATTAGCTTTTTATTACCCACTATAATTATTATGCTTTTACTTTTCTCAAAACTTTTTAAATTGAAATACTTAAATAAAACTTCAGAAAATATACTATTTGGCTCACCAAGCACTATTAATATTTTATTAAAGTTCATTTATTTTTATATTTTTTTTTAATTTTTTATAAAATATAATAGAGTATGTATTTAGCTGTCTGCTAGTTTCTTTGGCAATTAATTGATTGACCTCATTTTCCAAGTCAACTTCTTGTTTGAATTCTTTTTTATTGTTGAGCTTAATTATCAAGTATCCTCCACTGATTTTTATGGGATTACTTATTTGACCTATTTTTAATTTAATTATATGTTTTTTTAGATTTTCTGAAATTTGTAATTCGTTAACCCATCCAATTAACCCTCCATTCTTTGAAGTGCTTGAGATACTAAAAATATTAGCCGTATTTTCAAAACCATTATTAATTATACTTTTCTCTATTTTTTTTAATGTTTCGTCAAAATTTTCACTAACATTTTCTGTAAAAAGAATTTCTGAAAGGTCATACTCATATTTTTTTTTTTCATTTTGAAATTGAATTAAAATATTTTTTCTCATTTTCTCTTCATTAATTCTAATATTTTTTGAAAATTTACTATAAATAAGCTGATTCCATAAGGCTTCAACATGTAGTTTATTTATAATATTATCATACTCAAGGTCTCTTTTTTTTAATATCTTTATAAAATCAGATTTATTATTGATATTTTTGTTTTTTAAAAATTTTTGTTCGATTGAGTCTAAAAAACTTCCCATTTTACTCGTGTCATAAATTTTATTTAATTCCCTTTTTTTTATAATTTCTGTAATTAGTGAGTTTTTTGCTAGTTTATTAATTTGATCTCTATTTAGTTGATCTAATTTAGGATTAAGAAATAATAAATATTTTTTTTCATTTTTAATATCTATATTTGTAATTATTTCGTTATCGACTTTTGTAATTATTTTTATTGAGGCACTATAGACACTTAAATTTATATTAAAAAACAAAATAACAAACAAAATATATTTAATTTTATTCATCTAATTTTCAAAAACAGAATTGGCTGCTCCACGTATATTTACAAACGGGATAAATTTGATAAGGAATACTAAGCTCTCATCTGGAACTAAACTACCATCTCTAAAGAATTTCTTTTGATATTCAAATGAAGCTAAAAGACAATCAGTTTCATATTCATAAGATAACTTATAAAATTGAGTAAAGTCATCTTTTAAATCTTTTGTAGTATTAAAATTAATTAAATGTTCATCTGTAAATTTATAGCTCGTGTTATTTTTGATAATCTCACTATCACCAAAATCATGGTTTTCAGTTATGTAATCAAAGGAAGTTAAGAATTTATTTATCCCAAATATTGCATTAAGAGAATCATAATTTGAATATTCCAAGTCTTTATCATATGAAAAATCATAATTTAATTCCAAATTTTTGTTTAATTTATAGTATAGATTTCCTACAATATCTGATCTTGTTTGATTTAATTTTGTTTTAGTGGGAAGATCATCGTTCTTCTTATCTTTCAAGACATTTCCAAGGTTTAAACCTAAAATTTTACTGTCATTAAGATTTTGTTTTTCAAATTCAAATCCTAATGTAATTGAATTACCTTTCTCAACCATATCTGATCTTCCAATTCTATTTGGTGAAAATAGATTATCAAACTCTATACGCGTATCACTTGATGAAATATCCTTTCCATTAGTTGGACTAACTCTTAATTGTAATATTGGTTTTAAAAAGTTGGTAGAGTTTTCCAATTCTTTTTTGAGAGGTAATTCTGATTTTAATAAAAGTGTTCCAAAGATTTCATGATCATTTTTCTTTTCATACACAGTCGAATTCTCAGAGTAACTATTAAAATTTTTTAACAATAAACTATAATCAGAAACTAATCCTTCTTGAGAAATGTAATCGAAAGAATTAAAATTAAAATCGTTATTTATGAGTACTTCGTACTTATTTGTTTCGTAAACCTTTTGAAATCCAGTTGATAAAAATTGGAAATTTCCATTATAGCTTTCATCTAAATTAATATTTTTTGAAAAATTAAAATCAGGGAAAATATATTGATATTTGTCATTATCTTCCTTTGACAAATCCTCGTATAATTTAACTGTAGTATCGATTTTAGTATTTTCATCTATATCCTTCTCTAAACTTATATAAGACGTCAAAGTACTTTCACTATCTACGAGTGATGTATATTCTTTAATGTTATGTATTTTTAGATAATTATCATTAGTTACATTTTGAATTTGTATTTTATAATTTGTATTATCATCAAAATTTCCCTCTAATTCTGTAAAAAAATGACTACTTGTATTATCTTTTCTATTGAGACTAAAATCTGCTATCAAATTTGAATTTTTAAAAGCTTCTCTGTATTCACTCTGAAATATGTAATCATTGTCAAAATAAAATCTTGGCTTAAAAGTGAAGTCTTTAGAATTAGATATTGAGTAAAAGTAAGGTATAGTTAAAGAAGAACCTAAATTACTTGAACCTTTATAAAAAGGTGTCAAAAAACCTGATTTTCTTTTAACTGTTGGATCTGGATGGTTAAAATAAGGTAAATAAAATATTTTTTTATCAAATACCTTAAACCAGGATTTTTCATATTCAAATAATTTTTTTGTCTTGTTATGTGTAAATATTTTACTTTGTAATTCCCAACCTCTACAATTTTTATTTTTTTTATTACAAGTACTAAAAACAGTCTTATAAATTTTGGTATTTTGATTATTAGATACAATACTTGAACCTTTTAGAACTGGATCATTATTCTCGTTTCCAAAGAAATCATCTACAAAATCAACTTTTACATTTTTTCCAGCAACTTCATTGTCTTTTAAATTTAATTTTGAATTTTCAAAAGAATATTCATTTAGGTTTTGATCTTTGATAAATATTTTTTCTGATGATATAATTTCTCTAATAGTGTCAAATACTAGGCCTTTTTCGAATATAAATTTGTTAGATATTTTGTCATTTATTTCTGTGATTTCATTGCTTGATATTATATTTAAATCTCTGTCAAATAAAATATTTGAAGATTTGATATCATATTTATTTTCTAAATCTAAAAATGTTTCACTTTGAGTAAATACCTTATTATCAGTCTCATTATAAATCATTTTTTGACTCTTAATAATTATATCTTTCCCCTCATCAATATATTCTACATTGTCAAAAATTATTAATTCTGAGTTCAATTTGTCATAAATAAATTTTTCACCGATAATTTTTAAATTTTTTGCTGGTATTTTTGCAATTCCTTCTGTTGCATAAATCATATTATCCTCAGTATCGATTTTTATGTTTTTTGAATCAAAAAATACTGTTTGCGCATTTAAATTTGAGCAAATTGATAAAAGAATTAAAACCGATAATGTTCTTAAAATCTTAATTTTCATTTAACTTAGTCAATCCTAATGTACAAATAAGAAGTATCAGAAGTTGAGGTAGCCATACAGCAACTTCAACAGGTAATGTTTCATTTTTTCCAAATAATACTGAAAAGTAGTTCATATAATAAAATATTACAGAAACCAATACGCCAACAATTACTAAAAAAAATTTTGATTTTATAAAGTTTAATTTTAACATTAACAATGCTCCTATAATTGTAGTAAGAGTCAAGTATATTGGTAGGCTGTAAATTTTGTTAAGATGTATACTTACTTCTGTAGCTGAATACCCAATTGATTTGTAGTTATCTTTTAATTTTATTAATTGTAAAATGTTCAGAGAGTTAAGATTGGAATATAAGTTAGATATAATCTTTTCGTTAAATGAAGATGAATACAGGTAACTATCTAAAAATTTTGTTTTTTTATCTTTAGAATAAATTTTTACATCGCTTAATGTCCAAGTTTTCTCTGTGATATCAGCTTTTTCAGAAACAATGGTATTTAATAGTTCATAGTTATTGCTGAGTTCAGTTATTTCTAATCTTTCAAGACTATTAATTTTATAGTTTTTAGCGTTAATAATAAAAATTTTTTTATTATCAATACTTTTTTCTTTAATCCATAAACCCTCTTCATTCACTACCGCTAAATGATCACTTGTATTTGAATATTTGTACTTAATATTTAGATATAAACTTTTTAAGTTAGCTGAAAATGAATAATATAATACTATTAAGATGATACCCAACATAATTGAGACAATAGAAATTATAGTTGTAATTTTTAAGTTATCTATGCCGTTACTTCTTAGTAACTCAATCTCATCTTTTTCATACAAACTTATAAAAAAAAACATAACACCTAATAAGAATATAAATGGAAGAATTTCAAATACAATTGAAGGAATATTTAATATTGTCAAAAAAATTGGAATATAAGCTTCACTTTTTTTATTTTCAAAATATTTTATTTCCTCAAAAATATTTAGAAAAAAACTTAAAAAAACAAAAACTACAATAATTATTAAAATATGTTTTAAAAATAAACTTGTTAAATACCGTTCATGTTGTTTCATAATCATAGGTAGTTTAATTTAAATTTGGTAATCAGAAATAATAATAAATAAAAAAATAATAATAATATTATTGGCATCAAAGAAACTAAATAAATCATACTAATAGAGTTTAATAAAAATTTAAGACTAATCTGAGATATAATAATTATGAAACTTCCAACTAAAAAAATATTTATTTTATGAAATTTTGACAAATACCTAGATTTTGGTTCAACTATCAAGCTAGCAGCGATAAGTGAAATTATCAAAGTGTAGAGTGGCAAAATTAATCTTTTATATAGTTCATCACTAATCGACTTTAGTTCCCTACCTTCACAAGTTTTTTTTTTCATATTTTTGAATACTTCGTCACTATTCCTATAAATACTTATAAAAAAATTCTTAAAACAACTTATCAAAATATCTGACTTAATCTCTTGTGTTTTTGGATGTGTAGTCGATTTTGTGGAAAAATTTGATAAATTATAATCTGTCTCAGAAAAATTTAAAGCAAAAGAATTTTTATTATTAATATTTGTAATACCTCCATCATAAAGTCTTAAAAAAAACTGATTATCTTTTTTTATAATTTTTCCACTATCAGCAACAATTATTTTTGATTGATTATTATCAATTTTTTCATTGATATAAATCTTATTTAGAACATTATCGTTTTTATATTCCTCTACAAAAATAGTAAGATTTTTAACTACATTTATAAATTTTTTTTCTGAAATTAACTTTGGTAAAAAATCTATATTTGAATCTTTTATATACTGTCTTGCCAAACTCTGAGATTTTGGAATAACATAAAGGTTTAGACATAATTGTAAAATCAAAAAGAAAATTGAGAGCTTACAAATAAAATTTATAAAATGTATTTTTTTTATTCCATTATTCCAGAATACGATCAACTCATTTGCATTATCATATTTATTTATTACATAAAATATGGATATGAAAAATACAAAAATTATCGTTTTACTAAATATTTTTGGAAGATTTAAAGTAACATAGTAAAAATATACCTTAAGACTGTGACCATCATCTGAAACTAAATCTAAAAAGTTTACTGCTTGAATTATCCATACAATAAAAGTAATGCTAAATGAGGCTATTAAAAAGAAATTTAGTATATCTAAAGAAAATTTACGAAATATTAATTTATTCATTGAAATTATTGTTTTAATAAATATACAACATTATCTAATAAAAATTTCAAAAAAAATGAAGCTAAATTTAAATTTTGTAAATAAAGTACCGAAAATCGCAAAAGATAACGAGATTATTTTGCTGACCCAAAAAGTTATTAAAAGTAAAGAGATTAAACAATTATCAAAATCAATATTTTCAAATAAACTTTTCTCTGAAAAGAATTTTCTCTCAAAAGATTATAATGGTAAAAGTTACATATTTGTAAATTGCATTAAATCAAAAACTTCTTTAGATTTTGAAAAATTTGGTTCAAAATTGTATGTTTTTTTAAAAGAAAATAAGAAAGAAAATTCTTTTATAAATGTAGAAAATAATTCTTTTACCAATGTACAATTGGAAAAGTTTCTTCATGGAGCACAACTTAAATCGTATAATTTTGATCTATATAAAACCAACAAAAAGAAAAATGTAAATATAAATTTAAGTATTATTGGCAGTAACATTAAACAAAAAAATTTATTAAGAAATAAATTAAAAGCTCTTTTGGAAGGTGTTTTTCTTACAAGAGACTTGGTTTCAGAACCTGGTAATATTTTACATCCAGATGAATATGCTAAGAGAATTGTTAAACTAAGAAAGTTTGGATTAAAAGTTACAGTCTATGATCAAAAAAAATTAAAAAAATTAGGTTTTAATGCATTACTTGGTGTTGGACAGGGAAGTATAAGAGGTTCTTATATGGTAACCATAGAGTGGAAAGGAAATAAAAATAAATCAAAACCTTTGGCCTTTGTAGGAAAAGGTGTTTGCTTTGACACAGGAGGAATTTCACTTAAGCCTGCAAAATTTATGGAAGATATGACATATGATATGGCAGGTTCAGCAACAGTAGTCGGTCTTATGAAAACTTTGGCTTTAAGGAAATCAAAAATTAATGCTGTTGGAGTTGTAGGATTAGTTGAAAACATGCCTGGAGCAAATGCACAAAGACCTGGAGATATTGTAAAATCTTATAGTGGACAAACCATTGAAGTTTTAAATACTGATGCCGAGGGAAGACTAGTTCTAGCTGATGTGCTTACCTACACTGAGCAGAAATTTAAACCAAGTTTAATTATTGATTTAGCCACATTAACTGGAGCAATAATTGTTGCACTTGGATCTGAATATGCTGGTTTATGGTCAAATAATAAAAAAATGTCAAAACAACTTTTTGATGCAGGAGAACAAGTAGAAGAAAAAGTATGGGAAATGCCTTTACACGAAAATTATAATAAATTAATGAATTCAAATAATGCTGATATGCAAAATATCAATTATGTTGGAGGAGCTGGTTCAACTACTGCAGCACAGTTTTTACAAAGATTTATAATTAATAAAACACCTTGGGCGCATTTAGATATAGCTGGAATGGCATTTTCTAAATATGCAGGAGCACTAAATTCTGGTGGTGCAACAGGATATGGAGTCAGATTGTTAAATAAGTTTATTGAGGAGAATTATGAGTAATATTGAACAAACATTATCTATAGTTAAACCGGATGCTGTTGAAAGAAATTTGCAAGATCAAATTAAAAATGAATTTAAAATTAATGGATTTAAAATTTTAAAAGAAAAAAAAATTCATATTTCAAAAGATGAGGCTGAAAAGTTTTATAAAGTACATGAGTCTAAACCATTTTATAATGATTTATGTGCTTATTTATCCTCTGGACCTATAGTTGTTATGTGTCTTCAAAAGGACAACGCTGTTTCTGAAAATAGAAAATTGATGGGAGCAACAAATCCTAAAGATGCAGAAGAGGGGACACTTAGAAAAAAATATGGTATTTCAATCGACAAAAATTCTGTCCATGGATCAGATAGTGTTGAAAATGCTAAGATTGAGTTGGACTTTTTTTTTAAAGATTAGTTAAAAACTTATCAATAGCTATTGGATAAATTTGATGTTCAATTTTAAGAACTTTTTTCTCCAAACTTCTCACAGTATCTGATTTTAGAATTTTCACTTTCTTTTGTAAAATAACTTTACCCGAATCTAATTTTTCTGTTACCTTATGAATTGAAGCCCCTGCAAATTTATCTTTATTTTTGATTGCTCTTTCATGGGTATTCAATCCTTTATATTTAGGCAAAAGTGAAGGGTGAATATTTAATATTGGTTTAGAAAATTTTTTTATAAAATTACCTGACAATATTTTCATAAAACCAGCTAAACAAAGCAAATCTATATTATATTTTTTTAGTAATTTAAGTGAATTATTTTCAAAATTTGATTTACTCTTAAATTTTATACCATAAATATTTATTTTTGATTTCGAAGCATATTTTAAACCTTTAGCATCTGGATTATTTGAAATAACTAATATAATTTTAATTAAAGAATTTTTTTTTTTTGAGTGTTTTATTAAAGTTCTTAAATTACTTCCTCTACCACTAATAAAGACAGCTATATTTTTTTTACCAGGATATTTTTCCACTTAATTTAACTTTTTTTGAATTTTTAACAATCTTACCAATTACGTAGGGTTTAAAGTTTCTTCCAAAATATTTAATTATTTTATTTAAATTTTTTGGATTTATAACCAAACAAAATCCTACACCACAATTAAAAGTTTTTAACATTTCTTTATCACCTATACCCATTTTATGTAGCCATTTAAAAATTTTTAACGTTTTAATGTTATTTAGGTTTATTTCTGCACCTAGGTTTTTCGGAATTATTCTTTTAAGATTGTCTGCTAATCCACCACCAGTTATATTTGCACATCCATTAATCAAATTTTTTTCATTTATTATTGATAATTCTTTAACATAAATTTTAGTTGGTCTAATTAATTCCTCTTTAAGGAATTTATTTGTTTTTAGATTAATTCTTTTTTTTTTAATTACATATCTTACTAATGAAAATCCATTTGAGTGTAGTCCATTTGATGGTACTGCTAAAATAAGGTCATTATTTTTAATTTTATTGTGGAGTAATTTTTTTTTTTCAACAAGGCCAACAGCAAAACCTGCAATATCAAATTTACCCTTTGAGTATGTCCCTGGCATTTCTGCAGTTTCACCACCAACTAATTTGCAGTTGGCTATATTACATCCATTAATAATTCCTCTTACTAAATTTTTTAATTTACTTAAATTTATTTTACTTACGGATATATAGTCTAAAAATAAATATGGTTTAGCTCCTTGAACCAACAAATCGTTTACACACATAGCCACAAGATCGATTCCAATTGTATCAAATTTATTTAGATCATTTGCAATCTCAATTTTAGTGCCGACTCCATCAGTACTTGTAACAATGTGAGGTTCTTTATATTTTTTAGGAATTGTAGAGACTGCACCAAAACCACCTATATTCTTAAAATCACCACTTTTGCTTGATTTTCTAGTTAGTGAACTTATGAACTTAACAAAACTATCCGCTTTTGGAATATTAACTCCGCTCTTACTGTATGTTAATTTATTTGATGTCATATAACAAATTTATGTTTTTATTTAAAAAAAAAATTCCTATTTGTTTATATATATTTTTCATATTTTTAACCTTCAATTTTACGGAGTTTTCCACAAACATTGCATACTCAAAAACTTTTGTTGTTTCAAAAATTGAAGTTGAGGAAGAATATAATCTTAATTTTAATAAGATAAAAGTTATTGATAGAGGCTTTAAAAAAGCATTTCAGAATCTCTCTCAAATGATAATTGAAGGAAAGGATCTAAACAAAATTAAATATACTTCAATAGAAGATATTAAAAAATTAGTAGATAACTTTTCAATATTAGACGAAAAATTTGTAAACCAAAAATATAAAAATATTATGGAGGTTGAATTTAATAGAAAAAAATTGATTAAATTTTTAAATTCTAAAAATATAATTCTTTCTTTACCAAAAAAAATAGATGTTTTTTTTCTACCAATCCTAGTTGATTTAGAAACAAGCAGTTTTAATTATTTGGATGATAACA
The DNA here is from genome assembly GCA_902562645.1 of uncultured Pelagibacteraceae bacterium. GTDB lineage: Bacteria > Pseudomonadota > Alphaproteobacteria > Pelagibacterales > Pelagibacteraceae > Pelagibacter. The sequence goes on from CACETY010000007.1 coordinate 54,323, forward strand.
TTTTTGTAAAAAATTGGGAAAATATACAAGAAAATTATTTTCAAATTAATTATATTTTACCAAATGAAGATATGGAAGACTATTTAACAATAAAAAAAAATTTGAAAAATATAGAAAATTTTAATTTTAAAAAAATATTAAAAAAATATAATTCTGAAAATTATATAATAATGATAGTTTTCAAAAAAAATAATAATATCAAATTTTATTCTAAAATTAAATTTGATGATAAATTTTTAATATCAAATGAAAATTTTACAAATAAAAATATTCTGGATCAGTCAAATTTAAATTCAATGATATTAAATATAAAAAATAAATATGAAGATAATTGGAAATCTATTAATAAAATGAATCCATCTTCGTCAGTACCAATTCGACTATCTGTAAATTCTTTTAATATAAAAAAATCCTTAAAACTTGAAAATACTTTAGCAAATTTGGATTTTGTCGATTATTACACAATTGAAAAATTTGATAATAGTAAAACAATCTATAAAGTTTACTATAGTAGTAGTCCAAATAGATTTTTAAAAGATATTTCAAATTATGACATTTTTATTGATACCACTTCAACAAATTGGAAAGTAAAATGAGCGAATTAAACCAATTACTACTAAAGTTAGATTATAAAACCAATTTTAATGAACATGATTTTTATCTATCAAAAAGCAATTCTAATGCATTTAATTTTATTAATAGATGGCCAGACTGGGAAAAAAAAATATTGAATATTTCTGGTGAAAAATTCTCTGGCAAAAGCCATCTAGCAAATATCTTTAAGTTAAAATCAAAAGCTTTTTTAGTTAAAGGAAATAAGATTGATAATTCAACTTTTAAAAGTCTTAAATTATATGAAAGTATAATTATTGATGATTTTGAAGAGTGCAATGAAGAGGAAATACTTTATTCAATTTTTAATCTGATAGATCAGGATAATAAATATTTGCTGATAAATTCATTAGAACCAATTTACAAAATTAAATATAAATTACCTGATTTAGCATCAAGATCAAAAAATTGTCTTTATGCAGAAATTGAAAATCCAGATGATGAATTACTTTTTGCTATTATTTTAAAGAATTTTTCTGATCGACAGATTAATATTGAAAAAAAAATTATAAATTTCATAATTAGCAGGCTTGACAGATCTTATAGAAAAATTGACGAATTTATATATAAGATTGACGAGTTAAGTTTAAAAAAAAAAAAACCAATTAATTTAAAAACTATAAAAGAAATTTTGTAAATTGAATAAATATAGAACTCATAACTGTGGAGAGCTAACTAAATCACATAAAGAAAAAAAAATTTCTTTATCCGGTTGGATTAACAAAAAAAGAGACCATGGAAACCTTTTATTTGTAGATTTAAGAGATAACTTTGGAATTACCCAATGCGTTATAGACAAAAGTAATGAAATCTTTAAGAAAATTGAAAAACTTTCTTTAGAAACTGTCATTAAAGTTACAGGGATAGTAATTGAGAGATTAGACGAAACAATCAACAAAAATATTTCCACTGGAGAAATAGAAGTTAAGATTGATGATATTGATATTTTAGGTGAAACAAAAGATCTGCCAATGCCAGTTTTTTCCGATCAAGAATATGCTGAAGAAATAAGACTTAAATATAGATTTCTAGATTTAAGAAGAAAAAAAATACATCAAAATATTATTTTAAGATCAAAAGTAATCTCTTTTATTAGAAATGAAATGCAAAAACTTGGTTTTTTAGAATTTCAAACTCCTATCTTAACTTCATCTAGTCCAGAGGGCGCAAGAGACTTTCTTGTGCCTAGTAGATTAAATCCCGGCAAATTTTATGCTTTACCTCAAGCACCACAACAATTTAAGCAACTCATCATGGTATCTGGGTTTGATAAATATTTTCAAATAGCACCATGTTTTAGAGATGAGGACGCAAGAGCAGACAGAAGTCCTGGAGAATTTTATCAATTAGACGTCGAAATGTCATTCGTTGAACAAGAAGATGTGTTTGAAGTAATTGAAACTTTATTTTTAAAATTATTTAAAACATTCAGTAATAAAAAAATTCTTCATGAAAAGTTTCCACGAATTAATTATGAAGATGCGATGCTTAAATATGGATCAGACAAACCTGATTTAAGAAATCCATTAGAAATTTCAGATTTAACAAACATTTTTGAGAGGAAGGATGTAAAATTTGAAATATTCAAGAAATTAGTGAAAAATGGCTCAATAGTTAGAGCAGTAGTCACCAAAAATACAAAAGATAAACCTAGAAGTTTCTTTGATGGAATTGATAAATGGGCTAAAGATCAAGGTTCTTCTGGTCTTGCATATTTTTCCATAGAAAAAGACGATAAAATACATGCCAAAGGACCAATTGGAAAATTTTTTTCAGAAAAATCATTGGAAGAAATTATTAAACAAACAAAGGCAAATATTGGTGATACCATATTTCTTTCCTGCGGAAAAAAAAATGATGTAGAAAAAATATTAAGTGCTGCAAGAAATAAAATAGCAGAGGATTTAGATTTAATTGATAATGAAACATTTTCATTTTGTTGGATTGTCGATTATCCTATGTATGAGATTGACGAAACAACAAAAAAAATTAAATTTAGTCACAATCCGTTTTCAATGCCACAAGGAGAACTAAATAAATTAGACCTTTTAAATCCTTTAAATATTAAAGCCTATCAATATGATATTGTTTGTAATGGTATTGAGTTATCATCAGGGGCTATAAGAAATCATATTCCTGAATTAATGTATAAATTATTTGAAATTGCTGGCTATTCGAAAAATGATGTAAATAAAAAATTTAGTGGAATGATAAATGCCTTAAGTTATGGAGCACCACCCCATGGAGGAATAGCTCCAGGAATTGATAGAATTGTTATGCTTTTGGCAAACGAAAAAAACATAAGAGAAGTTACTATGTTCCCAATGAACCAAAATGCACAAGATTTGATGATGAATGCACCATCTGAAGTTTCAGATGATCAACTAAAAGAGTTAAATTTAAATATTAAAAAGAAAAAATAATTATTTCTTTCCCTTAAGTTTAATTTTAATATCTGACAGATCTACTAATTTCTTTTTGTAATTACTTCTAACAAAACCTTTACTTGTAATATCTTTTACCAATTTTAAGAATTGGGTTTTATCCTCGGTATTTTCATCTGTTACAACTTCATCCAAGTTTTCAGATCCTCCTATGGAAGGAGTATGGGCAAGATCTTCTCTGTTTAGATATGATATCGCTAATTCTCGAAATATATAGTCAAGAATTGATGTTGCGCTTAAAATTCTGTCATTTCCAAACACTTTACCCGATGGTTCAAATTTTGTATCAACAAAGGCATTTACAAATTCATCCAATGGAACTCCGTATTGCAATCCAAGCGAAACAGCTATAGCAAAGTTATTCATTGTTGCTTTTACTAGCTCACCTTCTTTACTTGTATCAATAAATATTTCTCCTATTTTACCATCTTCATACTCACCAGTATGTAGGTAAACTTTATGATTTCCAATAGATGCCTTTTGGATATATCCTTTTCTTCTGTCTGGCATACTAAATCTTCTACCATTAGTATCTTTTATATTTTTAGCTAACATTTCTTGGTTAATCTTAAGATTATTTTTTTGCTCAGACTGAGGAAGATCTTTTTCAACAAAATTTATCTTGTTTTTATCAATTTTTTCTAAATTTTTAGTTTTTCTTTTATCTAGTTTTACATCTAATATTTCAAATTTTCCGTCATCCTTTTTCTCAATATTTTGTATATTTTTCTCATCAATATTGTCGAGATAATGACTTACTTTGAAACTACAAGTGTAGTACGTCTCTACTAAATATTTTGCCATTTAATTTCCTTATTTATTTATAAAATTGAATCTTAAAGATATAATGTATATAGAAATTTAAAATTTTAGTCTAATTTAATTTTTACAATTTTAAATTGAAAAAAAAATAAAATTTTATGTTGACAGTATTTAAACAAATTTTTACCTGGTGGAATCAACAGACGTTTGGAACAAGATTGCAAATATTTTTTTCAGGAAAACTAGTTGGGGAAGATAAAAATGGAAATAAATATTATGAAAGTAAATCAGGAAGAAGATGGGTGATTTATAATGGTGAAGTTGAAGCATCAAAAATACCCAATGAATGGTATTCATGGATGCATTACATGAAAAATAAAATAGAAAATGACCATAATTTAAAAAAATATGATTGGCAGAAAGAGCATTTGCCTAATCAAACAGGATCTGAAAATTCTTATCATCCAAAAAAATATAATAATGCTGTTAAAAAAAAATATAAAAGTTGGAAAAGTTAAATTATTATTATTAACAGTTTTTAGTTTCCTACTAATAAATAATTTACTCGCTGAAACTATTCTAAAAAGCGAGACAATCGCAGAACTAAGTGTTCTTGATAAAGTTAGTTCAAAAAATACGAATATTAAAATACAAGTAGGTGAAGAATTTTCATTTCAAAATCTAAGTATAAAAGTGTTAAAATGTTATAATTCAAAATTTGATGACGATCCAGAAGTTACGGCTTTTATGCAGGTAAAAGATATTTCAATGAATAATAATGATAAAGTATTCGTTTTTAATGATTGGACATTCGCATCAAGTCCATCAATTAGACCATTTGATCATCCAGTTTATGACGTATGGTTAAAAAAATGTTATAGTTAGATAACTTTTTCTTTATCCAACCAGCTTACATTGAAATCAGATGTTATAAATTTTTTGTTATTTAGTAATACTTTATGTAATTCTATTGTAGTTGTTATTCCATCTATCACAAACTCATCTAGAGATCTTAACATCCTTTGAATTGCTTCTTCTCTATTTCTTCCATGTGTTATTACTTTACAAACCATACTATCGTAATAAGGGGTTATTTTATATCCTTGGTATATAGATCCATCAACTCTTGTTCTAAATCCAGATGGTTGATGGCACATACCTATCTTGCCTGGTGAGGGTTGAAAGTTATTGCTTGGATCCTCTGCATTAATTCTACATTCTATAGCATGGCCTCTAGGGTTTATATCACTTTGTTTCAAAGCAGTATCCCCAGAGAAAGCTATCCAAATCTGCTCTTTTATTATATCAATTCCAGTAACCATTTCAGTTACTGGGTGCTCAACTTGCACCCTGGTATTCATTTCCAAAAAATAAAATTTTCCGTCCTCATATATAAATTCAACTGTTCCAGCCCCTTCATATCCAATTTTGCTAACCATATTGACTGTTTTTTCAAATAGATCTTTTCTAATAGCATCATCTAAAACTGGACTGGGTGTTTCTTCTATAAGTTTTTGATGTCTTCGCTGAACAGAGCAATCTCTTTCATGCAAATGAACAGTTCTATTCTTACCAGATAAGACCTGTACCTCAATGTGTCTTGGATTTTGAAAAAATTTTTCAATGTAAACCTCATCGTTTCCAAAAAATTTTTTTGCTTCTTGTTTTGCAGTTAAAAAGAGATTTTCAAATTCTTCTGACTTATTAACAATTTTCATTCCTTTTCCACCTCCACCCCCTGCTGCCTTAATTAGGACAGGAAATCCAACTTTCTCACATATATTTTTTGCCTCATTAATATCTTTAATTCCACCATCAGATCCTTCTATTATTGGAAGTCCATACTGCTTAGCAACTTTTTTTGCTTCAATTTTATCCCCCATCATTTTTATAAGACTAGAAGAGGGGCCAATAAATTTAATATTATTTTCCTCTAACATTTTTGCAAACTCGAAATTTTCTGATAGAAAACCATATCCAGGATGAACAGCTTCAGCACCTGTGAGTTCGATGGCTGACATGATCGCAGGAATATTTAAATAACTAAAAGTTGGTTGATGCGGTCCAACGCAAATACTTTCATCAGCCAATCTTACGTGCATACTTTCTCTATCTACATCTGAATGGATAGCCACTGTTGATATTCCCCATTCTTTGCAGGCTCGAATTATACGCACTGCTATTTCACCTCTATTAGCTATTAGTATTTTTTTAAACATTAATTTATTTTAAGATTGCAATAGTCTGGCCAAACTCAACAGGCTGGCCATCTTCAACACAGATTTCCATCACAATCCCGTCTTTTGGGCTTGGAATATGATTCATAGTTTTCATTGCCTCAACTATCATGACTGTATCACCTTTTTTAATTTTTTGATTTATATCAATAAATTTTTTGCCTCCTGGTTCTGGAGCAAGATACGCAGTACCAATAATTGGAGATGTTATCTTTTTAGAATTATCAATTGTAATATTCTCTGCAATCGGTCTAACTTCATTTTTAGGTTCTGGGATTTCAATATTTTTCAAATGTTTAGATTTTGAAACTTTAACTTTAATATCCTTTTCTGTGTACTCTATCTCTGTTAGGTTGAATTCCTCTAAATAATCGTTAAGCTCTTTAATAATATTTTTATTAATTTTCATTTTTCAATATTTCATGCATAGAGTTTATGGCTAAAATATAGCCATTTATTCCTAGTCCACAAATTATTCCTGTTACAACTGCACTTATCAGGGATTTATGCCTAAAGTCCTCTCTTTTATAAATATTCGATATGTGAAGTTCTATTATAGGTTTTTTAAAAATGCTTAAAGCATCTCTGATAGCAACAGATGTATGACTATATCCAGCAGCATTAATTATGATGCCATCATATATTTTGCGAGCATCTTGAATAATATTTACAATATCTCCCTCAATATTTGATTGTTTGATCTCAATTTCGATATTTAGATCTTTTGCTCTGTTTTGACAAATTTCTTTAAGATGTT
>CACETY010000008.1 GCA_902562645.1 uncultured Pelagibacteraceae bacterium
GCAATAGACTCTCTAAATCCATTTGAGGATAAGAAGGATTATTTTGCAACCTCAATACTATCAGAAAGTATTAATTTACAATTTGATGGTGAAGGAAGAATTCTCATTACAGAAAAATTATTAAGACATGCAAAAATAAAAAACAGCATGTTGTTTGTTGGTCAAGGAAAAACCTTCCAAATATGGGAACCAACAAATTTTGAAAAATTTAGGGTCACTGCTAGAAAAAAATCTAACATTAATAGGGCTAACCTTAAATGGGAGCAAAAACTTAATAACTAAACGGGGGATAAATGACAATTAATTTTAAAACACCAGACATAAAAGAGTTGAAACCTAGAATACTAGTTTTAGGAATTGGAGGAGCTGGAGGAAACGCCATTAACGGAATGATAGAAGCAGGTTTGCAAGGTGTAGAATTTATAGCTGTTAACACTGATGCACAAGACCTAAGATTGAGCCATGCTCAAACAAAAATTCAAATGGGTTTAAACTTAACAAAAGGATTAGGTGCTGGAGCAAAATTAGATATAGGCGAAGCTGCTGCTGATGAATCCTTAAATGAAATTGTTAATGTTCTTCAAGGGTCTAACATGGTTTTCATAACTGCAGGAATGGGTGGTGGAACTGGAACGGGTGCTGCCCATGTTATTGCTCGTGCTGCTAAAGAATTAAATATATTAACAATTGGAGTTGTTACCCTACCTTTCTTATATGAAGGTCCTTCAAGAATGAGAAAAGCAAACCAGGGGCTAGAAGAGTTAAGAAAACATGTGGATACTATAATTGTAGTTCCAAATCAAAATTTATTCAAAATTGCAAGTGAACAAACCACATTTGAAGAGTCGTTTTTGCTATCTAATGATGTACTAAAGCATGGAGTTCAAAGCATTACTGATCTTATGGTAAGACCCGGATTAATAAATTTAGATTTTGCTGATGTTGAAACAGTTATGAGTTCGATGGGTAAGGCCATGATGGGTACTGGTCAGGCTGAAGGCGAAGGTAGAGCAGTTAAAGCTGCGGAGATGGCTATAAGCAATCCTCTTATAGATGATTACACATTAAAAGGAGCTAAAGGCTTATTAGTAAATATTACTGGCGGAAAGGATCTTAAACTTTTTGAAGTAGATGAAGCTGTTAATAAAGTTAGAGCTGAAGTAGATCCAGAAGCAGAACTAATAATTGGAGCAATTACAGATGAGAATCTTGATGGTTTAATGAGAGTGTCAATTGTAGCTACTTCTCTGGATGGCCAACAACCAGAACCAAAATCAGTCATTAATATGGTTCATAGAATACAAAATAGAAATCCTGGATATTCTGATTTTTCTAATACGGGTTCTTCTCAAGCTTTTACATTCTCTAACCAAAACAGCTCAATCATGACTAATGGGGCAAATGCTCTTAAAATAGAAGAGGAGATTAAAGCTGAAACTGAAAGTCAAGCAACATCTGAAACTGATAATTCGGAAGAATTAGTAAGTTCGACAAATATTGCGGAGGAAATAAATAGTGTAGAGAATGAATCATCTACAGGTTCCGAGCAGTCTTTTGAAATAGATGAGAGCAACTCCTCTCCATCAAATGGATTGGAGAATTTTGATTTTGATGAAGAAACACCCGAGCTATTTAATTCTGATGGATCAATTAGTGAAACTGAAGAAGAAACTTCATTATCAACAGAAACAAGCACAACAAGAGAAGAAGAAGACGATTTAGAAATTCCAGCATTTTTGAGAAGACAAAAAAATTAATGGTCTTCAAAAAAATAAATGAATGCCACCATAAATCTGGAAAACAAACATTTTCCAGTTCTGCTAAATGAATTAATTAGCATTATTTCCCCTCTTTATGGTGGCACATTTATTGATTGTACTTTTGGTCAAGGGGGATATTCAGAAAAAATTCTTGAAAATAAACAAAACAGTATTATTGCATTAGATAGGGATAAAGATGTCTTAAGCAGCACATCAAAACTCCAAAAAAAATACGATAAAAGATTTAAATTTTATAATCTTAAATTTTCTCAATTAGATAAAATAAAATTAAAAAATAACAAAATTCAAGCTATAATTTTTGATCTAGGGTATTCACTTAACCAAATTAAAAATTCCCAAAAAGGTTTGTCATTTTCTGATAAAGGAAAGCTAAATATGAGAATGGGTATAAATGATTTTTCAGCAAATGAGATCATATCCAATATGGGTGAAAATAACCTTGCTAAAGTATTTAAAGTATTTGGCGATGAAAAATATTCGAAAAAAATAGCAAAAAAAATAGTAGAAAAAAGAAAAGATAAAACAATAAAAACAGAGGACTTAGTTCAAATTATAGATAATGTTAAAAAATATCAAAAAACTAAAATACATAATTCCACTAAAGTTTTTCAGGCTTTAAGAATTTTAGTGAATAAAGAAATTAGTGAATTAATAAATGGCTTGATTAATTCATTTAATTTAATTCCCATAGGCGGTATTATAGCCGTAGTTAGTTTTCACTCAATAGAGGATAAAATCGTCAAATTTTTTTTTAAACACTATTCAGAGCAAAGAAATTCTTCAAGGTATTTACCTGATAATGAAGTTTCAGAAAAATGTTTTAAATTAATAAATAAAAAACCTATTTTACCCAGTGCAAACGAGATTAAACAAAACCCACCTTCTAGGTCAGCTAAATTAAGATATGGAATTAAAACTAATGATAACTGTGATTTCAATGAGTTTAGACAAAAATTTAAAAATCTAATCGAGGTTGAGAATTTAAGGTAATTAATGAAAAAAATAATTTTTTTTACACCTATAATTTTTTTAATATTTGCAACAACTTTAACTAAAAACTCCACTAAAAAACTTGATAAAGAAATTTTTCAATTAAAAGAAAATATCAGAATATTAGAGGATCGTTATGAACTAACCTTACTTGATTATAATATTTTAACTTCACCAAAGAAATTAATGGAGTATCAACAATATTATTTTGAGGACAAATTTGAGCAAAAAAAAATTCAAAATCTTAGTGAAATTAAATTTTTAAAAGACAAATTAAAAATTGACAAAATGGTTACAATTAATGAGTGAATTAGATAATCGTTCTCAAAGTTCTTACAAGTATAATGACAGTTTTTTATTTAATGAAAATAAGTCATATCTTAAAATATCTTTTGAGAGAATAGCATTTATTTTTTTTATATTTTTTATTTTGGCAATTATCTTTTCATTTAAAGTAATATTATTGAGCTTAAAAGAAATTCCTGAAATTCAACAAACATTTAAAAAAGAAAACTTTAGATCTAGTATTTTAGACAATGAGGGAAATATTTTGGCTAAAAGTGTTCCGATAGTTAACTTAGGGATTAATCCTAATTTAGTAATTAACAAAGAGAAATTATTAGTTTCCCTTAAATTAATATTTCCCAATAAAAATTTTGATAAGGAAATGTATGGAAAAAAATTTTTTTATATTAAAAAAAAAATAAGTCCAAAAAAACTTGAACAAATTCTACTTTTAGGAGATAAATCGTTTATTCAAGAAGATAGTATTGCAAGAGTTTATCCAAATGGTAATTTATTTAGTCATGTAATCGGTCAAATTGATAATGATAATAATGGAATATCAGGTATAGAAAAAACTTTTGATTACGAACTAACTACCACAAAAGAACCTTTAAAATTAACTCTTAATAAAGATCTTCAATTTTTAATTAAGGAAGAATTATCAAAATCTAAAGACATATTTCAAAATATTGGGAGTGCTGCAATCTTAATGGATATTAATACTGGCAATATTTTATCAATGGTTTCTCTTCCAGACTTTGATCTTAATAAAAGAGAAAAAATAAATGACATAAAATATATTAATAGAGCAACAAAAGGTGTGTATGAATTTGGATCGGTTTTTAAAACATTTACTCTGGCTGCAGGTTTGCAATACAAGGTTGTTGAACCCGAAACAGAATTTAAGAACCTTAAAAAAAGAATTACATGTGCAGGAAATTCTATATCTGAGTATGATGATAAAATACCATCAGATTTGACTGCTGAGGAGATTTTGATAAGATCAGGTAATATTGGTTCAGTTAGAATAGCTGAAAAAGTTGGTATTGAGAATTATAATAAGTTTCTTCAAACTATTGGAATTATTTCAAATTTAGATTTTGATATTCAAGAGGTAGGCACAACTCAATTAGGAAAGTGGGGTAAATGCAAACTCGCAACAGTTGCTTTTGGTCATGGAATTGCAACGACTTTATTACAACTTTCAAAAGGGTATTCAATTATAAGTAATGGAGGGTATGAAATAACACCTACATTATTAGAGAGGGAAAAATATAAAAGAATAAGAATACTTAATGAAAATATATCTGATACAATAAATCCCATTCTTAGAAAAATCGTATCGACAAAAGAAGGAACGGCAGGATTTGCAAACGTAAAAGGCTACGAAATTGGTGGAAAAACTGGAACTGCCGATCAACCTTCAAGGGGTGGCTATTCAAAAAAAAAAGTTAATACTTTTGCCTCAGTCTTTCCAACCTCAGATCCAAAATTTGTATTAGCTGTAATGTTGGATGAACCAAAACCAAATAGAGATTTGGTTTATCATTATAGAGATGGAAGATATCCTTACAAAGGGAATTGGAGGAATACAGCAGGATGGACTACTGTCTGGGTAACTGGTCAAATCATAGATAAAATTGGGCCAATTTTAGCCACAAAATATTAAGAGCGTAAATAATGTTACTCAAAGATTATTTTCCAAATCTTCATAAGAAATATCATAAAATAAATTTTACAGGGGTTGCCTTTAATTCCAATGAAGTAAAAAAAGGATATATTTTTTTTGCTTTTAAAGGAAGCAGTACAGATGGAAATTTATTTATAAAAGATGCCATTCAAAATGGATCAAAAATAATAATTTCTGATAAAATAAAAAAAACTGGTATTAAAAATAATATTTTATTTTTAAGTGTAAAAAATCCTAGAAAATTACTATCTCAAATCAGTTCAAAAATATTTAATAAAAAACCAAAAAATCTGATCGCAGTTACAGGCACCAATGGAAAATCATCTATAGCAAACTTTTATTTTCAAATTTTAAAACTAAATAAAATTAAAGTAGCTTCGATTGGAACACTAGGGATTGATGGTATAAATATAAGAAATAAATTTTCAAATACTACACTTGATACAATACAAGTAAATAAAATCCTACAAAATTTAAAAGAAAAAAAAATTGAAAATGTTATTTTGGAAGCCTCTAGTCATGGATTAAATCAAAATAGACTTGATGGATTAAAATTTGATGTTGGTATCTTTACAAATTTATCAAGAGATCATTTAGATTATCACAAGTCTTATAAAAATTATTTTAATTCAAAATTAATATTATTCAAAAAATTATTAAAAACAAAGTCTTACGCTATTTTTGATAAGGATTTAAAAACTTCGTCAAAATTAAATAGGATTGCTGAATTGAAAAAAATAAAAAAATTTACAATAGGATATAAAAAATCAAGTTTTACAATATTAGATCATCAATTTTTAAAAAGTGAGCAGAAAATATTATTTAGATTTGATAATAAACAATATTATTTTTCAACAAGATTAATAGGCAGTGTACAGATAAAAAATTTACTAATGGCAATTATGGCTGCGATGAAAAGCAAAATTTCATTGAAAAAAATTTTAAAAATTACAAAAAAAATAAAGCCTGTAAATGGAAGATTGGAAAAAATAGGAAGACTTAACAATAATGGAATTGTAATTCTTGACTATGCTCATACACCAGATGCTTTGAAAACTTGCATTAAAAATGTAAAGGAGCAGTTTAAATTAAGAAATATTAATTTAGTGTTTGGATGTGGAGGAGAGAGAGATAAACCCAAAAGAAAAATGATGGGGCGAATTGCTGACAGATATTGTAATAAAATATATCTAACAGATGACAATCCAAGAAGTGAAGATCCAAATAAAATAAGAGAAGATATAAAGTCTAATATTTCAAAGAATAAAGTATTAGAAATCCCATCAAGAGAAAGTGCAATAAAATCTGCCATTTTAAATATTAAGTCAAACGAGGTCGTTATTATTGCAGGAAAAGGACACGAAGTTTATCAAGAATATATCTCTAAAAAATTCTTTTCGGATAAAAGATGTATTGAAAAATTTATTAAAGTTAAGAATAAATCTTTAAATAGAAATTGGAAATCAAATATTATTTCAGAGATAATAAAAAAAAAAATCGATAAAAATGTAAATATTAACAATGCATCAATAGATTCAAGATTAACAAAAAAAAATAATATTTTTTTTGCTATCAAAGGAAAAAACTTTGATGGAAATAAATTTGTTAGACAAGCTTTTAATAATGGTGCATCTATTTCAATTAACCAAAATAAAAAAAAAATTAAATTTAAAAATGATATATATGTAAACAACTCCTTAAAGACATTTTCAGAAATTGCAAAATTGATTAGAGTGTCATCTAATGTTTCTTCTATAGCAATTACAGGATCATCAGGCAAAACTTCTTTAAAGGAGATGTTGGGGCAAATGATGAATAAAATATGTCAAACATCTTACTCAAAAAAGTCATTCAATAATAAATACGGAGTTCCAATTTCTTTATTTAATTTAAAACAAACTGATAAAATAGGTATTTTTGAAGTTGGGATGGATAAGAAAGGAGAAATTGATTTTTTAACTAAAAAGATAATGCCTGATGTTGGTATTATTACTAATATCTCGTATGCACATATTAAAAATTTTAACAGTCTTAAAGGTGTAGCTAATGCTAAATCAGAACTAATTAATAACATTACTGAAAATGGTACGATTATATTGAATGCAGATGATAAGTTTTTCAAATTTTTTAAATCTAAATCTATAAAAAATAAATTAAATATAATTTCATTTGGTATTCAAAAAAAATCAGATGTGAGTTTAATAAAAATTAAAAAAGGGAAATCTCGTTCAATTATTAATATAAAGTATCATGAGAAAGAATTAATATTTATTATTAAAAAAAATTTGGAAAGTTACATATATAATATTTTATCAACTTTAGCAGCATTATCTATATATTTTGATTTAGAAAAATTAGATAAATATTTCTTTAATGATTTTAAATTTCCAGAAGGCAGAGGAGATCTAAATATAATTAATTTAAAAGAAAAAAAAATTAATTTAATTGATGAGAGTTATAACTCTAACCCGTTATCTCTTAAATTTGCAATAAATAAATTAAATAGCATAAATTCTAAATCTAAAAATAAACTTATTCTTTTAGGTGATATGCTAGAACTTGGCAAATATTCTAAAAAACTTCACATAGAAGCTGCTCGATATGTTAATAGTACTAATATTGATAAAGTTTATGTATACGGCAAAGATATCATTGAAACATTTAACAAAATTAAACCACAAAAACGGGGAAAAATATTAAATTCAAAAAAAGATATCTTAAATTTTATGATAAATGATATTAAGAATGGTGATTATCTTATGATTAAAGGTTCTAACTCCACAGGACTAAATAAAATAAGTCAAAGCTTAAAAGTAGGTAAAATAAATGCTTTTTAGTTTATTTTCTAACTTGGTTGAAATTTTTAGTTTTCTTAATGTTTTTAAATATTTAACTGTAAGAACTGGTCTATCAATGTTTACATCGATGGTAGTAGTTTTTTTAGTTGGAGGTCCGCTTATTAATTATTTTTCTTCAAATCAAATTCACGACCCAATTAGAGAAGATGGACCAAGTGATCATATAATCAAAAAAATAGGAACTCCCACAATGGGTGGTCTTATGATTTTATTAGGTATTTTTTCAGGTGTTCTTTTGTGGGGTGATTTTTCAAACCCTTATAATTGGTTCTTACTCTATATAGCTGGATCTTTTGGGTTATTAGGAGCTTATGATGATTATCAAAAAATAAAAAGAAATAATTCAAATGGTATAACTTCAAGACTAAAGATTATAATTCAAATAATTTTAGCATTAGGTGGAATTTTTATTTTTTATTTTTACAGTGGATCTAATGAGATTGAGAATTTGTATTTTCCATTTTTTAAAAATTTAATAATTAATTTAGGATGGTTTTTCATACCATTTTATTTATTTGTTATTGTAGGTTCCTCAAATGCTGTAAATTTGACTGATGGATTGGATGGTTTGGCGACAGTGCCCGTAATATTGGTTGCAGCATGTTTTGCTTTTATTAGTTATGTAACAGGAAATATTGTTTTTTCAGGATATTTACAAATCACATATATCGAAGGAGTAGGAGAAGCATCCATTTTTTGTGGAGCAATAATAGGTTCTTGTTTAGGTTTCTTATGGTTTAATGCGCCACCGGCAAAGATATTTATGGGTGATACTGGGTCTTTAGCATTAGGTGGATCATTAGGAGCGGTTGGTATAATTACTAAACATGAAATTGTTCTTGCAATTACAGGTGGACTATTTGTACTAGAAGCAGTTTCCGTAATTGCACAAGTGATATCATTTAAACTCACTGGTAAGAGAATATTTAAAATGGCACCAATACATCATCATTTTGAAAAAAAAGGCTGGCCTGAGTCTACTGTAGTTATTAGATTTTGGATTATATCAATTATCTTAGCAATGATAGGTTTAGCAACATTAAAACTAAGATAATGAATGAAAGACAAATTTATTTTAAAAATAAAAAAATTTTAATTTATGGATTTGGAAAGTCTGGTACTGCTTGTTTTAAATTTTTAAAAAAAAATAATATTTGTACAATATTTGATGATAAAAAAAAAAATATTCCCCCTAATTTTAAAAAATATTTAATAAATATTCGTAAATTATCATCCACAATATTTGATTTTATTGTTTTAAGTCCTGGTATAAATATTAATAAATGTAGAATTTCAAGTTATTTAAGAAATAATAGGTCTAAAATTATTTCAGAACTAGATATATTTGAACTTAGTTACCCAAAAATAAATAAAATCACAATCACTGGGACAAATGGTAAATCGACTACTTCAAAACTACTTTACGAGGTTCTAAAAAATAACAAAAAAGATGTAAGATTAACTGGTAATATTGGATTTCCAATTTTAATGGAAAAAAAAATTAAAAATAACACAATTTTTGTTATTGAGGCATCTTCTTATCAACTTGATTACAGCAAATATTTTAGATCTAATTATTCAATTATACTTAATTTAAATCCAGATCACCTTGAAAGGCATGGAACTTTCAAAAATTATGCAGAAGCAAAATTTAAAATAGTTAAATCTCAAACTAAAAGTGATTATGCTTTTATAGAGAATAAAAATAATTTTTTAAATAAATTAGTCGAAAACAATCAAATAAAATCAAAAGTTATAAAAATAAATTATTTGAAATATAAAAAATACTTTGGAAAAATAAATAATATTTACTTTAATAATTCTGCGAATAGAATAAATCTTAGCTTTATTTTTAGTATTGCTAAGGTTCTTAAACTCAATTTAAAAATAGTTTTAAATACAATAAGTAAATTTAGAGGTTTAGATTATAGGCAACAAATAATTTATAAATCAAAAAAATTATTAATTATTAATGATTCAAAATCCACTAGTTTTTCATCAACCATACCATTACTTGAAAGTTATAAAAATATCTATTGGATATTAGGAGGACTTGCTAAAAAAGGAGATAAACTAAAATTAAATAAAAAATTTTTTCCAAATATTAAAGCTTATGTTTATGGAAAAGATAGAAATTTTTTGATTAACTCACTTCCAAATCAAATTCCTTATCAGTCTTCATCAACACTTTCAAAGATTATGAAAAATTTAAGTAAAAATATTAAAAATGACAACTCAAAAAAAGTAATTATTTTTAGTCCTAGCGCTGCATCATTTGATCAATTCAAAAACTTTGAGGATAGAGGAAAATTTTTTAACAAAATTATAAAAAATAAATTTAAGAAAATCAAAATATGAACAAATATGTAGATACTTTTTATGACTGGTGGAAAAATATAGATAAATTTATATTATTATTAATTCTAACTTTATTTTTATTAGGTCTTTTTTTTTCATTAGCCTCTACTTCCCTGATAGCTTCAGATAAATTAAACACTAAATCATATTATTTTTTTTTAAAACACTTTGCTTACATAATTTTAGCGATATTGATATTGATTACATTCTCTTTTTTAAATCAAAAAATTATAACAAAATTTTCATTGATCTTATTTTTAGTCTCATTTTTAAGTTTGTTGTTAGTTCCATTCCTGGGAATTGAGGTAAAGGGATCAAAAAGATGGCTAGATCTGCTTTTTTTGCCAAGATTTCAACCTGTTGAAATTGTCAAACCCTTTTTTATAGTAGCTTTATCATTTATGCTAACTATTCAAAACAGAAGATTATATTTTAAATACCTATTAAGTACGTTATTCACAGTTCCAATATTAATGTTGCTTGTTTATCAACCTGATATTGGACAAACCCTATTAATATCAATGGTTTGGTTAGCTTTAATTTTTATCTCTGGAATAAATATTTTTGTATTTTTTACATTCTTTTTTATAATTGGTTCTTCCGTAAGTTATTTGGTGTTATTTGTTCCAAAATTTGAATATATAAAAATCAGACTTTTTGCCTTTTTAGACTCGAGCTCGAGTAATAATTATCAAGCTGAAAAAGCAAGTGATGCAATTATAAATGGTGGTTTTTTTGGAAAAGGTATTGGAGAAGGTACTTTGAATTCTAGAGTCCCTGAAGCTCATACAGATTATATAGTTTCAGTTATTTCAGAAGAGTTTGGCGCTATTATAGTCATTGGAATTTTATTTTTATATCTAATTTTTTCATATAGGGTGATTCAAAAAATCAATTTTCTAAACGAAGATTTATCAAAACTTATTTTAACCGGATGTGTTTCTTTAATTTTGTTACAAACTTTTATTCACGTAGGTGTAAATATAAGAATTCTTCCAACAACGGGAATGACATTACCCTTCTTAAGTTATGGTGGATCTTCTATAGTTAGTACAGCAATTTTATCAGGATTAATTTTAAATTTAACCAAAAGAAAATTAAATTAACTGATGAAAAAAATACTTATTGCAACAGGTGGATCAGGTGGACATGTAATTCCATCATTAAGTATATATGATGCTTTAAAAGATGACTTTGAAGTAAAAATTTCAACTGACTCAAGAGGGTCAAAATTCATTAATAATGAGAATTATAATTACTCATTAATTGATGTACCAAATTTATTTTCAAATTTATTATTACTTCCATATAATTTAATAAAATTTTGCTTTTCAATAATAAAATCTTATAAATACTTAAAATTAAATAATTTTAATATCCTAATTAGTACTGGTGGATATATGTCTCTACCTTTATGTCTAGCATCAAATTTATTGAATATAAAAATTTATGTTTTTGAACCAAATTCAGTTCTAGGTAGAGCAAACAAATTAATTCTTAATTTTGCTGAGAAAATTATTTGTTATGAAAAAAATTTAATAGGTATTTCTAAAAAGCTGTCAAATAAGATTTATTTAGTTAAACCATTACTTAGAAAAGAAATATATAAATATAAAAAAAATGAAAATACAAAGATTTCAGAAAAAAAAAAAATATTAATTATTGGAGGAAGTCAGGGGGCAAAATTCTTTGATGAATTTATTACTAAAATTATAATAAAGCTCTCAAAAATAGAAAAAATTCAAGTTCTGCAACAAGTAATTAATGTAAATAAAGGAAAAAATATCAAAGAACTCTATCAAAAAAACCATATTGAGCATGAGTTATTTCACTTCGATGATAAAGTACTACTAAAAGCTTTAAATTATGATTTAGCTATAACACGATCTGGTGCATCTGCAATTTCAGAACTAGGCTATTTAAACATTCCATTTGTAGCAATTCCATATCCGTATGCTAAAGATAATCATCAATATTACAATGCAGAATTTTATGAAAAAAATAAATCTTGCTGGTTAATTATGCAAAAAGATTTAGATGAAAATAATTTTACAGATTTTATAATTAAAATTTTTAAGGATCAAAATGAATATTTTGTGAAAAAAAATAATTTGAGTCAACTTACTAAAGAAAATACCTGGGAAAAAAATAAATTTAAACTAATCGAGCTTTTAAATGAAAATTGATTTAAGAAAAAATGAACTTATTCACTTTGTTGGTGTCGGTGGAATAGGTATGAGTGGTTTAGCTCTAATTATGAATGGGCTAGGCTACAAAGTACAAGGAAGTGATATTGCTAACAATCGAAATATTGGAAGATTAAAAGAAAAAAAAATAAAGATATTTCTAGGTCATAAAAAAGAAAATATAAAAAAAACGACTGTTCTTGTGATTTCCTCAGCTATAAAAAAAAATAATCCAGAACTAGTTGAGGCTTTAAAAAAAAATTTGCCAGTTTACACAAGAGGAGACATGTTGGGTCATATAGTATCTTTCATGAGGAATGTTGTGATAACTGGTTCACACGGTAAAACAACGACAACATCATTGGTGTCTAGTATTTTTACGGCAGCTAATTTAGATCCAACTATAATTAATGGCGGTGTATTAAATTCATTTGGTAATTCTGCAAAACTAGGTAAAAGTAATTGGTGTGTAACAGAGTCTGATGAATCAGATGGAAGTTTTTTAAAAATCCCATTTACATATTCTATAGCTACAAATCTAGACTCTGAGCATTTAGATTTTTATAAAAATATAAATAACCTTAAAAAATGTTTTCTCAAATTTATTGAAAAAATCCCATCTGTAGGTAAAGGCTTTATATGTTATGACGATCAAAATCTTAAAAAAGTTCTAAAAAAATCAGCAAATAAAAATTTTTATACATATGGTAAAAATAAGAAGTCAAATTTCCAAATAATAAATATTAAGCAAACATCTAATTTTTCTAGTTTCGATATTAAAGTAAATATACCGAGCAAGAAAAAAATAATTAAGGGAATTAAACTTCCAATGATTGGACTCCATAATATTCTCAATGCAGCTGCTGCAGTTTCTTTAGCATTTACAATTGGACTACCTGAAAAAAATATCAAAGTTGGATTATACAATTTCAAAGGAGTTCAAAGAAGATTTTCTCATTTATTTAATCATAATAATATAGGTTTTTATGATGACTATGCTCATCATCCAACAGAAATAAGGTCAGTTCTAAATGGTGTAAGAAAAGTATACAAAAACAAAGAAATTGTGTGCATTTTTCAACCACATAGAATCTCAAGAGTCATAAATCTAAAAAAAGAATTTTCGAAATGTTTTAAAATGGCAGATACAGTCTTATTGTGTCCTATCTACACAGCTAATGAAAAACTAAGACTTAATTTTACATATGTTTCATTTGCAAAATTAATAATAAAAAATTCTAATGTTAAGTTAGTGCAAGTTGATGATGAATTACAATTACAAAGATTTATAAAACAGAATGCATTTGGTGAAAAAATTTATATAGGAATGGGCGCTGGATCTATATCAAATTGGATGAAAAATTTGGAAAATATTTTTTAATGGAAATAGAGGATATTAAAAATTCAGCGTTATTAATTGATGGGGAAATTTTCTTTAATCAAAGTATTAAAAATCAAAATTGGTTTAATATTGGGGGAAAAACTAAAATTTTTTTTAAACCAAAATCATTAAAGAGTTTAATAGAATACCTTAAACTTTATAATTTAAGAGGTAAAATATTTATTTTAGGGAATGGGTCAAATGTATTATTTGATGACGATACATACCAAGGTACAGTAATTAAATTGGGTAAAAGTTTTTCGAATATTTCTCTGCTAGATAACGAAACAATCATTGCTGGAGCTGCTACCTCACAAAAAAAAGTTTCAGAATTTGCAAAGGATAATAATATTTCTGGATTAGAGTTTATGTCGTGTATTCCTGGATCTATAGGGGGTGGTATAAGAATGAATTCTGGATGCTTTAAAAAAGAATTTAAAGATATTCTAATATCTATTCAATTAGTTGATTTTAAAGGTTTCGTAAGAAGTATACCTGCAAGTAAAATTAATTTTAATTATAGATCAATAGAATTACCTAAAGATTTAATATTTTTAAGCGCTACTTTAAAAGGAAAAAAAAAAAATAGTGAGCAAATAAGTAAATATATGAATGAGCTTAATAAAATTAAGAATATGGCTCAACCAACAAAAATTAAAACAAGCGGTAGCACATTTAAAAATCCTATTAATCAAACAGATAAAAAGGTTTGGGAATTAATCAGAGCAAGTGTTGATAACGAAATAAGTTATGGTGATGCTGTGATTTCTAAGAAACATGCTAATTTTTTTGTTAATAAAAAAAATGCTAAATCTGATGACATGAAGTCTTTAATAAATTTTGTAAAAAAGAAAGTAAAAGATCATACTGGAATAAAATTAGAATTAGAAATTGTGGTGGTTGAATAATGACTAAAATTTTAATTTTAGCAGGGGGATATTCTAATGAAAGAGAGATTAGCTTAATAACAGCCAAAAGTGTGATCTATGAATTAAAAAAAAATAAAAAGTATAAGCTTCTATTAATTGAACCAGATGGGAGTTTTGTCAAAAAATTGAGGAAATTTAAACCAAATTTGGTTTTAAATCTTCTACATGGAAGGTATGGCGAAGATGGTTACATTCAGTCAATACTTGAGTCAGAAAAAGTAAGATATTCTCATTCTGGTGTACTTTCTTCTTCTCTTGCAATTGATAAAGAAATATCAAAAAAAATTTTTACTGAAAATAATATTTTAACACCCCCACATATCAAATTTTCTTTTAAAAATAATTCTAATATTAAAAATACAATAAAAAAAATTGATAGAAATTTTAAATTCCCTGTTGTTTTAAAGCCTATTAACGAGGGCTCTAGTGTAGGTGTATATATATGCACCAAAAAAAATTTTAATAGAAATTTGATGAAGTTAAAAAAATTTAGGGATATTTTAATTGAGAAATATATACCTGGAAGAGAAATTCAAGCTGCTATTTTAGGTAAAAAAAAACTAGGAATAATTGAGCTAAAACCTAGAAGGAAATTTTATGATTATAAAGCAAAGTATAGCACTAGTGCAAAAACTGAGCATATAATTCCAGTAAATTTAAGTTATAGAAATTATAATAAAGTTAATTCAATAGCTATGAAAGCACATAAGTTATTAAAATGTAGAGGAGTATCCAGATCAGATTTCAGATTTTATAACAATAAATTTTATTTATTAGAAATTAATACTCAGCCAGGCATGACTTCACTTTCTTTAGTGCCTGAAATAGCAAAATACCAGAATATTAGTTTCATAAAACTTATAGAAGAAATAATGAGAGATGCGGGCATCAATAAGTAAATATAAAATATATCTTTATTTTTTTTTTTTAATTTTTCTGAGTTCAATATTTAATTTTAAATATTTAGAAAATTATAACGATATGTTCAGACTAAAAACCATCAATATTAAAGGAGTATCTTATAATGAACGAATAAATATTGAAGAAGAATTAAATAAGTTAAAAAATACAAATATTTTTAAAATAAATGAGTTTAAAGTTTTTAAAAAATTAGCAAAATTTAATTTTATAGATGGTATATATGTAAAGAAAATTTTTCCCTCCTCAATCAATATAAATTTATCAATGACAACTATCCTTGGAAAAACCTTTTTAAATGGAGAAGAGTTTTATATCGGTAAAAATGGCAAATTTATAAATTCTAATCAATTTTTTGAAAAATATAAAACAGCTACTGTATTTGGAAAGTTCGAAGTAAAAGAATTTTTGAGTTTATATAATATTTTGAAAAGTCAACAGTTAGAAATCAATGAAATAGATTATTATTATTATTTTAAAAATAGAAGATGGGATTTGGTATTCTCTAATGGATTGACCCTTAAGCTACCTGCAAAAAACAAAAAAGACTCAATTAAAGTTTTTAAAAAATTAATTGATAATGATAAATTAACAAACACAAAAATTATTGACCTTAGAGTAAGTAACCAAATTATAATTACTAACAATAATGAGTAATTTAGATACAATAATTGATTTTGGTTCTAAAAACTTAAGACTAGGTGTATTTAATCAATCATCTGAAAAAATTTATTCATCAAATATTAAAATTAATGAGATTTTAGAAAATGATAATCTAGATAAAGCTTTGAAGAAGTTGGTAAGAGATGCAGAAAAGCAATTATCAACACACTTGGCTGACGTTAATATACTTTATGATTCCTCAGAATTTAATTTCATCGATTTTTCAATTAAAAAATCTTTTGATCAACCCACTTTAATATCTAAACATTATAAAAGTCTAGTTGAAGAAGCAAATTTTATTATTTCAGAAAATAATTTTAGAGATCAGGTCATTCATATTGATATAAATAATATAATTGTTGATGATAATAGAAAATTAGAAAACTTATCTGATGATATAAAAATAAAATCTTTGATATTGGAAATAAAATTTATTTGTTTAAAAAAATCTACAATAAAAGATTTATCAAATAAATTTAAAAAAAATAATTTAAATATCTTATGTATATACTGCACAAGCTATGTTAAATCATTCTTTTATAAAAAAAGTATAGATACTAGAAAAAATATTATATTCTTAGATATTGGATATGAAAGAACTAGTGCTTTATTTTTTAATAATAATAAATTCCAATTTTTAAATTCTGTACCCATAGGTGGAAATAATATAACAAAGGATATTTCAAAAGTACTAAAATTAGACATTAGTTATTCTGAAGATTTAAAAACGAAATTTGATGAAAATGAGAATGAAGTATCATTTAATAAAATCTCTATAAATCACATTAATTTATTTAGTGAAATATCAGAAAAAAATATTTCGATAGATTTATTGAAACAAGTTATTCAAGCAAGAGTAGACGAAATTATTAATATCTCAATTATACAAAATAATTACTTTAAAAATATTAATTCTTCTGAAAAACCTAAAATAATTTTTATAGGAAATGGATCAAAGTTGATATCATTTATTAATAATTTTAATTTAAAAAATTCTTTTTCAGAATTGATTTTTTTTGATGAAAGTGACACTAAGATATGTGAGGCAGGTATAAATTATCATAAAAGTGATGAAAGATCTTTAATAAACATTGAAAAAAAGCTTAAAAAAACAGGCTTTTTTGAGAAGTTCTTTAATCTTTTTTCTCGATAATTGTATTTTCTTGTAACATTACTTGAATATTAAACTGGGCTTGTTTTTATATACTCTTAGTCATGTCACTCTTATCACAATCAACAATATCAAAAAAAATATCATTATCCGGAATTGGGATTCATACAGGTGAAAAAGTAAATCTTCAAATTTTACCTTCTGCTCCTAACTCTGGGATTATATTCAAAAGAGTTGATATAAAAAATAATAATATAGTAATTCCTAATTTTGAGAATGTTTGTGAAGCAACACTTTGTACAACAATATCAAATCAATATGGAGTAAAAGTTTCAACAATCGAACACCTTATGGCTGCATTTTTAGGTTTGGGTATTGATAATGCAGTTGTTGAACTTGATTCACAAGAAGTACCTATTCTTGATGGATCTGCAATGAATTTTGTTAAAATTCTTAAAGAAACTGGATTAAAAAATAGTGGTGTCCCTATTAAATTGATAAAAATAAATAACAGTGTTGAAATAGAAGAGGGAGATAAGTTCATCTCTATTGAAAAATCCAATACTTCCTTAGAAATTGATTTTGAAATAAATTATAAAAATCAACTTATTCAAAAACAACAAAATAAAATAAATGTTTTTGAGGACAAATTAGACGATGTATTTAATTCTAGAACATTTTGTTTATATGAAGATATTGATAAATTAAAGAAAATAGGTTTGGGAAAAGGAGGATCTTTAGATAATGCAATTGTTGTAAGAGAAAACAGCATCTTGAATGAAGAAGGATTAAGAAATAAAAATGAGTTTGTGAATCACAAAATTCTTGATTGTATGGGTGATCTTTATCTGGTTGGTTATAGATTAATTGGATCTATTAAATGTAGACATGGTGGTCACAGTCTAACAAATAAATTATTAAGAAAAGTATTTAGCAATAATAAAAATTATTCCTTAATTGAAATTAAAGGTAAAAATTTACCTCATACGCTAATAAATAATCGTAATAATTTAAAATCTATAGCTTAAAAATTAGAATTTTAAAATTTTTCTGATAAAATTCATTGATGAAAATTTGTAATTTTTTAATAACTCTACTAGTAGTTTTTGGTTTAACTTCTTGTTCTGAAAAACAAGAAAAAGTCTCATTAATTAAAGAGGATAATTTAGAAATGCAGATGATAGAAGCTTATAATGAAGGTTTTGAAGAATTTAATCGAGGTGATATTTTTTTTGCTGCAAAAAAATTTAATGAGGTAGAACTTTTATATCCCCAATCAATTTGGGCACCAAGATCTAATTTAATGGCAGCTTACTCTTACTATTCTCAATTATATTTTACATATGCGATAGTTGAATTAGAACGATTTTTAGATAAATATAAAAATCATCCTAATACTGATTATGCATACTATTTGTTAGCTATTTGTCATTATAATCAAATTACAGATGAGAAAAAAGATCTAGGACAAATTGTTAAAGCCAAACAATATTTTACTATATTAATTAATGAGTTTCCCGAAACAGATTTTGCTGAGGATGCAAACTTTAAGTTAGAGCTTATTGAGGAGATATTAGCTTCAAAAGAATTATATCTTGCAAAATATTATTTAGATCGAGAAAAATGGATACCAGCAATGAATAGATATAAAAAAATTGTAAATGAATACGAAACTACTATTTTCATTGAGGAGGCCTTATATAGATTGGTAGAATTAAATTATAAATTGGGACTAACTGATGAAGCAAAAAAATATGCAGTTATTCTTGGATATAATTATCAGTCCAGTGAGTGGTATGAAAGATCATATAAAATTTTAAATACTAACTATGAAAAACCTAAAATTAAAAATGATCTCAATAAACAAAAATCATTACTCAAAAAATTTAAACAATTATTTTAATAGTATTAAATGAAGGATGTAGAAATAAAAAAATACTATAGGGAAAAAATAAATGAATTAAAAAATCATAACAAATTATATTTTGAAAAAAGTTCGCCAAAAATATCTGATAAAGAATATGATGAAATTAAAAAAGAAATACTTGATTTAGAAAATAAATTTTCTTTTTTAAAGAGTTCTTCTTCTCCATCCAATTCTCTAGGATTTGCTCCCTCAAAAAATTTCATAAAATCTACTCACAGAGTAAAAATGTTATCTTTATCAAATGCTTTTGGCATAAAGGATTTAGAAAATTTCGAAAAGAAAATATTTAATTATCTCAACAAGAGAATTGATATTGAATACAGTGTTGAACCGAAAATAGATGGAATTTCAGCGTCATTAACTTACAAAAATGGATTATTAGTCATGGGTACTTCAAGGGGAGATGGTACCACAGGTGAAGTAATTACTGAAAATTTAAAAACAATTAATGATATACCGCACAAAATAACTAATAAAGACTTCCCAAAAGATATAGATATTAGAGGCGAGGTTTTCATAGAAAAGGATGATTTTAAAAAGTTAAAAAATGATTTCGCTAATCCTAGAAATGCAGCATCAGGTTCCTTGAGACAAAAAAATCCATTAGAAACTAAAAAAATTCCTCTTAACTTTATTGCTTATACTTATGGTTACTTTGAAAGTAATAAAATAAAGAAACAGTCCGATTTTTTAATATCGTTGAAAAAATGGGGTTTTAAAATAAATGAGCATAATAAGGTTTTAAAAACTATTAAAGATCTAGAAATTTTTCACAAACAATTTGAGAATGACAGATTTAATTTAAAGTATGATGTTGATGGTTTAGTCTATAAAATTAATAATCTTGATCTTCAAAACAGATTAGGATTTACAGCAAATTCTCCCAGGTGGGCTATAGCTCATAAATTTTCAGCAGATAGTGCATATTCTATAATAAAAGACATAAATATTCAGGTTGGTAGAACAGGTGCATTAACTCCAGTAGCAAGAATAAAACCAGTAAATATTGGGGGTGTAGTAGTTTCTAATGCAACACTTCATAATGAAGATGAAATAATTAGAAAAGATATAAGACTTGGTGATACTGTAAAAGTAGAGAGAGCAGGTGACGTTATTCCTCATGTTGTATTAGTTGATCTAAAAAAAAGAAAAAAAGAGTCAAAAAAATTTGTATTTCCAAAAAAATGCCCATGTGGTTTTGATACCATAAAAGAATTTAATAAATTTACGAAAAAATATGATGCAGTGAGAAGGTGTCCAGATCGAGGATTTGAATGTGAAAAAATAGCTGTAGAAAAAATTAAACATTTTATATCAAAAGAAGCACTTAATATTGACGGTTTAGGGAAAAAAGTCGTGGAAAATTTTTGGAATCTAAAATTAATAAGATATCCACAAGATATTTTTAACCTTGATTATGCTAAAATTTCTAAATTTGATGGTTGGGGTGATCTCTCAGTCTCAAACTTAAAATATTCAATTGATCAATCAAAAAAAGTTTCTTTAGATAGATTTATTTATTCTATAGGTATTAGGCATATTGGAATTGAAAACGCTAAGCTTTTAGCAGAATATACAAAATCAATAACTAATTTCTTAAACTTAATCAAAAATAAAAAATTTAATGAATTTTTAAATATAGATGGAATTGGAGAAACTCAAATTAATTCATTAAAAAAATTTTTTGAAAATAAATCAAATTATAAAATAATTGAAAAGTTATCTTCTATGTTAAATATTTCTGATCTTAAATTAAATAAAGATGGCAAACTTTTAAACAATACATTTATGTTCACAGGAAAATTATCAAATATGAGTAGAGCTGAAGCAAAATCTTTGATTGAAGAAAATTCAGGATCTGTTGTAAGTTCAGTTAACAAAAAGTTAAAATATTTAATAATTGGTGAAAAACCAACAAACCGAAAAGTTCAAAAAGCTAAAGAACTAGGAATAAAAATTTTATCTCAAAAAGAGTGGCTTAATTTATTAAATTAGCTTAGCTAACCATCTTTTTTCATTTTTATTTAAAAATGGAGAAATATTATTGTAAACATCAAAGTGATATTTAAATAAATATTTTTTTTCTGCTTTATTGAGCATTTTCTGATTAATTAAGTCTATATCAATAGGTGCCATCGTTAGGTTTTCAAATATAAGTTTAGATCTAATTTTTTTTATATAAACTAAATTTTCAATTCTAATTCCAAAATCATTTTTTTTATAAAAACCAGGTTCATTGCTTAAAACCATTCCCTCTTTTAATTCTACTAAGTTATTTTTTGATATTGCTTGTGGTCCCTCATGAACATTTAGAAATACCCCCACTCCATGACCAGTGCCGTGACCATAATCAAGGCCTACTGAATTGAGGCTCTTTCTGGCAATTTTATCAATATTATGCCCATTTCTCTCTTTATTAATATTAGACAAGGCTACACCAATGTGTCCCTTTAAAACTCTTGTGAAAATATTCTTCACTGTATTTTTGACATTAGAAAAACATACTGTCCTTGTAACATCTGTAGTTCCCCATTTATACTGACCACCAGAATCAAGTAATAGTAAGTCATCTTTTTTTAATTCTCTGTTAGAAAATTTATCAGATCTATAATGTATTACTGCTCCATTTGGCCCGGATCCAGCAATTGTATCAAAGCTTGGGTAT
This sequence comes from uncultured Pelagibacteraceae bacterium, assembly GCA_902562645.1. GTDB lineage: Bacteria > Pseudomonadota > Alphaproteobacteria > Pelagibacterales > Pelagibacteraceae > Pelagibacter. Next base: position 21,743 of record CACETY010000008.1, read on the forward strand.
AAATAATTTTTATTTCTTTTTCTAAAACTCTCTAATTTTTTCTCAATTTTTTTCTCTGTAAGGTTATTTTTTTTAAGATTTTTTATCCAATATAAAAATTTTGTTAAAGCAACACCATCTTCAATGTGTGCATTAATCATATTTTTAATCTCAGTTTTATTTTTTAAAGATTTCATAATATAAATAGAATCTTCTCTATCAATTATTTTAAATTTATAATTAATTAAACTTTCATCAGAAACGGAGCAGGTTTTACTGTCAATACAAAAATTTCCAATTTTCAAATTAATTAAGCATTTAAAAAAATCATCTTCCTTTAAAAAATTTATTTTTAATTTTTTATGGCTCAACTTTATTCTTTTTATCTTCTGTTGATTTGAAAAAAAATAAATTTTTTTTTCTTTTGTTAGCACCATTTTACAATTTGCAACTGGAGAATTGGGGAGATCTTTTCCTCTAATATTTAAAAGCCAACAAATATTTTCACCCGAGCTGATAAAGTTATAATCAACTTTCTTTTTTTTCATAATTTTTATCAATCGGTTTATTTTAGAATTAATACTTTCCCCTGCAACAGATGCTTTAAGATTAAAGAAAGGATAACTATTTTTTGTATTACTTTTATTTTCAAATTTAAATTTTAAAGGTAATAAGTTATAATTATCTCCAAAGTATTTATTTAGTGTTTCCCAAGTAAAAAGATCTGGATCAAAACCAATTTTTATTTTTTTCTTTAGAATGTCCTTAGGCCAAATATAAGGAATTTCACAAATTTCAAATTTTTTCCCAACCTCTTTTTCAGCTTGAATAGTATATCTTCCGTCAACAAATAAATATTTTTTATTTTTTAGGAAAATAGCAAATCCTGCAGAACCAGAAAAATTTGTAATTGATTTAAGATTATTTATCTTAGAATACTCCGTGAAATAATTATCATTTTTTGGCAAGATATATCCATCCAAATCATTTGATAAAATAATTTTATTAATTACGACACTCATTTTAATTTTTTTTGGTAACGTATCCAACCAGGACTTCTAATTTCAGTATCACTATCAAAATCTATATCTTGGTTGAATTCAAAATCTTCCTCTTTTTCATCAATAAAATTATTATTTTTTTTAATATATTCATCAGGTAGTTCATCCACAAACCTTGATGCCATGCTGTCAATCCAGTCTCCTTGGTAAAATCTATTCATTGAAAACGATATTTTTGCTAGCTTTTTCGCTCTAGTAATTGCAACGTAGGCTAATCTTCTTTCCTCCTCTAGCCCACTTTCACCTTTTTCCTCTATACTTTTTTGATGAGGAAATAAACCTTCCTCCCATCCAGGCAAAAATACAACGTCAAACTCAAGTCCTTTAGATGCATGTATTGTCATTAAATTGACTTTTTCACTTTGCCAATCTTGGTCTAATGATGTTGCAAGAGCAACATGTTCTAAAAAACTCTCTAGATTATCAAATTCTTTCATCGCATTTAGAAGTTCTTTTATATTCTCTAATCTATTTTCATTTTCTAAGTCTTTCTTATTTTTAAGCATTTCACTGTATCCAGACTCATCAAGAATTGTTTGTAGTAACTTGTTATGGTTCATTTTCTTATTTAAATCATTTCTCCACTTAGCTAAAAGATTTAAAAGAGAGTTTAAACCTAATTTTGTTTTAGGTTTTATTTTGTTCTGTTCAATTAAATGTTTTGAAGCAATTTCTAAAGAGCATTTATTTAATTTAGCAAAATCATTTATAGCTTTTACTGTTGTATCCCCAATTGATCTTTTTGGTACATTTAATATTCTTTCAAAGGCTAAGTCGTCCTGAGGTTGAAAAACCGTTTTAAGGTATGCAACGCAATCCTTAACTTCAGCTCTCTCATAAAATTTAATACCCCCAATAATTCTGTATGGAACGCCAATTTTTAAGAACCTTTCTTCAAATTCTCTAGTTTGAAAAATTGCTCTTACAAGAATTGCGACTTCATTTAATGAAAATCTATTTTTGAAATCCTCAATATTAGAGCCTATTTCAGTTGCCTCATCTTTTACATTTCTAAAACAGTTTAAAGTTACAAGTTCTCCATCTTCTTGATCTGTAAAAAGTTTTTTTCCAACTCTATTTTGGTTATTTTCAATAATATTTGATGCTACATTTAAAATATTTTGAGTTGACCTGTAGTTTTTTTCTAACCTTATTATTTTTGTATTTTCATAGACATTTTCAAATTGAAGAAAATTTTTAATTTCTGCTCCTCTCCAACTGTAAATTGATTGGTCATCATCTCCAACACAGCAAATATTTTGGTTATGTTTTGCTAAATACTTAAGCCATTCACTTTGAATAAAGTTTGTGTCCTGATATTCATCAACTAAAATATATTTAAATTTTTTAGAATATATTTTCGATATATCGCTATGTTTTTCAAAAATTTTTACTGTATGAAGAATTAAGTCACTAAAATCTGCAGCGTTAAGATCTATTAATTTTTGCTGATAAATTTTATAGATTCCAAGGAAGCTTTTTTCTAATATGTCTTTACGTTTGAGTACAACTTCATCAGGGTAAAAGCCTTTATTCTTCCATTTATCAATTATCGCCAAAATATATTTTGGAGATATCTTTTTTGTATCTATGTTTTCAGATTTACAGATATTTTTTATTAATCTTACCTGATCATCTTGATCAATAATTGAAAAATTTGATTTTAATCCAGCTGCTTCTGCATGTTTTCTCAATATTTTTGCGCTAATTGAGTGAAAAGTGCCTAACCATGGAAGGCCTGTTGCCTCTTTTCTTAGGAATTTAGAGACCCTTAATTGCATTTCTTTTGCAGCTTTATTCGTAAATGTTACTGCTAAGACTTGATTGGGAAATGCCTTATGCTGTTTAACAATATGCGCAATTCTAGCTGTAAGAACTCTAGTCTTTCCTGACCCTGCTCCTGCAACAATTAAAAGAGGTCCGTCTAAATGTAAAACAGCTTCTTCCTGATTTTCATTAAGATTTGTTAAATAATCTAAATTCATCGTTTATTTTTTTTTAATTTGAGCGATATTAAATAAATGAAAAAAATTGAGAAAATACCAATATTTGTCAAAGGTATTTTTTTATTAGTTGTATTGTTATTTTCAATAGGCATTTATTTATCAATACCAGTTTTATTTAATTATAAAAGCATAGAAAACATTATTGAAACTAAATTTTATTCTGATTTTGATATTAACTTAAAAATAAATGGTGACATAAAGTATCAATTACTTCCTAAACCTCATTTATTAATCAGTGACTCATCATTATCAATAATTGAAAATAATAATCAAGACATGTTAGTAGATACAAAAAATCTTAAAATTTTCTTACTTTCAAATAGCTTATATCCCAAATCTAAAATTAGTTTTGAAAAATTTGAGATACAGAATACTAATTTTTTATTAAGACTTAAAGAATATAATATTTTAAGAAATTATTTTCACAATAGCAAAAGTAAACCATTTTATATTAAAAAGAGTAAAGTATTTGTAATAGATGAAAATGATGAAACTTTAATTATATCACCAATAGAAAAGATTAATTTTACTACCTCTAAACAAGACGATTTAAAAAAATTAAATATTAAAGGAAATTTATTTGATTTAAACTTCAAATCATTGTGGAAAAAAAAATATGTTTCTCAAAAAAATTCACAAATAGAGATAGACTTTAATGAACCAAATATTTTGATAAAAAATCAGTTAAATTATAACAACAATTCTAACTTTAACGGATTAACATCAATAAATTTTTTAAATCAGAAAATTGAAATAGATTATAATGTTAAAAACAATCAAATTACTTTAAAATCAGATAATAATAACAACATTCAAATTGACACAAAAATAGAATTATCACCCTTTAATCTTAATTCTTTTATTACATTGAATAAGCAAAATTTAAATTTTTTGGTCGATGAATTAATATTTTCGATTTTAAATTTAAATTCCAATTTAATAGGTAATTTAAACGGAGATATTAAATTTCTTTTTACTAACATTGAGCATGAACTTATAAGAAATGGCAATATAAATTTAAATATAAGCCAAAAAACTATTAATGTTAGTGAAATTTTATTTAATGTAGGCAAAATTGGACCAATTAAAACTGATATAAAATACATAGAGGAAAATGGTGATATAATATTTCAATCTACAAATTCCTTATTCATTAAAAATAAAAAAGAATTTGCAAAAAAATTTCAATTAAAATTAGATAAAATTAAAGACATAAATGTTATCCATTTTAAAATTGAAAAAAATATTTCTTCAGGATTAATTTCAATATCTGATATTAAAATTAATCAAACTGTAGATGATGTTAAAAACAATGTTAAATCTAGATATAACATTAGAAATTCTCAGGAGCTTAAATCTTTAGTTAAAAATATTATTAATAGCTAGTCTGGTTTTATCATTTTATTTGGATCAACAATCTTATTATATTCTCTCTCGTTTATTAATCCTGATTTTAATGCTTCAGCTTTTAGAGTAGTTTTATTTTTTAATGCATTCTTAGCAATCTTTGCAGCATTATCGTAGCCAATCTTTGGTGATAAGGCAGTTACCAGCATTAAAGAGTTCTCCACTAAGTTTTTAATTCTGTTTTTGTCAGCCTTTAGTCCAGATATACAATATTTTGCAAAACTTTTTGTGCTATCCGAGAGAATTTGGATTGATTGAAGTACATTATGAATTATTAATGGTTTAAAAACATTAAGCTCAAAATGACCATGTGATCCAGCCATTGTTATTCCATTGTGGTTACCAATTACTTTTACACATACCATTGTAACAGCCTCACACTGAGTTGGATTTACTTTACCAGGCATAATTGATGATCCAGGTTCATTCTCTGGCAATATCAACTCTCCATATCCAGCTCTTGGTCCTGAACCTAAAAATCTAATATCATTTGCTATTTTCATTAAACATACTGCAGTTGTATTTAATGTACCTGAGTAATTTACTATTGCATCATGAGCTGCAAGTGCAGCAAACTTATTTTTAGCTGGCTTAAAAGGTAACTTGGTTATTTTTTTAATTTCATTTACTATTTTTTTATCAAAATTTTTTTTGGTATTAATACCTGTACCTACCGCCGTCCCACCTTGTGCTAAATAATAAATTTCATTTAGTGAAACTTTTATTCTTTTAATGCATTCTTCTAGTTGAGATTGATAGCCAGAAAATTCTTGACCCAATGATAAAGGAGTAGCATCTTGTAAGTGCGTTCTACCTATTTTGACTATTTTATTAAACTCTTTTACCTTTTTTTTTAATTCTTTATTTAACAATGCTAAACTTGGTAATAGTTTTTCTCTAGTTTCCATTGCTATTGAAATATGCATTGCAGTAGGAAAAACATCATTAGTAGACTGAGATTTATTTACATGATCGTTAGGATGTACAGGTTTTTTTGTACCCTTTCTTCCATTTAATATTTCAATTGCTCTATTAGAAATAACTTCATTTACATTCATATTTGTTTGTGTTCCAGAACCAGTTTGCCAAACTTTAAGGGGAAAATGATCATCTAATTTTCCCGTAATAACCTCATTAGAAGCACGTACAATTGATTTATAAACTTTTGAACTAATATCTTTATTTTTAAAATTTGTTACAGCGGCTGCTTTTTTTATAATAGCAATAGATTTTATTAACTTTGGTCTGACTAATACATCTCCAATATCAAAGTATTTTTTTGATCTTTGTGTGGATGCTCCCCAATACTTATCCACAGGCACATTTATAGAACCAATGCTGTCATATTCTTTTCTGAATTTCATATTTTAGTTTTGAGAGTATATTTATACACTTATACATTAAATAATAATAAAATCATATAGGAGTAAAATGACAAATTTTGAAAAAGTTGGTGTGTTTATGAAAACTTTTAATCAAGATGTAAAAGATACATCAAGTTTAAGCACAGATAAAATTAATTCGTTAAGAATTTCATTAATTAATGAGGAGTTAGAGGAACTTAAACAAGCAATATCAGAAAAAAATTTGACTGAAGTTGCAGATGCATTAACAGATATTTTGTACGTTACTTATGGCGCAGGTCATGCTTTTGGTATCAATTTAGATAAATGTTTTGAAGAGGTCCAAAAATCTAATATGAGTAAATTGGGAAAAGATGGAAAACCAATATATAATGAATTTGGAAAAGTTATGAAAGGACCAGACTATTTCAAACCAGATTTATCAAAATTTATAAAATAATTTATATCCAATTGGGTCTTAGCACCTTTATTTTTGCATCTCCACATTTTAGGTCTTTATCAAAATTAAAGCTTTTATCTTCCAATTTTAGTAAAGCAAATGGATTTTTATTATTTATTAATAACTTTCCAATATTTTTTTCTTCACAAGTAATTTCTTCACTATTTATTTCACCATCTAAAACTTTAATTGCAAATAACCTCTTACTAAGTTTATCTTTAAGTTTTATTCTAGCTGTATTCTCTTGACCCACATAACATCCTTTTTTAAAATCAATTCCGTTAAGCTCCTCAAAATTGCACTCGATTCCAAATATTTTATCTTGAAGTTTATTTGTATCAATTTGAGCGATACCTAATTCGTGACTAGTGTTATAATATTCATTAACGTCAGAAACTTCTAAACCCAATTTTTTAATAGAAAGATATAGTTTTTCTAAATTTACCACTAGTCGAGCTCCTAATTTATCAGATCTAGGATCTAAAAAAATAGGATCTTCTCTAAATTTAATTGTAAAACCGTTTTCATCTTTAGAATTTTCTAATTCTAGAAATTTTTCCTTTGTTAAACTGGCAACTACAAACTCATTACTTAGATTTAAAATCTCTACTTTAGATCTAAGTTTGTATAAATTTAACTGTTTATATAAATTTTCAATTATTTTCTTTTCACAATCTAAAAAATATCCAGATTTGTGTTTAATAATTATAAAATCGTAAAGATATTTGCCTTGTGGGGTTAATAGAGCTGAGAAACAACTTCTATCCTCTGTTACATTTTCAATATTATTTGTAATTATATTTTGTAAAAATCCTTTTACATCATCTCCATTAATATAAAGCAGACCTCTATCCTCTAAAATGTAAACACTATTTCTATTCATATTGTAATACTATAACAAATGATATAAGTAGTTTTTTTATAAATGTTAGACCTAATAATCAAAAATGGAAAGTGTTATATTGATAAAGATCTTAAAGATGTTGACATAGGCATTCAAAATAGCAAGATTGTAAAAATTGGTAAGTTGAATGAAGACTCAAGACAATCAATTGATGCGACTGGACTTACTGTTCTTCCTGGTTGTATTGATACTCAAACACATTTTAGAGAACCAGGCTCGACAGACACTGAGGATTTAGCTTCAGGAAGTAGGGCGGCAATTGTTGGAGGAATTACTTCAGTATTTGAAATGCCAAATACTAATCCTGCAACTACTAACAAGGCAGAATTTCAAAGAAAAATAGATTTAGCAAAAAATAGAATGTACTGTAATCATGCATTTTATTTTGGAGCAACTCCCACCAACCAAAGCGAATTAGCTGATCTTAAAGGTTTAGATGGATGTTGTGGTGTTAAATTATTTGCAGGTTCGTCTACAGGAACTTTACTAGTTCATAAAGAAGAAGACATTGAAAAAGTATTTGAAAGTACATCTAAAATTGTTGCAGTTCACTCAGAAGATGAAGATATTTTAAATCTTAGAAAGAAATTACGAGAAAAAGGCAATGTTCATTCACATCCAATATGGAGAGATGAAGAATGTGCAATTTCTTCTACAAGAAAGATTGTAAAAATTGCAAAAAGATTAGGTAAAAAAGCTCATATCTTGCATATTACAACAAAACAGGAGATTGATTTTTTATCTCAGAACAAGGGAGACATCACTTTTGAAATAACTCCTCAACATTTAACCATGTATGCTCCAGATTGTTACGACAAACTTGGAACCTATGCTCAAATGAATCCACCAATTAGAGAAAAAAGTCATTACGACAGACTGTGGTATGCGGTTAGAAATAATTATAATGATACTATCGGTTCAGATCACGCGCCACATCTGAGGATAAATAAAGACAAAGAATATCCAGATACCCCTTCAGGAATGCCAGGGGTTCAAACATTATTACCTGTGATGCTGAATCATGTAAATGACGCGAAACTATCTTTAGTTCAGCTTATGAATCTCATCTGTGAAAATCCAGCAAAAATTTTTGGCATAATAGGCAAGGGATATATAAAAGAAGAATATGATGCAGATCTTACAATTGTTGATATGAATAAAGTTATTGAAATCAAAAATGAAAAAATAGAGAGTAAGTGTGGATGGTCACCTTTCGATGGACATAAATTTAAAGGAGCTCCAATATATACAATCATAAATGGTGAAATTAAAATGAAAGATGGAGAAATTCTTGGAGAAGCTTCAGGTAAACCTATAAGATTTGACAATTAAGTTAATTTATTTGGTAAGAATTTTATTTTCTATTAAATTTTGTGTGATCTCATCCAGAATTGCAGGATCGTCAATTGTTGCTGGCATTTTATAGTCTTCCTTATCAGCAATTTTTCTAATAGTTCCTCTCAATATTTTTCCCGATCTTGTTTTAGGTAATCTTTTAATAACTATAACAACTTTAAATGCTGCAACTGGACCAATTTTATCTCTTACCATTTGAATACACTCTTTTGAAATAGTGTCATTATTTTTTTCAACTCCAGTTTTTAAAACAACTAAACCAATAGGCAATTGTCCTTTTAATTTATCTGCAACTCCTAGAACCGCACACTCAGCAACTGACTGATGTTCTGATAAAACCTCTTCAATTGCACCTGTAGATAATCTATGACCAGCAACATTAATTATGTCGTCTGTTCGTGACATAATCCATATATATCCATCTTCATCTATATGACCAGCATCATATGTTTGATAGTAACCCTTATAATTACTCATATAATTTTCTTCGTATCTCTTATCAGCGTTCCAAAGGGTAGGAAATGTTCCTGGAGGTAAAGGTAACTTAACAACTATATCTCCCATCTCATTTGGTTTTGCAATCGAATGATCTGGTTTAATTATTTTTACATCATAACCTGGAACTGCTTTACACGCTGAACCATACTTAGTTTTTTGCATTTCTATTCCAGTACAATTTGAACTTATTGCCCAACTAGTCTCTGTTTGCCACCAATGATCTATGACTGGAACATTTAAAAGATTTTCAGCCCATTTTATTGTATCAGGATCAGCTCTTTCTCCAGCTAGAAATAAAGATTCAAAAGAACTTAAATCATATTTTGAGAAAAACTTTCCATCTGGGTCTTCTTTTTTAATAGCTCTAAATGCTGTTGGAGCAGTGAATAAAGATTTAATTTTATACTCTGAAATTATTCTCCAAAATACTCCTGCATCAGGAGTTCCAACTGGTTTCCCCTCAAATAAAACTGTTGTACACCCTTTAAATAATGGAGCATAAACAATATATGAATGTCCTACTATCCACCCAATATCACTTGCCGACCACCATACGTCATTCTCATCAACATTATAAATATTTTTCATTGTCCATTTAAGAGCAACTATATGACCTCCAATATCTCTAACTATTCCTTTTGGTATTCCTGTAGTTCCAGATGTATATAAAATGTAAGCAAACTCATTTGCTCCGATTTCAACACAATCTTTGTCTTTAGCGTTGTTCAGAGATTCTTCCCAACTTATTTCAAGTGGACTGTTTAGATTTACCTCGTGACCTTTTCTTTGAAAGAAAATTACTTTTTCAACTTTATGTTTTGCAAGTTTTAATGCTCCATCTACTAACGGTCTATACTCAACTGTTCTTCCTGGTTCAAATCCACAAGAGGCAGTGATTAAAATTTTTGCTTTACTATCATCAATTCTACTTGCCAGTTCATTTGAAGCAAATCCTCCAAAGACGACTGAGTGTATCGCACCGATTCTTCCACATGCAAGCATAGCTATAACTGCCTCAGGTATCATTGGCATGTAAATAATTACTCTATCACCCTTCTTGATACCTTGATTATCTAGTGCTCCTGCAAATTTTGATATTTTTTCTCTTAATTCATTGTATGTAAACTTTGCTTTGCTGTTGGTTATAGGACTATCATAGATCAAAGCAGTCTTCTCTCCATTTCCATTATCAATATGAACATCGATTGCGTTGTAACAGGTATTTGTAACTCCATCTTCAAACCATTTATAAAATGGAGGGTTAGACTTGTTTAAAATCTTAGTGGGTTTTTTAAACCAGAACACATCATCAGACACATTTTTCCAAAATTCCTCGGGATTTCGTATAGATTCTTGATAAATTTTGTTAAAACTATTTTTCATAGTGATTTGTTTTTTGATACACTTTTATAATGATTTTATGCAACAGGTTGTATTTAATTTTATAAAGTAAGTAAAATCAATACTTTTTAGAGGTCAAAAACTCTTCAATAAACTAAATTTTTTTGCTATCTAACCCTAACTTTAGACTAATCATTAGATTAGTCTGTAGTTTAAATTTAAACTAATAAAAAAACTAACTATGAGGGAGTTTTTTATGAAGACAATGAAAATGTTAGCATTAGCGGCAGTGCTTTTCGGAGCAACTACAGCAGCTAACGCAGCGACAGCCTTTTTAGCTACAGACGATTTCGTAGGTATTTCGTTTTGGTTAATATCAATGGGTATGTTAGCAGCTACAGCATTTTTCTTTATGGAGCAGGCTAATGTCAGTTCACAATGGAGAAAATCAGTTAACGTAGCTGGATTAGTAACAGGTATAGCATTTATTCACTATATGTATATGAGAGCAGTATGGATCGAAACAGGTGATACTCCAACTGTTTACAGATACATTGACTGGTTAATTACTGTACCACTACAGCTAGTAGAATTTTACTTAATTCTTTCAGCAGTAAGAAAAGTTGACACAAACATATTCTGGAGAATCTTAATTGGTTCACTAGTTATGTTAATAGGTGGATATCTTGGAGAAGCTGGATTCATCAACGCTACACTAGGTTTCATAATCGGTATGGCTGGATGGATTTACATTCTTTATGAAATCTTTTCAGGAGAAGCAGGAAAAGTTGCTGCTAAATCTGGAAATAAATCTTTAGTAACTGCATTTGGAGCTTTAAGAATGATTGTTACTGTAGGTTGGGCTATTTACCCATTAGGTTACATTTTTGGTTACCTAACAGGTGGAATAGATGGTAACGCATTAAACGTTATCTATAACTTAGCAGACTTTGTTAATAAAATCGCATTTGGTTTAATTATCTGGTCTTGTGCAGTTTCTAACTCTACAAGAAGAGCTTAGTAACAATTAGTTACGATATATACAAAATAGGGCGAGTTTGATTACTTGCCCTATTTTTTTTTGTGCTTATATAAAAGCAATGGCTAAAATCAAATATATTGAACACAATGGAAAAGAGCATGTAGTTGAAGTCCAAAATGGGCTTACAGTTATGGAAGGTGCTGTTCAAAATGATATTCCTGGAATTGATGCAGATTGTGGGGGAAGCATGTCTTGCGCTACATGCCATGTTTATGTCAAAGAGGATTGGTATAATAAATTACCAAAAAAAGAAATGGGTGAAGATGATATGTTAGATCAAGCCTATGAACCAAATTCAAATAGTAGGTTAAGTTGTCAAATTATGGTTTCTGATGACTTAGATGGTCTAAGTGTTCATATGCCGGAGAAACAAGTTTAATGATTAAAACTGATGTTGTGATAGTCGGCGCAGGTCCAACAGGATTATTTTGTGCACATCAACTTGGTATTATTGGATTAAATTGTGAAATAGTTGATAACTTAGATAAGATAGGTGGTCAATGCATAGAGCTTTATCCTGACAAACCAATTTATGATATTCCTGCGATCCCAGAGTGTACAGGAGAAGAGCTTACAAATAACTTACTAGAACAAATAAAACCGTTTAATTATAATTTTCACTTAAATGATAGAGTTCAAGAACTTAAAAAAGAAAATAATAATTGGATTGTTAAAACAACGAATGGAAAAGAATTTCATGCACCAAACGTTGTAATTGCTGGGGGTGTTGGTTCTTTTGAGCCAAGAAAATTTCCAACAAAAAGTGCAGAAAAATTCGATGGAACTTCAGTTTTGTATTCAATTAAAGATAAATCAATTTTTAAAGATAAGTCAGTTGCTATATTTGGAGGTGGAGACAGTGCTCTTGATTGGGCAATAGAACTGTCTAATACCTCTAAAGTTTCACTTATCCATAGAAGAGATGAGTTTAGGGGCGCATCTGTGAGTGTTCAAAAAATAAAAGAACTTAGTGAAAAAAAAATTGTTAATTTATTTACAAAGTATTCTATTAAAGATGTTATTGGAAATGGATCATTGGAAGAAGTTGAAATTAAAAGTGAAGATGGGGAAAGCAAAATAATTAAAGCTGATTATGTTTTGGGATTCTTTGGTTTGATAATGCAACTTGGACCAATAGCTGAATGGGGTCTTAATTTAGATAAAAAAACTATCCCAGTTAATACTGAAAACTTTGAAACCAACAAGAAAGGTATTTTTGCTATTGGAGATATTTGTAGTTACCCTGGAAAACTCAAATTAATCCTTTCAGGTTTTCATGAAGGAGCTCTTGCCGCACGAGGGTGCTTTAAATATGCAAGACCTAATGAAAAATACAGATTTGAATTTACGACAGCATCAAATACAATTAAAGACAGACTGGGTGTAAAATAGTGATTGAATTATTTACCGCCGATACTCCTAACGGTTGGAAAATAAGTATCATGCTTGAAGAAATAAAACTTGACTATAAAGTTACAAAGGTAAATTTATCTGAAGGTGAGCAACATAAAGCAGAATTCAAAAAAATTAGTCCATTTAACAAAATTCCAGTAATAACCGACCACGAAAATAATAAATCAATCTTCGAGTCAGGAGCAATACTGATGTATCTAGGTGAAAAAAGTAAAATGTTTTATCCTGAAGAGAATAGACTAGAAATAAATCAATGGTTAATGGCCCAAATGGGTTTGATCGGTCCAATGATAGGACAACATCACCAGTTTCATTATTATCATCAAGGTAAAAGTGAGTGGGGAGAAGAAAGATACTTTAAAATTACAAGAAAACTATACGACGATTTGGAAGCAAGACTTTCTGCTAGTGATTATTTAGCAGGCAAAGAGTATTCAATTGCAGATATCGCAACATGGTCTTGGATTGCGAGACATAAGAGACATGACATTGGATTAGAAAATTTTAAAGGTTTAGCAAGATGGTATGTGGATATTGCAAAACGACCTGCAGTTATAAAAGGATTTAAAGTATTAAATAAAGATGCTGAGATAGATTACCCTTAAATATCAGCGTAAACTTTTTCTTCTTTTTCATGCTTTTCTTGCGCCGCTATACATAAAGTTGCAACGGGTCTTGCCATTAACCTTTTAAGACCGATAGGTTCTGCTGTTTCCTCACAAAAACCATAAGTTCCATCTTGTATTTTTTTTAAAGCTCCATCAATTTTAGAAATTAATTTAATCTGTCTATTGATTGCTCTCATCTCAACATTTTTTTCTGTATAAGAGCTTGCCTGGTCAACGATATCTGCAGATGCACTATTGTCATCCATTGAAGCATTAAATATTGCTTCATTATTAGTTTTCTTAAGATCTTTTTTCCATTCCATTAATTTTTGTTTGAAATACGCAAGATGTTTTGCACACATATATTTTTCAGTTTCTTTTGGGATATATTTTTTAGAGATCTTTACCATACTCAAATTTATGAATTCGGTGAATATATTCATCATTTATTGAGTGTCAAGATTGGATTAATTGTATAAATTAATGAAAATGGCTATTTATAAAAAGAATATAAGTAATTTATTTTATATTTTTGTTTCAGCTCACTTAATCATATGGACATTAGTTCCAAGTTTGACAAATAACAATTTACCACTTGATACTATAGAGGCCTTAGCATGGGGTAGTAATTTAGACTGGGGATTTAATAAGCACCCACCAATGAGTGCATTTTTACCTGAAATATTTTACCAAATCTTTGGACCTCAAGACTGGGCTTATTATTTGTTAAGTCAAATCTGTATCGCAGTCTCATTCCTTGTAGTTTTTAAGTTAGCTGAAGATTTTTTTGATAACAAAATTTATTGTTTATTATCGGTTTTGTTATTAGAGGGCATATATTTTTATAACTTCACTACACCTGAATTTAATGTAAATGTTTGCTTAATACCGTTTTGGTCTCTTTCTGTATATTATTTATGGAGAGGAATTAAGAATAACAAAATAACAGATTGGCTTTTACTCGGTCTATTTGCTGGACTTGGGTTTCTATCTAAATATTTATTTGTCTATTTAGGTTTAGCAATAGATGTACTTTTAATTTATATGATTTATACCAAAAGACTAAATTTAAAGTGCCTAGTTTCTTTCGTTCCTTTTATTATAATTTTATTACCACACATTATTTGGTTAACTGAGAATGATTATACAACTATTACCTATGGACTTCTCAGAACTGGTTCAGAGGAAGCAAGTATTTTAAACCATATAAAACATCCTGCGATCTTTTTAGGTAAGCAAATTGGTATATTATTGCCTTTTTTATTAATGATTTTTGTTATAGTTAAAAAGTTTACATTAAATATTAATTTAAACGACGAAAAGCTTTTATTTTTATTATCAATTAATTTAATTCCAATATTTTTTATTTTTCTTACATCATTTACTATGGGCGTAAAAATTAGAACTATGTGGATGACGCCATTTTATATAAGCTTTGGCTTGTTATTTGTTTATATCTTAAAATCAGAAATTAATTTTGAAAAAATGAGAACGTTTTTCTCAATCTTTTTGATATTATTCTTATTATCTCCAATTTTGTATTCTTCTGTTTCAATTACTAAAACTGATAAAAGAACTGATTTTGAGGGTAAAAATTTAGCTAAGCAGGCTAAAGTTTTTTTTGAAACTGAAGGTAAGGAACTTGGAAAAATGGAATATATTAAAGGTAATGAGTGGATTGGAGGAAATATATCTTACCATCTTCCAGAAAGACCAAAATGGATTTATAGTTCAAATGAAGTCCAATTGTGCAACAAAGATATGAAATGCTTAACATATAAATGAAATTTCAATTAAACCAAAAAAACAAGAAACTTTTATTCATTATTGGAATTGTTGTTTTAATTGAACTTTCAGGATATGGGTTTTTTGCTTCTCTATTTAGACTGATAGGCTCAGTAAGTTAATGAAGATAGTAATTCTAATTCCAGTCTTTAATGATTTTAAATCTGCATCAAAATTAATTGAAGAAATTGATATTAATATTTCTGAGCTTAAAGCAGCATTTTCAGTAATAGTAGTGAATGATGCTTCCACTGAGGAAAAAATTTTAGAAACTAAAAATTTAAATAATATTAAATCACTAAAATTAATAAATATGAGAAATAATAAAGGACATGCACGTTGTATTGCAGCAGGTCTTAAACATATTTCAGAAAATGAAGATTTTGATTATGTAATTCCAATGGATGGTGATGGAGAAGATAGACCTGAAGAGATAAGCAACTTTGTAGAAAAGATTAAAGACAATCCTAATAATACCATTGTTGGAGAAAGAGTTAAAAGATCAGAAGGTATAATTTTTAAAATCTGTTATTTTTTTCATAAAATTTTTACTTATACATTTACAGGGAAATTTATAAAATTTGGAAATTTCACTTGTCTTACAAAACAAACTGTTAAAAAATTAATTCAAGAGAAAGCAACTTGGAGTAGTTTTTCTGGTTCTTTGGCAAAAACTGAAAATAATTTAATTAAATCTCCATCAATAAGAGGCTCAAGATACTTTGGCCCTTCAAAAATGAGCTTTTTTAATTTAATAAACCATTCTT
The DNA here is from genome assembly GCA_902562645.1 of uncultured Pelagibacteraceae bacterium. GTDB lineage: Bacteria > Pseudomonadota > Alphaproteobacteria > Pelagibacterales > Pelagibacteraceae > Pelagibacter. The sequence goes on from CACETY010000008.1 coordinate 37,713, forward strand.
TAGCAATTATTGCTGTGTTTAAAACTGGGGTAATCTTTAGATCGATTGCATTTTATGCGATATATTTAATTATTATCGCTGAATATATAAGTATAATTACAGCCATACCTCTAGCTTTAATTATTATATTTGGTCTGGTTATTTTAAAAATCTCAGGAAGAGAAAATATGACTGAGTTTAATAATTCTTTAACAAACATTTCAGATATTGACATATTAAAATAATTTATTTTAAATAATTTATGAAAAATTTTTATCGTAAGGTTGCTTTTGGACTAGGACCTAAAGATAAAGTTCCATCAGACCCATTAAAGTGGGCAACAAGTCAATTAAATGAAATTCCAGAATTTTCCTGGAAGGGAAAAATTTTACCAGAGAAAGAACTTAGAAATTATTATCGAGATTACGTTTATGGAGATAGAAAAGTTTTAAGAAAAAAATTTAAAAACGATAAAGATGGATATAAAAGAGAAAAAAATAAGTTAAGACATGTAACAGGCCAAAAATTTTGGTGGAATCTTGAATTATGTATCAGACATTCTGAAGCTTTAAAAAGTGAAACTCCTGTTTTAGCTAAGTTATGGTATTTTTGGGGAAACCACTTTGCAATCAGTGAAAAAGATTTTTTAGCACAATATACAACTGGAGCTTATCAAAGAGAAGTTATTAGAGCTAATATGAATCAGAACTTTGAAAAAATGGTTCAAGAAGCAACAGTGGCTTGGACTATGATACATCATTTAGATAATAATGATAATGTTGGACCTAAAAGCCAAGAAGCACAATGGGCAAAGGAAAAGGGAAGAAAAGTTGGTGTAAATGAAAATCATGCAAGGGAATTATTAGAGCTTCATACTGTTTCACCTGATTGTGGTTACACTCAAGAAGATGTTATTCAAATGGCATATGTAATGAGTGGATGGAGACCTAACTGGGGAAAAAAAAGATTAGAAACTGGAGATGTTCATTTTAATGGTGAATATCATCAACCAGGCACTAAAAGAATTTTAGGTAAGAAGTATAAATCAGGAAGAAAGAGTTTATCAGCCGTAATTACTGATCTAGTAAATCATCCATCTTGTAGAGAATTTATTGCAATGAAACTTTGCAGGTATTTTATAACCGACAATCCAACAAAAGAAATGATGGAACCAATTATCAAAGCTTGGGAAAAATCAGATGGTTTTCTACCAGATGTTCATAAAGCAGCAGTCGAAGTTGCTTTCAATTATTCTGAAAAATATAATAAATTCCAAAATCCAGAGAATTGGCTTTTAATAATGAGTAAAATGTCTGATGTGGAATTGGTACCAACGCCAAAATTGATGGATTTATATACTTTAGGTTTAAAACCAACTCATGAGCAAAGATCATTAGAATATTTATTAAGAGAACTTGGTCATCATCCATATTTAGCAAAACAACCTAATGGATGGTCAGATGTGTCTGATGATTGGATGTCACCTGAATTATTAATTAGAAGACTCGTTTATGCCAAAGAAGCATATTACAAAAAAAATAGAAAATCGCAGACAAATGAATTTTATGAGGAGATGGTTGAAAAAAATTATGATAATCCAAATGAAATTCTTAAAACCATAAATCAGCAGGGAGACCTTTCTAATAGACATGTGATGCTGTTTAACTTACCGGAGACCCTTAAATCATGAAAATATCAAGAAGAAACTTTTTAAAAGGATCAGCAACAACTTTATTTTTAGCAGGTTTTAATTTTCCTGTTTTAGCAAACACAATAAAGAAAAAAAATCTTGTAATCATAATGTTAAGAGGAGGCATGGATGGTTTATGTGCTGTTCCGATAATAGGTGATAAGAACTTTGAAAAAAGAAGAAAGGATTTGATTTTAGATGAAACAATTAAATTAAATTCTGATTTTGCACTTCACCCCAAATTAAAAAATTTTTATAATTTATGGCAAAATAATCTCGGAGCTATAGTTCATGCAACTAATATTCCATATACAAAAAGATCACATTTTGATGGTCAAAATTTAATGGAAACAGGAGGTCATATACCTTATGCAATAAAAACTGGTTGGTTAGGAAGAGGAATGAAATTAGGAGAATTGAAAGGCGATGGTCTTGCGTTATCTTTGCCAATGCCTTTACTATTAAGAGGTATTCCAAGTAATGATAATTTTTATCCTTCAAAAAAAAGACTTCCAAGAACAGAACTTTTGCAACTTTTAAAATCTGTTTATGCAGATAAATCTGAACATGATTTAGCTAATATGATGGAAATAATTGCTAATAGATCTATGATGAGTAGTGGTGGTACTTCGATGTCCCGTAAAAATTCGTCTTTAGCTTATAAAGCAGGTTTAGAATTAAAAAAAATAAATGGTCCAAGAGTTGCTGTTTTTGAAGTTGATGGTTTCGATACACATGCTGCTCAAGGAGGTGTGAATGGTTCTCATTCAGATAGTTTGATTGAAATGGACTCAATTTTTAAAAGTTTGGAGAAGGGTCTTGGAAATGAAATTGAAAATACTTTAGTTTTAACTCTAACAGAATTTGGCAGAACTATTGAGCAAAATGGTGGACGAGGTACAGAACATGGTTATGGGTCTGCAATTTTTATGGCAGGTGGTTTATTAAAAAAATCGCAAGTTTATACTGATTGGCCAGGACTAAAGAAAAAAGAACTATTTGAAGGAAGAGATTTAAATTCCACTACAGATGCTAGATCGGTATACGCATCAGCCATGTCCACTGTATTTGATATTGATTTTAACAGAATACAAAAAGAAGTTTTTTGGGGAGATAAACTTCAGAACTTATCTGAAAAATTGTTTAAAAGTTGATGATAAGACTATTATTAATTCTATTATCTTTTTTACTTTTAACAAATTTTGCAAATTCTCAATCTAGATTTGGAGAATTAACTGAAATGAGAGATAAGAAAATGCGTGGCAAAGATGGTCAATGGGTTAGACCTCACCCAGGACCTTTTGTTTGGAATCACATAGAAAGTGAGAAGGGTAAATTTTTCTGGGAAGATGTAGATAAATACGTCTTATATGCTCAAGATCACAATCAAACAATTTTAGCAACTATCTGGCCTCATACAAATTGGGATCAAAAATCTTGTAAAAGAAAAAAAGCCAGAAGTCCATTTGGAAAACGTTTTACAAAATATTTGAGCAAACCTTGTTCAATGGAAGATTATAGAACTTTTCTTATAAAATTGGTGGATAGATATGATGGAGATGGTTCAAATGACATGCCTGGATTAACAAAACCGATTATATATTGGGATGTGATGAATGAACCTGAGTTTGATATGTTTTTTAAAGGAAGTGAGGAAGATTTTGTTGAAATTTTTAATTTTTCTTCAAAAGTAATTAAAGAACAGCAACCAGATGCAGTTATTGTTATGGCTGGAGCCGCAGGAATGTTTCCAGAAAATAAAAAATATTGGAAATCAGCTTTACCAAAAATTAAGGATCATTTTGATATTGCAAACATTCACCATATAAGCGGTCCAGATGGACAGTGTGATAAAGAGCTTTGGGTTGATGAATTTGCTGATTTTTTAAAAAGTGTTGATGTTGATAAACCAATTTGGTTGACAGAGGCTATGACCTGTGGTCCTCCTATAAAAGCTTATATAAATGCTTTTCTAAACGGTGCTGAATTAATTATTGATGTAGGCGTAAACGCACCAGGCAAAAAAATGTCAAAGAAAAGTAGAAAAAAATTAAACGAATTTATAACTGAATATGATGGTTTCACATCAATAAAGTCTATTTCAAAAGAAGAGGTAGAGTTTACTTATAAAGATGGTTCAATAAAAAATTTAAAACTTAACTAAAATATACAAATGAAAAAACTTTTAATTATCTTTTTTATTTTAATTTTATCATCTTTTGCTCAAGCAAAAGATCCGCCTAAAAAATATTTAGATGAAAATTATGTTTTTAAACACTCGAAATTTATAAAATGGCCAGAGAAAACAGGATCATGGGGTAAAATTGAAACACATGGACGTATCGCACCAAATCCTTGGAATTTAAGATATGAGACAAAAATTGTTAGAGATGGAAAATATTCATTACGTTTTGAAATGAGAGATGGTGATTGCCATCGACGAGATTGTGATAGATCTAATAAAGCTGGACGGAGTGAAGTTATTTTTGAAGGAAATTATCCATCTAGTGCAAAAGGGCATATAGGAAATGTTTGGTATGCATGGTCTATGTATATCCCCGAAGGTACAAATCATATTAGACCTGCCTATACAATCTTAGGACAATTTAAAATGCCAAGTGACTATACTAAGCAATTGAATAGAGTTAATTCTTCTGGTTTTGATGAAGATTGTCCCGAAATACCAATAGTGTTCAAATTAGAAAGAGAAGGAGTTACAATTGAAAAAGATGGAGTGCTCCAATGCGAAGGGTATGGAAGAGAATTAATTATACCTACAAAGGCTTTGCACAACAAATGGCATGATTTTTTAATGAACGTAAATTGGACTGATAAAGAGGATGGTTTCATTGATTTATGGATTAATGATAAATTAGTTTATCAATCAAAAGGCAAAACATTTGGTAAGTTGCTCAAAAGAAAAAAAGATGGAAAAAAAATGGGACCTAGTTTTCGTTTTGGAATTTACAATGGAAAAAGAAAAATTCCTGTAAAAACACAAGTTGCTTATTATGATTCTTTTAGAAGTGGAAAAAAATGTAAGAAAACAGCCTTATTTCATGATTGTAATAATTTACCAAAATAATTTATGAAAAAAATTTTAATCATTCTTCTATCTCTCTTGTTAATTCCATCATATTCGTACGCTGGTAAATGGCATACAAATATGAAAAAGCAAGAGAGGAAAGATTTTGCAAATTATGTTCTTAGAAATCAATCTAAAAATAAAATGGTTTTTAATCTTAGAAATGTTCCAAATCGTCCAGGTCTAATAAAATTTTTTGATAAATTAGAAGATAGAATGGGTGTTGCGGAAAAAGGAATTGAATTTAATTTAAGTTATTCAGATGTAGGGGATGAAATGGACTGGAGTAGGTGGGGAAGTCCAGGTTTTGCTCAGAGATTTCAAATTATGGAGCCATATAAGCAAACTACAAAAAAAGGAAAAACAAAGTGGTATAGAGTTGGTTATTTTATTCCAAATGAAGTAGATACCGAGAAACATAATATCTCATTATTTGATTTTAAAATGCTTTATGGAAAAGGTGAAAAAACAGTTGGCCCTTCTTATAACTTAAATAACAATAGTTTTGCTTGGTTGTTCAATGGGCCAAATTATAGAGTTTCAAAAAATGAAGTTGATGAACAATTTTTCTTTGATCATTATGTAGTTAATTTGGATCAAAAATTTTCTCCGTTGAAAGGTAAATGGGTAAATATTTTGATTAATGCTAAATGGTCTAAAGATGGATTTTTACATTTTTGGATAGATGGTAAGCTCAGATCTAGTTACTTCGGAGATGTTTTAGGTGGTGCTACTAGTGTGAGATTTAAATTTGGACCTTATAGAAATTATATGACATATGCTACTGATGCAGGTTTAACAATAAAAGACGCAATTATTCGTTATTCTAATGTGGGTAAAGCAAATTCCTGTGATGAACTATGGAGTGGATGTGATGAAATAACAGGCCAGCTTAAAAATCAATCCCAAGTACATGGTGCTTCAGCAGTTGTACTTTGCAAACCAGCTGATGCAGATAACAATGGTACTTGTGAAAATCTTGGCTATCCAAATAATCCTAGACCTTTTTAATTAGGCTCTAATCGTTGGGAGTAAGTAAAAATCAGCTGTATCTATTTTAGAAGAATGCTCTCTTCTCATGTTCCATCTTTTTTGAACACCAGCACTAGCAAGACTTAGCGTAGATCTTCCGTATCGATAGTTGGTATTATCAATAGACTTCATTAAACCCTTTATTTTCTCGTCTTTTTCACAAGAAAATAGGTTCTTACTACCATCTTCATTGGATAAACCTGTAAGCATCACACCTGCTTTTTGATAACGGTAACCATTTTTAAAGATAGAGTCTAAAGCAACTAAAGCAGTTTTAACTATTTCAATACTATTATTCGTTGAAATCGCAAAATCTATGGTTTTTGAGTTTGAATAATATCCAAATCTACTTTGAAAAGGACTTGTTCTAACAAAAACTGTAATTGACTTTGCAATTAAAGACTCAGATCTGATTTTTTCAGACGCATTCAAACAATAATTTGCAACTGCTTCTTTTAATTCTTGATATTTTTCAATTCTTTGGCCAAAAGAACGAGATACAACACAGCTTTTTCTTTTTGTTTGTGTTGTCTCTAAATCAATACAAGGAACTCCTCTTAGTTCCATTGCAGTTCTTGAACCCAAAACATTAGAGTTTTTCTTTATCCAGGTATTTGATTTGTTTTTTAGTTGTTTTGCATTATAAATTCCGTTTTTATGGTAAAATTTTGTTAACTGTCTTCCCACACCCCATACATCGTTAATTTCAACTTTTTCTAATATTGGATCAATATTTTCAATTCCTATCAAACTTGTTACACCTGATTTTTTTTTCTTTGCAATATGATTTGCAACTTTGCTTAAAGTTTTTGTCTTAGCAATACCAATACTAGTTGGAATACCTGTCCACTTTAAAACTGTCTCTCTGATTTCTCTTCCGACCTTTTCAACTTCATCATCTGAAAAATTTGACAAATCTAGAAATGCTTCATCGATAGAATAAACTTCAATAGCAGAGTTAAATCTTTTTAATGTTCTCATTACTCTTCTAGATAAATCTCCATATAAAGAATAATTAGATGAAAAAACTTCAACTTTATTTTTAATAATAATATCTTTTGCTTTAAAGTAAGGCTCTCCCATTTTAATACCTAAAGCTTTTGCTTCAGTTGATCTTGAAATTATACAACCATCATTATTAGATAAAACTACAACAGGTTTTTTTCTTATTTTAGGATTGAATAATCTTTCACAAGAAACGTAAAAAGAGTTACAATCAATAAGTGCTATTTTTTTAGTATACTGAATGGATGACATAAGTTACAACTCCCCAAATAAATATATCCTCATCTTCATTAATTAAAATTCGATCTGTAAATTCTTTAGAACCTGATGTTAAAAATTTTTTATCCCTTTCTTGAACTAAACTTTTAACAACTAGTTCATCATGAACATTTGCAATAACTGTTGAGAAATTTTTTGGTGTTAAACTCTTATCAACAACTAATAGATCGCCATCATTAATTCCCACATCCACCATTGATTTTCCTTGAACTCTTATGATGAAGGTTGCTGGAACATTTTTGATTAAGTGAACATTTAAATCGATATCTTCCTCAATATAGTCTGTGGCAGGGGACGGAAAACCCGCGCCAGCTTTGTGTAAATAGTAAGGTATAGTTAGCTTCATAAATGTTCTTATTTTGTTCTAATTAATATCTAAGTTATTCAATAGTGTCAATCAGGTTGTATTTTGAGTCTGTAACCGAATCAAAAGTGAATCAAAACGTGAACATCGAAACCACATATTGTATACATGTGGATAACTTTAACCACAAATAGTTTAAAAATAACAAATGAAAAAAAACGAAAGCTTAACAGGAAGATGTATTTGTGGTCAGGTTAAATATAGAATTACTGAGAAGCCTCTATTCACCCAAGCTTGTCATTGTAAAGATTGTAAAATTATAACTGGGTCTTCTTATGTTATTAATACAAGCGTCCTAGATAACACTTTAATCATAGAAGGAGAAGTTGCATCAACAGAACTTAAAGCAGGAAGCGGCGCTACTTCTAATGCATACTTTTGCACAAAATGTGGAACTTATATTTATACTGATTATGGCTCAGCTGTTGGTAGATTAACAGTTAGAACTAAAACTTTAGATAATTCAGAAAGATTTCCACCACAAGTACATATTTTTACGAAAGATAAAGATCCATGGCTAAAACTTACAGATGATGTAATTTGTTTTGAAAAGATGTATGATCCAAAGAAAACATGGCCAGAGGAAAGTTTAAAAAGATATGGAGAATATTTAAAAGTTATTAATAAATAATTTTATTAGGAGATTAAAATATGAAAAAATTAACCTGTCATTGTGGGGCAATTGAAGCCGAAGTTAAAATTCCTATAGGTGGTGTAGAAAAGATTATGCGTTGCAATTGTTCAATCTGCAAAAAAAAAGGTTATATTATAGGAGTACTTGGTCCTGATGATTTTAAACTTACAAAAGGAGAGGATAAGTTAACACTTTACCAGTTTTATACTAATACCGCAAAACATTACTTTTGTTCTATCTGTGGAATTCATACTCATAACAGACCTAGGAGTAATCCAAAAATATATGGTGTGAATATTGCTTGCATAGAAGGCGTAGAACCGTTTGAAATCGAGGATGTCCCTGTTAATGATGGAAAGAATCATCCTCTTGATCAAAAACAATAAATTTTTTATGCAACCAGTTGAAGATTGTTATAAAAAAGTTAGCAAAGAATGTTTTAAATTTATTAAATCTCAAGAAACTTCTAAAGAAAAATTTAAAAATAAAGAAAAGATGATTAAATCATTTTTAATTCCTATTAGTTTCTGGATTTCAAATAAAACAAAAAAATCTAAACCTTATTTAATCGGTTTAGCAGGAGGGCAGGGAACTGGAAAAACGACTATTAGTTCAATATTAAATATAATTCTAACAAAATATTTTAAATTAAATGTTTTTAAAATTTCTATTGATGATTTATATAAAACTAGAAAAGATAGAATAAAGCTCTCAAAAACAACTCATCCATTCTTAAAGACAAGAGGTGTTCCAGGAACTCATGATATTAATTTTATGTTTGATTTTTTAAAAAAAATAAAGAGCAAAGGTTTCAACCAACATAGACTTCCAAAATTCAATAAGGCTATAGATGACAGACTTAAAAAAAAGTCTTGGTACTTAGTAAAAAAAGTACCAGACGTTATAATCTTCGAGGGTTGGTGTGTAGGAGCAAGAGCTGAAAAACAAACAACTTTAAAAAAATCTATAAATTCTCTTGAGAGAAAAGAAGATAAAAATTTAAAATGGAGAAAATTTGTAAATAATCAATTAGAAAAAAAATATAAAAAACTATTTTCAAAATTAGACTGCTTGTTATTTTTAAAAGCCGGAAATTTTAAATTGTTGCAAACTTGGAGACTAAAACAGGAAGAACTACTAAAATTAAACTCAAAAAATAAGGCAAACAATAAAGTAATGGATAAAAATGAAGTATTAAAATTCATGCAAACATACCAAAGAGTTACTCAAAATATGTTTAAATTTGCCCCAAAATATTCTTCAATCGTGCTAAATTTAAATAGAAATCATCAAATTAAATCAATAAAATATAATAAATGAAAAAAATATCACTAACAATAATCTTTCTTTTAGCTTTTACATTTGCAGCAAGCGCTGCAACTTTAACCGATGCATTAAAAATTACTTTTCAAAATAATTTAGAACTAAAAGCTGAACGAAAGAATTTAGAAGTTCAAAGAGAAGTATTAAATATTTCGAAAAGTGATTTTTTTCCAACTTTAACATTGTCTGGTACAAAAAATTTCGAAAATACCAACAAACTTACAAATCAAAGTGGTGCTGATGCTTCGATCACTGATACAGATACGATGACTTCATCGGTAAAATTAGAACAAACTTTGATTGATGGTAGTGCGAGAAGCACCAAGTATGAAAAAAGTAAATTAGGACTAAACCTTTCTGAAGCAAAACTAATCAAAAAAGAACAAGATGTTTTTATGAAAGCAATTGAAGCATATACCGGTTTAATACTAGCTTATGAAAAATTAAGTATTAATCAAGAAAATGTAAATTTACTTCAAAGACAATTTGAAATAGACAATGCGCGATTATCTAGAGCTCAAATTACTGCTACAGACTTAGCACAATCCCAATCTTCTTTGTCAGGAGCTCAAGCAGGTTATATAGGAGCTCAAAATAATATTATTACTAGCAAGTTAGCGTATGAAAATATAATAGGACCTATCAATACTGATGAAAAATTAAAAAAAATATATAATTCAGAAGTTTCAATACCATCAAGTTTAGTTGAAGCAAAAAAAATATCTGAACAAAAAAGTCCAGATCTTATAATTGCTGAAATAGAATACGGACAGTCTGAATTAGATGTAAAAATAGCAAGATCAGATTTATCACCAACGGCTAAAATTTCACTCGAGAGATCGTATACAGATGATCTGAGTGCAACATATGATGAAAGAGAAAAAGATGTTTTGCAAGCAACAGTGAGCTGGCCTTTTCAATTTGGGGGAAAGAATAAGTCTAATGTAAATAAAAATCTTCAAGTTAAAGGGATGAAAAAATTACTTCTTGAAAACGCTTTTAGAAATAACACCCAAGGTGTTACTGCTGCTTGGTCTACTTTAGAGTCATCTAAAAGCCTTTTAATAGCTGTTCAATCCCAAGTTAAGGCTGCTGAAATAGCAAATGAGGGAATTAGTTTTGAATATGAGAGTGGTTTAAACAGATCAACCTTCGATGTGCTTCAATCAAGATCAAATTTAATAAACGCAAAAATAAATCTTGCAGAGGCTGAGCGAAACTATTTATTAGCACAATATAGATTATTAAAGTCAGCTGGTTTGTTAAACAGTGATTACTTAAAACTTAGATAAATATAGACTTTTTCGCTAAATTCTAAAAAGATATTGCTAATGAGAACAAAATGTGTACATTTATTATCATGATTCGATTGTTAAAAAACGTAAAAAAAGAGGCAAAAAATGACTAAAAATAACTTAAAAGTGGTTAAAACCGCTAAAGATAAAGAATTGGAAAATAAGGAAAAAAATAAAGCATTAGACGCAGCAATTAGCCAAATTACAGATAGCTTTGGAAAAGGCTCTGTAATGAAACTTGGAGAACAAAAGGCTATGGATGTTGAGTCTGTTTCTACTGGATCTTTAAGTCTTGATCTAGCACTTGGCATAGGAGGACTGCCAAAAGGAAGAATTATTGAAATTTATGGACCAGAGTCGTCTGGAAAAACTACATTAGCATTACAAGTAGTTGCTGAAGCACAAAAAGCTGGTGGAATTTGTGGATTTGTTGATGCAGAGCATGCATTAGATCCAGTTTATGCAAAAAAATTGGGTGTTAATACTGAAGAACTGCTTATTTCACAACCAGATACAGGTGAACAAGCTTTAGAAATTACGGATACTTTAATTAAGTCTGGCTCAATGTCAGTACTTGTTGTTGACTCAGTTGCTGCATTAACCCCAAGAGCTGAAATTGAAGGAGACATGGGAGATCATCATGTTGGTCTTCAAGCAAGACTAATGTCACAAGCTCTTAGAAAATTAACAGGATCAATATCAAGAACTAACACAATGGTTATTTTCATTAACCAAATTAGAATGAAAATTGGTGTCATGTTTGGAAGCCCAGAAACAACATCTGGTGGTAATTCTTTGAAATTCTATTCTTCAGTCAGAATGGATATTAGAAGAATTGGCGCGATTAAAGATAAAGAACAAATAATTGGAAATACAACAAGAGTTAAAGTTGTTAAAAATAAAGTTGCTCCACCATTTAAAGTAGTTGAATTCGATTTAATGTATGGAAAAGGAATTAGTAAAGTAGGGGAACTAATCGACCTTGGTGCTAAAGCTGAGATTGTAGAAAAATCAGGAGCTTGGTACGCTTATAAAGGAGAAAAAATTGGTCAAGGTAGAGAGAACGCTAAACTTTACCTTGAACAAAACCCAAAAGCTGCAGCCGAGATTGAAATGGCTATCAGAGAAAAAGCTGGTGTTATTTCAAAAAAGATAGAGGGAAACCCTTTAAGCGAAGAGAAGGTTGAGGCTCAGAAAAAAGAGGAAGAAGTTCCAACTAAAAAAAATTAGCAGATAACTTTTAGTTATTAAGAAAAGGCGCTCAATTGGGCGCCTTTTTTCCCTTCAGAAGTGTAGACATCATACAAAAATGCTGTATTTTGTTTGAATATGGCTAAAACACTAAATGAAATTAGATCAGCATTCTTAGGTTACTTTGAGAAAAACGATCATAAAATAGTTGAGTCTAGTAATCTGGTTCCAAACAATGATCCAACATTGATGTTTGCCAATTCAGGTATGGTCCAATTTAAAAATGTGTTTACTGGACTGGAAAAGAGAGATTATCAAAGGGCTACAACATCTCAAAAATGTGTAAGAGCAGGTGGAAAGCATAATGATCTTGAAAATGTTGGTTATACTCCAAGACACCACACATTTTTTGAAATGCTGGGGAACTTTTCTTTTGGCGATTATTTTAAAGAAAGAGCTATTGAACTTGCGTGGAATTTAATAACAAAAGAATTTGGTTTAGATAAGAACAGACTTTATGTAACTGTCTACCATGACGATGATGAAGCCTTTAATTACTGGAAAAAGATTGCTGGGTTAAGTGAAGATAAAATCATAAGGATAGCAACATCTGATAATTTTTGGTCTATGGGTGAAACTGGACCTTGTGGCCCTTGTTCAGAAATATTTTATGATCATGGAGACCACTTAGAAGGAGGATTGCCAGGAACAAAAAATGAGGATGGGGACAGATTTATTGAAATTTGGAATTTAGTCTTCATGCAGTTTGAGCAAATTTCAAAAGATAAGAGAATTAATCTTCCAAAACCATCAGTTGATACTGGAATGGGTTTAGAGAGAATTGCTGCATTACTCCAAGGAACTCACGACAACTATGAAACCGATCATTTTAAAAAAATAATAAACTCTACTGCAGAAATTTTAAAAGTTTCACCTAATAACGACAATTTGGCAAGTTTTAGAGTAATAGCTGATCACTTACGAGCAAGCTCATTTTTAATTGCCGAGGGAGTTTTGCCATCAAATGAAGGAAGAGGTTATGTCCTAAGAAGAATTATGAGAAGAGGAATGAGGCATTCCCATCTGCTTGGTTCTAAAGAACCAATTTTTTATAATATTTTTAAAACTTTAAAAGACGAGATGAAAGGTAATTATTCAGAAATAGAAAGAGCTGAGTCTTTAATAAAAGAAACATTAAGAATGGAAGAAGAAAAATTTTTAATTCTTTTAGACAGAGGTATTAAAATATTAAATGAGGAAATAACTAAAATAGACAAGATACTACCTGGAGAAGTAGCCTTTAAACTCTATGATACGTACGGTTTTCCATTAGATCTCACACAAGATATTTTAAAAAATAAGTCTTTGACAATTGATAATGATAAATTTCAAAGTTTAATGAAAGAAAGTAAAGAGCTTGCAAAGAAAAATTGGAAAGGCTCTGGTGATAGCGCTGTAGATGATATTTGGTTTTCGATAAAAGATCGATTAGGTCCTACAGAATTCTTAGGTTATGAAACTGACCAAGCAGAAGGCATTGTTCTATCATTATTAAAAGATAACAAAGAGGTTAATGAACTAAGTGAAAATGATGAGGGTATGATTATTTTAAACCAAACTCCTTTTTATGGAGAGTCTGGGGGACAGGTAGGAGATACTGGTGAAATAATATCTGGAAACTTTAAGCTCGAGATAACAGATGTCCAAAAAAAATTAGGTGATTTATTTGTACATTACGGCAAAGTTAAATCAGGAAGTATAAAAATCAAAGACAACGTTGAGATGAAAATTGATATTCATAGACGTAATAATATAAGAGCTTATCACTCTGCAACACACCTTTTGCATGAGTCGTTAAGAAGAGTATTAGGCACTCATGTTACACAAAAAGGATCATTAGTAGCGCCAGATAGATTAAGATTTGATTTTAGCCACATGAAACCAATCTCAGACCAGGAAATAGAAAAAATAGAAAATCACGTAAATTCGATGGTACAAAAAAAATCAGAAGTTAAAACAAGGATTATGACTCCTAAAGAAGCAGTAAGTAATGGAGCCCTGGCACTATTTGGAGAAAAATATGGAGAAGAGGTTAGAGTATTATCTATGGGAGAAGAGAAAGAAAGGTATTTTTCCACTGAATTATGTGGAGGAACACATGTAAGAAACACTGGTGACATTGGAAAATTCAAAATTATTAGTCAATCATCAATTGCAGCAGGTGTGAGAAGAGTAGAAGCACTCAGAGAAAATCAATTAAATAGTTTCTTACAAAATAAAGAAAAATTATCTGACTTATCAGCACAAAAAGATGAAGAAATGATTAATGACTTATCAAAACAGATAATTAAATTAGGTGGCAAACCAATTATAGAAAATGAAGAAAATAAGATTTTAATTAAAGAATTATCAAAACAACTAGAGCAATTAAAATTTAGTTCAATTTTAGAAAATAATTCAAAAAATATAATTCAAGATATTAAAATTAATAATATAAGCATAAGATTTCAAAAAGTTGATGATCTTCCACCCAAAGAGCTAAGAAAATTGGTTGATGCTGGAAAAAAAGATCTTAAAACAGGAATTGTTATAGTTTTTGCTAGTTTAGAAGACAAAGTAGGTCTTGCAGTTGGGATAACTGATAAACTTACTGACAAGTATGATGCAGTAACATTTGCTAAAACAGGATCTGAAATTATTGGTGGTAAAGGTGGTGGTGGTAGAAAAGATTTTGCACAAGCAGGTGGCCAATTTAAAGATAAAATTGATGAGGCTTTTGAAAAAATTAAGACTTTAATTTAGTTTTTGTCTTAACTTACCATCTAAAGTATCTAAAAATTGATTAGTTGTTAAATACTTTGTTGAAGGTCCAATTAAAATAGCTAAGTCCTTAGTCATTGAGCCCTCTTCTACACAATCAACACATACTTTTTCTAGTGTTTCTGCAAACTTTATTAATTCCTCATTTCCATCTAATTTTCCTCTATGAGCCAAACCTCTTGTCCATGCAAAAATAGATGCAATAGGATTTGTTGAGGTTTCTTTACCTTGTTGATGCATTCTAAAGTGTCTTGTTACTGTTCCATGTGCAGCTTCAGCTTCCATTGTTTTGCCATCTGGAGCAAGCAATACACTTGTCATTAAACCTAAAGATCCATATCCTTGAGCAACTGTATCTGATTGCACATCTCCATCATAATTTTTGCATGCCCAAATATATTTACCATGCCATTTCATGGCACATGCTACCATGTCGTCAATTAATCTATGTTCATAAGTAATCTTACTTTGATCAAATTTGTTTTTAAATTCTTTTTCAAAAACTTCTTGAAAAATATCTTTGAATCTTCCATCATATCTTTTTAAAATAGTATTTTTAGTAGAAAGATAAACTGGCCATTTTTTAATTAATCCATAATTAAAGCAAGATCTTGCAAAGTCTTCTATTGATTTATCCAAATTATACATTGATAATGCAATTCCTGGACCTGGAAAGTTAAAGACTTCGTATTTTCTCTCATCAGATCCATCCTCAGCTGTCCATTTAATTTCTAATTTACCTTTACCAGGTACCGTAAAATCAGTTGCTCTATATTGGTCACCAAATGCGTGTCTACCTATAATTAATGGGTCTGTCCATGAGGGTACAAGTTTTGGAATATTTTTACAAATTATTGGTTCTCTAAAAACAGTTCCTCCAATAATATTTCTTATTGTACCATTTGGAGATCTCCACATTTTTTTGAGATTGAATTCCCTTACTCTTGCTTCGTCGGGTGTGATCGTTGCACATTTAATACCGACTCCATTCTTTTTAATTGCATTAGCACATTCTATTGTGATTCTGTCTTCAGTTTTATCTCTACTTTCCATTCCCAAATCGTAGTACTCAATTTTAAGATCTAAATAAGTTAGAACGAGTTTGTTTTTAATGAAGTTCCATATAACTCTGGTCATTTCGTCACCATCAAGCTCCACAATGGGGTTTTTTACCTTAATTTTACTCATCTTTTCGATATATCTTAATAGTTGAATTTATTCTTTTTGTATACATATTAATCCAAAATTATCAATTATAGGATTGTCATGAGTAAAATATTTCCAAAAATACACAATGAAGGATACAAATTCGTCATTATTTTTGTAATCGCAACTATAATTCTCTATTTCATAAATGGATTTCTTGGTTTTATCGGGCTGGTATTAACTATTTGGTGTTATTATTTTTTTAGAGACCCTGAAAGAGTTTCCATAGGTGATGATAATTATCTCACAAGTCCCGCGGATGGAGTTGTGCTACAAGTAATGGATACAACTGGTCCTAAAGAACTTGGTTTAGAAAATAAACAAATGAAAAAAATAAGCATTTTCATGGATGTGTTTGACTGTCATGTAAATAGATCACCCTGCTCAGGAGCAATATCAGAAATACTTTATAAACCTGGAAAATTTTTCAATGCATCGTTAGATAAAGCAAGTGAAGATAATGAGAGAAATTATTATAAAATTAAAAACTCTGATGGAGAAGATATTATTGTTGTACAAATAGCTGGACTTGTCGCAAGAAGGATTGTGACAGAAGTTTCAAAAGATGAACTTGTAGAACAAGGCTCAAGAATAGGTATGATCAGATTTGGAAGTAGAGCAGATATGTATTTTGAAAACTATACTCCATTGGTAAAAGTTGATCAAAAAACTTTAGCAGGTGAAACTTTAATTGCAAAAAAATAGTTTAATGGAGCAACAAAATAAAAACATTAAATTAGTTTCAAATAAAAAAACAAGAGTTATTTTGCCGAATATTTTAACACTTGTTGGAGTATGTATTGGATTAACTTCAATTAAGTTTGCATTTGATGGAAAATTTGAATTATCTATAATAGCAGTTATAGTAGCTGCAATCATTGATGGATTAGATGGTAGAATTGCAAGATTGATTAAAGGAACTTCTAAAGTTGGTAAGGAATTAGATTCGCTTACCGATGTTATAAGTTTTGGTGTTGCCCCAGCTTTTATTATGTATTTTTGGGCTTTGTCTGAAACTGGAAGATTAGGTTGGTTAATTTCATTAATTTATGTTGTTTGCGTAGCACTTAGACTTGCTAGATTTAATGTTTCATCAAATGAGGAGAGTTCTTGGAAAGATAATTTTTTTGAAGGCATACCATCTCCTGCAGGAGGAGTTCTAGTTTTAATGCCACTAATATTAAGTATTAGTGATTTTCAGTTTTTAAACTTAAATTATCAAATTATTGTGCCAATTCTGTTT
>CACETY010000009.1 GCA_902562645.1 uncultured Pelagibacteraceae bacterium
TTCAATAGTAACTCTTCAAAAAATAAAGAAATATTAAGATTAAATAACCCTCAAAATAATAATAAGTTATTTTATAACTTATCGAGGAATAAAAAAATAATTGATATAGTTAAAAAGTTAATTGGTGGAACAGTAAGATTTCATCTTGGAAAATTAAATTTTAAATTACCTAATAAGAAAAAGGGGAGTTTAGTCGAGTGGCATCAAGACTTTGCTTTTTATCCTCACACAAATGATGATTTAATAACAGTGGGTATTTATCTTGAAGATTGTTATGAAAAGAATGGTCCTCTAAAGGTTATTAAAGGATCTCATAAAAAAGAACTATTTAGTCATCATAGTAATGATAATTTCTTTGTAGGCAAAATTAATACAAAAAAAAATAAAATTAACTTTAAAAAGTCAGTTTCTTTAACAGGAAAAGCAGGTTCAGTTGTATTCTTCCATTGTCGAACAATTCATGGTTCAGGTTTAAATCATACTAATGGCTCAAGACCACTAATATTATTTGGTTACAGAGCTTGTGATGCATGGCCTATTATTAATGATGGTAATCCTCATCCAGAAACAAATTTTGAAAATTATGATGCAAATATCATTTATGGAAAAAAATCAATTGCTCCAAGGTGTACTGATGTTCCTGTTATTATACCGTTACCTAAAAAAAAACATTATGTATCAATTTATCAATTACAAAAAAGCAAATAAGATATTTTTATTTAAGCAGCAAAATCAGCAACATATTGTTCTAATTCTTTAAATGCCTCTGTATCTTTTAATTTAGGTAAATTTTTCTTTATAACTTCGTTTGCTTCGATACTTTCAATGTAGTTTTTATAAGTCGAGCTTATTGATACTTCTAAAACTATATAAGTTCTAAATTTGTTATCAGCAACAGCTGCCATTTTAGTTTTATAAATTTTGTAACCACCTAATGAAACATTTTTTGCAACAACTTTTGATACTGTCTCAAATTCTTGTTTTAAAGTAAGATCACCATCAACACCTGCTTCTTTCGCAACTGTTTCAAATCTCGTATTTATGTCTGATTGTAAATTTCTTGCAAGTTTTATCCTTGCTCTTTCTATTGCTACCACTTCAGATTGATCAATATCAGCAGATGTATGTGCGCCTCTAACATACATTACATCTAAAGTGTCTTCAGGCATGTTTAAATACCATTCAGGTATCGCCGCGTTTTGTTTTAGCTCCTCTTCTTCTTTAATTTTTCTTATTTCTTCAAGTTGCTCTCTTAGTGCAGCTATATACTTATCTTCAGTTTTAAATTCATATTCTGGAATAGGTGTTTCGCTTAAAAATAAAATTTCTTTTTTAACATCTTCTATTGCTTTTTGTCTGTCAGCTTCTTTTTGTTGAGCAATTTTCTTTTCCTCAGCTTTCTTTTTATCTGCTGCTTTTTTTCGCTCAGCTTTTACTTCATCTATTTGTTTTTTTAAGGCAATAATTTCAGCGTTATCATCAACATCGCTTGTATCTAACTTAGGTTTTACTCCTAATTTTTCTAATTCTTTTAAAAGTTCATTTTTGACTTCTTTAATTCTTGCTTCCTCTTTTTGTTTCTCTTCAGCTATTCTTTTTTCTTCAGCTTTTGCTTTCTCAGATTTTGTATCCTCAAGAAGTTTTTTTAGTTTCGCAATTTCTTCATCACTGTCTACCTCAGATTTACTCTCAACTTTAACACCCAATTCTTCTAGTTCTTTGATAAGAGCTGCCTTAGCTTCTTCTATTTTTTGTTTGAGTTTAAGTTCATCTAGTTGTTTTCTAAGTGCAATAATTTCTTTATCTAAATCAATAAAACTCTCTTTTTCATTAACTGGCTTAACATCGAACTTTTTAATTTCTTCTATAATTTCCTTTTTAACTTTTTCAATTCCCTCTTTCTTTTTAATCTCTTCAATAATCTGACTTAATTGTTCTTGAAGCTCTTCTATATATTTTTGGTCAGCTTTAAACGGATTTCCTTTTTTTATTGGATCTCCACCTAGTTCTAATATTTCTGTTTTAAGTTTAGATATTAATTTTTTTCGTGGTGAATGATCATGTGAATATACTGTAGAAACATAAGTTGAATTAATAAATAAACTTAAACTAATTATAAGTAGTAATTTTTTAATCATTGTTTGACTATTACGTAATCTATATTTTCAATTTCTAATAAAGTCTTACTTTTAATAAATTGTTTTTTCAAGCTCTCATAAGTTGCATATTCATTGAGCCAAGGTATTTCTCTCTTCGAGGCAACAAATATAAGGTGCTCATCAACTATTTTTTTGTCAATTTCTTTTGGAAAATATGTTTGATATTTAAGAGTTATATTATCTTGTACTAAATTATTTGTATTTTTATTAAATTTTTCATTTGGAAATATCTTTGTTATTTTGTCGTATTTGGTACCTCCATAAGGCAACCTCTGAAAAATGGTTATATACATCTTTTTTGAGGTATTTATTTTTATTTTCATAATCTCCTTAGATACAAAAGTTCTTTTATTTAACTCTATATCAAAATGAAAAGATGGATCTGTATTTTGTCTTATGGGAACCACATTAGCTTCAATAGTTTGTTTACAAATAAATACTCCTGAATCTTCATTATTATCATGCACAGGTTCCTGAGGTTTTAAATCTGTAATGTCTGCTCTAAGTTTAAGTGATGAAAATTGATTTCTTGTACAGTTTAGCTCTCCATCAACTTCAGAGCAGCTTGAAAATACTTCTGAAGATATGCTTTCTCCCAAAACCTGTCTGATTGCATCTAATTTAGCTTTTTCTAGAGCAATACTGCACGATTCATTTGGAGAAAAATTTCCAGTATGTTTGTGAGTTCCAGTTACAGTTACGATTTCTGCCTTAGCTTGAAAGGAAAAAATTAGAATTAAAAATATTAATTTTTTCATAATTAATTTATTTATGAGATACATGTACAATAACTACAGATGGCAACATCTTTTGATAAAGTTCAGCTCTACTATATTTTTTATTTTTAAATTTTTTATTTTGTTTGTATTCAAAAATTTTATTTATCATTCTACTTTGTATTGCATAACCCATATCTGTTGGAATTTTTAACTCTTCTTTTAATGCTGCTTTTATCCAACCTAATTTATCTAAAGAAGCATAAGCAACCCCCAATAAATTTCCATTAAGATCAAATATTGGACCACCACTATTACCTCCATTTATAGATATGGTTGTCATAAAAGTTCCAGGGTATGGATCGTCATCTGTAAAAACTTTACTCACTATTCCTTGAGTAATTGTAGGTTGCCAAGCAGTTTCACCAATGCCAGGAAATCCTATGGTTACGACATCATCACCAGGCATAGGATTTTTGAAGGTTTTATCTTTTAGTGAAATTGTATGATGATAATTTTTATCTAATTCTAAAATTGCAAGATCATATTTTTCAGAAAAGTCGACAACCTTTGCATTTCTAATTTTTCCAAGTCCATTTCTTACTGCAATTTTTTTAGCTCCATTAATAACATGGTTGTTTGTAATTACGTATTTTCCTTTACCGACAATAAACCCACTTCCCCAACCAGTACAAGCAAATTCAAATTTTTCATAGTTTGTTACAACTTGGTTATTTTGATAGCTATTTATTTCTTCTTCTTGATAGTCTTCATTTTCTTTTTTTATTTTCTTTCTAACTTTGACTGGTTTGTCAAAGTAATTAGGGTCTATAGATAAAATCCAGGATTTTGTTTCTTTTAATTTTTTTTTATTCCTGTTGAATTCATAATATTTAAGAACTCTAAATTTATATTCTAATGCTTTATCTTCATCACCATTCATTAAATAAAAGTTAGCAAGTTGATCTACTACTTTTATATTTTTTGGATCACTAGACAGGTAATCTTCGAGAATTGTAATTGCTTTATCTTTATCATCAAAAGCAATAAAATAATTTGCCAATGCTAAAGAAACCTCTGCATTCTTTTTTATATAATATAAATTATTTAGTATTTTATATGCTTCTTTATCTTCACCTAATCTAGTTTTTGCAATAGCGAGTATTATTTTTGGTCTGATTAAATTTGGATTTATTGATATTGATTTTTCTGAATATTTAACTGCATCGTCTAATCTTCCTTGTAGTAACCTTACATCTGCAAGACCAGTAAAAGTAAGAGCTTCAATATTATCATCTGAAGTAAATAAACTTTCATTGTAAAACTCTTCTGCTTTTTGAGGTTGATTAATTTTTAAATATATATCACCAAAAAGAATATTTATATTTTCTTGTTCAATATCAGAACTAACAGTAATTTTTTTAAGTTTATTAATTGCTTCGTCAAGATTATCTCTATTTATCTCTTCTCTTATATTAATTAAGTTTTCATTGAAGCTTGCAGATATTGCTACTTGATGAATTAAAAAAATTAGTGAAAATACTAATGATATAATCTTATAAGAATTTCTAATCATAAAGATTAACTATATTAAATAATATAATTAATTGATAATATATTTTTATGTCAAGATTTTTACTAATTGTATTAGTATTTACAAACTTAAATCTAGATACAAAAGCAGACGAAACTTCTAATATTCTATTCAAATCCATAACAATTGCTGACAATTTACCTGTTTTTGTAAAAAGTGAAAATAATTGGATTCAAAAAAAAGAAAAAGATGAATGGATAACTAAAAAAGATAAAAAGGAATGGATCATAAAAAAAGATTCAAAAGCATGGATTACAAAAAAAGAAGATAAAACAAATGATCTTGCCTATATCACATTATTACCATTAGCAATCATCATTATTTATATAAAAAGAACATTTAAATAAATCATGAAATTCCTTTTTTTAATTTTATTTTTAATTTTAAACTTTCAATCCTGGACTAAGGCTGATGATATTAAAGACTTTGAGATAGAAGGGATGAGTATTGGGGATAGCGCACTAGACTTTTTTACTGATGATACGCTTAAAAATAATGTTAGACAAGATCAGTATAAAGGATCTGATGGAAAATTTTTTGATGTGTTAATTAAAAAAAACTATTTCACAAATTATAATAAAATTTCTTTGGTTTTTAAAAAAAATGATACAAGTTATAAAATATATTCTATATCTGGTGTAATTTACTTTGATGATGATAGTAAAAAATGTATTGAAAAATATAAAAAAGTACTTGATGATGTTGATAATCTTTTTGTAGATTATGAGAAAAATATATTGAATGATGCAAAGCATCCGTCTGATCCAACTGGTGAAACAAGAATAAATAGCACAACATTTTTTCATAAGTCAGGCTCCTCTGCAGAAATTGCATGCTATTCACCTGGAAAAAACTATAATCTTGAAAACTATGTCTTAGTAGGAGTTGATTCAGCTGAATTTACTAACTGGATATTAAAATATTACGAGAATTGATTAATAAATTATGAAAATTTTATTATCAATTTTAATTTTAACATTTAGTCTTCAATCTTGGTCTAAAGCAGATGATATTAGAGATTTTGAAATAGAAGGAATTAGTGTAGGAGATAATGTCTTAAATTACTATAGTAAAGATTATATCGACAAGAATAAAGGATATATCTACAAAAATAAAAAATATTTTGCATTCTACAAATCTTTGTCAAACAGTATGTATGACGGTTTAGAGTTTCACCTTAGCTCTGATTATATTATTCAAAGCTTAGCGGGTAAAATTTTTTTTGATGATAATATTGTAGAATGTCATAAAAAAATGAATTTAATAGAAAAAGAAGTAAGTATCTTATTTCCTGAGGCAACAATAAGAAAACAAAATCGCAAACATAGAGCAGATCCTTCGGGAAAAAGTACAATTAAAGATATCGCTTTTTTTTTAAAAAGTGGTGAAGCAATACAAGTTTCTTGTAATGACTGGTCAAAGTTTAAAAATAAAACGACTGGTGAGATTAAAGATTATTCAGATGAGCTTAAAGTAAGCCTTTATACAAGCGTTTTCATCGATTTTTTGAATGAAGAGAATTATTAAATTTATTCATACTAATCATAATTTTCATTTTTGAATTAATTAAGTTAGCAATATAATTTCAACTTTCCAAAATCTTGACACTCATGGAACACAATGAGATTATGGTATTTGTGAGGTTATTTTTTTTAACTTTGATACTGATACATAGTCTTCAATCCTGGACCAAAGCTGATGATATATTAGAATTTCAAATTGAAGGAATAAGTATTGGAGATAGTGCTCTTGATTTCTATTCTAAAAAGGAAATTAAAAAATTTATGAAAGAATTTTACCCTAATAGTAAAAAGTTTTATCTAATGGAAAATGATATTTCTAAGTTTCAACAATATGATACGGTTCAATTTGCTTTCAAAAAAAAGGACAAAAAGTTTATTATTTATGGATTAAGTGGAGGTATCTGGTTTGAAAATAACATCAATGAATGTTTAAATAAAATGTCTGAAATAGAAAAAGATTTAGATATAATTTTTAATAATGTGGTTAAAAAAAAATTTGGTGAATCTAAACTTCAATCTGATAAATCTGGTGAGTCAATTCAGCTAGGACAAATTCAATATTTTTTATCTGATGGTGGAATTGTAAGTATTGATTGCAATGATTACTCAAAAAAATTAACAGATAAATATGGTTATACAGATAATTTGGGCATAACAATTTATTCAAAGCAATATGCAGATTTTGTTCTGTATGAAGCGTATTAAAATTAAAATGAGATTGTTTCTATCAATCATAATATTATTTAGTTTTCAATCATGGACTAAGGCTAATGATGTTAGAGACTTTCAGATAGAAGGTATGAGCATAGGTGATAGTGCTTTAAAATATTTTAGCAAAGATTAAATAAACGCAAACAAATATTTTGCTTATCCTCTTAAGACTTATTTCCAAACTTATATTAGGACACCTAATTCTAAGATGTATAATGCTGTACAACTAAGTATTAAAGATGGAGATAATAATTTTATTATAGAAAGTATAGAAGGAGGAATTCTCCCAATTAAGTTTAGTGCATGTAAAAACAAAAAAAAAAAAAATTGAAAAAGAGATTATGGAAGCTTTCTATGGACTAAAGGTTACTTATGGTAAAGAAAACCCATGTGGAGCGACTCAAAAAGTAAAGAAATAACAACAGATTTTTATTTAAATACATCATTTTTAAATGGTGGAGTTATAAGAGTAATATGTGTTGATAGATCTAAGCAAATCGAGGATGAAAAGGGTTGGGTTGACAGCTTAAGAGTAATAGCTAATTCAAAAGAATTTAATAAATTTGTAGACGATAACGTTAACTTGAGTAACTAAAGTAAGACATTCATAGTCCCTAAGTGTTATGATCATTTGAGTTATAAATTTTAATTTCAATTTTGAAGAAATCTTGACACACTAATGGCACAATGAGAAAGTATTGCCTATGAGGATATTTATATTAGTAATTCTTTTAATCATTAGTTTTCAATCTTTAACTAAGGCCGATGATATTGAAGACTTTGAGATCGAAGGAATGAGTGTGGGGGAAAGCCTTTTAGATTATTTTGCAAAAGAGGAAATTGATGAAATAAAAGATACACCGTGGAAAGATAAAACAACATTTTATCAATTCTATAGTAATAAAAATTTGTCAAATTATGAATTTATAACAGCAGCATATCTTATAAATGATAATAATTACAAAATTCATGAAATTTCTGGAAGATCTAAAATGAATTATAAAGAATGTAAAAATGAAATTGTAAAAATTACATCACAAATTGAAAGTCTTTTTAATTCAGCAAGTAAAGATGATAAAGGTGAATATAATCATCGATCAGATAAATCTAAAGAAAGTAAAGTTAGATCAATAAATTACTTATTGAGCAACGGTTCGTTGATACATGTAGCATGTTATAATTGGTCAGACGAAATGACAAAAAAAAAAGGCTGGACAGATAAACTAATTATTGCAATGGCATCGAAGCAATATGTCGAATGGCAAAAAAATAAAGCTTATAAGTAAACTTGCAATGAGGACTATTCTATCAATATTTATAATAATATTTATTTTTCAATCATGGACCAAGGCTGATGATTTAAATGATTTTCAAATAGAGGGAATGTCAATTGGAGAAAACTTAATTAAACACGCTGAAACTATCGGTGTGTCGGTGGATGAGATAAAATCATATAATTTATTTTTTTATCCAAAAAGTAAAAAATATGCTGGAATAAGTTTCGCCAATAAAGGAAATTTTAAAACTTTTGAAGCAGTACAGTTCACAATAGACCCAGATACCTATGATATTATTACTATTGGAGGAAAATTAAGATCACCTTTTAAAAATAATATGAAGGCGTGTCACGCTAAACAAAAAGAAATTCTTAATGATTTAAAATTATCTTTTGATTACGAGAGAATTGAAGAGAAAGAAGTTGAACCACATGATTACGACAAAACAGGGAAATCTACAGTTAAAGAAACAAATATAATATTATCTTTTGGACAAATTAATTTACGTTGCACAGATTGGGCCGAAAATATTGCAATACCTGACTCATTAACCGTCAGTATTTTACCAGACGAACACCGTAAATGGCTAAACGAAGAAGCCTATTAAAATATTAATTTAGATGAGAATATTTTTATCAATAATAATTTTAATCTTTAACCTTCAATCCTTTTCCAAGGCTGATGATATCAGGGACTTTGAGATTGAAGGAATGAGTATTGGAGATAGTGCCTTGGATTTTTACAGTAAAATAGAAATTTTAAAAGGAACTAAGCAATATTTTAAAAATGATAGATATACGATAGTTGAAATAAAAAAAAATCTAAATTTATATGATGTAGTTCAGTTTACTTTTTTAACAAACGATAAAACAAAAAATATTACTAGCTTGAGCGGTATTATTTTATATAAAGAGAATATAAAAAATTGCTATGATGAAATAGATAATATTTATAAAGATGTTAAACAAATTTTTCCAAATTTCCAAGATGAAGGAAAACTTACATATAAACATAACTCTGATAAATCTGGAAAGAGTTCTATGACAGATTATGTTTTGATAAGCAAAAATGAGGATGAAATTCAGATTGGTTGCACAGATTTTTCAAAAATCCATGGTGGCCTTGACCACTTAAATATTGCAATCAAAACTATTGAATATGGAAAATTTTTATTGAATGAAGCTTATTAAAAATAATAAATTTAAATTAATATTAACAATCTTAGTAATATTTAGTCTTCAATCCTGGACGAAAGCTGATGATATATCAGAATTTCAAATAGAGGGAATGAGTGTTGGAGATAGTTTATTGGATTATATGAGTGAGACAGAAATTAATTCTAACAAAAGGAATTATGTAGATGGAAAAAGATATTATGTTGTAGCTTATTTTAAAAACCTTAATCTGTATGACAATGTTGATATATATCTAAAAAGAAAAGATAAAAGTTATACAATAAGAACAGTTACTGGTCAGTTAAGAGCAAAAGGTCAAAAATGCTTGTCAAAGAAAAAAGAAATAGAGGACAGCATAACTAAAATGTTTCCTAATAAAAAATTAGTCTCTTATGAAAATGCTAAACATACTTTTGATAAATCTGGCAAATCATTACAGAGTCAATCTGCTATTTTACTTAAAAATCATAATGATAAAGATCATATTAGAATTGAGTGTACTTTTTGGAGTGACGAGATTAAAAAAAAATACAATTTTGAAGATCATCTCAATGTAGCAGCAATGACAACAGAAATTTTAAATTGGTTTATTGATGGTTATAATTAATAAAAAAATTTTAAATAAATATAAAATATTAATATACATATTATTTATATTTATTAATCTTAATTTCTTTACCAAGGCAAATGATATTAAAGACTTTCAAATAGATGGTATGACCCCAGGTGAAAGTTTATTAAAACATTTCAATAAAAGTGAAATTAAAGAAGCTTTAAGAAATGCAACTTTTTATCCAAAATCAAAGAAAATGAAAGTAATACTATTATACCCTAATAAAAAAAGTAATTATGAGGAGTATGATTTTCATATTTTAAATAATGATCCAAAATTTATAATTCAATCTGTTAAAGGGAGATTGAAAATGCCTATTAAGGAATGTTTAGAAAAAAAAAAAGGAGTAGTAAATGAGATAGAATATATTTTACCAAAAGCTAAAAAAAGAAATTATATAAATCGATATAATAATGCTTATGGTAAATCAAAAGCTCATCTCACAGATTTTGTATTTAGTGAAGGTAGCGTTAGAGTTTGGTGTTCCGATTGGGATACTAATAATAAACTTGTTATTAACAACAAATGGACTGATGAACTTAATGTAGGCATAAACCCAAAAAATGTTTTGTATTTTATAGATAATGAAGCTTATAAATAAATAATGAGATTGTTGTTTTCGTTTATAATTTTAATCTTAAGTTTTCAATCCTGGACTAAGGCAGATGATATTAGTGACTTTGAAATAGAAGGGATAAGCATTGGGGATAGTGCATTAGAGTATTTTACAAAAAAAGAAATAAGAAAAGAAAAAAAATACAGAATAAAATATCCTGGTAGTAATAAATTTTACGCAATTACTTTTGCTGAATATCCCAAGTTTAATATTTATGACAGTATTCAAATAAACGTTAAACGAAGGGATAAAAAATATATTATTTTTTCGATTTCAGGTATCAATTATTACACAGAAAATATTGACAAATGTTTACAACAGATGAAATCAATTTCAGATGAAATAGTTAAGATTTTTCCAGATTCATCAATTACCAAAAGAACTAAAAAACATGAATATGATAAATCTGGCAAAAGTTTAATTCATCAATATATATTCGATATGGATAGTGGAGACGAAGTAAGAGCTGAGTGTTATGATTGGTCAAAAAAAATGTTTAATAAACATAATCTCGATGATCAGTTAGTTGTTTCAATTTTTAGTGAAGAATTTTCTTATTTCATGGCTAATGAAGCTTATAATTAAATTAATTATGAGAATATTTATATTATTACTTTTTCTAACTTTCAGCTCTCAATCCTGGACAAAGGCTGATGATATAAGAGACTTTCAGATAGAGGGGATAAGTATTGGTGATAATGCTTTAAAATTCTTCTCTGAAAAAAAATTAATTTCTAATAAAAGAAATTGGTATAATGACAATAAATTTTATCCTGTTTTATTTGAAATAGAATCAGAAAAATATGATTATTTACAACTCCATTTTAAAATAAATGATAGTAAATACAAAGTTCATGCAGTAGGTGGTCATAAAAATTTCAACAAAAATCCAAAAGATTGTTATCTTTTAAAAAAAGAAATTGATGGTGTGTTAAGAAAATTATTTAATAATTCAAAAATTAATGAAGCTGAAATGAAGCATCCATCTGATAAAAGTGGAGAAAGTATAGTAACTCAGACTTCATTTACTATTGAAAATGGTACTGTAGTTAGCGCATGTTACGATATGAGTGAAAAATATAATAGTGAATTTAGAGTAATATTAAGTGATAAAGACATTTATGATTGGTATACAGTTGCATATTAATTATACAACCTATTCGAAATATTGATCCAAATTTTAGAAAATGATAGGTTAAAGAATGAAAAAAATTCTACTTTTATTGAGTTTCTTTTTAATAATTTCTACAAAAGCATATTCTGGAGATGGTAGAGGTGAGCTTCAATTATCTGAACATGCGGTTAATGAATTCACTAGATATATACAAGGTGATGCTACTAAAAGTGGAAAAACACTTATTAATAAGCCATTAGTATTTTATATTACTAATGATGGTAGCCGTACTTTTTGGTGGTATTGTCCTTATACAAGCTGCGCAGCTTCTAGTACATCGGCAGATAAAAAAGCCTGTTTGCAAGCAACTGGAAAAGAATGTTCAAGATTTGCAAGAGGTAGATATGTAAGGTGGGACAATGGCATTAATCCAAAAGGAAAAAAAGCAAAATTCAACAGTAAAATGACTGATAGTGAGATTAGGGCCAAATTAACAAAGTTAGGGTTTTATAAAAACAAAAAAAATACAAAAGTTGAAAACAATGACTCTAATGTTGAATTAAGCTTAAATGATAAAAGTATTGTCGACCAATTAAAAGAGTTAACTGATTTATTTAATAATGGTTCAATTACAGAGGCAGAATTTATTGCAGCCAAAAATAAATTACTTAATTAAAATAATTTTATGAGAAAATTTTTCTCAATATTTTTTGTTTTCTTTTTACTAAATGCATGTTCAACTGGAAGTAAACTTGTTGAAAAAAACGTAATAAAACCTGGAATGACAAAATTAGACGTTAATTTTGAGCTTTCATATAGATCATTTTGGGATCAAATAACTGTACCAACTGCTTATAGAGAGTATTTTAAAGATCAAAGAAAAGAAATACTGGCTCCAGATAAAAAAAATAAAGACATCTATTACGTATTTAAAAATGTTTATCAGCCTGTAACTTGTGGTTGGATTCTTTGTAAAGAAGGAAATGGAACGTTAGAAAAAACTTTTAGTAATTACACTAAAGCAGTAAAATTTGTGACAGGTGAAAATAAAGAACCTAAAAAGACTATTTCGATTGAGCAAAATGGAAAAGTTGAAGAAATACCGTCTGGAGATGCAAATAAATCAGTAGTCTCTGATTTGGGACGTTTGATTGAAGATTATAAATCTGGTAAGATTTCAAAAAAACAATTTGAAACTAAGAAAAAACAGATTTTAAGTGAATAAGTTATTTATATATTTAAATATTATATTCTTTTTATTATTCCAAACATTCTCATCTGCTGAATGGATAACTAAAAAATCAAACAAATATGAAAAAATTACAGAAATTGAAAATATGTATAGCGAAGGCTATTTAAGTAAACTTGAATGTGAGCAAGCTAAGTCCAAAATCCTTAAAACAAAAGATAAAGCTAAAACTAATTGTGACAATATTAAAGTTTACTCAGCCTCAACAGATAACGATACACAATGGAATGGAATTTATGAGTGGAATGGACAGACTGTTTCCAAAGAATATTATTGCAAAAAAGCCAAACAAAACAACATGCATAAATATTATAAAGAAGAATATAAATTAAAATGCAAGTCGAGCACTGGAAGCTCCAGTTATATAACAAAGAAAACTAAAGATAAAAAAAGAATTATTTGCTCAAGAGGCGCAACTGCTTTTTGGCATGAACCAGGAAATTGTAGCCGTTCAAATGATGAAATGATTCATCCAAATCATAGCATGTATAGCTACTTCTTAAATATAATTAATGAATATGAAGCAAAGGAAAAAGTTTTTGTTGAAAATGATAAGTCCTACACACAGGATGAAATAATCAACAAACTCAAAAATGAAATGCAAGGTGATTATTATGTTTTTGCTTATTCAACAGATGGCGAAAAATTTTTTGGATCAACTGTAAAAAAAGGTAAATCACAAATTGGTGTTGTATATTCATCAAATGGATACTCTTGCCCAATAGTCTCAAAACAAATAACAAATTATTCTCCATTTAGAGGAGATTTTAGCTTTAATTGTAGACCATCTTTTTATCTTGAAGGCACATGGGTTCAACAAACCTCTAAAAGCCCTGGGGTTGGTCAAGCATTAACAGATAGTGGAGATGTAATTACTGCTTATTTCTCTACTTCGAAATATACTACAGTTAATTTTGTAAATAATTTTTATAAAAATAATCAAACGTTAATTGCTAAAAATCAAAATAAACAGAAGGAATATAAGCCTTCAACTGTTGGAGAAGATAATGAACCGCCTGTTATTAAAATAGCAAGTACTATTACAGTAAATGATAGTTTTTATTTTATAAAAGGTTCAGCGACTGATAGCTCTGATACAATATACGTTAAAATAGTTGGAGGAAAAGAAATTAAAGTTAAGGATGGAAAATTTGCAATTAAAAGATTTAATCCATTGGGTGAGACTGTAAAATTAGTTGCGATTGATAAATATGGAAATAAATCAAAACCAAAAACCGTTAAGATTATTGTTGATTCAAAAGATACAGAAATAGCTGAAAAGCTAGAACCTTTAAATCCATCAATGATAAAGACTAAAGCAAATAACAATAGAGTAGCATTAATTGTTGGTATTGAGAAATATGAGGATTCTCCAGTTGCTAGCTATGCAAATATGGATGCTAAATTTTTCTATGAATATGCAAGAAAAGCTTTTGGTGTTTCAACATCAAATACAAAATTATTAATGGACGAAGATGCTAGTGAAAAAGCAATACTAAAAGTCGTTAAAAAATGGCTCCCAGCTAAAGTTAATAGAAATACAGAATTAATAATCTTTTTTGCAGGTCATGGGCTAGCTTCAAATGATGGTAAAGAACTTTATATTCTTCCACACGATACTGATACTGATTTATTAGAGGATACAGCTATTTCCAGATCAAAACTTTATGAAGATATAATTAAACTTAAACCAAAAAAAGTAGTTATGTTTATGGACACTTGTTACAGTGGTATATCAAGAGATGAAAAAACCTTACTCGCATCAGCTCGTCCTCTAAGACTTTTAACTGATGAATCAGAAGGGGATATGCCATCAAACTTTACAGTATTTTCTGCTTCACAAATTTCACAGATGTCATCAGGTTTAAAAGAAGCTAAGCATGGGATCTTTAGTTATTATCTAATGAAAGGCTTAGAAGGTAAAGCTGACCAAAATAGTGACAAAAAAATTACTAACGGTGAGCTTCTTGATTATATGAATGAACAAGTCGCAATGAAAGCTGCGGAACTTGGTAGACAACAAAATCCATCATTATTGGGTGATCGAAACAAGGTCTTAATCACTTATAATTAATACATTTTCGTAGTATAATTAGTCATATGAAACGCTTATTTGTGCTTCTTTTAATAATCTTTAGTTGTGGAATATTTTTAAATTCAAACGCAGAAGCTTCTCATTCTTACTACGAAAGTCATTACTGTATTAAAAAAAAAGGTGATGATGGTAAATGGCCTTTTTATTCTAGCACATATTGGAAATGTCCGAAAAAATTTAAAAAAGTTTCAAAGTATGAGTATGAAAAATTCAAAAAAATAATTGATGAAAAATATGTACCTAAAGGACTTGTTTCAAAATCTCCTAAAAAAGTAACTAACACTAAAAGTACTTGGAATGGCACCTATACATGGCGAGGTCAAAAGGTTTCCAAAGATGTTTATTGTACAAACGCTGACAAAAATAAAATGCGAGTTTATCATCCTGAAGAATTCGAGCTTAAATGCTCAGATTATGGAAAATTAACTTTTCGTGAAACTAAGAAAAGAGAAGCTGAAGCAAATAAAATCAAAACGCAATCATCAAACACATGGATAACTAAAAAAAATAATAAATTCGATAAAATCACTGAAATCGAAAATATGTTTAGCGAGGGTTATTTAACTAAATCTGAATGTGAAAAAGCTAAGTCAAAAATTTTAAATACGAATGAAAAAGGTATTACTAATTGTGATAATATAAAAATTTATACAGTTAAAGCTGAACCAAGCCAAAAGCATAAGGCAGAGATTGATATTAGTTTTTGTAAAAAAAAATCTGACAATTATGATATTTTATATCCCGTACTTACCAAATACCTGACAAAACACTGTAATAGGGATGGTGGAGTTCAAATAACTTATAGGGAATATTTAAATGATCCAGGACCCTATGCAAAAGAAAATATCTGTTTTAACACAAGGACAAAACTTGTTAATTCAAGGAATTCTAAATGCTCTGAAGATTTAGGTCATTCAAAAGTATTTTATGATAATGGAAAATTTTATTACAAAGACATAAAAACCCAAATCGCCAAAAAAGTAGAAGAACCCAAGCAAGAGGAGTTTAAACCTAAGACAAAAGATATTGATAATGATGCACCTATAATAGAAATTGCAGAAAATATTACTGTGGATAGTCAGACTTATAACTTGAAAGGAAAAGTTAAAGACAAAAGCAAACTTTATATAGAAGCAAACGGCAGACCACTAAAACTTAAAAAAGGATCCTTCCAAATAGAAGGATTTATTGTCGACCCAGATGCAGGAGAGGAAATTAAATTAGTTGCTATAGATCAGTGGAAGAATAAATCAGAGAAAACAATAAATATTAAAGTTAAATTTAAAGAATTAGCAGATAAAAAAATATATGAAATTCCAAATCCAAGTAAAATAAAGGTAAAAAAGGATAGAAATAAAATTGCAATAATTATTGGTATTGAAAAATATAGATCTCTTGAAAACATAGATGCACCATATGCAAATAGAGACGCAAATGCTTTTAGAGCTTATGCTAATAAAGCACTAGGTATTCCAAATGAAAATATAAAGGTTTTAATTGATGAAGATGCAACAAGAGCAGAGACTTTAAAGGCTTTATCCTTATGGTTGCCACAAGCAGCAAGAGGAAAAGGGAAAGATATTTATGTTTTCTTTGCAGGCCATGGTTTAGCCTCGGATGATGGAAAAAATTTATATATTCTTCCTCAAGATGGTGATGCAGCTTTATTAGAGTATACAGCCATATCAAGATTAGAAATGTTTGAATTTATAAACAAGGTTGAACCAAATTCAGTTACAATGTTTTTTGATACTTGTTATAGCGGTCAGTCTAGAGATGAAAGAATGTTAGTAGCGGGGTTGAGACCTATAAGACTTCTAGAAAGTGAACAAGAAAAGCCAATAAATTTTACAATTTTTACAGCATCTAATTATGATCAAACATCTGGAAGTATTGAGGAAGCGAAACATGGAATTTTTTCTTATTATTTGATGAAAGGAATGGAAGGCAAAGCTGATGCAAATGAAGATAAAAAAATATCAAATGGTGAACTTATTTCATATTTAAAAGAAAATGTTTCCGATGAGGCTTTTATTAATAACAGACAGCAAGAGCCTATGTTATCTGGAGATCCTGATAAGATTTTAATAACTTTTAATTAGATTATTAGACCTAAAAGACCAAATATAATAATAAACTCCATTCCTACAAACATTTCGAACACTCTTGAATTAAAACTGCACGATCTTTATCGATCTCAATATTTGTCCACCCAACACTCTGAGCTCGAGCATGTGGATGGACAATTAAGAGGATCACGAAAGCAACTAAATGAAGAAAAAAGAATAATGATAATCTCACGATTCTATTTCTAATATATTGATTTGTTATAATTAGGTTCTAATTTCGTTATGAATATGAATAATAATCACATTTTAAACACAGATCATTTTATGTATAGTTTCAGTATATGAAATATATTTTATTAGGAGCTGCAATCGCTTTTGCTATGTATCTTGGTGATAAATACATTCTTTAGGATACGTCAATTTTATACATCTTAAATTTAGCTTATATTTGTTAAATTATAATGTGAGACTTAAATTAATTATAACTTTTCTATTTACTTTGTTTTTAACTGAAATTTCAAATGCTCATAATCATTTTCCAATCACAAGGGACTCTGAAGCGAATATATTAAAAGGAAAAGTTCTTTATGAACAACATTGTGCTTCATGCCACATGGTTAATTTAACAGGAGCAGTTGATTGGAAGGGTGTTGATAAGGATGGTCATAGAAAAGCACCACCATTAAATGGAACAGGTCATACATGGCACCATAATGATGAATTGCTTCATAAAATAATAAAACTTGGTTTTGCCAAATTAATGAATAACTATGAAGGTAAAATGGTTGGTTTTGGTGATAAAATAGATGACGCAGGTATTGATAATATATTATCCTACATTAAATCTTATTGGAAAGACGATATATATGAATATCAAATAAGTATGAGCAAATAATATGAGTGCAGAAGCAATAAGTTTTAATTGGAAATGTAAACACACTTGGAAAAGAAGCGCCAAAAACACAGCTTGGTGTTTGCTAGGTTGTGCTATTGGTGATTTTGGTACTATATTATTTTTTCAAATAACCAAAATTCCTTTTCCGGTTTTAAGTATTATGATTTTAGCCATAATTAATGGTTTAATTACAAGTATAATTTTAGAGACATTTATTTTAATGAAGCAAAACTTCGCATTTCAAAAAGCTTTAAAAACTGCCTTAGGCATGAGTTTTATTTCAATGATTAGTATGGAAGTTGCTATGAATATTACAGATTATGTATTAACAGGTGGTGCAATGCTCACTTGGTGGGTAGTACCAATAATGTTGGCTGTTGGATTTGTTACCCCTTGGCCATACAATTATTGGAGATTAAAAAAACATAATCAGGCTTGCCACTAAATAATCAAAAACAAAGGAGATAAATGAAAATATTAAAAGAATTAGATGATGCTAAATTAGTCATAGTTGATCTAGAAGTAAGGTTAGGGGACGAAGTAAGAAGTGCCCCTACATTATGCGCTAAGTATAAAGGAAAAATTATACCTCTAAATACTGCTCATGATGGCAGACCAATATTAATGAAGGAAGAAAACTCAATAGAAAACTAAATTATGTTTGAACAAGTCAGCATTTATCTAACAGCGATGATTTTAGGCATAATGCTGTTCTTTTCTTTTGTGATAGCTCCTGTTGTTTTTACTACTTTAGATGAGGAAAATGCTCGAAAATTTATAAGGAGAATTTTCCCTTTTTATTACAACGTAAATTTAGGGATTAGCTTTATCGTTTTAATATTATTTTTAGTCTTGAGTAATTTTGGAATAGATTTTTATTTAATTTTAGTAGTTACTCTTCTATTTGCCACCTCTAACTATTTATTAATGCCTTTAATCAATAAATATAGGGATGAAAAGCAAGATAAAAAATTTAAGTACTCTCATTTTGTATCTGTGGTCATTAACTTTATTCAGATGATTTTTTTAGTGTTAATTTTAGTTTAAATTAAATGTAGCGCATATTGTCTTCATTTACTGCTTTTTCTAATCTTATTAAAAAATCTGGGATTGCACTTTTAACTCTACTCCATGTAGGAATAAAAGGAGTATCCATAGGATTTTGATAGAAGGCTTCACCAGCTTTCATGATATTTGCAGCAAATAATTCAACTGCTTTTTCTTCTGTATGTGAGTCAAATTTTAAACCATTCATTTGAGCATCGTTTCTATAAGCGTCTATTAAATCTAAAGCTGCTCTATAATATGTTGCTTTTAAAGATCTAAATTGCTCTTTACTAAACGAGTGACCTTGAGTTGCTAATTTTTTTATAAAAGTTTTAATTATATCAATGGACATTCTTGATAGTCCTTGTTTTTCATTGTTAATAGATAAATTTTGATGTTTGTGATCGTATGTATCAGCTAAATCTACCTGACAAATATTTTGTGGAGAAAAATTTCTTTGCATTTCAGATAAAATTCCAATCTCAATTCCCCAATCAGATGAAATTCTTAATTCTGGTAAAATATTTCTACGAAATGAAAATTCTCCAGCTAAAGGATATTTAAAAGATTTCATAAAGTTTAAGTAATCGCTATTTCCTATCGTTTTTTCTAATGCATTTAAGAGTGGAAAAACTAGTAATCTTGCAACCCTTCCATTCATTTTATTATCTGCAACTCTTGGATAATATCCTTTACAAAATTCAAAATTAAATAACGGATTTACAACAGGGTAGAACAATTTAGCCAACATTCTCCTATCATATGTTTTGATATCACAATCATGTAGTGCTACAGACCTTGCACTATCTCTTGCAATAGACATTCCAATACAATACCAAACATTTCTACCTTTTCCGTACTCATTTGGAGCAAGTCCTAATTTTTTTAATTCTTTGTCCAATTTTTTAAGGTTAGGCCCGTCATTCCAAAGAATTGTAAAAGGTGTTTCTAATTTTTCAAAGAAAGTCCAAGCTTTTCTCGCTTCAACCTCAGTTGCCTTATCTAAGCCTATGATTATGTGATTTAAATAATTTGTTTTACTTATCTCATTTACAATTTTAGGTAATGCATCTCCTTTTAATTCGGAATAAAGACATGGTAAGATTAGTTCCATCTTTCTTTCTTTGGAAAATTTTAATAATTCTTTCTCTAAATCCTTGGTAGATTTAGTTCCAAAGTCATGAAGGGTAGATATAGTTCCATCCTGATAAAAATCACTCATGACTGGAATTTATAATTAACTTATATTTTTTGTAGAGCCGTTTTGATCACATCAGACCATCCCTTAGGAGATGGCTCATCAGATTTGATCAAATTATCTATATTTATCAACGAACTATCAAAATTTTCATTTTTAACCAAACATGGATAATCAGTTTGTTTTATCATTTCTATATCATTTTCATTATCACCAACACCAATTGTTATGATTTCATCAGTCAATTCTTTTCTTATTAATTGAAGAACTTTGGACATTGCTCTTGATTTATCAACATCGTCACAAACATTCATTATTCTCCCACCAGTCTGAATAGTTAATCCAGAGTTTTTTAAAATTTTTGCAAATTCATTTTTTTCAATTTTAGTTCCATTAAATTTAATTGGTATCGAATGCTTTCTCTTAATTGCTGGCTTAATTTTATCTAATGGAAGCCCTAAGATTTTTTGCTGTACTTCTATTTCTAATTCTAAAATGTGAGTAATTTTATTTTTAAAATCTAGGCTGATATTTGACTCATATATATTTTGTATTTCATCTTTTGTTCTACTTATTATTATTTTGTCAGGTAAATTTTGGTGAATTTTATTTAATCCATGAATAGATGATCCATTCTCCGTAATAAAACTTAAATCTAAATTATTCTGTTCATTAAAATCTAATAATTCAGCTTCTGTTTTACTAGAGTTTGGAATTATTTTTATACCTTTTGAAATTAATTCTCTAAAGTAGTCTTCAATTTCATCAAATTCAAATGTGTCTTTATCTAAAAGAGATCCATCAAGATCGGTGAAAATTATAATTTGTTTTTTTTGTTTCATTAAAGTAAATATTAACATAAATACTCATGAAAATAACTCATGCCCTCGTGGTGAAATTGGTAGACACAAAGGACTTAAAAAACATAGGGTTGAGATATTTTATAGTCTCACACAGTCTCATACAGTCTTAAATCCCATCAAATCCTACATTTTAATAAAACCTTAACCTATTATTATTTGAAAATATGTATAATAAATTTTCTTAAACTAGACGTAAACTAGACGTTAGATAGATAGAATATTATAATTAATATATCTATGAAAAAATTTTTAATATTTTTATTATTTTCAATTTTTACTTTTACAAATCCAATATTAGCAGAACAAATTTATTCAGATGAAGCAAAAGAAATGATGGATGATCATGTTAAATCAAGTGAGCTTCTAAAGGTTCCACTTCCCAAAACAGATAGAATTATAAAAGATTATAAAAGATATAAATTTTATAGAACAAATATACAGGCCAATAATTGGCATAGTCAAAAGTATCTTTGGAAAGAAGATATAGGTGGAAAAATTTTAACCAAAGAATTGTGCACAAAAGTAATTAGTGAATTTAAAGTTCCAAGTACTCCTACAATTGAAGAAGAAATTTTCAAAAGATGTCAAAGAGCTTTAATGAGTTATGCCACAATAGATTTTGAGGGAGGAATAGATTTGCATGGTGAAATAATATTAAATATTGCAACCGCCGAAAAAGATAATTGGGTCTATAAAAATTCAGGTAAGGATAATTTTAATCCAAGAGATTATCAATTATGGGGTGTTCTTTCTCCACTAGTAACATTTTATGCAGTTAATTATGATCAATTCAATTTTACAGAAGATCAGCATAAAACTATCCAAAATTATTTTAAAGATAAAGCAATGATTGAACGACTTGATAGAGATGGCAATCGTAGTAGAACAAAACTTTGTCCAATTAAAAATCCTATGAAGCTGAATAGAAAAAAATATAAAGTTAATAATTGTGGAACTGTAAGATTGAGATTTGCTTCAGCTGAATTAGCGTTGGCTATAGTTATGCAAGATAAAGAACTTTGGTCTAAAGGGTTGTGGGATTTAGACTATGTTTTAAGCATGATTGGTGACGAAGGATATTTTATTCCAACAGCAGCAAAAGGTTGTAAAGCAATTGGATATTCATACTCTACAAGCCAATTATTTTCTACTAATGTGGAGTTATTGAATTTAGCAAAATTTAATCTTCTTGATTATAAAACAAGACATGGAAAAACTTTAGCTGAAGCGTACGAGCAACTTTTCAAAATATATGATGATATTACTTTAATAAAACATATAGCAAAAAAAGGAGTTGGCGCAGCATCATGTGGAACAAAACCTTTTAAAACACATATGGAACACGTTATTTATGAACGAGGTGGTCTTGAAAATTACCAGCATGATTTGAAAATAGGAAGAATCCCAGATAAACAATTTTATATTAATTGGTCAATGAGATTTGTGACAGAAAAACATCCGGAGTGGTTTGAAGGTAAATTTTCACCTCATGAAGTTAAAGTATTTCCGTTTCATGGCGCATATTATCATATCCAACCAATTGAGATATTCAATGCAAATATAATGTCAGAGGGGAGCAATCTCTGGACAAAAAAACTATCTGAAAAACCAACTGATTATGAAAAAAAATTTAGATATTCAGAATTTAAAATTTTTAATAATAATGTTGGAGGAATATTTAAGCTTAAATCAAATGATGTAAAATTTGCATCAAACACAAATCCTATTAAGCCAAATAAACAAAAAGATCATGAATTATATAAAGCATTTATCAAAGGAAATTTGATATCTGAAGATGATAAAAATATTAAATTTGATGGAGCATTGGTTTACCAGGATAAATTAACAGATGAAATGAAGGATCAAATTTTAGCTGTTTATATAGGAAGGAAGGCAGATGAAGATACAATCATGCCTTTGTTTAGACACCGTGAAAATATTATAAATAAATGTGGCATGTTATTTATGGAGTTAAATTTCATTGAGGGCGGTTGGATGAATTTTGTAAGTGAAACTAATAATGTAAATTTTGCAGAAAACCAACAATGTATTCATAATTATTTTTCTGAGTCTAATGATGCTGAGTCTTTGGAATTATTTGAAGCTATTTTAGCTGGGACAAATTCTATATTAAAATATTTAAAAGATAATGAAAATTTAAGAACTTTACCAAATGATATAAAAAAAATAGCTAAAGCGAAAATAACCGAGGAAATTGCAGAACCAATGAAAGATATTTTTACAATATTTAATTATGAAAATGGAATATTTAAACTTAAATCAAATAATGTAAACTTCTCATCTAATACAAATCCAATTAAACCAAAAAGGCAAAAAGAAGATCAATTATATAAATCAATTATTAAAGGAAATTTAATAAATGAAGTTGATAAGAAAGTTAAACTTGAAGAAGCTTTAGTTTATAAGAGAAAACTTGATACTGATGATCAAATTTTAGTGATTAATATTGGAGAAGAACCAGGAGAAGATGCTATTATACCTTTCTTTAGACACAGCGAAAATATTCAAAGTAAATGTGGTTCTAGATTGTTAAATCAATGGGGCTGGATGAGCTTCATAAGTATGACTAAAAATGAGAAAATTGCAAAAAACCAACAGTGTCACTATGATTACTTTAAAGAAACAGACGACGTTGAGGCTATTGAATTGTTTGAGAGCGTTTTAGGTGGGACAGATTCCATTTTAAATTATTTACAAGCCAATGTTAAATAATAATTAGCTAAAATTAAAATAGGATTTTATAGGACAACTAGACGTAGACTAGACGTTAGAGAGATAAAATAAAAAAAATTTACTTATTCCTCTTGTTCAATTATAAATATTGGCATAAACACTCATGAAAATAACTCATGCCCTCGTGGTGAAATTGGTAGACACAAAGGACTTAAAAGACGAGGGGTAAAGTTAAAGTGAGTCTGAGCTAGTCCAGTGCAGTCTAATTATCCTTTAAAGTCTTATAAAATTAATTACACTTTAAATTAAATAGTAAAATCAATAGATAAAAATGATCAAATTCTCGTACACACCTCGTACGTAAAGAGATAATATAAACTATATGAAACGCTTACTGGCATATCTATTCCTGGTTCAAGTTTTAACCTTTAGTCTTCAATCATGGACTAAGGCTGATGATATTGGAGAGTTTCAGATAGAAGGAATGAGTATTGGAGATAGTGCTTTACAATATTTATCCAAAAATCAAATACTAGATGAGATTGAGTTTACGAAAGATCATTATATTTATTTAAAAGAACCATTAAAATTTAGAGAAGTATATATATTTGATCTCGATGATAGCTCAAATTATGACAAAATATCTTTTATGATAAAAGAAAAAGATCCAAATTATAAAATTTATTTTTTAAGAGGAATGAAAACATTTAATAATCAATTTGATAAATGTATTAATCAAAGAAATAAAATTGCAAACAAAATAGAAAAATTATTCATTAATTATGAAAAAAATGAGCATGAACTTAAAAATGCCTTAGATAAGTCAGGCGAAAGCTTTAGAATTCAAATTAGGTTTACTTTTAATTCGGGAGACGTAATTACTGTAGGGTGCAGTGATTGGAATGAAGAATTAAGAAAAAAAAATAAATGGACCGAAGGCCTTAATGTAGCTCTTATTACAAACGAGATAGTTGAATGGTTCGATCAAAGAAAATATTAAAAAAGTGTTAAATATGAGAATATTTTTATCAATAATAATTTTAATCTTTAACCTTCAATCTTGGACTAATGCTGATGATATAAGAGATTTTCAAATAGAAGGAATGAGTATTGGTGATAGTTTGTTAAATTTTTATTCTGAGAGTGTAATTGAAAGCAATAAACCTATTTATTATGATAATAATGAATTTTCGACATTTGAATTATTTCCAGTCGATGACTCTGATACATATGATGGGATACAAGTGATTTATCTTACAAATGATAAGAAATATAAAATTTATTCAATATCTGGAGTAATTACTTGTGTAAAATCTTTTACAATTTGTGAAAATTATTGGCGTAAAATATTACCAGACTTAAAAAATTCCTTTGAAAAATCTACTTATGTAAATGACAGGGGGGAATATTCAGCACAACAAGACAAAACTGGAAAAAGTAAAGTAACACAAATAAATTTTGAATTTAATTCTGGTGATAGAATTACTTTAGAAAAAGTGAAATGGTCTAAAAAAATGAATTTTATAGACACAGTAAAAGTTAATATTGATACAAATAAATTTGTAAATTGGTTGAATACAAAGGCTTACAACTAATAATTAAGAGACTTAATAATTCAATGAACCAAAAAAGGATTTTAAATAGGATAATATAGGACTTCTCGTACATGCCTCGTACACAGAGAGATAAAATAAAAAAAATTTACTTATAGGTCTTGTTCAATTATAAATATTGGCATAAACACTCATGAAAATAACTCATGCCCTCGTGGTGAAATTGGTAGACACAAAGGACTTAAAATCCTTGCCATTTATGGAGTGCCAGTTCGAGTCTGGCCGAGGGCACCACTAAATGTTAAAGCCACACATACTTTTTGATCATACAAAAACATCAAAAAAAATTAAAAATTTTCTAGATCATAAAATCAAAAATATATCATTAGGTAAATGCAATCTAATAATTGTTGTTGGAGGTGATGGTTTTATGCTCTCGTCATTGAAAAAGTATAATAAATACAAAAAACCCTTTTACGGAATTAATGCTGGTAGTTATGGTTTTTTAATGAATAAGTTTTCGTCAAAAAATACCATTAGAAATTTATCTAAAGCAAAACAAGTTTCGATTTCGCCTTTAGAAATGAGTGTAAAGAATAAGTTTAATA
This sequence comes from uncultured Pelagibacteraceae bacterium, assembly GCA_902562645.1. Classification (GTDB taxonomy): domain Bacteria; phylum Pseudomonadota; class Alphaproteobacteria; order Pelagibacterales; family Pelagibacteraceae; genus Pelagibacter. The sequence goes on from CACETY010000009.1 coordinate 25,770, forward strand.
AAACTAAAAAGTCTATTGCTATCAATGAAGTCTCTATTTTAAGACAAAGTAGACAAACTGCATCACTTGAAATTTCTAACGGTTCGCAAAAAATTATTAAAAAATTAGTTTCTGATGGTGTATTAATTTCAACACCTGCAGGAAGCACTGCATATAATATGTCAGTTTATGGACCAATATTAAACTTAGACTCTAAAAAACTTTCTATTAGGCCTATTAGTGCTTTCAGACCTAGAAGATGGAAGGGAAGAATTGTGAGCGATAAATCAAAAATTACAATTAAAAATCTAAATATTAATAAAAGACCTATAAGTGCGGTTGCTGACAATTACGAAGTTAGAAATGCAAAGATAATATCTATTAAGATTAATAAAAAAGTTAAATTTAATCTTTTATACGATTCAAACAGAAGTCTTCAAAAAAAAATTAAAATAGAGCAAATTAGAAAAGAAACAAATTAATGAGTAACAAAAACTTTGGGTTTGGAACTCAAATAAGAAAATCTCCATATTTTGATGCAACAGTCAGATGGGGCGCAACAGGTTTTTCTGTTTATAACCATATGTATATACCTCGTGATTTCGGTGATCCTGAGCAAAACTTTTGGAATTTGATTGAAACAGCAATTTTATGTGACGTTGCTGTTGAAAGACAAGTTGAAATAACTGGACCAGATGCTTTTAAATTTATTCAATTATTAACCCCAAGAGATTTATCAAAATTATCTGTTGGACAATGCAAATATGTTTTAATTACAAACGCAGAAGGTGGAGTGCTAAATGACCCAGTTCTTTTACGCTTGGGAGAAAATCATTTTTGGTTATCTTTGGGCGATAGTGATATTTTATTATGGGCTCAAGGAGTTGCAATTAACTCTGGATTAGATGTGAAAATAACTGAGCCAGATGTTTCGCCATTACAATTACAAGGACCAAAGTCTGCTGAAATAATGATTAAATTATTTGGAGAAGGAATAAAAGATTTAAAATATTATTGGTTTAGAGAATTAGATTTAGACGGAATACCATTAATTGTCTCAAGAACTGGCTGGTCAAGTGAATTTGGTTATGAATTGTTTTTAAGAGATGGTTCAAAAGGAAATGAACTATATGAAAAAATTATGTTAGCAGGAAAGGAATTTGGACTTAAACCAGGTCATACTTCTTCTATAAGAAGAATAGAAGGTGGGATGCTCTCTTATCATGCTGACGCTGATATAAATACAAATCCATTTGAATTAGGTTTAGATCGTTTAATTAACTTAGATAGAGATATTAATTTTATAGGCAAAGATGCACTTAAAAAAATTAAAGCAGAAGGGATTAAAAGATTACAAGTTGGTTTAGAAATTAAATGTGAAAAGTTAAGTGGACCCAACACTACATTTTGGCCCTTAACAGTTGATAATAATACTATAGGAAAAATTACATCAGCTGTTTATTCTCCACGCTTAAAAAAGAATATTGCTTTAGCTATGGTTGACATTGAATATTCTAAAATCGGTTTAGAAATTGAAGTTTCAATCCAGGAAAAGAATTTTAAATGTGAAGTTATTGAAAAACCTTTTTTTGATCCAAAAAAAAAAATTACATCTAAATCTTTAAAGTAGAAGTGGTGCCCCCGCACGGACTCGAACCGCGGACCTATTGATTACAAATCAATTGCTCTACCAGCTGAGCTACAAGGGCATGTAGGGTTTTTTAATATCATTTAATTTATTATCAAGAAATTATTTTTGTTGATTTATATAGTGAAAAACAATTGCAGCACTATTAGATATATTTAAACTCTCAATATTTTTATTTATGTCAATCTTTACGGAAAAGTCTGTGTATTTTTCAGTATGTTTTTTTAAACCATGACCTTCGGAACCAAAAAGAAGAATATTATTTCCACTCCATTTTACTTCAGTAAAATTTTTATCGCTATTTGCTGTGAAGCCATAAACCCAAAAATTTTTTTCTCTTAAAAACTTTAGTGTAGTGTTAATATTTGATACTTGAAAAATATTTAAGTGTTCTACACAACCACTTGCAGATTTATATAATAATTTACTTTCACTAGGGAAATGTCGATCTTTGACTATGAGGCCATCAATATTAAATGACGCTGCACTTCTTATTAGTGAACCAATATTTCTTGGATCCGTTACTTCATCCAGACATACAAATGTTAAATCATTTTTTTCTTTAATAAATTCTTTTAATGTTGGAACTTCTAAATGTTCTATTTCAGCAACGTAACCTTGATGAAGAATATCTTCACTTCTGCAATATTTATCTAGCTCTTTTTTTGTTTTAAAAAAAACTTTTATGTCTTTTAATAAGTTTTTATTGGGATTTTGTTTATGAATATTTTTTTTACTATCCTCAGTTAAGAAAATTTTTAAAACTCTTCTTTTTTGGTTTTTTAAAGCCTCTATTACTGCATGGCGACCTGCAATGAAAAAGGATGATTTTTGCATCATAATTTACGAATTTTATAGGTTTTTATACTATTTTTACTTAAATTCACGTATTGCATTTGTACAATAAAAATATATAAAACGCATGTTGTTTAAAGCTTTATTGAACAAGGGGACGCTTCCCCTGCTATTAGGGAGGGGTACCAAAGCGGTCAAATGGGGCGGGCTGTAAACCCGTTGACTTCGGTCTTCGAAGGTTCGAATCCTTCCCCCTCCACCATTCAATAAAATTTATGCAATATTGGAGTGCGCACTTGGGTATGCGGGTGTAGTTCAGTGGTAGAACACTAGCCTTCCAAGCTGGTTGCGTGAGTTCGATTCTCATCACCCGCTCCAAAAAATATAATATAAATGTAAAGTGAGGAAAAAAAGTAATGTCGAAGGAAAAATTTGTAAGAAATAAACCGCATTGTAACATTGGAACAATCGGACATGTTGATCATGGTAAAACAACTCTAACAGCAGCAATAACAAAAGTATTAGCTGAAGGTGGTGGAGCAAATTTTGTTGCTTATGATCAGATTGATAAAGCTCCAGAAGAAAAAGAAAGAGGTATAACTATATCAACTGCTCACGTAGAATATGAAACTGCTAACAGACATTACGCTCACGTAGATTGTCCAGGTCACGCAGACTATGTTAAAAATATGATAACTGGGGCTGCACAAATGGATGGTGCAATTTTAGTTGTAAATGCAGCAGATGGTCCGATGCCACAAACAAGAGAACATATTCTTCTTGCACGTCAAGTTGGTGTCCCTGCTATTGTTGTTTACTTAAATAAAGTCGATCAAGTTGATGATAAAGAAATGATAGACTTGGTTGAAGAGGAAATTAAAGATTTATTAACATCTTATAAATTTCCAGGAGATAAAACTCCAATAGTTAAAGGTTCAGCTCTAGCTGCAGTTGAGGGTAGAGATGATGAAATTGGAAAAAATTCTATTATGGATTTAATGAAGGCTGTTGACGAATTTATTCCTCAACCGGACAGACCTAAAGACAAAGATTTCCTAATGCCAGTTGAGGATGTTTTTTCAATTTCTGGAAGAGGAACTGTTGTAACTGGAAGAGTAGAGTCTGGTGTAATTAAAACTGGGGAAGAAATTGAAATAGTTGGTATCAGAGAAACCAAAAAATCGGTTTGCACCGGAGTAGAAATGTTTAGAAAATTGTTAGATTCAGGTGAAGCCGGTGATAATATTGGAGCTCTATTGAGAGGTGTTGAAAGGACTGATGTTGAAAGAGGACAAGTTCTATGTAAACCAGGATCCATTAAGCCTCATACTAAATTTGAAGCTCAAGCATATGTATTGAAAAAAGAAGAGGGCGGAAGACACACGCCTTTTTTTACCAAATATAGACCTCAATTTTACTTTAGAACTACTGACGTAACAGGTGAAGTTGAATTGCCATCGGGAACTGAAATGGTAATGCCAGGTGATGATGCAAAGTTTACAGTAAAATTAATTACACCAATTGCTATGGATGAAAAACTTAATTTTGCAATTAGAGAAGGTGGTAGAACAGTAGGAGCTGGAGTAGTAACAAAAATATTAGAGTAAACTCAATAGGAGTGTAGCTCAATTGGTAGAGCGCCGGTCTCCAAAACCGGAGGTTGGGGGTTCGATTCCCTTCGCTCCTGCCAAACATTGAAAATATTTATGAAGAACCCTTTAAAATTTATCCAAGATGTTAAACAAGAAGCCTTTAAAGTTACATGGCCAACTGCTAAAGAAACTGTTCAGGGAGCATTAATGGTTTTTGCAATGGCTGTGTTAGCATCATTATTTTTTTTATTATTGGATCAAATTTTGAAGTTTTTTTTGGATATAATCCTTAAGGTGAGTATATAATGAAGAATTGGTATATAGTACAATCACACTCAAGCTTTGAAAATAAGGTAGCACAGTTAATTAAAGAAGAAGCTGAAAAAGCAAAAATACAGGAAAAAATTGAGGAAATAATTGTTCCAACACATGATATAACTGAAGTTAAGAGAGGGAAAAGAGTTCAAAGAAAGAAAAAATATTTTCCAGGATATGTTCTAATTAAAAGTGAAATGGACAACAATATCTACCATATGATTAAAAATTTAAAAAAGGTTAGTGGCTTTCTAGGATCAAAAGGAACACCTATACCAGTCTCTGATAAAGAAATTGAAAAAATTCTAGGCCAAATAAAAGATGGAGTTGCCGTACCTAAATCAGGTGTGGAATATAATATCGGTGAAAAGGTACAAGTCATAGACGGTCCATTTGCGTCTTTTAGTGGTTTAGTTGAGGATATAGATGAAGAAAAATTAAGACTTAAAGTTTCTGTATCAATTTTTGGACGACCAACTCCAGTTGATTTAGAATATAACCAAGTTGAAAAGGCAAGCTGATGGCAAAAAAAGAGATAAGTGGATACGTAAAATTACAAATTAAAGGAGGTCAGGCAAATCCTGCACCACCAGTAGGACCTGCTCTTGGCCAAAGAGGTATAAATATAATGGAATTCTGTAAAGCCTTTAATGATAAAACAAAATCATTTGCAGGAAAACCAGTACCTGTAATTATCACAGTTTATAAGGATAAAAAATTTGATTTTGTAATAAAATCACCTCCTGCATCACATTTCATTAAAGAAGCAATGAAACTTAAAAGTGGATCAAAAGAGCCAGGAAGAAATATTATTGGATCTATATCTAAACAACAACTTAAAGATATTGCAGAAAAAAAAATGGAAGATCTAAATGCACATGACTTAGATGAAGCTGCTAAAATTATAGCAGGGTCAGCAAGATCGATGGGTATAGAGGTAAAAGAATAATGAAATCGAAGAGATTTATAAATTTACCAGAAAAAACTAAGGAGTTGCCGCCAGAAAAAATAGAAAATTTATTAAGTTCTATAAAGTCGAATTGCACCACTAAATTTGATGAGTCTATAGATTTAAATTTTAGAATAAATAATAAACAAAAAAAGAATGAAATTAATCTTAGAACTGTAGTTAATTTACCTGGCGGAACAGGAAAATCTATTAAAGTTGCAGTTGTGTGTGAAGAAAATAAAATTGATGAGGCAAAAGATGCAAATGCAGATATAACAGGTTCTGATGATTTAGTAGAAAAAATTAAAAATGGTGAATTAAATTTTGAAAAACTTATCTGTACTCCATCAATGATGATTAAATTATCAAAGTTGGGTAAAGTTTTAGGCCCTAAAGGATTAATGCCTAATCCAAAATTAGGAACAGTAACTAATGATATTAAAAAAGCAGTAGTTGAGGCTAAAGCAGGTCAAGTCGAAATAAGAAATGATAAGGATGGAAATATTGGACTAAGTATTGGAAAAAAATCTTTTGATGATGAGAAGCTTATTAAAAATTTTAATGCTGTTATAGACGCTTTGGAAAAAGAAAAATCTAACTTAACCACCAAAGGTGATTTGATAAATCAAGCTTATATTACTTCTAGTATGGGTGTTTCATATAAGATTAAATTAGAAAAGAGCATATAGTATTATGATGAACAAAGAACAAAAAAAACTGTATATTAAAGATATGGCTTCAAAATTTGATACCACCGAAGCTGTTATTGTTACTCATTATCAAGGTTTAACTGTTACACAATTAGATGATCTTAGGAAAAAAATGAGAGAGCATGGTATAAAATTTAAAATTACCAACAATAGAATTACTAAATTAGCTCTAGAAAAAACAAAGTGTAAAGAATTATCAGAACTGTTTTCAGGACCCACTGCAGTTGCATTATCAGAAGATGCAATAACTTCAGCTAAAATTTTAACAAAATTTTCAAAAGAAAATGAAAATTTAAAAATCTTAGGTGGAATCATGGGAACTGACATTTTAGATGTTGCTGGAGTAAAAAATGTTGCGACATTACCTTCATTAGAAGAGGCAAGAGCCAAAATAGTAGGTATTTTAAGGTCTCCAGCTCAAAAAATTGCAAGTATTTTACTTGCACCAGCGTCAAAAATCGCTATTTTAGCGCTCGAAAAATCAAAAAAATAACTTGGGACAAAATTATTATTATGGCTGACTTAAATAAAATCATAGAAGATCTATCTAGCTTAACTGTTGTAGAAGCAGCTGAGCTTTCAAAACAATTAGAAGAAAAATGGGGTGTAACAGCTGCAGCAGCAGTCGCCGCTGCGCCAGCAGCAGCAGCAGGTGAAGCAGCAACTGAGGAAAAAGACGATTTCACAATTATGCTTACATCTGCAGGAGAAAAGAAAATTAATGTCATTAAAGAAGTAAGAGCAGTTACTGAACTAGGTTTAAAAGAGGCAAAGGATTTAGTTGAAGGCGCACCTAAAGAGGTCAAATCAGGTGTAAATAAAAAAGAGGCTGAAGAAATAAAAGCCAAATTAGAAGCTGCAGGCGCAAAAGTAGAACTTAAGTAAATATTAATTAGAAAGAATTTAATTACTGAATTAATTCAGTAATACAATAGATATGCAATTATCTTTTACTGAGAAAAAAAACATTAGAAAATCTTTTGGAAAACTAAAAGAAAGCCTTTCAATACCAAATCTAATAGAGGTCCAAAAAAATTCTTATAAGGAATTAACAGAATTTAAAGGTGATGTGGATCAGCACCTAGTAAAAGGTTTTCATAGAGTTTTTAAAAGCATTTTTCCAATTGAAGATTTGAATGATAAAGCTACCTTAGAGTATATCTCTTATAGATTAGAAAAACCAAAATTTGATGTTGAGGAATGTATTGCCAGAGGTTTAACTTACTCTGCAGCCTTAAAATGCGTTCTTAGATTAGTCGTCTATGAAATTGACCAAGAAAATAATACAAAAGATATTCTTTCCGCAAAAGAACAAGAAGTATATATGGGTGAAGTTCCTATGATGACTAATAGTGGAACATTTATAACAAACGGTGTTCAAAGAGTAGTTGTTAATCAAATGCACAGGAGCCCTGGAGTATTTTTTGACCATGATAAAGGAAAATCTCATGCGAGTGGTAAACTTTTATTTAATTGTAGAGTAATACCAAACCGAGGCTCATGGTTAGACTTTGAATTTGATGTAAAAGATTTTTTATATTTCAGAATCGACAGAAAAAAGAAAATATTTGTTTCTACTTTGCTACAAGCTTTAGGGTATTCAAAATCAGATATTGTAAACGAATTTTATGAAAAAGAAGCTTATACATTTGATCAAAATACAAGAAAATGGAAAACAAAGTTTGATCCTGAGAATTATAAATCTAAAAATTTTTCTGAAGAAATAATAGATGCTAAAACAAATAAAATTTTAGTTAAAATTGGAGATCAAATTAACTTTTTGAAAGCAAAAAAATTAGAAAACGAAGGCTTAAAAGAAATATTAGTTTCAAACGAGTCATTATATGGGAAGTTTTTACATAATGATCTAGTAATAGGTGAGGATACTTTTAAAATTGGAACCGAAATTAATGAGACAATTATTAACAAAATATTAGATTCCAATATAAAGACAATCAATTTTTCAAAAACAAATTCTATTTCAAAAGGACCGTATCTTCTCCAAACAATCTTAAATGATAAAAATGAAAATAAAAATGATGCGATAACAGAAATTTATAAAATTTTAAGACCAGGAGAACCACCTACTATTGAAATAGCAACGCAAATCTTTAATAACTTATTTTTTAGCTCTGATAGGTATGATCTATCTGATGTTGGTAGAGTAAAAATGAACTCAAGACTTGAATTGAGTTGCTCAGACAAAATTACAATCTTAAGAAACGATGACATCTTAGCAATAATTAAAAAAATGTTAGACCTACGTGATGGAAAAGATGAAGTTGATGATATTGATCATCTAGGAAACAGAAGAGTAAGATCAGTTGGAGAATTAGTAGAAAATCAGGCAAGAATTGGTGTTTATAGAATGGAAAGAGCTATAAAAGAAAAGATGACGACTTTAGATGTTGAGTCTGCAATGCCACAAGACCTTATTAATGCGAAACCTTTAACGATTTCATTAAAAGATTTTTTTGCAACCTCACAACTTTCTCAATTTATGGATCAAACTAATCCTTTGTCTGAGATAACTCATAAAAGAAGGGTCTCAGCTTTAGGTCCAGGAGGATTAACAAGAGAAAGAGCAGGATTTGAAGTAAGAGATGTTCATCCCACGCATTATGGCAGAATATGTCCAATAGAGACTCCAGAAGGTCCTAATATTGGACTTATAAACAGTTTGTCAACTTACTCAAAAATTAACAAGTATGGTTTTATTGAAAGTCCATATAAAAAAGTTGAAAATGGTGTTGTCCAAGATAAAATTGAATATCTATCAGCAATGGAAGAAACAAAGTTTACAATTGCTCAAGCTAATTCAGTTTTAGATAAAAATGGAAAATTTGTTGAGGAATTAGTTTCAAGCCGGGCAAACTTAGACTTTATTCTTTCGAAACCTGAAAATATAGACTATATAGATGTATCACCAAAACAACTTGTATCCGTTGCTGCATCATTAATACCATTTTTAGAAAATGACGATGCTAATAGAGCTCTCATGGGATCAAATATGATGAGACAGGCTGTGCCACTTCTTAAACCAGAAGCACCTTTAGTCGGAACAGGTATAGAAAGCGATGTAGCATTAGATTCAGGAGTTACAATTGTCGCTAAAAGAGATGGAACAGTAGACAAAATTGATGGTAAAAGAATTGTAATTAAAGCTTCTAATGAGAAGGATTACTCAGAATCTGGAGTTGACATTTACAATTTACAAAAATTTAAAAGATCAAATCAAAATACCTGCATAAACCAAAAACCACTAGTAAGAGTTGGAGACAGCGTAAAGTCAGGAGATATTATAGCTGATGGACCATCTACTAAAACTGGAGAGTTAGCATTAGGAAAAAATGTGTCTGTAGCCTTTATGCCCTGGCAAGGATATAATTTTGAGGATTCAATACTCATATCAGAAAGATGTGTAACAGATGACGTATTTACCTCAATTCATATTGAAGAATACGAAGTGATGGCAAGAGATACAAAATTAGGTGAAGAAGATATAACAAGAGACATACCAAATATAAATGAAGAAGCACTAAAAAATTTAGATGAATCTGGAATTGTGTATATCGGTGCTGAGGTTAAACCAGGAGATATTTTAGTAGGTAAAGTTACACCAAAAGGAGATTCAGCTTCTGGACCAGAAGAAAAATTGCTAAGATCTATTTTTGGAGAAAAAGCTATTGACGTAACTGATACGTCTCTTAAAATGCCAAGCGGAAGTGGTGGAATTGTTGTAGATGTTAGAGTGTTTAACAGACACGGAATCGAAAAAGATGAGAGATCAATAACAATTGAAAGAGCAGAGATTGAGAGTGTTCAACAAGATAAGAATGTGGAAGAGGAAATCTTGGAAAGAAGTATTAAACAAAGAGCCTCATCAATATTAAGTGATACAAAAATTGTCAAAAAAATTAAAAATTATGAAAAAGGTTCAAATTTAACAGAGGAAATAATTTTTGATTTATCAGTTTCTGATCTTTTTAAAATCACAGTTGAAGATACAAAAAAAACAGAAGCTTTGCTTCAGTTAAGGTCTCAATTTGAAAAAGCAAGAGATGATATTCAAGAAAGATTTGAGGATAAAGTTCTCAAAATAAGACAAGGTGACGACCTATTGCCAAGCGTAATGAAAATGGTCAAAGTATTTGTTGCAATTAAAAGAAGATTAAGACCTGGAGATAAAATGTCAGGAAGACACGGTAATAAGGGTGTAGTAAGTAAAATTGTTCCAGTGGAGGATATGCCCTACAGAGCAAATGGAAAACCTGTTGATATAGTTTTAAATCCTTTGGGTGTGCCAAGTAGGATGAACGTAGGACAAATTTTAGAAACTCATCTTGGATGGTCTTGTAAAGAATTAGGTGAACAGTTAACAGATATAATAAATCAAAATCAAAAAAAAATTGAGAAAGATTTAAAAATTAGTAAGTTTTTACAATCTATTTATGGAGATGATGTTTATTCTGAGAATATTGACAAATTAACAAATACTGAATTTAAAGATTTGTGCCAAAACATTCAAAATGGTGTTCCGATTTCAACTCCTGTATTTGATGGCGCAAAAGAGCAAGACGTTACAAAAATGCTAGATTTAGCAAAATTACCAAATTCGGGGCAAACCACATTATGGGATGGTAGAACAGGAGAAAAATTTGATAGACCTGTTACAGTAGGAATAATTTATATGCTTAAATTACACCATCTTGTAGAGGATAAAATACATGCAAGATCTACAGGTCCATATAGTTTAGTTACACAACAACCTCTTGGAGGAAAGGCTCAATTAGGTGGTCAAAGATTTGGAGAAATGGAGGTTTGGGCTTTAGAAGCTTACGGTGCCTCTTATACACTTCAAGAAATTTTAACAGTCAAATCAGATGATGTTGCAGGTAGAGTAAAAGTTTATGAAACTATTGTTAAAGGTGAAGAGAATTTTGAGTCTGGAATACCAGAGTCGTTTAACGTATTAGTAAAAGAGATAAAATCACTAGCATTAAATGTGGAGCTTAATTAAAATATGAGTAAAGAACTATCAGATTTATTTAAATCTTCAGAAATTTCAGAAGCACAAAATTTTAATAGTATAAAGATTACACTGGCAAGTCCTGAAAAAATAAAGTCATGGACTTTTGGTGAAATTAAAAAACCTGAGACAATAAATTATAGAACTTTTAGACCAGAAAAAGATGGTCTTTTCTGTGCTAGAATATTTGGCCCTATAAAGGATTATGAATGTCTATGCGGTAAATATAAGAGAATGAAATTCAGAGGAATAATTTGTGAAAAATGTGGAGTAGAGGTAACAAAATCAAATGTTCGTAGAGAAAGAATGGGTCACATTAATCTTGCAACACCCGTTGCCCACATTTGGTTTTTAAAATCATTGCCTAGTAGAATTTCATTAGCAATTGATATGAAGCTTAAGGAAGTAGAAAGAGTTTTGTATTTTGAAAATTTTATAGTTATTGAGCCCGGGTTAACAGGTCTAAAAAAGAATCAATTGTTAGGTGAGGAAGAATTAATTAAATATCAAGATGATTATGGTGAAGAGGCATTTACTGCCGGTATCGGTGCAGAGGCAATATTAGAGATTTTAAAATCCATAAACTTAGAAGAAGAGAGAGAAACTCTTATAAAAAGTATTAAAGAAACTAAATCCAAAGTATCAGAAGAAAGATCAATAAAAAGACTAAAACTAATCGAGTCTTTCATTGAAACTGGAAATAAACCAGAGTGGATGATATTAACTACTGTACCAGTTATACCACCTGAATTAAGACCTTTAGTACCTCTAGATGGAGGCAGATTCGCTACATCTGATTTAAATGATTTATATAGAAGAGTAATAAATAGAAATAATAGATTAAAAAGACTAATTGATTTAAAAGCTCCAGACATAATTGTCAGAAATGAGAAAAGAATGTTGCAGGAGTCTGTAGATGCACTGTTTGATAATGGTAGAAGAGGAAGAGTTATAACAGGAACTAATAAGAGACCCCTAAAATCACTTGCAGAAATGCTAAAAGGTAAGCAAGGAAGATTCAGACAAAATTTGTTAGGAAAAAGAGTAGATTATTCAGGGAGGTCAGTAATAGTAGTTGGTCCAGATCTAAAATTACATGAGTGTGGACTACCAAAAAAAATGGCTTTAGAGTTATTTAAACCATTTTTGTACGCTAGGCTAAATAAATTAGGATTAGCATCTACCATTAAACAAGCAAAAAAATTAGTTGAAAAGGAAAGAACTGAGGTTTGGGACGCACTAGAACTTATAGTGAGAGAACACCCAGTAATATTAAATAGAGCACCAACACTTCACAGGTTAGGTGTTCAAGCTTTTGAACCAAAACTAATTGAAGGTAATGCAATAGAGCTTCATCCCTTAACATGTGCTGCATTTAATGCTGATTTTGATGGAGATCAAATGGCAGTGCACGTTCCATTAAGTTTAGAGGCACAATTAGAGGCTAGAGTATTGATGATGTCTACAAACAACATCTTAAGTCCTTCTAATGGTAAACCAATAATTGTACCAAGTCAGGATATGATATTAGGGATCTATTATTTATCACAACCTCCAGTTCAAACTGAGAGGGTCGAGGGATATTTTATTAACATATCTGAAATAGAACATGCATTAGAAACTGGGCAGATCAAAGTGCATTCAAGAATTGTGTCTAGATTTGAGACTATAGATGAAAAAGGAAATGCTAAATTTGAAAAACATATAAGCACAGCTGGTAGATTTTTATTATCAAGTATAATACCAAAAAATGTAAATAATAAATTTTCTTTAATAGACAGATTGCTACCAAAAAAAATAGTTTCTGAAGTTATTGACCATGTATTCAGGTTTTCAGGCCAAAAAAGTACTGTAATATTTTGTGATAGATTAAAAGATATTGGATTTAAACATGCGTTTAAAGCTGGAATTTCATTTGGAAAAGACGATCTTTTAATACCAGATAATAAAGAACAATTAATTGATGAAACTAAAAAACTTATTGCAGACTATGAAGGTCAGTATGCTGAAGGACTTATAACAAGAGGAGAAAAGTACAATAAAGTTATTGATGCTTGGTCTAAATGTACAGACAGAGTTGCATCTGAAATGATGAAAAGAATTTCAGCAACTGAAGTTACAGATGAGGGGTTAAAAATTAACTCAGTATTTATGATGGCCGATAGTGGTGCCAGAGGATCAGCAGCACAGATGAAACAATTAGCTGGGATGAGAGGTTTAATTGCAAAACCATCAGGTGAAATAATTGAGACACCAATCACATCTAACTTTAAAGAAGGTCTTACTGCATTAGAATACTTTAATTCGACACATGGTGCTAGAAAAGGTTTGGCTGATACGGCACTTAAAACAGCTAGTTCAGGTTATTTAACTAGAAGACTTTGTGATGTTGCTCAAGATTTAACAATTACAAAAAAAAAATGTGACAATCCAAGTTATATAAAACTTTCAGAGGTTTTAGAGGGTGGAAACATCATGGTAAGTCTATCAGAGAGAGCTTTAGGTAGGGTTACAGCAACGGATGTTAAGAATCCATTGTCAGGAGAAATAATAATTAAAAAAGAAGAGATGATAGATGAGGCTGCTTGTGAAAAGATTGATGCAGCTGGGGTTAAAACATTAAATGTTTATTCGGTTATGACTTGTAGTTCAAAAGATGGGGTATGCGCAACATGTTATGGAAGAGATTTATCAAGAGGAAAAATGGTTCATGTTGGTGAAGCAATAGGTATGATATCAGCACAGTCAATTGGTGAACCAGGAACACAGCTAACTATGAGAACTTTTCACGTGGGTGGCACAGCATCAGTAAAACAAGAATCACAAATAGTATCAAATTCTGAGGGAACCCTTAAAATTGTAAATACAAATTTAATTAAAGACTCAAAAAACAATCAAATTGTTATGGGAAGAAATACGGAGATATCAATAGAAGATGAGAAAGGATTACAAGTTGCATCTTATAAAGTGCCATATGGGTCTAAATTATATTTTGAAAATGATCAAAAAGTAAAAAAAGGTGCAAAGATTTGTGAGTGGGATCCATACACTACACCTGTAATTGCAGAAAAAGATGGTATTGCGAACTATGTTGATTTAATAGATGGTGTTTCAATTGCTGAAACTGTTGATGATGCAACCGGTATTTCTACTAAAGCTGTAGTTGATTGGAAAACACAATCTAAAAATACTGATCTTAAGCCTAGAATAACTTTAAGAGATTCAAAAGGAAATGTAATCAAAAAAGCAGACGATAACGAAGCAAGATATTATCTTGTACCAGATTCTATTTTATCTGTAAAAGATGGAGCAAAAATTTCTGCAGGTGATGTTATAGCTAGATTACCTAAGGAAACTACAAAAACAAAAGATATTACCGGAGGATTACCTAGAGTAGCAGAGTTATTTGAAGCAAGAAAAGCCAAAGATAGCGCAATTATTGCAGAAAATGATGGAAGCGTTATATTTGGAAAAGAAGTTAGAGGAAAACAGAGGGTAACAATAGAGTCAGAAGATGGAGACACTTCAAGTTATTTAATTCCAAAAGGTAAGCATATTAATTTTAACCAAGGTGAAAAAATTAAAAAAGGTGAATATTTGCTTGATGGACAACCTTTGCCTCATGATATTTTAAGAATTTTAGGAATAGAGGAATTAACTGAATATTTTGTAAATCAAGTTCAAGAGGTTTATAGACTTCAAGGAGTTATAATTAATGATAAACATATTGAAACTATTTTAAGACAAATGTTGAAAAAAGTAGAGGTAAAAGAAACGGGTGATAGTAAATTATTACCAGGTGAAGTAGTAGATAGAATAAAATTTGATACAATGAATGAAGAGTTAGTTGCAGATGGAAAAAAACCTGCAATAGGTGAAAGAGTGTTAATGGGTATAACTAAAGCATCATTACAAACAGAGTCATTTATTTCAGCGGCCTCATTCCAAGAAACAACAAGAGTTCTAACAGATGCTGCAATTAAAGGTAAAGTTGATAAACTAACAGGCTTAAAAGAAAATGTTATTGTTGGTAGACTAGTTCCAGCAGGCACAGGATCTATTAAAAATACTTGGAATAAAAAAGCAATTGATGATGACCAGAAATTTTTATCTGAGCAAGAAAGTTCAGTTTCATCAGAAGCTCAAATAAACCAATAAAATTAACCCTTTTTTTCCTTTATTTAGTTTGACAAATACAATTTCTAATGTATTTTGGCCATGTTTTTGGTTGGAATGTAGTGACTAGTTCACTAAACGCTGCCACAAATAACATGTCAGTTATTTTCATCAAAAATATAATTTAAACAAAATTTTTATGCCAACTATTAACCAGTTAGTTAGAAAAAGTAGAGATAAACAAGTTACTAGAAACAAGGTCCCAGCTTTGCAAAAGCAACCTTTAAAAAGAGGTGTATGTGTAAAAGTTTATACAACTACACCGAAAAAACCAAATTCAGCTTTAAGAAAAGTTGCACGTGTAAGACTTTCAAATGGTTTTGAGGTAACTGCATATATTCCTGGAGAAGGTCATAACTTGCAAGAACACTCTGTTGTTTTAATTAGAGGAGGAAGAGTTAAAGATTTACCTGGAGTTAGATATCATATCTTAAGAGGTAACTTGGATACTCAAGGAGTTGCTAATAGAAAACAAAGACGATCACTTTACGGAACAAAAAAAGGTAAATAAGCATGTCTAGAAAAAGAAAAGCTCCAAAAAAATTACCTGTCATAGATCCAAAATATAAATCAACAATTATTCCAAAATTAATAAACTCTATAATGTATGATGGAAAAAAAACTATTGCTGAAAAAATTATTTATGATGCGATTGATAAGATAAAAACCAAATCTAAAGATGAACCATTAAATGTATTTAATGATGCAATTAATAATATAAGACCTACAGTTGAAGTTAGATCAAGGAGAGTTGGAGGTGCTACTTATCAGGTTCCAGTGGAAGTTAAATCTAAAAGATCTCAGGCATTAGCATTGAGATGGTTAGTTGATGCATCAAGAAAACGTAAAGATAAAAATATGTCAGATAAGATTTTCAATGAAATATTTGATGCTTACCAGAATAGAGGTGCAGCAATTAAAAAAAAAGAGGATACACATAAAATGGCAGAGTCAAATAAAGCTTTTGCTCATTTTAGATGGTAAAGAATAATGGCAAGAACACATACATTAGATAAATATAGAAATATTGGAATTATGGCACACATAGATGCCGGCAAAACTACAACCACTGAAAGAATTCTTTATTATACAGGTAAAAGTCATAAAATAGGCGAGGTTCATGATGGTGCAGCTACCATGGATTGGATGGAGCAAGAACAAGAAAGAGGCATAACAATTACTTCTGCTGCAACGACTTGTTTTTGGAATGATCACAGAATTAATATTATAGATACACCTGGACATGTAGATTTTACAATAGAAGTAGAAAGATCCTTAAAAGTATTAGATGGTGCTGTTGCAGTATTTGATGGTGTTGCAGGTGTAGAGCCTCAATCTGAAACTGTTTGGAGACAAGCTGATAAATATAAAGTTCCAAGGATCTGTTTTGTTAATAAATTAGATAGAACCGGTGCAGATTTTTTTAGATGTGTAGGAATGATAAAAGAAAGACTTGGAGCTAAACCCTTGGTTATGCAAGTACCTATTGGCGTTGAGGCATCTTTAAAAGGTGTTGTCGATCTTATTAAAATGAAAGCTGTTGTATGGAAAAATGAAGACTTAGGCGCAGCATGGGAATTAGTTGATATACCAGATGATTTAAAAGAAATATCTACAAAATATCGACAAGAGTTGGTTGAAACGGCAGTAGAGCAGGATGAAAAACTTATGGAAGACTATCTTGGTGGCAAAGATATCTCTGAAGAAGATCTAATTAAATGTATAAGGAAGGGATGTTTAGGGTTCGACTTTGTTCCTGTGTTAACTGGTTCAGCATTTAAAAATAAAGGTGTCCAACCTTTATTAGATGCTGTTGTTAATTATCTACCTAGTCCAGAGGACATAGGCTCAATAAAAGGTACAAAACCAGGATCTGAAGATGAAATTGAAATGAAATTTGATGATAATGCGCCTTTTTCTGCTTTAGCATTTAAAGTTGCGAATGACCCATTTGTAGGAAGTTTAACATTTATAAGAATTTACTCAGGAACTGTTAAATCTGGTACTGGAATTTATAATACATCTAAAGATAAAGAGGAAAGAGTTGGTAGAATGCTTCTAATGCACGCTAATTCAAGAGAAGATATAAAAGAAGCAAACGCAGGTGACATTGTTGCGCTAGCAGGACTTAAAAATACGATAACAGGACATACTCTTGCAAATAAAGACACACCAGTATTACTAGAGCCAATGGAATTTCCTGATCCTGTAATAGAAATTGCTGTAGAACCAAAAACAAAAGCTGACCAAGAAAAAATGGGTGAAGCTTTAGGAAGATTAGCAAAAGAAGATCCATCTTTTAGAGTTACATCTGACGAAGAGTCTGGCCAAACAATTATAAAAGGTATGGGTGAACTACACTTAGATATTATTGTAGATAGAATGAAACGAGAATTTAAAGTTGAAGCAAATGTAGGAGCACCTCAAGTTGCTTATAGGGAAACAATTCTTTCACATGCCGAAAATGATTATACTCACAAAAAACAAAGTGGTGGGGCTGGTCAATTTGCAAGAGTAAAACTAACTGTTGAACCTCTTGAGCCAGGCAAAGGTAGAGAAATAGAAAGTAAAATTAAAGGTGGTGCAATTCCAAAAGAATTTATTCCTGGTGTTGAAAAAGGGGTTGAAACGGTTGCAGATGGCGGAATATTAGCAGGATTTCCACTTATCGACTACAAAGTTACAATCGTTGATGGTTTACATCATGATGTAGACTCAAGTGTACTAGCATTCGAACTTGCATCAAGACAATGTTTTAAAGAAGCTTGCACGAAAGCTACACTAAAATTATTAGAACCAATAATGAGAGTAGAAGTAGTCACTCCAGAAGATTATATGGGAGACGTGATTGGTGATTTAAATAGTAGAAGAGGACAAATTAGTACCCAGGAACAAAGAGGTAATGCAACAGTAATAACTGCAATGGTACCGTTGGCTAATATGTTTGGATATATTAATAATTTGAGATCAATGTCTCAAGGTAGAGCACAATATTCTATGTTTTTTGATCATTATGACAAGGTTCCTCAAAATGTACAAGATGAAGTAACTAAAAAAACAGGTTAAATATGGAAAAGCAAAATATTAGAATAAAATTAAGAGCTTACGATAACAAGGTGCTTGATCAATCTACAGAGGAAATAGTTAATACTGTAAAAAGAACAGGTGCAAATATTAAAGGTCCAATACCACTGCCAACTAAAAAAGAAAGATATACAGTTCTAAGATCACCACATATTGATAAAAAAAGTAGGGAGCAGTTTGAAACAAGAACACATAAAAGATTAATCGATATTATTGAACCAACACCAGCTACAGTAGAAGCATTAATGAAATTAGATTTGGCATCAGGTGTTGATGTGGAGATTAAAATATAATGAGTGAAATTGGATTAATAGGTAAAAAAATTGGCATGACTAGAGAGTTTTATAAATCAGGTCAATCAGTACCAGTAACAGTATTAAAAGTCGAAAAAGGAAGAATTGTACAAATTATAGATAAAGAAAAACGTGGTTATAGCGCTATACAACTTGGATTTGGAAGAATAAAAAATTCCAAATTATCAAAAGCAATGAAAGGTTATTTTGCAAAAAAAAATACAGAAGCTAGAAAAATTTTAAAAGAATTTAGAGTAAAAGATATAGATCAATATAAAGAGGGAAATGAATTTGGAATTGAAATTTTTAAAGATATAAAATTTTTAGATGTAAAATCTAAAACTATAGGTAAAGGTTTTGCAGGTGCAATGAAAAGACATAACTTTGGTGGATTAAGAGCATCTCATGGTGTATCAATTTCTCATAGAGCCCATGGATCGACAGGTCAAAATCAAGATCCTGGAAAAGTATTTAAAGGGAAAAAAATGGCAGGTCATATGGGTGATAAATTGCGATCAATGCAAAATCTAGAAATAATAAAAACAGATATAGACAATGAGTTAATATATTTAAAAGGATCAATACCAGGAAGCAAAAATTCAGAAGTATTATTAAAAAAAGCAGTAAAAAATATAAATAAATTAACTATTGCTGAAAAAAATGAAATTTCAGAAAAATCTAAAAAAGTAAAAGATAAAAAAAAATAATTTATGAAATTAGAAAAAATTAATATTGACGGTAAAAAAGCATCTATAGAGATATCTGATAAAATTATAGCAGCAAAAATAAATCCTAGATTAGTCAGCCAAGTACTTTATAAAACAAATGCAAATTACAAAGGTAGAAAAGCAAAGACTAAGCAAAAAAATGAAATTACAGGATCTACATCAAAAATATATGCCCAAAAAGGTACTGGTAATGCAAGACATGCTAGTAAAAAAGCTCCAATATTCGTTGGGGGAGGAATAGCTCACGGTCCAAAAGGAGAGTTAAACCATAAAAAAAGAAAATTAAATAAAAGTGAAAAAAAATTAAGCATTGCATCCTTAATAACTAAAAAAAATAATTTAAATGATTTAATAATTATCGATGATATTCAAAAACAAATTTTAAAAACTAAAGAAATGAATAGCTTATTAATAAAGTTTGAGGCAAGAAATTCAATAATTATTGCAGATAAAAAATCTAAAGATAATATTTACAAATCTGTAAGAAACATTCCAAATGTAAAAATCACTGATGTTAATCATTTTAGCGCTTATGATTTAGCTAAATTTAAAAAAGTAATTTTTACAGAAACTTCAATTAAAGAGCTTGAAAAGAGATACTAATGATGGAAAAACTTCACATATACGATAAAATACTTTCACCCTTAGTTACAGAAAAGTCAACTAATCTCTCTGAGCAGAACAAAATTACATTTAAAGTTCATTCTAAGGCTAACAAAAAAAATTTAAAAAAAAATATTGAAAAAATATTTAAAGTTAATGTGACGAAAGTAAATATTGTAAATAAAAAGACAAGATACAAAACAACTAGAGGAAAAAAAGTTAAAGTTAAAGGATTTAAGAAAGCAATTATAACACTTAAAAAAGGTCAAAATATAGATTTGACAACAGGAATTTAAATATATGCCATTAAAAACTTTTAAACCTTATACAAAATCTACCAGAGGTACAATTCTTGTAAGTAGAGAAGGACTATGGAAGGGTAAACCATTTAAAGCCTTAACATCGACAAATAATTCATCAAAGGGTAGAAACAATTATGGGAGAATCACTTCAAGAAATCATGGAGGTGGACATAAACACAAATATAGACAAATTGATTTTTATCGAAAAAAATCAGATGTAAATGCAGAAGTTGAAAGAATTGAGTATGATCCAAACAGATCTTGTCACATTATGCTTGTTAAATTTGAAGATGGAGAAAGGTTTTACTATTTAGCACCAAAGGATATTAAAGTTGGAGATATAATTCAGAATGGTTCTAATGCAGAAATCAAATTAGGTAACTGTCTGCCTTTAAAAGATATTCCAGTAGGTATTGATATACATAATGTTGAAATCAATCCTGGTGGTGGTGGAAAGATAGCAAGATCAGCAGGAACTTCAGTTTCAATTTCTGGAATAGATGGAAACTACTCAATTATAAAGATGACGTCAGGAGAAGTAAGGAAAATCAACTCCAATTCAATGGCAACTATTGGTGTTTTATCAAATCCTGACCAAAAAAATATTAAAATAGGTAAAGCAGGTAGATCTAGATGGTTAGGTATAAGACCACATACGAGAGGTGTTGTAAAAAACCCGGTCGATCACCCTCATGGAGGTGGAGAAGGTAAATCAGCAGGAGGAAGACATCCTGTTTCACCAACAGGACAATCTGCAAAAGGATTAAAAACAAGAGACAATAAAAGAACCGATAAATTTATAATTAGAAGAAGAAAGAAGAAGAGAGCATAACTTATGGCAAGATCAGTTTGGAAAGGACCATTTGTAGAAGAAAGTTTGATTAAAAAAGTCGAAAAACTAAAAAATGAAGCTGTGAAAAAACCAATTAAAACCTGGTCACGAAAATCAACAATTATTCCAGAATTTGTTGGAGTAAGCTTTTTAATTTACAATGGAAAGAAATTTATACCAATAACAATATCAGAAGATATGGTGGGACATAAGTTTGGTGAATTTGCACCAACTAGGCAATTTTTTGGTCACACACCAGCTGATAAAAAAGCTAAAGTAGAAGGTGGAGCGGATAAAAAATAATGTCAAAAATTAAAAAACAAATTGATACTAAATTAGTCAAATCTATTAATAAGAATGTGAGATCAAGCACAAGAAAACTCAATCCAATTTTAAAATCGATTGTTGGAAAAAAAGTTGATATAGCCATTAGGGATTTAACTTTCTCAGATAAAAGAATATCTAAAGATATAAAGAAAACAATTTCCTCAGCAGTTGCAAATGCAGAAAATAATTATCAGTATGATATTGATAAATTAGTAGTTAAGGAAGCATATTGTGGGAAACAAGTTGTAATGAAAAGATTTAGAGCAAGAGCAAAAGGAAGAGCTGCTGAAATTATGAAACCATATTCAAATCTAACAATAATACTAACTGAAAAAGAGAAACAAACGGAGAAACATGGGACAAAAAGTTAATCCAGTAGGTCTTAGATTAGGTATTAATAGAGGATGGGACTCTGTTTGGTATGCTAAAAAGAAAGATTTTGGGAATAATTTGATTGAGGATTTTAGAATCAGAGAATACATAAAAAAGAATGTAGTAAATTCTGGTGTATCAAAAGTAATGATTGAGAGAACCTCTAAAAAATGCTTTGTAACAATTTATACATCTAGACCTGGATTTGTTATTGGTAAAAAAGGATCAGATATTGAAAAAATTAAAGGTAATTTGTCAAAAATTACTTCTAATGAAGTTGTTTTAAATATTAAAGAGGTTAAAAAACCAGAGACAAATAGTTATTTAGTTGCAGAAAATATCGCTCAACAATTAGTTAAAAGAGTTTCATATAGAAGAGCGATGAAAAGAGCAATGCAATCAGCTCTAAGATTAGGAGCAAAGGGTATAAAGGTCTCTATTAGTGGTAGATTAGGTGGAAATGAAATTGCAAGAACTGAATGGTTGCGAGAAGGAAGTATCCCATCACATACTCTTAGGGCAGATATTGACTATTCTGAAGCAGAAGCTTTAACCACCTATGGGATCATAGGAATTAAAGTATGGATATACAAAGGTGAAATTTTTACAAAAGAATTTAGTCAAGAAAGGAATAAATCGTAAAAATGCTACAGCCAACTAGAACTAAATTTAGAAAAGCCCATAAAGGAAGAATTCATGGTAATGCTTCTAGATGCAATTTAATGAATTATGGCTCGTTTGGTTTGAAAGCGATTCAACCAGAGAGAATAATATCTAGGCAAATAGAGGCAGCGAGAGTTGCATTAACAAGACATATGAAAAGACAAGGCCGAGTATGGACAAGAATGTTTCCAAATATACCAGTATCAAAAAAACCAACAGAGGTGAGAATGGGAAAAGGCAAAGGTTCACCCGAATTTTGGGCATGTAGGGTTAAGCCAGGGAGAATACTATTTGAGGTAGACGGAGTTTCAGAAGAAATTGCAAAAGAGGCACTTTATAAAGCATCAGCAAAATTACCAATTAAATGTAAATTTATAAAAAGAGTCTAAAATGAAAAAAAAAGAAATTAAAAAATTAACAAAAAAACAAATGTTAGAAAATCTAGACAAACTCAAAAAAGATCTCTTTAATTTTAGATTTCAAAAAGTTAATGGTCAAATAAAAAGTCCAACTAAAATTACAGAAACAAAAAAAAATATAGCTAGACTAAAAACACTTATAGGAGTTAAAAATGCCTAAAAAAGTATTAAGTGGAGTAGTTGTGAGCGACAAACCAGACAAAACAATAACAGTTTTAGTTGAGAGAAAATACCAGCATCCTTTACTAAAAAAAGTAATGAAGGCTAGAAAAAAATATAACGCACATGATGAAAATAATAAATTTAAAAT
>CACETY010000010.1 GCA_902562645.1 uncultured Pelagibacteraceae bacterium
GAACTGGTGACTACCACATATTTAAATCAAAAACAGTTATTGTAGCTGCAGGCGGAGCTTCACATATTTTCAAACCTAGAGCCGTTGGTGAAGGAATGGGAAGAACTTGGTATGCGCCATGGAGTAATGGATCAGCATATGCATTACCTATTGCTGCAGGAGCTAAAATGACCCAAATGGAGAATAGAATTGTACTCTGTAGATTTAAAGATGGTTATGGTCCAGTTGGTGCGTACTTTTTACATTTAAAAACGTATACTCAAAATGCAAATGGTGAAAATTATGAGAAAAAATGGTACGAAAAAACAAAAGAATTAGTTGGGGAATATATTGATCATCATCCTACTCCTACATGTTTACGTAATCACGCTTTTATACAAGAGACAATGGCTGGTGGTGGACCAATTCATATGGTGACGAAAGAAGCATTCCAAGATCCACACTTAGAAACAGTTGGATGGGAAAATTTCTTAGGTATGACAGTTGGACAAGCAGTTGTATGGGCTTCACAAAATATAGATCCAAAGTACACAAACCCTGAGTTAACAACATCGGAGCCTTATGTTATGGGTTCACACGCCACATGTTCCGGAGCATGGGTAAGCGGTCCTGAGGATTTATCTCCGCCTGAATATTTCTGGGGATATAATAGAATGACGACAATTCAAGGCTTATTCGGTGCTGGTGATACAGTAGGTGGAAGTGCCCATAAATTCTCATCTGGATCATTTACTGAAGGAAGATTAGCCGCAAAAGCTGCTGTTAAATATATAGAAGATCAAAAAGCCAATGATATCAAGGTAAGTGATAAGCAATGTGATGATTTTAAAGAAACTATCTATAAACCACTCGAAAATTATACTGTTGGAAGAAACGAAATAACTGGAGGAACTGTATCTCCAAGTTATATTTCACCAATTCAGGGCTTACAAAGATTACAAAAAATTATGGATGAGTATGTAGGTGGTATTAGCTATAATTACATGACAAACGAAAACACTCTTAAAAAAGGTTTAGAACTACTTGCATGGCTTGAAGAAGATCTAGAAAATGTAGGAGCAGAGGACTATCACCAACTGATGAGAGCCTGGGAACTTAAACATAGAACTATCACATCTCAATGTGTTACAGAACATACCTTGTTTAGACAAGAAACTCGTTGGCCAGGATATTATTACAGAGGTGATTATATGAAATTAGATGATGAAAATTGGCATTGTCTCACCCTATCTAGAAGAGATCCCAAAACTGGTAAGTTTACTATGGAAAAAGCACCTGTTTATCACATAGTTGATGAAAAAGAGAAAAAAGAAGCTTCTTAGAACTCAATAGATCATAAAATGGCTTTATTAGATAAATCCGATGAGGAAATTATTAAAATAGCCGAACCTATATGGGCAAACTTAGTAAAATCTTCAAATATTAAAGATTATGGTGGATTTACAAGAGATTTGTCATCACAAATGATGTATGGAGCTAATGAGGTTGAACTTGGTAAACAATGGGCAAGTAATAAACTTATATCAAGTTTAGCCGAAGGCTGTGAGGCAATAGGCTGTTTAAGACGTGGATTGTATATAACCATACTATACAAACAAACTAGCACTGAGATCCCAGGAGACTTTTTAGGCAGACTTGTTCTTGGAGATGAAGGGGATGAGGTTAAAGTTTTTGGAGCTACAATTTTTTAGATAAGCAAAAAATTATTTGCTTTTAATACAACTTGTGGTATCCCGCGAGTATGTTTCAAATAATAAATCAAAATTTAAAAAAATTGCCTTCATTATTTGAAAACCAATTAAGCAAAATAATTAAATCATTTTTATATCTTTTTATTTTCTTTGCTTGGGGCATTATAATCTTAAGCACTGCTCAAAATTTTATATAAAACATTCATATTTATTGACTTTCAACTATTAGAAGAATAGTTACTGCTTATGGAGTATTTTCTTCCAATTGCACAAGTTGAAATTAATTTACTTTTTATCTTCGGTTTAAGTTTAGCTGTAGGAATTTTATCAGGTTTATTTGGAGTAGGTGGAGGGTTTTTAATGACACCATTTTTAATTTTTATGGGTGTGCCACCAATTTATGCTGTTCCAAATGAAGCAAGCAACATTCTTGGAACTTCTGTTTCAGGTTCTACAACACATTATCTCAAAGGGACACTTGATTACAAAATGGGTTTCATGATTGTAATTGGTGGGATAGTAGGAACAGTTCTAGGAATTATAACTTTCTCATATTTTAAAGATATTGGAAAAATAAACGTAGTTATCTCTCTTGCGTATATGTATATCCTCGCAATTTTAGGAACTTTTATGTTAATTCAAGGTGTTTCAGAAATTGATAAAGCTAGAAAAAAAATTACTGAGAGAAAAAAATTACATAAACACTATTGGATACATGGATTACCTTTGAGAATGCGTTTTAAAAAATCTCAACTTTATGAAAGTGCCTTCACACCAATTATAATTGGTTTAATTGTTGGTTTCATAGCAGCAATTATGGGTATTGGAGGTGCTTTTATACTTGTTCCAGCAATGATTTATATTATTGGAATGCCAACAAGGTTGATACCAGGCACATCTCTATTTGTAACTATCTTTGTTAGCGCAATTGTTACAATTCTCCATGCATTAAACTATGGAACTATAGATTTAATTTTAGTTTTTGTGTTAATCTTAGGATCAATAATTGGAGTGCAGTTTGGACAAAAAATAGGTGAAAAAATTGACAGTTCAGAATTCAAAACTATTTTAGCAATTCTTTTGCTTTTAGTAGGTATAGCAATTGCATATGATACGTTTATTAAGGATGAGAATGCAATTAATACTATTGCAAATACAAGTGATAATTTAGGAACCTTAAGTCAATTTATATTAAACTTTTCTGAAGATATGCCAATATTCTATGGACTAACATCGGTATTGCTAGCTGTAGTGCTTGGAGTTGGAGCTGCAATGATAAGGAAAGTTTACTCTAACTGGAACAGTGCACGATTAGCTAAATTAAAAAATAATTAGGCGCTTCTATATAGTTTAGTCATAACAAATTCTTTATGACCCAATGCTTCAGCACAAGTTAATCTTCCATTTGCAACTCTTAAGGTTGATTTAATTAACTCGTCTCCTGCTTGGCTTAAATTCATCTCTCTAGATAGAATTTTTGATACATCAACATCAATATGTTCACTCATAGTTTTGGCTGTGAGTGGATTTGCAGTCAATTTGATTACAGGTTCAATTGGATTTCCAATGATATTTCCTTGCCCAGTTGGAAATAGGTGGATATTAAAGCCACCTGCAGCTTGTAAAGTAACACATTCGGCTGCTGCTGATGAAGTGTCCATAAAGTATAAACCAGCTCCTTTTGTTGGTTCTTCTGCAGGTTCTAAAACATCAATAAATTTACATCCACCAATCTTTTGAAAGTTTCCAAAAGCTTTTTCTTCAATAGTTGTCAATCCACCAGCTATATTTCCTGCAGTTGGTTGACTTTCTGATAGGTCATCAGTTGCCTCTCTAAGAATAAAGTCATTGTAATCGTTCCAGGTTTTTTTGAATTTTGCTTGTGCCTCAGGTGTTTTTCCTCTTTTCTCACAAACTGTTTCAGCACCTGTTAGTTCAGAAGTTTCTCCAAAGCATAAATGAACACCAAGCGGCTCTAATTTATCCATAAGGTTACCAACCGTTGGATTAGAAGCTAATCCAGATGTTGTATCAGATTCACCACATTTGACTGAAATCCATAAATCGCTTATTGGACATTCCTCTCTTTGTTTCTCAGATGCCCACATTGAAAATTCTTGTGCTTTTTTTGATACTTTTGCAATTGTATCTATATCACCTACACCTTCTATACTAAAACCTTCAACTGGTTTTCCAGTAGTAGCAATCGCATCAACAATTCTTTTTGTCCATTTAGGCTCAATACCTATAACAATTACTGCTGCTACATTTGGATTCTTTCCTGTTCCGATCATTGTTCTGAAGTGAAGTTCTAAGTCAGCACCAAATTGTAATCGCCCATAAGAGTGAGGTAAAGCTATAGTGCCTTTAATATTATTTGCTACTGCTTCAGCACATGCATTTGAAATATCATCGACAGGAAGTATTATTACATGATTACGTGTTCCTGCTCTTCCGTTTTCTCTTTTATATCCTAAAAAACTTTTTGGAATTTCCATATATTACCACTTTTTTGTTTTTACATTATGAACATGAACATGCTCACCTTTTTTAATATTTTTAACTACTTTTCCAATATCATGACCATATTTTAAAATTGTATCACCTTCATTTAAATCTATCATTGCAATTTTATGACCCAAAGGTATTTCGTCTTTTGATTGAATTGATACAGATTTGTCATTCTCCATTATCCAGCAATTACAGTCTTGATTTGGTGTTATTTTTTCAATAACAACAACACCTACATTGTCTTTTTCATCGTGAATTATTATATCCGTATTAGACATTGTGACGATTTCTTTATTTGAAATTTGAACAATCTTATATATTAATCGATCACTTTAACAAATAAAAAAAAGAATTAAGAAAGGCTGAACTATGACTAAAATGACAACTGAAGAAGCATTTATAAAAGTTCTTCAAATGCATGGAATTGAACACTCGTTTGGAATTATAGGTTCAGCTTTTATGGCAATATCTGATTTGTTTCCTAAAGCAGGAATTACTTTTTGGGATGTAGCACATGAAACTAATGGTGGTTTAATCGCAGATGGGTACACACGAGCTACTGGTAAAATGTCAATGGTTATTGCTCAAAATGGGCCAGGTATAACTGGATTAGTTACTCCAATTAAAACAGCTTATTGGAACCATACTCCATTGCTTTTAGTTACACCACAAGCAGCTAACAAAACTATGGGCCAAGGTGGTTTTCAAGAAGTTGAACAAATGAATTTATTCAAAGATATGGTTTGCTATCAAGAAGAAGTAAGAGATCCATCAAGAATGGCTGAGGTATTAAACAGGGTAATTGAAAAAGCTTTTAGAGGATCAGCTCCAGCACAAATAAATGTGCCCAGAGACTATTGGACACAAGTTATTGATATAGAATTACCACCAATTGTTAGATTTGAAAGACAAGGGGGAGGAAAAGAGGCAGTAGATAAAGCTGCAAAACTATTATCAGATGCAAAATTCCCAGTTATTTTATCTGGAGCAGGTGTTGTAATAGGTGACGCTATAGAGGATTGTAAAAAATTAGCAGAAAAATTAGATGCACCAGTTTGTAATGGGTATCAACATAATGATAGTTTTCCTGGTAGTCATCCACTAGCAGTTGGACCGTTAGGATATAATGGTTCGAAAGCTGGTATGGAATTAATTTCTAAAGCGGATGTTGTTCTAGCATTAGGAACAAGACTTAATCCATTTTCTACATTGCCTGGTTATGGAATTGATTACTGGCCAAAAAATGCAAAAATAATTCAAGTAGATATGAACCCAGATAGAATTGGTCTTACAAAGAAAGTAACAGTTGGAATTTGTGGAGATGCAAAAATGGTATCACAACAAATTTTAGAAAAATTATCACCTACCGCTGGAGACAATGGTAGAGAGGATAGAAAAAATTTAATTCACCAAACAAAATCTGCGTGGTTACAAACCTTAACAAGTTTAGATCATGAAGATGATGATCCAGGAACGGTTTGGAACAAAGAAGCAAGAGAAAGAGACGCAGACAGAATGTCACCAAGGCAAGCATGGAGAGCTATTCAAGCAGGAATGCCTGAAGATGTTATTATTTCAAGCGATATAGGAAATAATTGTGCAATAGGTAATGCTTATCCAACATTTGAAAAACCAAGAAAATATTTAGCGCCAGGTTTATTTGGGCCATGTGGATATGGATTTCCATCAATTTTAGGAGCGAAAATTGGATGTCCAGATACACCGGTAATTGGTTTTGCTGGTGATGGAGCTTTTGGAATTAGTATGAACGAAATGAGTTCTTGTGCTAGAGAAGAATGGCCAGCAATCACAATGGTTATATTTAGAAATTATCAATGGGGTGCAGAAAAAAGAAATTCAATTTTATGGTTTGACGATAATTTTGTAGGTACTGAGTTAGACCCAGAATTAAGCTATGCAAAAGTTGCAAACGCTTGTGGTCTAAAAGGTGTAACAGTAAAAACAATGGAAGAAACTACAAAAGCTATTAAACAATCTTGTGAAGATCAAAAGCAAGGGATTACAACATTTATTGAAGTAATTTTAAATCAAGAATTAGGAGAGCCTTTTAGAAGAGATGCAATGAAAAAACCTGTTAAAGTAGCTGGCATCGAAAAATCTGATATGAAGCCTCAAAAATCACTAGCTAGTTAATAATAAATATATTCCACAGGTAAATAAACTTATATATTATTGATCCACACTTATGGATGTAGAATTAGATAAATGGTTTAGACCAAAAATTGACAAAGAAGTTTTAAGAAAACTCTCAAAAAAATCTGACCTAAAAGGAATGCTCCATGTAGGTATTTATTTTTGTTTTTTAATAATTACAGGTTTATTTGCTTATTATACTTGGGGTACATGGTGGTCAGTATTTTGGTTTTATGTTTATGGAAACATTTATTGTTTTTGCAACCCAATATGGCATGAGACAGGACATAAAACTGCATTTAAGACAAAAGCTTTAAATGAATTTTTTTATTATTTAGCGAGTTTTATGGCATACTTTGAGCCAACTAGATGGAGATTTACTCATTTTGTTCATCATGGAAATACTTATTCAACAAAAGATCCTTATGATCATGAAATTGAGTATGACAACAATTTAAAAGATACCCCTAAAAAACTAATAATGAATATAATTCCTTTTGGTGAATTATTATTTTTTAAAAAAAGTATTGCTTTTGAAGTTATAAAACATGCTTTTGGTATACAAACTAAAGTTATGATTGATAGTATTCCTGAAAATGCAAGACCTAGAGCTATTATGATATCAAGAATTTATGTTGGTATCTGGTTATTTATCATTATCTGGTCTTTACTAATATCTTCGTGGTTACCAGCATTGTATCTTTTGTTACCTCATTATTACGGAAAAGGATTACACAAATTTATTGCTTTTACACAACACGCTGGTTTAGCTAGAGATGTAAAAGATCATAGATTGTCAGCAAGGGATATGAAATTGAACCCAATTCTAAGCTTTCTATATTGGAAAATGGAGTATCATTGCGTGCATCATATGTTTCCAACGGTTCCAGCTTACAATTTAGAAAAATTACATTCTCATTTAAAAGATCAATTACCTGAGATTAAAAAAGGATTATTTAATACTTATAAAGAAATAATACCTGCATTAATAAAGCAAAGAGATGAGCCTGAATATCATTTAGACGTCTCTTTACCAGGGCAACAAATCTCCTAATGTATAAAAATTATAAATTATTTATATTTTTAGGAGCAGCAATAATTTTTCTTTATTTAAGTATAGGAAAATATGAGGAATTCAGTACTGAGAAATCTATATCTGCATGCACAATTGCAAAGAGTAAACTACAAAAAGAATTAAAGCCAGAAGAAGCCAGATTAATATGTGAAAAAGAAATTAAAAAATGAGGTTATTTATTTTAATTTTTAAAATTTATTTAATATTATTTAGTCTCGGAAATTCTACCAATATTGAAATAAAAAAAATTTCAGGCAAAACATCTAAATTCGAAATTATGGAAATGACTTTCGATGATTACAGAATATACAACCATAGGCAAGGAGCTATAAAGATAAGAAGAATTTCTGATAACCAACAACTTGTGGTTTTTTCAGATAAATTTAAAGTAAAATATTATAATGATGGAGAAAAATTATTTAACTTTATTTTAGACGAAAAAAAAAATGAAGTTTCAGTTCAATATCAAGGAATAGAATTATTTACTTGGATTGGTAAGCACGTCCCAAAATATCAAGCATATTTTTTCCAACTTATTTCATACGATAACCAACCATTTCATTATTATATTAAACTCAAAGGTGGCAAAGCTTCTATAGCTTTAAATATAAACAAATTTGACAACAAAATAGCTAAAGCTATTAGCAAAGCAAAGATAAGAATTGCAGCAAATTACAATATGACACCTGAACAAATAGATTTAATATTAAAGAGAAGGCAGATTGCAATTGACAAAAAAGTTGAAAATATAATTGATGAAAAAAAGAGGGCTTTAGAAAAGTCTTTGGATGATACGGTAAAAAGTACATTAGATCAAACAATGCAGGCTTCATTGAGTCAACAAATTGAAAAAGAAATAGGAGATACAATAGGAAGAGAAATAGCTAAAGAATTTGATGCAATAATAGTTGAAGGAATGGAGGATGAGTTTGCATCTATAGTTGATGAAGCTGTTCAAGAAGCTATAAATGATGGAATTTCTGCAGCCACAGCAGAAGCTGCTATTAGAGCAGTAATGGAGGTATTTGAGAGAGGTGGTACAGAGCAAGAAGCTATGAACGCATGCAGGGCAATTGCAGGTGATGCATGTTAAAGAAAACTAGGTAACCAAGTTGAAAATACTGGAAATAAAATCATTAATATTCCATAAATAATTCCAACAATTGTAAACAAGGGAACTTCTTTAAACGCATTTGCAGGGTTCTCTTTTATTACACCGGCAGCAGTATATATACCCACGCAAACAGGTGGAGTAATCATTCCTATTCCAGCAAAAGCAACAAATACTACATAGAGGTGTAATAAACTTTGATCAAAAGATAATGTTAATGCAGCAAAAATTGGAACAGTCAAATAAAATACTGGAACTATTTCTATAAAAGTTCCAAGTATTAAACATATTGTACCCAACATTAACCAGAAAAGATTCACACTAACACCCATGTCTGTAAAATAAGTAATAATTTTTTGAGGTGCTTGAGTATAAGTAAGTACGACACTTAAAAAAGTAGCTGTTGCAATTATTGAGAATATAACTGCAGTAATTATTGCAGTATCTCTCAAACAACTTAATAAAGATGAAAAAGTTAATTCTCTATAAATTAAAAACCCTATTGCAACTGCATAAACACCTGCGATTGCTGCTGACTCCGATGGAGTTAAAAAACCAGCATAAATTCCACCTAATATTATAACCGGAGTTATCAACGCTGGTAAAGCAGCAATAAATGAATTTATTCTTTCTTTAAATGTCGCTTTTTTATCTGCTCTTATATGTCTACATTTAAATAAAACTAACAGAACCATTAAAATTAAAAGTATAATACCTGGTATTACACCAGCTGCGAAAGTTTTTGAAACAGGCACATAAGTGAGTGCGCTAAATAAAATAGCAGCATTTGATGGTGGAATTAAAGCTTCAAGCAAAGCTGCAGATGCAGCTAATACAACAACAAATGGAGTAGGGTAACCTTGTTCAATCATTTTGGGCATCATAATTGTTCCTACTGCAGTAATTGCAGCTAAAATAGATCCACAGAATGCTGCAAAAAATCCCATCGCAATAACCATTGCTACACCCAAACCTCCTGGCCAATGTCCAACTAAAGTTGTTGCAAATCTTACAAGTCTTAGTGCTGCACCGCCTTTAAGCATCGCCATCCCACTGAAAATAAATAATGGAACAGCTATAAGCACATGTTTTGTTAGAGCTCCAAATGATACTTGAATTAAAACAGACCAAGGAAGATTTAGTCCACTAATAGCAGCTATAGAACTACCTAATCCAAATACTAAAAAAATAGGAACAGAAATTATTAAAGCAACCAAAGATAATATAGATGCTAATACAAACATTTAATTTCTTATTAAATTTATAATGTTATCGAATAGTAACTCTAAGGATGTTAAAGCTAATATCATGAAACCTACGGGGAATGCTAAAAACATCCACCATATAGGTATACTTATTTCAATTTCCATTACTTGTCCTAAATTGAAATACATTATTGTTGCATCAAGACCAGCTTTAAAAAAGATACAAGCTGATATAAGTGCAATCAAATTTACAATTAAAAATAAGATTTCTTTATTTGTTTTTGATAACATGGGAGTCAAAAAATCAACTTTTATATGTTGTCCTTTTTTTAACAAAGGTCCAAGTAAAGGAAAAACTAACCAACTAACCAATACAGGTGGTAATTCAATAAACCAAGCAAATCCAGTCCCAGTAATGAATCTGGTGGCTGCACTCAAAAATAAAGCAGCAACCATAATAAAGATAATTAGCATTGCGAGAGCTAAAGAGGCTGAAGCCAGATAATTATTAACTGCTCGCAACGCTTTCATTTTAATAGATTAAGCAAATAACTTATTCTAATTATTTTTCGCGTACTCTTGTGCTGCTTTTAAAGCATCAGCATCAATCATTTTTGCCATAGCGGGCATAACTTTATCTTTCATAAGCTTATCAAATTTAGCTTTTTCAGCTCCTGAAAGAGTAGTTACAACACCACCTCTGTCTTGGAATTCTTTAAGAACAGTTTCACCATGGTCCATAATTCTATCTGTTGAAAGAGTTCCTACTTCTTTTCCTACATCCATAATTATTTTTTGTAAGTCCGCAGGTAAACTATTAAACCATGTAGAGTTTGCCATTATGTATGCATCAGCATAATATTGGTAAGGCTTTTGAGCGTATTTTAAAAATTCCCACCAACTATATGCTTTTATACTTCCTGGAGGACTATTAATAGTATCAATCATTCCAGACTGTAAAGCATTGTATACTTCTCCAGTTTTTAAAGATACACGGTTTGCTCCAAGAGCATCCCACATAGGTTCTTCACTTTTTAGCAGTCTTCTAGCTTTAAGACCTTTCATAGCATCAATACCTGTCAATTCTCTCGCACTTGAAATTGACATTACAGGTCCAACTGGATTGTACATGACTAATGTTGAATTTGTTTTTTTTGTTAATTCACCCCAAATTTCTTTTCCTTTTGGAGAATTTTGGAAAAAACCTCTTTGTTGCTCCCAAGAGTTAAATAACCCTGGAAAAGAGGCAACATTAAAGTTCTTATTTATTGGTGGAAAACTTACAACACCAACAATTCCTCCTAATTCAACAGCTCCTGAAGTTACTGCACCCATTACTTCTCTAATTCCAAAAAGTTGTTTAGATGGATATACCTCAATTTTAAGTTTTCCATTTGCTCTTTTATTTACTTCATCTGCAAAAATTTGAGCATGTTTTGCGCTATGATGTTTTGGACTCCAATGTACAGACAAACGTCCAACAATCTCAGCAAAAGCTGCAGTTGAAGAAATTACAAATGAAATAACTAAGAAAAAGCTAACTAAACTTTTTGATAATATTTTAATTTTATTCATATTTTCCCTCTCTTTTTTTAAATAATCTTATTATTTTGCATCAATTAAAACAATCAAAATAAAATTACATAAATTTGAATAATAAGGTCTAAATGTTATATTAACTCAAACTATGATTTACAAATTATCAAAAAGCCTTTTTGTACTTTTTTTTCTGTTTTTATTATCAAATAATTCTTATAGCGAGACCAAAATTGACGAAGCTGTTGATAAAACAACGGATTTTTTAAAGTCAGTTTCAAAAAGAGGACTAAACAAAAATCAAACAGCTGAATTTTTAAATAATTATGCAATTACCCTTAAAGATGAGAGAACTGACGGAGAGGTAACATATATTTTCGATAGTGAGAGTTATAAAAGATATAAAGATGGTAAAGTCATATCTGAGGATGGATGGAGATTTTCGAAATTAGGAGCTCTAAGATTATTTAACGGTGATATAAAACTCACTTGGAAAATAAAAATTGGAAAAGAAAATTTAATGGTAATTAAAACGAAATTTCAACCAATTGGAAAAGAATATCCTTTTAAATATAAACAAAAAAAATTATTTTTTGATGAAATCCAATGAACCCAACTGATATTCTACTAAGTATTGCAATCGTTGGGATTTATACGATTATTTATGTTTATTTAAAATCTAAATATGATGATAATAAAACTATCATAAAGTTATTTGTGATTGGCTTCATTTACGCAACAGCAATTACGGGTATTCTATATTACTTAATAAAATATATAGCTTCCTAATAAAATTTACATGAAACATAAATTGGAATTAATTTATTTCAAAATGAGAGCATTAGCAGAAGCTCCTCGTTTATTATTTCATTACACTAATATTGAGTATGAAGACGTTATGTCATGGGATTATTACGGTAAGGATTGGTCAGAGGTAAAACCAAATATCCCTTTTAAACAACTACCAATGTTAAAGGTAGATAGAAAACATGAAATTTGTCAAAGTATGGCAATAATGACATTTATAGAAAATTTAGCAGGAATTAACATAACTGATCCAATATTAAATGCTAAAGCAAATGCTATTATGCAAAGTTCCCAAGAGCTTTTCATGCCACTTAACCCAACGGTAAATTTTGCAACAGGAGATAAGTTTATTAAAAAAAAACATGACATGATGCCATTTTTAATGTCAAGATTTGAAGATCTTGAAAAAGCTATTATAGAAAATGATAAAAAATTTTTTATTTTAGATGAGCCCAGAGCATGTGATTTTGTAACATTTCATCATTTAGATCTATCTAAAATGCTTGATCCTTCAATAATAAAAAAATTTCCTAGGTTAGAAAAATTTCTTGAAGACATAATGTCTATAGACAGTGTTAAATCTTACTTAGAAAATCGACCAGAATTAATTGATGTAAGCGTAGAACCAAAACTAGTAATTGATGGAGTTACACATCCAACGGGAGTTAACAAAACCTAATATTTAAATAGTTGATTGCGTTATATAAAATTTCTATTATAACTCTCAGGAATTTATGGCGGGGTAGCTCAGTTGGTTAGAGCGCGGGACTCATAAGCCCGAGGTCAGTGGTTCGATCCCACTTCCCGCTACCATCAATCAAATTTTCTTAAAAACTCAGGATCAATATGTGTTACGTAATTTTCTAATGCATTTGAAACAGTTGCTTCTTCTATCAATGATAAAAAAGCAATTTCTCCTAGCATTTCAAAAGCTTTTAAGAAAGCTTCATCTCCCTCATATTTTAAAACGTTTTTTGCTTCTTTAAAACAAACTGTTCCCAAAATATATTGCACATAATCAGCCACTGCAATTTCGTGTTTTGTAAATTTACTTTTTGGGATATTAAATTCTTCTTTCAATGCCGAATGGTGAGCCATTGCAGAAAATGCCCATCTCACAAGAACTATTTTGTCTCTTTCCGTAGTTTTTTGCATTAGACAATTTGCAAATTTATCAGAATATTGTTCGGCCTGTGATGTTGTTTGATAAAATATGATTAAAATTAAGATTAAAATTAATTTCTTCATCATTGATTTTACTCATTAATGACCTGGAAAGTCCATCAAATTTTCAACATTATACCCTTTTTTTAAAAGATTATCACAACCTCCTAAATCAAAGAGATTTATGACAAATATAAAGGCGGCAACATTTCCTTCAGAAACTTCAATAAGTTTTGCTGCAGCTTCTGCAGTTCCACCTGTTGCTATCAAATCATCTATTATGAGAACAGAGTCATTTTGTGAAATTGAATCTTTATGAACTTCTATTGTTGCTGTTCCATATTCAAGCTCAAAATCAACTGAATGTACATCAGCAGGCAGTTTATTTTTTTTTCTTAACATTATGAATGGTTTTTTTAAAATGTAAGAAACAGCGGATGCAAACACAAAACCACGTGATTCAATTGCAGCAATTTTATCTATTTTAAATTTTTTGGATCTCTCGACTATTTGATTTATTGACTCCTCAAAAGCATTCTCATTCTTTATTAATGTGGTTATATCTCTAAATAAAATACCTTTTTTAGGATAATCTTTAATTGAGCGAATATAATCTTTTAAATCCATAATAGTTATTTATAATTCAGATATAATTACTTTTTACATGGCAAATAATAAATTAGCAATAATTGGTGGAAGTGGTCTTTACGATGTTGAGGAGTTTAAAGACAGGGAATTGATAGATTTAAACACTCCTTGGGGAAAACCATCAGATCAGATTTTAAAAGCAATTTATAAAAATAAAGAGGTTTATTTTTTACCAAGACACGGTAAAGGACACTTTATTTCACCATCAAACATAAATTTTAGAGCAAACATTGACTCATTAAAACAATTGGGTGTAACAGATATTGTCTCTGTCTCCGCAGTAGGTTCTTTGAAAGAAAATTTGCCTCCTGGTAAATTTGTTATTGTTGACCAATTTATCGACAGAACATTTGCTAGAAATAAAACCTTTTTTGATGATGAAATAGTTGCTCATGTATCAATGGCACACCCAACCTCTAAAGGCTTAATGAATGCATGTGAGTATGCAATAAAAAAAGAAGGAATAGATTATAAAATGGGAGGAACTTATGTGGTAATGGAAGGCCCACAATTTTCAACTTTAGCAGAGTCGAATCTTTACAGATCATGGAAAGCTGATGTGATCGGAATGACAAATATGCCTGAAGCTAAATTAGCAAGAGAAGCAGAAATTAGATATGCATCTGTTTCAATGGTGACTGATTATGATTGTTGGCATCCAGATCATGAAAATGTTGATGTTCAACAAGTAATTAAAGTATTATTAAATAATGCTTCTAAAGCAAAAAGTATGATTAAAAATTTAATTGAAAATTTTGAAAATCATATTGATCCGAATGATCCAACAAATAATTGTTTAGATGTTGCTATAATTACTGCTCCAGAAAAAAGATCACAAAAAACAAAAGATAAACTTAAAACAGTAGCCGGTAGAGTTTTAAACACGTGACTGCAAAATTAACTGATAAGCAAATTTTAGATTATAAAAAAGACGGCGTAATTTTAATCAAGAAAGTTTTTTTGCCTTGGATTGAAAAACTTAGTAAGGGATTTCAAAAAGTATTAAATAAACCAAGTTCACATGGAAGAGAAAATGTTTCAAAACAACATGGAAGATTTTTTGAGGACTATTGTAATTGGCAAAGAATAGAAGAATTTAAAGATTTTATTTTTAATTCTCCAGCAGCAGAAATTGTCGCTCAATCTACTCAATCTAAAAAAATTCAAGTGTTTCATGAACATATTTTCTTAAAGGAACCTGGCACAAAAAAGGAAACTCCATGGCATCAAGATCTTCCATATTATTGTGTAGATGGAAATGATACAGGAAGTTTTTGGATACCATTAGATAATATATCAAAAGATAACTGCCTGAAAGTTTTGAAAGGATCCCATAAGTTACCAATGCTAGTAAAGCCTACTAAATGGTCAAATGACTCTTCTTGGTATAGAAATAACAAGAACTTTATGGACATGCCAAATATAGATAAAAATAATATTTTTAGTACAGAGATGAATATAGGAGATGCAATATTATTTAATTTTAAAGCTTTACATTCATCTTCAGGAAATAGTGACAAAAAAAGTCGTAAAGCTTTTTCTGCAAGATTTATTGGAGACGATGTAAGATACATTGATAGAAAAGGAGAAACCTCTCCACCTTTTGCTGGAATAGATTTAAAACCAGGAGATAAAATGAGAAATGATTGGTTTCCTGTAGTTTGGAGTAATTAAATGAGAATAAATGGAAAAAAATATAGAACGATTTGGTATGAAGATGATGTAGTAAAAATAATTGATCAAACCAAACTTCCACATCAGTTTATTATTAAAGATTTGAAGACAATAAAAGATGCAGTAAAAGCAATAAAAACTATGGAGGTAAGAGGAGCACCTCTTATTGGTGGAACTGCTGCCTACGGAATAGTATTGGCAATACAAGAAAATAAAAATTTAGATTTCATTAAAAAAAGTTCAGAGGAATTAGTTAATTCAAGACCTACAGCTATAAACTTGCAATGGGCAGTTCATAGAATGAATAATAGATTATCATTTGTGAAGTCTGATGAGTTGTTGGATGTAGCATTAAAAGAAGCAAAATTAATATGTGACGAGGATGTAAAATTTTGTGAGAACATAGGATTCAATGGACTAAAAATAATTGAAGAAATTTATAATAAAAATAATAAAACTGTTAACATCTTAACTCATTGTAACGCAGGGTGGTTAGCAACTATAGATTGGGGAACAGCAACCTCGCCAATATATCACGCACATAAAAAGGGTATTCCAATTCATGTTTGGGTTGATGAAACTAGACCAAGAAATCAAGGAGCAAACTTAACTTCTTATGAGTTGAATGAAGAAAATATTCCAAATACTATAATTGCAGATAATACTGGTGGAATATTAATGCAACGAGGGGAGGTTGATATGTGTATTGTTGGAACAGATAGAACTTTATCAACCGGAGACGTTTGTAATAAAATTGGTACTTATCTTAAGGCTTTAGCTGCTTTTGACAATAATATACCTTTTTATGTAGCATTACCTAGTTCTACAATCGATTGGGACATTAAAGATTATAAAAAAATACCAATTGAGGAGAGAGATTCTATGGAACTATCGCACATCGAAGGAATAGATGAGCAAAATAACATTAAGAGAGTTTTAATTTATCCTAAAAAAAGTAAATCAATCAATTTGGCTTTTGATATAACTCCCGCAAAATATGTGACTGGTTTAATAACAGAAAAAGGTATATGCAAAGCATCTATAAATGGTTTAAAACAAATGTTCAGTAAATTATGAATCCTCTTATTCTATCTTTAGTATGTTTAGTTACAGTAGGAATTACAGCAAATTTAATTAAATTAATAAAGAAGAGTAAAATTTTGCTTCAATTATCAATATTACCTTGTGTTTATTTAGTTATTTATGGATGCTATTTAATATTTGGACCAATTGATTTGTACAAGGATGGAACAGAAAATTTTTTTAATCAGAACCCAAATAAAGAACTGCCAATTGTTTTTGTATTACTTAAGTTTTATCAATATATTTTGGTCTTAGTTGGTATTGTGTTTGGTTATTTGTATTTTTATTATTTAAGTCAAATTAATAAAAATAAAAATAATCTGGATACATAAAATGTTAACTCAAAAAAAAGAGGTTATTAAATTTGCTAAACTGTTAAACCACAGAAAATTATCAGCTCTAAGATCTGGTAATATATCATTAAGACATAAAAATGGATTTTTAATAACTCCTTCTGGAAAAAAATATTCGTCATTAAAAGTAAAAGATATTGTTTTTGTAAATCTTAAAGGTGAGTTTAATAAAAAACAGAAACCTTCCTCTGAATGGAGATTTCATCAAGATATTTATATTTCAAAGACAAAAGCGAAAGCAATAGTTCATTCTCATTCTACTAATGCGACAGCTCTATCAACACATAATAAAAAAATACCTTCATTTCATTACATGGTAGCATTAGCAGGTGGATCAGATATTAAATGTGCAAAATATGCAACTTATGGAACAAGAGAATTATCAAAAAATATTCTTAAAGCTTTGAAAAATAGATTTGCATGTTTAATTGCAAATCATGGACAGATTGCGTTTGGATCTAGTCTCTCAGAAGCATTTGAATTAGCAGAGGAAGTCGATAATCTTGCTAAACAATATATCAAAGCTCTCTTGTTGGGACGACCTAAACTTTTAAGTTTAAATGAAATGAAAAAAGTTTTAAATAAGAGCAAAACATACAAAAAAAATTAGAATGATAACAAAAGTTGGAGAACATATTACACTTGATATCTTAGGAACAAAAAAAGAATACGATCCAGCTTTTTATGAAAAATTAGTATATAAAATTGCTAAAATAGCAAAAGTTACTGTTCTTCAAATATCTAAGTATAAGTTTGAGCCTCAAGGATTTACTTTAGTTGCATTATTGGCAGAAAGTCACATTAGTTTTCATACATTTCCTGAAAAAGGAATTATTAGTTTCGATTTTTTTACATGTGCAAAAATTTCTCCCTCTGTTGCTTTAGATGTTATTAAAGATGAAATTGAACATACTCATATAATTAAAAAACAGTTTAATCGAGATACCGTAGACCTCTATCATGACAATTATAGCTCACCAGGTTTAAAAAAATCATATGTTGTAAATAAAGTGTTCGAAAATTTTAAGTCAAAAGTTGGCCAACATATTGAGATATTAGAATTAGAACAATTTGGAAAAGCATTATTTATAGATAATGAAATTCAAGTAGCAGAAAAAGATGAGCATCTTTATAGTTCTACATTTGTAAACTCTGGACTAAGTTTAAACTCTAATAAAGAAAAAGCTGCTATTATCGGTGGAGGAGATGGAGGAGTTGCTAGAGAATGTATATCAAAAAATTTTGGATTTATAGATTGGTATGAATTAGATCCCGAAGTAGTAGAGGTATGTGATAAACATCTTGGAAAAATTGGAGATAAGGCTACTGAAAAAAATTCAGTTAAGTGTGTATGGGGTGATGCTTTTGAAAGTATAAAAGCTGTTAAAGATGATACATATGATCAAATATATGTTGATCTAAACGACGATCAATATTGTATTGATTTAGCTGCTAAAAATATGAACTCTCTTGTAAGAATATTAAAACCTAAAGGTGTAATTACTGCTCAAGTTGGAAGCCAAGATAAAAAGCCTAAGCAAGTAGAAAATTGGTTAAATATATTTAACCAAAATTTCGGTAATACCAAATTATCTAGAGTTTACATACCTAGTTTTGACTGCTCTTGGAATTTTTCTTCATCAATAAATCATTAAAATTTTCTTTTTAAATCTCAAAAATTATGAAATAATTATTTTTTTATGGAGGAAATAATGAATGTAATAAAAAATATATTTTTAACTGTTCTTCTATCTTTATTTTTAATTAGTGCTTCAAGTGCTGATAAAATTAGGATTGGAACTGAAGGTGCTTATCCTCCCTGGAATTCAAAAGATGCTTCAGGGAAATTAATCGGTTTTGAGGTAGAATTAGCTTGGCAATTATGTAGATATATTGGTCAACAATGTGAAATAGTTGAACAAGACTGGGATGGTATGATACCAGCTTTAACTTCAAAAAAATTTGATGCAATAATGGCTGGAATGTCAATTACTGAGGAAAGAATGAAAACAATAAATTTTTCTCAAGGATACGCTGATGAAGTTGCATCTTTAGCAGTTATGAAGGGTTCAGATCTAGAGGGAATAGATACTCCTGATGCTGTAAACTTAAACCTTGGCGGATCAGCTGTAAATAAAGCAATGAAAACATTAACATCTGCTTTATCGGGAAAAACAGTTTGTACTCAAATTGGTACAATCCACCAAAATTTTCTTGAGTCTGGAGATGTAGGAAAAATAAACTTAAAAACTTACAAGACACAAGATGAGGTTAATCTTGATTTGACTAACGGCAGATGTGATGTTGCATTAGCTGCTGCGGTAGCATTTACTGACTACGCTGAAAAATCTGGAGAAGCTGTTGTACTTGTGGGACCAACTTTTTCAGGTGGTGCATTTGGTAATGGTGTAGGGGTAGGTATTAGAAAAGATGATACCAAACTTTTAAAAGCTTTTAACAAAGCCATTGATAAAGCAAGAAAAGATGGTCATATCAGCAGAATAGCCATTAAATGGTTCGGTTTTGACGCTTCTATGTAATTAATTTTAGATATGGCGACTATATTATATAGTCGCCAATCTATATGGAACTTCTTTCATTTGGGGATACTGGTTGGGGAGACGAACTGTTTTTTGCAACCTTAATGACAATTGCTGTATCTATTGCTGCAATGGTAATAGGATTTGTATTTGCTTTAATATTTACTCCTTTAAAATTATCTAAAAACAAAACATTAAATATTATTGGGAATTGTTACACTACGATTATTAGAGGTGTTCCAGAACTATTAGTAATATATTTATTATTTTTTGGTGGTACGGGAGCTGCAATGTATGTTGCCTCAATTTTTGGATATGATGGATATATTGAGATAAACGCTTTTATAACCGGTGCTCTTGCTATAGGCATTATATCTGGAGCATACTCTA
This sequence comes from uncultured Pelagibacteraceae bacterium, assembly GCA_902562645.1. Classification (GTDB taxonomy): domain Bacteria; phylum Pseudomonadota; class Alphaproteobacteria; order Pelagibacterales; family Pelagibacteraceae; genus Pelagibacter. The sequence continues at coordinate 19,943 of CACETY010000010.1, forward strand.
CAGAGGTTTTTAGAGGAGCAATTTTATCAATTGATAAAGGCCAATTCGAAGCATCTAAAGTTTTGGGATTAAAGAAAAATATTCAATTTTATAAAGTTATTTTACCCCAAATGTTGAGATTATCTATTCCGAATCTGAGTAACGTATGGCAAATAACACTCAAAGATACATCATTAATATCTGTAACTGGATTAGTAGAAATAATGAGACAGTCTTACATTGCTGCAGGCTCAACAAGAGACCCATTATTTTTTTATTCTGTAGCAGCAGTTCTATATTTAATTCTTACATTCTTAAGTATGAAAATAATTAACAAATTAGAAGTTAGATACAACAAAGGTTATTAATGGATATAAATTTAATGATCAGTATTTTTCCTAGCCTGTTAAATGGGGCAGTCATAACTTTAAAACTTCTTACATCTTCAATGTTTTTTGGATTGTTAATAGGTTTGCTTTTCGCAATTTTAAGGATAAATAAAAATCCAATAATAAATAAATTTGCTTATGGATACTCTTATTTCTTTAGAGGGACACCATTATTAGTTCAGTTATATTTAATATATTATGGGTTAGCAAATATTGAGTTTCTAAGGAATTCATTCTTGTGGGTAATTATCAGAGAGCCTTATTGGTGTGCAATTATTGCATTTTCATTAAATACTGGAGCATACACATCGGAAATTTTAAGATCAGCGTTCCAAACAATAAAAGAAGGCTACATAGAAGCCGCACAAAGTCTTGGAGTTACAAAAAAAATTACCTTTTATAAAATACAAATTCCAATAGCAATAAAACAGTCATTACCAGCTTATGGAAATGAAATAATTTTAATGCTTAAGGGGACATCTCTCGCTAGCGTTATAACAATTATGGATTTAATGGGTGAGGCAAGGAAAGTAAATGTTTTAACTTTTAAACCATTTGAAGCTTTCATTACTGCAGGAATAATATATTTATTTCTAACCTTTATTATACATAATATTGTAAAGTACTTAGAAAAAAAATATGGATTTCAAACATGAAAGTAGCTTGTATTCAATTATCTAGCGGAGAAAATTATAATAGAAATTTTAAGGATATTATAAAATATATAAATCAAGCAATAAAGAATAAAGCAGATCTAATAATTACACCAGAAACCTCTTCATTAATGTCGGCTGATAAAAATAATTTATTTAAATTTTCATATGAAATGAAAAATGATGCAATAATAAAGAAAGTAAAACTTATAGCTAAATCAAAGAAGAAATGGATACTTCTTGGCTCAATTAGCATTAAAGAAAAAAGCAAATTAAGAAACAGATCTATTCTTATCGGACCAAATGGTAAAATAATTACTTATTACGATAAAATAAATATGTTTGATGTTAAAGTTTCAAAAAAAGAACAACATAATGAAAGTAAAGTATTTAAGGCAGGTAAAAAATTAGTATCAGCTAAGTTACCATGGGGAAAAATCGGTCTTTCAATTTGTTATGATTTAAGATTTCCAGAACTTTATAGAAACTTATCAAAAAGAAATTTAAGTTTTATAACTGTTCCGTCTGCATTTACCAAAAAAACTGGTCAAAGACATTGGTTAACTCTATTAAAAGCAAGAGCAATTGAAAATTTTTGTTATATATTTGCTCCTAATCAAACTGGAAAAAATACGATTAAAAGAGAAACTTTTGGACATACAGTTATTATTTCACCCGATGGTAAAATAATGGCTCTCAAGAAATTTGGAAAAGGAATTATATATTCAAATATAAAACCAAAAATGGCTATGGATTTAAGAAAAGTAATTCCTAGTATGCTCTAATAATTTGTGTATTGCTTAATTTCTTTTATCTTTGAACCAGTTTTATTGTTTATCGCCAATTTTATTTTTGCTCTATCATCATTTAGGAAATGAACATCTCTAGATAATTTTATAAAATTTTCACCAAAATCACTATTTTTTTCACACATTCTTTTATTATCTTCTATGCCCCAAAGTTTTGTATTAATTGCCTTTAATTCTTCATAAAGTTTTTTTAATTGGTCATTTAAAGTTATGTTTTCATCTAATTGTTTTTTTAGAATCAAATATTCATTATTAATAAATTTTAATTTATCAGTGTCTTTAATTTTTTCTTTTTTAATTTCTAAAATTGAAATTTTATCTAGAAGTTCACCAACAGATACTTCAATTAAAATCTTATTCATAAATAATGATAGTGTGTTAAGTTGTTTAAAATATGTCTAATATTCTCATAATTAAACATGGTTCTTTAGGTGATATAGCTCAGGCAAGTGGTGCAATTCAAGATATTTCTGATTTTCATAAAGACGATAAAATCTATTTATTAACATCAAAGCCTTATATTGATCTTTTTAAGCAAAACCCCCATCTATCGGGCACAATTTTAGACAAGAGATTATCAAGATTTAATTTAATTTATTTGTTCAATCTTATGCGAAAATTGAAAAAGTATAAATTTATAAAAGTTTTTGATTTACAAAATTCTTCTCGTTCAAGTTTCTATAAAAAAATATTATTTCCCAATGCTAGTAATCTTATTTGGTCATCCTCCGAAACTACATTGCCAAATGACAAATCTAAAGATGAATTTGATAAAAACCCTGTTCTAGATAGATTTAAACATCAATTAAAAACATCGGGTGTCAAAATTCAACATACTATGTTTCCTGATTTTAAATGGGCTTGTTCCAATATAGAAAATATAAAAAAAAAATTTGATTTAAATAAATACATAGTTTTATTTCCTTTCTGTTCACCACATTTGATAATTAAAAAATGGCCTTATTACAATGAACTCATAGAATTAATAAAAAAAAAATTTGAAGATGAATATAAAATTGTCGTTGCTCCAGGTCCTAAAGAGATTGAAATGACAAAAGAGATAAATGCAATTACAATTTTAAACCAAAATAATTCATTAAACATACAGGAACTGTCATCTTTAATAAAAGACAGTACTTTTGTAATATCAAATGATACAGGACCAGCTCACATGACTTCACATCTTGGTGTTAAAGGAGTGGCATTATTCGGATCACATACTACAGCACACAAAGTAAGCATAGAAAGAGAAAATTTTAAAGCAATCCAAGTAACAGATCTTAATAAACTTTCTCCAGAAAAAGTTTTTGAATATTTTTTACAATCTTTAAATTAATGGAAATAAATTTCCTTTTTTTTATAAGTGTTGTTCCTGCTATTATTTTATATGGGATTGCAAAGTCTGGTTTAGGTGGCTCTATATCATTGATATCTGTTCCTTTGATGACTGTTGTTATGCCATTACAACAAGCACTTGCAATCATTCTACCTATTCTAATATTTTCAGATATCATAGCTGTATATAGATTTAGAAGAGAATTTAATTTTAGTATTCTTAAAGTAATAGTACCCTTTGCAGCTGTTGGAATTATAATTGGTTCACTTACTTTTAGTTATTTTTCCGAAAATTTATTAAAATTTATTGTTGGAATAATGGGTTTTTTATTTGCTGGACATTATTTTTTATTTAAAAAAGAAAAAACAATTCCAGCAAAGCAAAATTTTTTAAAGGGTGCTATATGTTCGTCAATTGCTGGATTTTCAAGTTTTTGTGTACATGCAGGTGGAACTCCTACGAGTCTTTATTTATTACCATTAAGATTAAAAAAAGAAGTTTACGTTGGAACTAGAATAATTTTTTTTAGCTGTGTTAATCTAATAAAACTTCCACTATACATTTATTTATCAATGATGAATTTTGATACATTGTATCAATCTATCTCCCTTTTTCCTTTGGCTATAATTGGAATATTTATTGGGTATAAATTATTAAAAATTATAGAAGAAAATTTATTTTATAATATTCTTTATGCATTAATACTTTTAAGCAGCACAAAACTCATTATAGATTTTATTTAAAAATTTAAACTTCATCAGTAAATTTTTTAAGTATAATAGGAAGAAAGGCTACAATAATTAATATTCTCAAAAAGTGATGATAGCTAACAAAAATTGGATCAATATTATAAGCTACACTTATAACAACCATTTCATGTATACCTCCTGGAGCGAAACTTAGAAATGTAGGAATGAAATCAAAGCCAAGAAATTGTAAAAAATAAGCCGTTATCATTGCAACAATTACAAGAATAGAACTCACCATAACCCCATGAAATATATAAAAAAATAATTCTTTTAGTTTCAGACCATTTAGTCTACTTCCAAGTGCTGTTCCTAAAAAAATAAAAGCAATATTTATTATAAGATCAGGAAATCTAGCATTCACAATTTCAAACGTATAAAATAATCCTGATAAAGCCATTGCTCCAACAAGAATTGGAGATGGGATTTTTAGTTTTTTTAAAATTATTGAAAATAAATAACAAATTAAAATTAAAAATATAATTTCAAAACAATACCTAAGATCATAGATATTATCGTAATTATATCCTTCGATCTCTGAAAAACCCAAATTACTAATAAATAGAATTGGTACAAAACTAACAATAAAAATTACTCTTGTTGCTTGTGGTATTAATACTTGCTTATGATTATCTTTTTTACCATATTCTAAAAGTGCTGCTGCAATTGGAACAAATGCACCTGGTAGAGCTGCTAAAGTAGCAATAAATTTATCAAATTTACAAACTTTAATAAAATATAAACCTGCCAATATTGTACTTACAATTGTACATACCAACATTGCTACAGATGAGAATACCCACAAATGTATTTTGTATAATAAAGATATATTTAGTGTCCCGCCAAGAATTATTCCAACCAATAAAAAAATAGGATTTAATAATTTTGTGGGAAACTTTATGTCAAATTTTGTAAAAGCCACACAAAGATTCAAGCCAAGAGAACCTAATAACCATGGCAAAGGGAGCCCAATTATAGTTCCAATATAACCTCCTACAATACCAATAGCGAGAGCTTTATAGCTGGCTCTCAAATCTCCAAAAAAATTTTGAAATGATAAAGTATTTAACATTTACGTAATCATTATTGACACTAAATATAAATCTATGTTTAATATCAGGTATTATAATTATAATAAGAGAGGAAATAATGAAACTAATTAAATCTTTAATTACAGTTTTATTCTCAACTTTACTTTTAATTTCAGCAACAACTTCAAGCTCAGTAGCAATGGATAAATTGCACTTTGTAATTGGTGGTGGTGCTGGAGGTGGTTGGGATGGAACTGCTAGAGGAACAGGAGAAGCATTAACAAAAGCTGGAATGTTAAAAAGTGCATCATTTGAAAATATGTCAGGTGGTGGAGGTGGAAAAGCTTTAGCTTACATGATTAACACAAAGCCTGCTAATACAATTCTAGTTCAATCAACACCATTGGTATTAAGATCAATCACAAGACATAAAGGTTATGTAAAAGGTAATGGTACTTTGTCTTATAAAGACGTCGTGCCAATTGCTGGAGTTATTGGTGATTATGGAGCTATTGCAGTAGCAAAAAGTTCACCTTTTAAAAACTTTAAAGATGTAGTTGATGCTTACAACAAAGATCCAAATTCAGTTAAGATGGCTGGTGGTTCTGTCAGAGGAAGCATGGACCATTTAATTGGTGCTTTAGCTTTTCAAGCAGCAGGAGCTGACCCGAATGCAGTTGCATATATACCATATGATGCTGGAGGAAAAGCATTAGCTGGACTTTTATCTGGTGAGACTCAAATTATATCAACAGGCTTAGGTGAATTGATGGGTGCAAGAGACCAAGTAAGAATAATTGGTATTACTGCTCCTTCAAGAGTATCTGATGCCCCAGATGCACCGACATTAAAAGAACAAGGATATGATGTACAATTCGTTAACTGGAGAGGTTTTTTTGGACCTCCAGGAATGAGCAATTCTGATAAATCAAAAATTGCTAAAATGTTAGGCGACGTACAAAAAACTCCTGAATGGGAAACTGTAAGAGCAAGAAATGCATGGGTAAATATATATAACCCAGAAGGAAAGTTTGTTTCTTTCTTAGAAAAACAAACTGAAGAAATGACAGCTCTTATGAAAAAACTAGGAGTAATTTAATCTTTAAGATTATTTAAAATAGAGCAGTGAATATAAATACCACAAAAATTATATCACTGCTCTTTTTTATTTTCTCAGCATTCTATCTATACACCGCCTATCAAATTCAGGTTTTTGCATTTGATGAGAATGCACCATTTAATGCTAGAACATTTCCAATTTATTTAGGCTATGCAGGATTATTTTTTTCAGGGTTAAAGCTTGTTTTGCCTGAGCCTTACACCATAAAAGTAGACCATAAAAATCTAGAGTATAAAAAAACAGCGATACTTATAATAATTGCAATTATTTATGGAGCTACAATTTTAAAAGTTGGATATTTTTTAACCACTTCTTTATTTTTGTTTTCATCTTATTATTTTTTAGGTGAGAGAAGATGGATCTTGATGTTTTTGCTATCATTTCCCTTCGTGGCAGCTTTTATGTACCTTCTTCATGGTATTCTTGATATTTATTTAAGAGATCCATTTTTACAGTCAATTGGAGTTATGGGATGATCGAAGGAATTTTAATTGGATTAACTACAGCTCTTACACTTCAAAATATTTTAATGGTAATGGTAGGTTGTTTTTTTGGAACTATAATTGGAATGTTGCCAGGACTTGGTCCAATGACAGCAATTGCTTTAATGATACCAATTACTTATGGTTTTGATCCTGCTACAGGATTAATTCTGATGGCTGGAGTTTATTATGGTGCTGTATTTGGTGGCTCGACTTCCTCAATTTTGCTTAACGCACCAGGTGTTCCAGGAACAGTTGCTACCTCATTTGATGGTTATCCAATGGCACAACAAGGAAAGGCAGGTAAGGCTTTAGCAATTGCTGCTTGGAGTTCTTTTGCAGGAGGGACATTATCTGCAATTTATCTTTTATTTATGGCACCCAGTTTGTCTAAAGTAAGTTTATCATTTAGATCACCAGATTATTTTGCCTTAATGATTCTAGGTTTAACCGCTATTGCTGCTTTTTCTTCCAAAGGTCAATTTTTAAAAGCAATGATGATGGTAGTATTAGGTTTAATGTTAGCTTCAGTTGGTCAAGATAGCTTATCCGATATTACAAGATTTACATTTGACAATATGAACTTAACAGATGGAATTAGCTTTGTATTAGTTGTAATGGCAACTTTTGCAATGAGTGAAGCACTTACAATTATTTTAAAAAGAAATGATCCAACTAGTGCCGCAAAACAAGTTTCATTGACAGAACTTGGCTCCATCAAAATCAATAAAGAGGAAAGAACCAAAATGTATAAAACAATCCCCAGATCATCAATAATAGGTTTTTTAATTGGTGTATTACCAGGTGCTGGTGCAACAATTGCATCTTTCTTAGCCTATGGAATGGAAAGAAATGTAGTTAACGACGAAGAAAAAGAAAAATTTGGTAAAGGAAGTGTAAATGGTTTGTCAGCTCCTGAAACTGCAAATAATGCAGCTTGTTCTGGTTCATTTGTGCCCATGTTGACACTAGGTATACCAGGAAGCGGAACTACGGCGGTTATGTTAGGTGCACTATTAGGTTTTGGAGTTCAGCCTGGACCAAGATTATATATGACAAATCCAGAAATTTTTTGGTCAATAATAATGTCAATGTATATAGGTATGGTTATATTATTAATTTTAAATCTTCCTTTAATTCCATATATTGCAAGAATTCTTGCTGTCCCTAAAAATTATTTAATACCTTTAATTTTATTTTTCTCAGTTACAGGGATTTATGTAATGTCTTTCAATAACTTCGATATTTATTTAATGATTGGAATTGCAGTTGTTGCAACATTTTTAAGACTATATGATTTTCCTATGCCACCTCTAATACTTGCCTTTGTATTAGGAGGTCTTATGGAGGAAAATTTAAGACGATCTTTGCTATTAAGCAACGGATCATGGGAGTTTCTATGGGACAGAACACTTACATTGTGTATTCTTTTAACGACAATTTTAATAGTTGTCTGGCATTTTTATAAATCTATAATAAGGAAATGATTAATAGAAGAAAATTTCTAAAAACATCTTTATCGTCATTAGCATTATTAAGCCTACCTAAAATATCCCTCGCTCAAAATAATTACGATGTTGTAGTGATTGGTGCTGGAGCATCTGGATTAGCTGCAACTTCAAATTTAATGGCATCGGGCAAATCTGTACTATGTATTGAAGCAATGAGTAGAAAAGGTGGAAGATGCCACACTGATAATTCTATTTTTGGCGTTCCATATGATATGGGCGCTCACTGGTTACATCAATACAGTAAAAACCAAATAGCAGAATTTGGCAAAAAACATAAAGATAAATTTAATATCTACAAAGCCAAAGAGCCTTTGATGATTTATGATGGAGAAAAGAAAATTAAGGGCTTTAAGCTTGGAAAACTGTATTCAAAGGTTGAAAAGAAACAATGGAAAAAAAATGATATTCCATCAAAAGATGAGCCATTTATGAGCCAAATTCCAGAAAAATGGAAAAAAAATAAATGGTTTCATTCTGTCCATCAATTGCTTGGTCCGTGTCAGCCAGCTGTGGACTTTGATGATTATACTTTAAACGATGATCATACTAATTCGACACATAAAGGTGAGGGAGATGGATATGTAAAAGAGGGATATGGAACTTTACTTGCCTATTACAGAAGAGATGTACCAGTTAAATTAAAAACTGTGGTAAACGAAATTAAATGGGGCGGTAAAGGTGTACAAATAGAGACTAATCAAGGAACTATAAGTGCAAAAACATGTGTGATAACGGTTTCTGTAGCAGTATTAAATGCTGGAAAAATAAAATTTAGTCCCGCACTACCCCTAGAGAAATATGAAGCATTTGATGGAATAAGATTAGGAACTTACAATCACATTACATTCCAGTTAAAAGATGATTTTTATAAAAAATACAAAGTGAAAGATGATACATATTTTGTAAATAGAATTGAAAATACAATAAACGGATCTCCTGCCGGTTCTTGTGCTACGCTAAAAATATCAGGAACTAATATTTCATATTTTGATGTAGGAGGAAAATTTGCTCAACATTTAGAGGCTGAGGGTAAAGATGCCTCTGTTGATTTTGTATTAAATAGGCTTCGTTCAGCATTTGGCTCTAAAATTGATAAATATTTCATAAAAGCTCATGTAACAGCATGGGGAAAAAACCCATTTACACTTGGATCTTATTCAAGCGCCATACCTGGAAAATCTCATTTAAGAAAAATATTAAAAATACCAGTTGCAAATAAATTATTCTTTGCTGGTGAAGCAACCACAGGAGTTTATGCAACATGTCATGGAGCAGATCTAAGTGGTGAAAGAGCTGCTAAACAAGTTTTAAATTTTATTTAAGTAATATAAATTTTATCTGATAAACCGTAACAAAGTATAGCCATCATAATTAAAAAGACTGTAGGCGCTATAATTCCTTCATTTGTAACTTTTTCATTAAGACCAGTTTTATCAATTTTAAGCGAGTAGAAATTTGTTCCTAAAACACATGCATGTATAATAAATATTAAATTAAAAAATGCCCAAGTACCTTCAACTCCATTTGGTCTTACAAACATTATATAAATAGCCATTATTACCCAACCAAGCATTAGTGCTCCAACAAATCTAACCATTACAGCTGCACTATGATCTATACCAAACTTATCCATAAATTTTTTGGTTCCAACAATTGTTTGAAAACAATATGCAGCTATTCCTATAAAATGTGCAAGAAAGACAATTAAGTAAAAAATATTATTAAACTTTGTGATCATATTTCTATTTTATAAGATTCTCTTATATTTTTCAATTATCTTATCCCATAGAAAGTTTGTAGAATTAATTTTTGCTTCTTTTCCATACTCTAGATGTTTATTTTCTTTAAAAAGAGTATCTATACTTGCGTAAATATCTTCTAGTTTATTACCATCGCATATTAAACCAGTTTTTTCATGAATTATTGCATCTGAAGCTCCTCCATCTTTACCTCCAATAGACGGAATACCATATTGTGCAGCTTCAACATAGGCTATACCAAAACCTTCAACTGATTTTTTATAAATTATGGATGGCATTACAAAAATATTTGATTTAGCTAAAAGAGCATTTTTTAAATCCGATGGAATATCTTTTAAAAAAATTACCTGATTATTAAGATTAAGTTCTATGACTAATTTTTTTAATTTTTCTTCCTCATCTCCATACCCGATGCATGTATAAATTATATCTGGATAAATTTCTTTTAGGTTTCTAACAGCCATAATTATCTTTTCATGATTTTTTCTTTTATCAAATCTTGAAACTGTAATTAGTCTATTTTTCTTACCCTTTAATATTTCTTCAGCTTCATCTAAATATTTTTTTGGAACTTCAATTACTGGATCAATTCCAGGATTTATAACAACTATTTTTTTTTCATCTACGCCTAATTCTATAGCTAAGTTTTTTGTATAATTTGAATTAGCAACAACATGATCTACATTATTTAAAACTGATAAAACTTTCTTATTTAATCCAGAGCTTTTAGGGTGATTTATTTCTTTTGAATGAATTAGACAGATTTTCTTTTTATTTGTTTTGATTAGTTCTAAACTTTTCCAATGATCAGCAATTATACACTCTACATTTTTATTATTTTCAAGATAATCATTTATCAAATAAGACTTTCGATATTTTCTAATTAACTTCATTCCACTAACTCTCTCAATTGAAAATGAAACAGAACTATCAAATTCTTCATGATTTTCGTGATAATCTGCAAATACTTTTATTAAATTAAGTTTTGCAAGAGATCTTGCCAATCCCCACATGAGATTTTGCATGCCTCCTAACTCAGGTGGAAAAGTTCTAGTAATTAATAAATACATTATTTATTAAAACCACTTAATACTGCAGCCCATACTTGGAAACTGTTCATTTGGACCTTTGTTGGATTTTGCAATCATTTTCATAGCTTTTTTAAGTTCACTGTCTCCATTTTTAGTAGGTTTTAAGTTTTGTAATTCTCTTATTCTTCCTCTGTATTGAAGCTCAAGATCTTTATTGTATCCAAAAAAATCAGGAGTGCAGACTGCGCCATAAGTTTTTGCTACTTCTTGAGTTTCATCTATTACATATGGAAAATTAAAATTATAATTTTTTGAGAATTTAACCATATTATCGAATGAATCTTCCTCATATCTTTTTGGATCATTTGACATTATTGCAATAGATCTAATTCCATCATTTTCTAATTCTATACAGTCCTCAACGATATTTTTTATAACTGCCAAAACATAAGGACAGTGATTACAAATAAACATTATTAATGTTCCATTTTCACCTTTTACATCATTCAATGAAATTATTTTATTATCTATTGATTTAAGTTCAAAGTAATCGGCTTTTTTACCAAAGTCACAAATTGGTGTTTTTGTTAATGCCATGATAAAAGACTATATAATTTATGTTTTATGATTTAAAAGATAAAAAACCAAAAAACCTTGGCGAAAATTGGGTAGCGCCTAATGCTGTTATAATTGGAGATGTAACATTAGAAAAAAACTCCAGTGTCTGGTTTAATGCTACATTAAGAGGTGATATCGAAAATATACACATTGGAGAAGGTTCAAATGTACAAGATGGAAGTGTTTTACATACAGATCCAGGTTACCCTTTAAAAATTGGGAAGAACGTAACAATTGGTCATATGGTTATGCTTCATGGTTGCACAATTGATGACAATTCTTTAATTGGGATTGGAGCAGTAGTTCTTAACAGAGCAAAAATTGGAAAGAATTGTATAATTGGTGCTAAATCTTTAGTAACAGAGAGAAAAGAAATACCAGATAATTCATTAGTTATGGGATCCCCAGGAAAAATTATAAGACAGTTAACTGAGGATGAAATTGAAGCTATTAAACAAAATGCAATTAGATACCAAGAAAATTGGAAAAAATATTCAAAATCTATTTTTTAATGAAAAAACTTTTTTATAGTTTTGTAATATTAGTTTTATTAACTCAATTCTCCCAAGCTTTTGAAAGATTTATACCTTTAGAGCTTTTCACAGGTGGAAAAATTAGAAATGATACAGAAATTAAATTTACAAAAGCTAATTTAGTATTTGGCGAAAAGAAAAGAAAGAAAATTATAGGTCCTGAAGATTGGCATCATCCAGAAACTGGAGAAAAAATGAAAGTTTATAAAAGAACAAGAAAAGGGCAAAGTGGTCTCAAAACCCAGCTATTTACTATAACTAACGATGGGCAATGCATAGGAAGAATTTGGGATAGTAGACGTGGTGGTAGAATAATTGAAAATGGATGTAAATTTCCCTTGGGAATTTGGAAAGAGGGAGAAACCAGGTCTTTTGAAGGGTCTTCTGGAGGAAAACCTAGAAAAATTGAATTAACAATTTTAAAATTAGGAAAAAAACAAAATAGCAATATTAAATTTAATTGGAAATTATATAATATGAAAAATGGAAAATTAATGGATGATAATGATTATACTTTTGCTCCAGGACAAGCGATGGTTGAATTAAATGATAAAAAAATATCTAAATGATTAAAATATTAATAATAGTTTTTTCCCTATTTTCAAATACCGTTTTTGCATCAGATGAAAAAGCTGGAAGATATTTTGTAGATCAACCAGATGTTTCTGATGAACCTCAAATTCATTTTATTTATCTCTTAAACAAAGATAGCGAAGATAGAGAATGGGATATAAATGGAAAAATGGAGAAGGAATTATTAGAGGCCAATGAAAAGATGCTTGAAATGACAAAGGGTAATCAGAAGTTTAGGTATGACTTAAGGGAAGACGGCAAAATGGATATTTCTTTTGTTAGGTTTGATAAACAATATAAAGGAAATTATGGGATGAATTACCCAGACGCTTATTTAACAAAATTAGGATTTAACAGTCCAAACAAGTTGTATTTTGCATGGGTAGATGCAGGGCATAGAGATGGTGGTCAAGGAAGCGTACATCATGGATATATTTTTTTAAAAAGTAAACATAACACAAATAAAAATAAAAGAATTCTAATTACCTTACATGAATTAATGCATGTAAATGGATTTGCATGGGCATGTACAAAAGGAAATAAAAATGGACATAAAACTGGAACTATAATTGGAGGCCCAGATGGAGGTGATAAATATAAATTAGGCTCATTATATAATCATAAAGATCCTACTTGTCCTGATTTTAAAGACTCTGTCTTTTTAGATCCGACTTCTAGCACACCATTTAATCCTGTATACTTGAAATGTGCAATGGCTGCAGAAGTTGGTAGAGGTATATCTCCTGATAACAATTATAAATGGAGAGATAGATACTCTCATAAAAAACTTAAAAAAATTAAAAAGAAACGTACTTGGTGTACATATAATAGATACAAAGATTTCAATAATTTCTAGAAAAGCAAATCATTGATTGAGTAAACAATTAATCCTAAAATTATTAGAAAAAATATTATAAAAGCTATTTGCTCACTAATTTTTTTAGTGACTTTAGTTTCACCTTCTTTAAATTTTCTAATTTGAAATATACCAAATCTCATTACAAGGAGACCTAATATTATCAAAGATAAATAAAGTATAAAATTATAAAGCATTTTTAAGTGATAATATTTTAAATGACACTTTAATTTTGGAAAATTTTTTCTTCAGAGTTTTCTTTAACTTATTAAATGATTTCTTATGTATTGCGATTTCAATTCTCGAATTAAAATTTTTATTGTTATTTGCAATTTTAGCAGCTCCACAATCATTGTGATTTAATACTATTAATTTGTTAATTTTATGTAAATTTATTGAGGTTTCTAAATTTTCCCAGAATGTAGAGTGCCATTTTTTAAATTTATTATTTGTTACACCAATTGAACCACCAGCAATAGTAAAAGCACTAAATTTACCAGTTAGTTTTTTATCTTTTAAATGTTTATGAACTGGTTTTTGAAATCTTGGATCTATACATGAAAGAACCATTGCTTCGTATTTTTTTGACATTATTTATGGAACTAACCAATTTTCTTTGTTGTTTTCAATATCAAGTCTGGCTCTCCTATGACCTTTTGCAGCTAAATAAAGCCATTCAATGTTTTTAATTTTACATTGAATTACTGTAAAATTTTTATAACCTTCCTCGCTTTGCTCCATTGTAAAGCCAGATTTTTCAATATTATCATTTAGACCTGATCCAGGTTCATAAATTTCTGTTCCTGGTCCATTATTTACTAAATAACATTTACGACTTACATGAGCTGTTTTTAACCAAGATTGTTCTGTGATTTCATTATTATGGTTGATGATGCAATTTACTTTTACTCTTAGTTGAATTTTTTCCTCTTTATCATAAAAAATAAAAGCAGCATTATTATTTTTTTTTAATTTTGAAATTTTGTCTGATCTAATATCGCTGTGAAATTGAATTATATTATTTGATTGATCTGATTTTCTAAGAACTACAATTCTGCCATCAAAGTCGGACTGATCACCACAAACAAAAACTGGAATTCTAAAAGGAGATGATCTATTCGTTACAGCATCATCAAGCATTGACCATATTTTTTTCTTTATTTCAGAAAAGTCCTCATAGTATGGGACGGTATTTGACATTCGATTACTTCTTTTTCTTAAGCCTAGCAATTAAACTAGAGCTATCCCAACGATTGCCACCCATTTTTTGAACATCAGCATAATACTCATCAACTATTTCAGTAATAGGGACTGGTGAACCATTTCTTTTTGCTTCTTCAATTACAATCTTCAAATCTTTTCTCATCCAATCTACTGCAAAACCGTAATCAAATTTGTCTTCAACCATAGTTTTATATCTATTTTCCATTTGCCAAGATTGAGCGGCACCTTTCGATATTGTTTCCATTACTTTATCAATATCTAAACCAGCATTTATTCCAAAATTGATAGCTTCTGATAGACCTTGAACAACACCTGCAATACACATTTGGTTCATCATTTTTGTAAGTTGACCGCTTCCTGATGGTCCAATTAATTTTACTTTTTTACTATAGCAATCAATTACTGGTTCAGCTTTTTTAAAAATCTCATCGTCACCTCCAACCATAACCGTTAGAATTCCACCTTCAGCACCTGATTGACCACCAGAAATCGGTGCATCTAAAAATGCAAATCCTTTTTCTTTCGCTTTACTATAAAGTTCTCTCGATACTTCTGCAGATACAGTTGAATTATCTACGTAGATTGAACCTTCCTTAGCACTGTGAAATAATCCGTTTTCACCTAAAGTAACTTGTTTCAAATCTTCATCGTTACCCACACAAGTAAAAATAAAATCGGCACCTTCTGCAGCTTTTTTTGGTGTTGAAGCCATTTTACCTTTATATTCAGTAATCCATTTTTCAGCTTTAGCAGTTGTTCTATTAAAAACAGTTACATTGTGCCCAGCTTTTGATATATAACCAGCCATTGGATAACCCATTACCCCAAGACCTATGAAAGCAACATTACAAGTCATAAATTATTTATATGTTTAAAAGTTTAAGTTTAAAAGTAATTATTTTTGGTTTCATTTTTACATTTTTTTCATGTTTTGGACAGAGTTTTTTTATAGGTTTATTTAATTCAAGCATCAGAGAAACACTTTCTATTACACATGGACAATTTGGTACAATTTATGCATCAGCTACTCTATTTAGTAGTTTACTTCTAATATGGATTGGAAAAAAAATTGATGATGTAAACGTACTTAAATTTGCAATTTTTGTTACTATACTTTTATCATTTTCTTCTTTTTTCTTTTCTAAAACATCTTCAGTAGCTTTTCTATTTGTTGCAATTTTTTTAATGAGGTTTTCTGGACAAGGATTAATGTCTCATACAGCTTCAACTACCATTTCAAGATATTTTACAAAATCTAGAGGTAAAGCATTAAGCATTATTTGGTTTGGTTTATCTTCTGCAGAGTTCATAATGCCTGTATTAATTGTTTATCTTTTAACTCTTATAGTTTGGCAGGAATTATGGGTAATCTTTTCTTTAATAGTTTTAATTTGCTTGCCGTTGGCATCTTATACTTTAGTTAAAGATGTCAAATTAGATACTAGAGAGGGTAGTCAAAACAAAATTTTAAAAGAGGAAAATATAAAAAACTGGAAAAGAATAGAAGTTCTTGGAGATTATAGATTTTACATTGTCTCATTAAACATGCTGGCAATGCCCTGGATAGCCACAGGAGTATTTGTGTATCAATCATTCGTCACTAATTCAAAAGGGTGGGGTGAATATACAATTGCACAATCTTTTATGTCTTACTCAATTTTTTCTGTAATTACTTTAATTGTTGCTGGTTATTTAATTGATAAGTTTACAAGTAGAAAATTACTAATCTATATGAATATTCCATTATTTTTAGGAACTTTAGTCATCATATATTTTGATGCTCCACAAACTGCTTTTTTATTTCTTGGACTTGTAGGAATATCAAACGGTCTAGCAAACTTATTAGGATCATCTACGTGGGCAGAAATTTATGGGGTAAAATATATTGGATCTATTAAAGCTTTGACTACTGCTTTAATGGTATTCGCAACTGCTTTTGGTACAGCATTATTTGGCTTTTTTATAGATGCTGGATTTTCAATTGAAAAAATCGCATTTATTGCAGCAATTGCTATTGCGTGCTCTATAGCCTTGCTTTTCACCATAAGAAAAAAATTAAACCCAGTTTATATCTAATACTGCTTGATTTTTTTATGATCGAGGTGTATTTAACCGACCATGGCAAGAGTTACAGTTGAAGATTGTATTGATAAAGTTGATAGCCCTTATGAATTAGTACTGGTTGCAAAGGAAAGAGCTACACAACTTAACTCAGGATTAGAGCCTACTTTAGATAGAGATAACGATAAAAATACAGTTATAGCATTAAGAGAAATTGCTGAAGAAACAATCAAAGTTCCCGATTTAACAGATGCTGCAGTTTACAAGTTAAGAAAGCATGTTGAGCAAGTTGATGATACATCAGAGGACGAAGATGATATTGGCGATGATTTTGAAAATCTTTACAAAGGTGAAATTTCAAAAAGTGGTGTACCAATTCTTCCATCTAAGAGAGCTAGAAAAATTCCAGAAAAAATTCAAGTTTCTAAAGATGATTTAGCTGAGTTACAAAATACAGCTGAACAACCTTCATCTGAACCTGCTGAGGACATACAAGAAGAAGATACAGATGTTTCATTGGACGAAATAAAAGATCAAGAAGAGACTGTATCAGACGAAACAGAAAACCAAGAATAAATTAACTAAATTCCTTAATTATTTTTTCCCTGTGCTCATCTAAATCAGGAATATTACCCCTGGTATTTTCATCTTTGTAGGTAGACATTTTGATAGGGTTTCCTGCAGATTTAAATTCACCAATAATTTTATGGTATGATTTTACGATCATATTTCTTTCTTGAATTTGAGGATTTTCTACAGCTTGTTTTATATTAAAAATTGGCCCACATGGAATTTTCAATTCTTCCATTTCTTTAACCCATTCATCTGTAGATTTGGAGCTCAATTGTTTTTCAAAAATTTCTTTTAAGTAATCCATGTTTTCACATCTTAGTGAATTAGAATTAAATCTTTCATCATTTGCAGTTTCAGGAATTTTTAATACGTCACAAAGTTTTGTAAAAAGTTTATCATTTCCTGCAGCAATAATTATATAACTATCTTTCGTTTTAAAAGCTTCAAAGGGAGCAATAGATGGATGTCTTGAACCCATTGGCCCTGGAATTTCATTATTGGAAAGATATCTTGCAATTGCATTTTCTAAAATTGCTATTTGGCAATCTAACATTGAGACATCTATAAAAGCTCCTTTACCAGTTTTCTGTCTATCGTATAAAGCTGCATTAATTCCAATTGCTGTAAACAGCCCTGCTGTGATATCACCAATAGAGGTTCCAACCCTTGTTGGTTCTGAGTTTGGATGGCCAGTTACACTCATCAAGCCCCCCATACCTTGAACGACCATGTCATATGCTGGTAGCTCTTTTAAAGGTCCAGTTTGGCCAAACCCTGATGCTGATGCATAAATTAATTTAGGATATTTTTTACTTACATCTTTCCAGCCAAAACCCCACTTTTCTAATGTGCCAGGTTTAAAGTTTTCTACTAAAATATCTGCTTTAGATAAAATTTTATCAAATATTTTTTTATCTTCATTGTTCTTCAAATTCAAAGCGATACTTTCTTTTCCTCTATTTAACGACATAAAGTATGCAGAATAATCTTTAACAAAAGGTCCAAATTTTCGAGAGTCATCACCTGTTTCAGGTGCCTCAATTTTTATTACTCTTGCACCTAAATCTGAGAGTATCATTGTGCAATAAGGCCCTACCAAAACCCTTGTTAAATCAACAACTAATAAATTTTTTAGTGGTCCATCCATAATAAAATATACGACATTTCCTTATATTGACTCTTACCCTTAAGTTCAATTTAATATCATTATTAAATTAATTTAAAGAGGGGAAAACATGTTAAAAAAAATAAGTTTTTATTTCACAACATTATTTTTAGCTTTCTCATTAATTGGATCAGCATATGCTGTGACACTAAAAGCAAGTCACCAATGGCCAGGAACGCCTAGAGCGGATGGTTCTTATGATCCAAGACATGAAATGGTTCAAATAATTGCAGATGAAGTTAAAAAAGCAGGAGTAGATTTAGATATAAGAATTTACCCAGCAAAATCATTATATAAACCAAAAGAACAATGGAAACCAATGACAACTGGTCAGTTAGATATTTCAGCATTTCCATTAGCGTACGCATCAAAATTCCATCCAGAATTTGATGCAACTTTAATGCCAGGTACAGTTAAAAATCATGACCACGCATTAAGATTTAATAAAGGTCCAATGATGACTGAAATTAAGAGAATTATTAATGATGCTGGTGTTGTTGTTCTTTCGGATGCTTGGCTTGGTGGTGGTTTTGCATCTAAGTCAAAATGTATTAAAAATCCGTCAGATGCTAAAGGACAAGTAATGAGAGCAGCTGGTAAAGCATTTAATCAAATGTTAGAGGCAGCTGGTGCTGGTATTCAAAGTATGCCTTCATCAGAAATTTATACTGGATTGCAAACTGGAGTATTAACAGGTGCAAATACTAGTTCAGGAAGTTTTGTTAGTTACAAAATTTATGAGCAAGTAACATGCGCAACACCTCCAGGAAAATTTGGATTGTGGTTTATGTATGAGCCAATTTTGATGTCAAAAATGAGCTTTGATAAATTAAATGCAAAACAACAAGATGCTTTAATGAAAGCCGGTAAAGTTGCTGAAAAATATATGACTGCGCAAGTTGAAAATTTAGATAAAAAATTTGAAGACGCTTATAAAGCTGCAGGAGTAAAACTAGTATATATGGATGCAAACGACCATGCGGCTTGGGTTGAGATTGCTAAACAATCTTCACACAAAGCATTTGCTGAAAAAGTTCCAGGTGGCGATAAGCTAATGGAAATGGCTTTAGCAGTTAAATAAAACGATATATAAAGAACCCCTATTTAAAATATTAAATAGGGGTTTTTTTTATGAAACAAAAATATTTAAAATTCTGTAATTACAGTTCACAAGCATGTGGTGCTTTTGCTGTTCTAGCTCTGCTTTTATCAATATTGGTAATCGTTGAGTTAGTTTTTGAAAGATATTTTTTTCAAAGAGCAATCACATGGCAAACGGAGCTAGTCACTATGCTTTTAGTTGCTTCAACTTTTATAGGAAGTGCTTATGTTTTAAGCGAAAAAGCGCATGTGAGTATGGAGTGGATTTATGACTTTTTATCAAAGAAAAATATTCTAAGACTCAAAATTTTTACATCATTAATTAGTTTATTATTTTTTTTAATTTTATTTTATTTTGGATATTTAATGGTCGAGGAGGCGTTTACAAAAAATTATTCAACAGGAACTGTTTGGGATCCTCCTTTATGGATACCTTATTCATCAATGATGATCGGGGCAGCCTTAATGATCCTTCAATATATTGCCGAAATAATTAAACTTATCGACGAGGAAGGTGGTTACTAATGGATCCATTAATAATAGCAATAATCGTTGCAGTTTTCACTTTAGTAGTTTTATTTTCTGGCATACCAATTGCGTTTGGTTTGAGCTTTGTCTCAATAACATTGTTAGTCGCATTTGAAGGATTTCAAATGTTAGACGTTTTTGCAGAAACATTTTACGCAGGGCTAAACTCTTTTGTTTTGCTTTCAATCCCAATGTTTATTTTAATGGGAATGGCAGTCGCCAATTCACCAGCAGGAAAAGATCTATATACAGGATTAGATAGATGGCTTTGGAGAGTACCAGGCGGATTAGTAATTTCTAATATTGGCGCTTGCTCAATATTTGCCGCCTTAAGTGGATCAAGTCCTGCAACATGTGCAGCAATTGGAACTATGGGAATACCCGAGATGAGAAAAAGAGGGTATTCTGATCAAATAGCAACAGGAACAATAGCAGCTGGTGGTACGCTAGGAGTTTTAATTCCTCCAAGTATTGTTTTGATTGTTTATGGAATTGCTACAGGAACATCAATTGGAAGACTATTCTTAAGTGGCTTGATACCTGGATTTATGTTAGCAGGTATGTTTGCCATATGGGCTCTCATACATAGTTATTTTATTGATAAAGATTCAGCAAAAGCCTTAAAGAACAGAACACCTCCAACTTTTAAAGAAAAAATTGAGGTGTTGCCAAGAATTTTACCTTTCTTAGCAATTATAGCTGGTGTTCTTTATGTTTTGTATGGTGGTGTTGCAACACCATCAGAGGCTTCAGGTGTTGGAGCCTTTTTAGTTTTCGTATTAATCGCAGTAGTTTACAAAATTTATCAACCAAAAAAAATCTGGAACATTGTTAAAGTATCTATGAAAGAAAGTGTGATGATAATGTTTATCATCGCTGCATCTTATCTATTCGCATTCACTCTATCGCAACTTTATGTAACTCAATCATTAGCACAGAGTATGGTAGAATTAAGTTCAAATAAATGGGTTGTATTTATTTTAATTAATATTTTTCTTTTAATTGCAGGTTTCTTTTTACCACCAGTAGCAGTTATTGTTATGACTTCAGCGATATTACTGCCAGTTATAACTACTCTTGGATTTGACCCTTATTGGTTTGCAATTGTATTTACGATAAATATGGAAATTGGTCTTATTACCCCACCTGTTGGATTAAACCTCTATATAATCAAAGGCATTACTCCAGACGTTAGTCTGTCAGAAATATTAAAAGGATCTATACCTTTTATGATTATTATGGCCTTAGCTATATTAATTTTGTGTATTTTTCCTGAAATTGTTACTTGGCTTCCTGATAAAATAATGGGCAAAAGTTTAGGTTTTTAATATATAAAAAATACAATGTTAAATATAAAAAGAATTTTTGAGACTATTGCTGATGCTGGACAAAAGATTTTAGAAAAAAAATCCTTTAAAAGTATTACAAAAAAAAGAGATTTATTAGATCTTTGTGATGACCTATTGTCTACAAAAGGCGCAGCTTTTGGAATTACCCTAGCAAGAGATATATTATTTAGATATCAAAACTTATCTGAAGAAGAAAAAAATAAATTTTTAATTAACGTTAATGAAAAATATAAACCAGATCCATCAAAAATTGATGAAGCTATTAAAAGATATAGTGACAAGCAAGATGACTATTCAATTCTAAATTTATCAAAAGTAACCTCTGGAATTAGAAAAGAACTATTTGTTAGACTAAACATGGCCCCTAACGGAACTTCAGAAATTGTATCTTTAAGAGAAGATCTATTAAAATTACTGAAGGATAAACCCGAGTTAAAAAGCCTAGACTATGATTTAATTGATATATTTAAAAATTGGTTCAACCCAGGATTTTTAAAACTAAAAAAAATAACTTGGGATACTAAAGCTGCAATTTTAGAAAAATTATTGAAATACGAAAAAGTTCATTCAATGAAAGATATGAACGAATTAAAAAGAAGACTCGGAAAAGATAGAAGGTTTTTTGCTTATTTTCATCCTGCTTTAGAGGATGAGCCTATTATATTTGTTGAAATAGCTTTAACCAAAGGATTAAGTCAATCTATACAAGAGTTAACAAGACCTTCAGACGAAAAAATAAAAAACTATGATACAGCAACTTTCTATTCAATAAGCAACTGTCAAGATGGTTTATCAAGAGTAACTTTAGGAAATTTTTTAATTAAAAGAGTTGTTTATGAGCTTCAAGAAGAACTTCCAGATGTTAAATATTTTGGAACCTTATCACCAATGGTGGGATTTGCTGATTGGTTTAAAAAAATGGACAGTGCTCAAGCTGCTGGAATATTAGGAGAGGCAAACAAAAATAGTTTAGATTTTTTAAAGTCTTCTGATTTAAAAATTGGAGATAAAAGAATTGCTGATAATAAAGCCTTAATTTGTAAGCTAGCGGTAAATTATTTAGCAAAACAGAAAAATGATTTTGGTTTTCCAATAAATGATGTTTGTAGATTTCATTTAAAAAATGGAGCAGATATTGATGATATAGCAGTAAATGCAAATGTTTCAGAGGTGGGCTTTAAAAGATCTTTTGGTGTAATGGTTAATTATCGATACGAATTGGCAAAAATTGAAAAAAATCACCAAGAGTATGTAAACGAGAAGAAAGTTAATATATCCAACAAAGTTAAAAAACATGTCTAAGATTAATAGATTGGTATCAGTTGCTCCTATGATGGATTGCACTGATAGGCACGAAAGATACTTTTTAAGATTGATAAGTAAACATGTACTTCTTTATACAGAAATGGTGGTTTCTGAAGCAATTGATAGAGGAGATAAAGATAAATTATTATCCTTTGATCTAAGAGAAAAACCAGTTGCTTTACAATTAGGTGGCTCTACTCCAAAATTATTAGCAAATGCCGCCAAAATTGGCGAAGATTATGGTTATGATGAAATTAATTTAAACTTAGGCTGTCCAAGTAAAAAAGTCCAAAAAAATAGATTTGGCGCATGTTTAATTAAGGAACCAAATTTAGTGGCTGATTGTTTGTCAGAAATGATTAACGCAACAACTTTGCCAGTTACAGTTAAGACTAGAATTGGATATGACGATGTTGAGGATTACGAACATTTTTTTAATTTCATAAAAACTTTAAAGGAGACTGGGGTTAAAACTTTTATAATTCATGCAAGAAAAGCCATGCTAGGTAAATTTACGCCTAAGCAAAATCTTAATATACCTCCATTAAAATATGATTATGTGTATAAACTAAAGCAAGATTTCAAAGATCTTGAAATAATTATTAATGGTGGTGTCACTTCAGTTGAAGAAGTAAAAGATCATTTAGATAAAGTGGATGGAGCAATGATTGGAAGATCTGTTTATCATTCTCCTTATCTTTTAGCTGATATTGAGAAAGAGATTTTTAATAATAGCGATATTAAAGAGCGAGAAGAAATTGTTGAGGAGTTAATTGACTATGTTAAGGCTCAAGTACAAATGGGTACAAGAGTAAATCAAGTTATGAGACATACACTAGGTTTATTCCATGGACAAACAGGGTCAAGCCACTGGAAAAGATATTTGAGTGAAAATATGTGCGTAAGAGATGCGGATGTAAAAAAAATCGATCATATTATGGATAAAGTTAGACTTTCTCCTAAATTACATTCGGCAGGTCGAATTGATTAATACTATTCTTTCTAACCAGTATTATCTTTTAATTTTATTAATGATAATAACTGCTTTTCCTGTAGGATTTTTTGCAGGTTACTTTGGGATAGGTGGAGGCCTAATTTCTGTGCCTGTGCTTTTTTTTATTTTTGAAACAGCAGATGTCGATGAATCTTATTTGATGCATCTTTCAGTAGGAACCGCTTTTTCTATTACAATTTTTACTGCTTTTGTATCAGTAGTGACTCATAGAAAACATAAAGCTGTAGATACAAATATTTTAAAAACTTATGGTCTATTTGTTATATTTGGAGTTTTGCTTGGTACATACATGGCAGCATTGTTAAATACAAAATCTTTAGTTTTATTTTTTGCTGTAGTTGTATATTTTTTTGGTGGATATTTATTATTAGTAAAACAGGAATTAAAAAAAAATAAAAGGTTTAAGTTTCTGCCTAGAGCAACGTTTGGTTTCATTTCTGGTTTTATATCTGCACCTATGGGTATTACAGGAGCTATGATGAATGTTCCAATTTTAAGATATTTTGGATATCCTATTAGTAGAGCAATTGGAAGTTCTGCTGCAATAGGATTTATAATAGCATCTATTGGCTCAATTGGTTTTTTGACATCTGGTTTTTTACTAAATGCAAATCTTCCTTTAAGCTTAGGTTTTGTAAATATTCCTGCTTTTTTAATATTTATTCCAATAACATCTTTTATGGCTAGAGTTGGAGCAAATATGGTTCACACCACAGATAAAAATAAAACTCAAAGAATGTTTGGGGTATTTTTATATGTAATAGGGACTCTCTTTTTGATTAGGTTCTTAGATCTTTAATTAAATCTTTTGATCGTATTCACCTATTTTACCAGTTTTTTGAAGCAAATCGTCAATAAAATCGAAGATTTTTTTTTTTCTTTCATCAGATGTTGGACTTTCGGTAACGACTACTAGCG
>CACETY010000011.1 GCA_902562645.1 uncultured Pelagibacteraceae bacterium
TAATCTTTCAAAAAAAAAATTTAGAATCATAGTTTTGCCTACGCCCACATCACCAACTAAGTAAAAGCCTAATTTATTCTTTTTATCTTTGAATATTTTTTTAATAAATGACTGATTGAAGTTACGATTATAATATTCGGTTAATTTTTGAACTATTTTTATTTGATTTTCGTTAATTTCTAAGTCTTTGTCTTCGCAGTGTTTTAGATAAGATTTTTTCAGACTCATTTTTTTGTTTTAAAATCTATTCCATATTCAGATCTAGGTCCTTTTCTCAATCCATATGGACCTGCTAGAAAAATAGTCATTGGTTTAGTTCCTGGCTCAAGGTCAACTCTGTGGAAATTATTAGCTGACCTAAATCCAATATATCCTGGTGCTCGCCAAACTTTTCCAGTTTTTAATGTTTCCCAGTACCCCCCTCTTAAAATGATTGTGATGTAAGGAAACAAATGATTATGAACGCCATCACCATGATCATCATCTAACATTTCATGTATAAGAATATTAAATGGAAACCACTTTGGTCTATGTCTGAATAGAATGTAATACCTATTCATCCAAGGTTTTGCTTTATCAAACTCTGGGTGTGAGGGACCTCTATCTAAGACTACTTTTTTTCTTCCTAATTTTTCAAGAATTTTTAAAAACATTATTCAATTTTGGTTAATGCATTATTTTTTATTAAATACATGCTATTATTAAGAATATATGGTCTAGATATTTTTGAATTATTAATTTTTGTTACATTTTCTTGAATGCCTGTTGAGGAATTAATAGTTACTAACCTTCCATTGCTTAGTGATACATAAACCTTATTTTTAGCGTGAATAAATCCAATTGGCTTAATCTCATGTTTGTCTTTAAAATTTTTTAATACATCAGTAATTCTTATAATATTACCTGTCGGATCATCTATAATAAAAAGATACCCTTCATTTGATACTGTAAAAATTAAATTCTCAATAATTGTTGGTCTTAAACTTGAATTTATTGACTGAGCCCATTTTACACCTCCTGTTCTTGCATCTATAGAATAAAATTCATTTTTATTATTAGAAAAATAAATAGTATTATTTTCAAACACAAGATCTGAATTCTCAAGGCTGAACGCATTTTCGTATATCGTATTTGTTTGTGTAGGTGTTTGCCAAACAAGACTACCGTTGTATACATCAAGTGCAGTTACGTCTCCTAAATTATTTATAAAAAAAATAATTTCATCCTTTATAACTATTGATAATTTTTTTTCTGATTTTATAAACGAGTTTTCTGTTTGAAAATTCCATACTTCATTTCCATTTTTTGAAGAAACAGCTCTTATAACATTATCAAAATCAATCGTATAAAAATTATCTTTGAATACTTTAATATCAGAATTAAAAGATGAGTTGCTATATCTTGACCACAGAATTTTTCCTGTATTTAGGTCAACAGAATATATTTTTGACAAGTTATCATTTACTATTAATTTATTATCTATCTGAGCAAAATATAAAATTGGATTAAGTTTTTTTTCTTTTTTATTATAATTATTTATCTTCCATATCTCTTTAAGATTTTGATCTAATTTAAATATCGTACCCTTTCCATTAAAAAATATTATTTCATCAGAATTAGTAAAAAATAATTCAGGTTGATAAAATTCAAATTTTTTAATTTTACTAAATTTATAATTTGATATTTTTGTAAAATTTGTATCAAAGTTAATATTACCGTTATTGTTAGTTTTGTTGTTCTGAAATGGCTTATTTTTGAACGTAATTAGAGATTTTATCTTTAAATCAGGATTTAGCTCTTCTTTTATTGGCTCTATTTTTTCAAAAATATTAATTGATCCATCATTAATTTCTTTATCTTTTTTGGAAAGGCTACAGCTAGTAATAAATATAAAAATTAATATATATAGAAATCTTTTACTCACCGAATTCTGAACGTAATCTTCTTTGAACTTCTAGTTTAATTTTAGGACTTACATTTTCTATATTAGTGACTTGCTCAAAAAAATCTTTAGACTTTTGTTTTTGGTTTTTTGCTAAGTAAAACTCAGCCATTAAATACATAGCTTGTGGTTTCCAAATACTTTCTGATTTAATTACAGGATTTAGGATATCTAATAATTGATTTTCATCTACAAAATTAGAATTAAAGAGACCTTTTTTATAAATGGTTAAATTTTTTATTTCTTTATCAAGAGATACATCATTTATAAGCAAGTCAAAGTATGAGTTAATCTCCTGATTAGATGATATTAAATCATTGTCTAGTAGGAAAAAGAAAGCCAAAGGAGAATAAGTTTTATCCTTAGTTTTAATAATTTCAATTAAATTGCTGTTTATATTTTGTTTTTTTTCATTTTCAAAATTTGTAACAATTTGATTAAATTTATTTGCTAACTTTTCTTTACTTCTAGTATTAAACTCTTGATAGCCAAAAAAACTGATTAATATTAATATAATCAATATTAATAGAGTTATTAGTTGTTTTCTTTTTGATATTAAAAAATTTTTTAATTTTTCAACTCTTGTGTTTGTATTAATAATTTCTATTTCTTCATCCATTTATCATATTCCTTAAAACATACTGAAGAATACCACCGTTTTTATAGTATTCTAATTCATTTTTAGTGTCTATTCTGCATAACAATTTAATTTTTTTAACGTCACCTGTCACATATTTGATTTCAACTTCTAAATGATCACCAGGATTAATCCCTTTCTCAAGACCTAATACTGAAATTAATTCTGAGCCTTTTAAGTTTAAATTTTGTCTATTCATTTTTTCTATAAACTGCAAAGGTAGAACCCCCATACCAATTAGATTTGACCTATGTATTCTTTCAAAGCTTTCTGCAATTACAGCTTTTATACCTAATAATTTTGTGCCTTTTGCTGCCCAATCTCTTGAAGATCCGGTTCCATATTCTTTTCCACCAAATACTACTAAATCTACTCCTCTTTTTTTGTATTCAACAACAGCGTCATAAATAGGCATTACTTTTTCTTCAGGATATAATTTAGTAAATCCTCCCTCTGTTCCTGGAGCCATTTCATTTTTAATTCTAATATTAGCAAACGTTCCCCTCATCATTACTTCATGATTTCCTCTTCTTGCTCCATAGGAGTTATAATCCTTCGGTAAAATTTGATGTTTCATAAAATAATTACCTGTTGGACTTTCTTTTTGTATAGTTCCAGCTGGAGATATATGGTCTGTTGTTACCATATCTCCTAAAATTAATAATGGTCTTGCATCTTTTATTTCTTTAAATCCCTCTGGCTCATCTGGTAAATTTTCAAAGAATGGTGGTTTTTTTACATAAGTAGAATTTTCTTCCCAGTTATAAATACTTCCTTTATCTACTTTTATTTTTTGCCATTGCTCTGGTCCTTCAGAGACATTTGAATATCTGTTTACAAACATTTCTGGGTTCAGAGATTGTTTAAGAGTGTCCTCTATCTCTTTATTGGTTGGCCAAATATCTTTTAAGTAAACATCTTGGCCTTTGTTATCTTTTCCTAATGGATCTTTATACAAATCCACTCTCATAGACCCAGCAATTGCATAGGCTACTACAAGAGGAGGTGAGGCTAAATAGTTTGCTTTTACTAATGGAGAAATCCTTCCTTCAAAGTTTCTATTTCCAGACAAAACTGAAACTGCATATAAATTATTTTCTTTAATAGCCTCAGTGATATTATCTTGCAAAGGTCCAGAGTTACCAATACATGTGGTGCATCCGTAACCAACTAAATTGAAACCTAACTCATCTAAATATTTGCTTAAACCAGCTTTTTCTAAATAGTCTGTAACAACCTGTGATCCAGGTGCTAATGAAGTTTTAACCCAAGGTTTAACAGTTAAGCCTTTTTCAATTGCATTTTTGGCTAATAGGCCTGCACCAATTAACACATTTGGATTGGAGGTATTCGTACATGATGTAATGGCTGCTATTAATATATCTCCATCTTTTATTTCAAAATCTGAGTCTTTAACTTTTGCCACTGTAGGTTCAGTTTTTTTGCATATATCTTCAAAAACTTTTATAAAATTTTTTGATGCCTCTGTTAAAAGAACTTTATCTTGAGGTCTTTTTGGTCCAGAAATTGTTGGAACTACTGTAGACATATCTAGAGATAAAGTATCAGTGAAAACAACTTCTTCACTTGCCCACAAATTTTGTTCTTTTGCATATTTTTCTACGATTTGAATATTTTCTTTTGATCTTCCTGAAAATTCTAAATATTTTAAAGTTTCATCATCAATTGGAAAAAATCCACAGGTAGCACCATACTCAGGTGCCATGTTTGCAATAGTTGCTCTGTCAGCTAATGTTAGATTTTTTAGACCTTCTCCATAAAATTCTACAAATTTACCAACAACACCTTTATCTCTTAACATTTTAACAACTGTTAAAACTAAATCAGTAGCCGTTGTGCCTTCGGGTAACTTATTTTTCATTTCAAATCCAACTACTTCTGGTATCAACATTGATATAGGTTGTCCCAGCATACCTGCTTCTGCTTCAATTCCTCCTACTCCCCAACCTAGTACTGATAAACCATTAACCATTGTAGTATGACTATCGGTTCCAACTAGTGTGTCTGGAAATAAATACTCTTTATCGTCAAACTTTTCGTTCCAAACTACTTTTGATAAGTATTCTAAATTTACCTGATGGCAAATTCCAGTCCCAGGAGGGACAATTCTAAAATTATCAAAGGCTTGCTGTCCCCATTTTAAAAAAGAGTATCTCTCAAAGTTTCTATCAAACTCAATATCAACGTTTTCTTTTAATGAGTCTTTTGTTGCAAACTTATCAACTTGAACAGAGTGGTCGATCACAAGATCAACTGAGGAAAGAGGATTAATTGTATTTGGATCTTTGTTCTTTTCCTTAACTGTATCCCTCATTGCAGCAAGATCAGCAACAGCTGGTATACCTGTATAATCTTGCAAAAGAACCCTTGCAGGTCTATAGGCGATTTCTGTTTTGGATTTTTTTGAATTTAACCACTCTTTAATTGCCAAAATTTGTTCTTTATTAACTGTCACATTGTCTTCATATCTGAGTAAGTTTTCAAGTAAGACTTTTATAGATTTTGGTAATTTATTTATTCCTTCTAAACCATTTTTTTCTGCTTCTTTAAGCGAGTAAAAAAAATGATCCTTTCCATTAACTGATATTTTTTTTAGACAATTGAATGAATTTTGATTTCCAGGTTTCATATCTTTAGTAATAAAAAGTTGCTATACAGCTTAATAAGAGTGCCGACATAACATAATTAAACCATTTTATAAATTTCTCATTTGTCGCGAATTTCCTCATAAATTTTCCAATTATGGTCCAAAAAATAATACTAATAACTGCAAAAATGAAAGCAATACCTAATAACCAAATTGAATAAGAAATGAAATTACTACCTGATTCTACATATGTTGAAACTGCAATTATTGCAACTATCACACCTTTTGGATTCAAAAATTGATAAAGAAAAGTTTCCATAAAGTTTACTGGTCTTAATTTTTCATTTTCGTCTGAAGATTTGGAAAATGATATCTTGTATGACAAATAAATTAAAAATGCTGTACCAGTAAATATTAAACCTTTTTGAATAATAGGATAAAGCTTAAAAATATTTATTAAGCCAAAATTTATAACTGCCAACATGAATGTAAAACCAAAAATCACACCTAACATTAAAGGAATTGTTTTTTTAAACCCATGATTAAATCCCGAATGTGATGCTACAATATTATTTGGTCCAGGCGAACAGCTTGTCACAAACATAAATAAACAAAGAGACAGCAATTCAGGATGCATTTCTATGCTACAGGCAAACCATTTTCAACTTTTTGAGATGGATGAACAAGGACAACTTTTCCTTCCTTATCAATGGAGCCAAGAATTAAAACTTGAGAAACAACACCTGCTATATTTTTTTCTGGAAAGTTACATACACCAATGACTTGTTTGCCTACTAAGTTTTCCTCATTGTAATAATGAGTAATCTGTGCAGATGATTGTTTAACGCCTATTTCTTTTCCAAAATCTACTTCAACAACTAGTGATGGTTTTCTAGCTTTTTCATTTTTTTTTACTGATATTACTGTTCCTACTCTAATGTCTACTTTGTCATATGTATCGTATGTTATTTGTTCTTTCATAAATTTAATATATAATTAATAATTGATGAGTACAGGAAATAATTTAGAAGATATATATAATAATTCGATAAGAATTCTCAAAGATTTAATTGCATTTAAAACAGTATCTGGTGAAGATAATAACCAACTTATAGATTATTGTGATGATATATTAAATTCTTTAGGAGCTAGTTCTTTTAAAACTTATGATGAGGAAAAAAAAAGAGTAAATCTTTTCTCAACTTTAAAAGCAAAAAAAAAAAGTAATAAAAAACCAATTATTTTATCTGGACACACAGATGTTGTTCCAGTTTCAAAAGGTTGGGCATCAGACCCTTTTGATGCAACAATCAAGGAAGATAAATTATTTGGCAGAGGATCGTGTGATATGAAAGGTTTTATTGCATGTGCATTAGCTTACGCACCAATTTTCTCTTCATCAAATTTGGATAGAGATATTCATTTTTCATTCACTTTTGATGAAGAAACAGCATGCAAGGGTGCACCAATTTTGATTGCAGAACTGAAAAAAAGAGGCATTAAAGATTGTATTTGTATTGTTGGCGAACCAACAAATATGAAAATTATTGATGCTCATAAAGGATGCTATGAATACACAACCTATTTTGAAGGTCTTGCTGGACATAGTTCGGAACCAGACAAAGGAGTAAGTGCAGTTGAATTTGCTGCAAGATATGTAAATAAACTTCTCGAATTGAAAGAAAAATTGAAAGAAAGAGAATTAAAAGACTCTATCTTTGATCCTCCATATTCAACTTTGCAGGTTGGTGGAATATTTGGTGGAATTGCCCATAATGTAATTGCTGACAAATGTCATGTAAACTGGGAAACAAGACCTGTTGTGAAAGAAGATGGAATTTTTTTAAATCATGAAATAGATAAATTTACTAAAGAGACTCTTTTGCCAGAAATGAAAAAGATATATCCAAAATCCAGCATAAAAAAACATATCATTGGTGAAATAACTGGTTTTGATAGAATTTCAAATTCTGAGGCATGTGAATTTGTATCTAGCATAACTGGAGATAATTCGAGAGAAGTAGTCTCTTTTGGAACTGAAGCAGGGTTATTTCAAGAAATAGGAATAAGTACAGTTGTGTGTGGCCCAGGATCCATTAAGCAAGCGCATAAGATTGATGAATTTATAAAACTTAATGAAATAAAAAAATGTATTAGTTTTTTAGATGGTATAAAAAATAAGTCTTTGAATTAATTCCAACCACCAACAGATTTAACTTCTAAAAATTCAAGCAAACCTTCTTTTCCAGCTTCTCTCCCAATTCCAGAATGTTTAAATCCTCCAAAGGGAGCATCAACCGCAATACCTGCTCCATTAACGTCTACCATTCCAGATCTAAGTTTTCTCGCAACCCTTTGTACCTTATCATTATCTTGAGTTTGAATATAATTTGTTAATCCATAATCAGTGTCATTTGCAATCTGGATAGCTTCTTCCTCAGTTTCAAATGGAATTACAGATAAAACTGGACCAAAAATTTCCGTTCTTGCAATTTCCATGTCATTATTAACATCTGCAAATACTGTAGGTTTTACATAATAACCATCTTTTAATCCCTCTGGTTTTCCTGTGCCACCAGCAATTAACTTTGCCCCTTCATCTATTCCCTTTTGGATTAAACCTTGAATTTTATCAAATTGAACTTCTGAAATTACAGGACCTATATGTTCACCTTCTTTATTTGGATCATCTACTTTAAATTCACTTGCGTACTTTTTTAGTCTTACAATAGCATCGTCATAAATTGTTTTTTCAACTAACATTCTTGTAGGTGCATTACAGGATTGTCCAGAATTTCTAAAACATCTAAAAGCACCTCTTTCAATAGCCTCTGAATCTGCATCTTTAAATATGATATTTGCACCTTTTCCCCCTAACTCTAAACTTAATCTTTTAAAATCTTTAGCTGCATTTTGTGAGATTAATGCTCCTGCTCTAGTAGAGCCAGTAAATGAAATCATATTTACATCAGGATGACTTGTTAATGCATCACCGGTAGTTGCGCCGTCTCCATTTACTAAATTAAATACACCTTTTGGAAACTTTGCTTCATCGATTAATTCTGCAATAATCATTGCAGATAATGGAGCTAATTCAGAAGGTTTTAAAATCATAGTACAGCCAGATGCTAAAGCAGGAATAACTTTTAAAGTAACTTGATTTATAGGCCAGTTCCAAGGAGTAATTAATGCACAAACACCTTTTGGTTCATATATTAGTCTTTGATTTTTAGCATGTTCTCCAAGTGGTTTTTCAAACTCAAACTCTTTTAAATAACGTATAAATGATTTTGTATGGCTAGCGCCAGTTCCTGTTTGAAGTTTTGAAGCAAAATCTTTCGGTGCACCCATTTCTTGTATAATCGCCTCAGTAATATCGTTCCATCTTTTTTTATAAAGCACATAAAAGTTTTCCAATAAATCAATTCTTTCTTGTTTTGAAGAATATCCCCAGGTTTTAAAAGCTTCTTTAGCTGCTAATACCGCATCATTAATATCCTCTTTGCCTCCTAAGGAAATTACTGCACAACTTTTTTCAGTTGCAGGATTAATAACTAGGATGTCTTTTTGATTTTTTGGTGAAACCCATGAACCATTAATATAAAAATTTTTCTTTTCAATCATGGGCGCAAACTATCCTTTATTTATGATTTTGCAAATAAATTTGTCAATTCGTAAACAATCGTAGCAGCTGCAAGAGAGGTGACTTCTGCGTGATCATATGCTGGAGCAACTTCTACAACATCTGCAGAAATTAGATTTAAACCTGACAATCCTCTTAAAACATTTACCATTTCTCTTGTTGTCATCCCTGCAATTTCAGGCGTACCTGTCCCTGGTGCAAATGCAGGATCTAATACATCTATATCAATAGATAAATACAAAGCATTATCTCCAACTCTTTTTTTTATTCTTTCTGCAATTTGTTCTGTTCCCTCAGTTTGAAATTCATCACAATGAATTATTTTAAAGCCAAAACTTTCATCATTCTTTATGTCATCCCTACTATAAAGAGGGCCACGTATCCCAACATGCATGGAGGCATCGTCTAAAAATAAATTTTCTTCACGCGCTCTTCTAAAAGGTGTTCCATGAGTATATGGTGCTCCAAAATAAGTATCCCAAGTGTCTAAATGTGCATCAAAATGAACTAACGATACCGGTCCATTATTCTTTTTGTTAGCTGCTCTTAGCAATGGAACTGCAATGGTATGATCCCCACCTAAACTAATTATTCCACCCACTTTATCTAATAAATCCGTAGCACCAACTTCAATTTGTTTAATTGCTTCATCAATATTAAACGGATTACATGCAATATCTCCCGCATCTGCAACTTGCTGCACTTTGAAAGGCTCAACATCATAGCTTGGATGATAATTTGTTCTTAAATGCCTTGATGCTTGTCGTATACTCTGTGGTCCAAATCTTGCACCAGGTCTGTAACTTGTTCCAGAGTCAAAAGGCACTCCCACAATTGCTACATCACAACTTTCTACATCTCTTAATTCAGGTAATCTGGCAAATGTCGATGGTCCTGCGTATCTGGGTACTTTTGTTCCACTTACAGGTTGGATTGGTTTTTTATTTTTATCTTTCAATTTTTCGAGCTATTTCTATGAATAAATTCAGCTGCTTTTTTAAAATCAATGATATTTTGTTGATGCATAGAAAGCTCTTTATTCGAATTTGAAGAAAATAGAATTATTATAAAAGCAATTATAATAGCTGCAGCATAATAAAATGGCATTTTTTTCTTCCAAGATATCAATATCTTTGTAGCGTTATCGACTTGTTTTTTTGTTGGTCTATTTGCCATAATTCTAGTTTACCAAAGGTTTACCAGTTTTCAATGTATGTTTAATTCTATCTTGAGTTTTTTCTGTCTCTATTAGTCTCATAAAAGCGTCTAATTCTAATTTGTACAGATCATCCTCAGATAGGGTATTTTCTAAATTAGTGTCACCACCACTCAAAACTTTGGCTAACTCTTTTCCAACTTCCATTCCATGATCAAGAATAATTTTTTCATTGTATAATTTTTCTAACATTCTTACCATTTTTTCGTAAACATTTTTTCCTGAAAGTTTGAAGGTACATTCAGTTGGAGGAGTAAAATCATTGTTATTTTTAATAATTTCTTTTGAAACTGATAATAAACTATTTCTACTCATTATTTTTTTATCCTCCGGTCTTAAGTATTTTAATGGCTCAGCTTCAATTGGAGAGGTTGCGGTTTTTGCGTAACCAATAATATCAAATACTTTAAGAGGTGCATAATCAGGATCATTTTTTGCTTCGTCGGTTTGAGACCACCTATACAACATTTCCTTACATCCACCACCGGCTGGTATTAATCCAACCATTGTTTCTACCAGACCTACAACAATATTTGTATGAGAAGCTACAAAATTACTTTGACATAAAACTTCAAAACCACCACCTAATGCCAAACCAGATGGAGCTGAAACAACAGGAAATTTCGAATACTTTAAATGTTTACAGGTTTCTTGGAAATATTTAACAAACTTCTCGATAGACTTTAAATCACCTTTATCTGCAAAATTCATTGTATAAGATAAGTTTACTCCAGCAGAAAACTGCATTGCCTCATTTATAATTATAAGGGGTTTATCAGTTGCATTTTTTAAACTATCCATTGAGTCATAATCTAATGCATTAGCTTTTGTGGTAAATTCAACTATGTTAAAGTCATTAAATCTATAGATTTCAGCTGAATTGTTTTTATCTAATTTGATTGCTCTCGGCTTAATTTTTCCAAGGGTTTCTAGATCAGTATATTGTTGTCTTTCTCCATAAAAGTTTTCATCCTTACTTTTCGATAAATCCTCAAGAAACTTGTTATTTTCAAAAGCATCTATTCTCTCAAAGAAATTTTTTACTCCAATTTCTTTCAGCATTTCAAAAGGTCCTTTAGACCAGTTAAAACCTAGTCTCATTGCTTCATCGATATCATTAAATTTGTCAGTTATCCCTGGAACCAATGAAGATGAATATTTAATAATTTTTGAGATTACAGACCAGGCATATTCTCCATATTTATCTTTTCTATTGATTAAATTAACAATATCCATCTTTTCTGATCCTAAATTAAACTTATGTGATAATGAATATTCACCAGTTTCTAAATTGATACCTTCTAGAACTTTTTTACCATCAGTTTTATTCATTCTGTAAAATCCACCTTTACCTTTTCTTCCTGTGTAACCAGTTTCGATAAGTTTTTTTACAAGTGGTATTTCTTTAGCAACAACTTGAAAATCATCTGACTCAGGAAGTTCTTTTATAAAACTTTTTAAAACATCAGCCATTAAGTCAATACCAATCAAATCATAAAGTCCAAAAACACCTGTTTTTGGTATTCCCATTGGTCGACCAAAAACTGCATCCGCTTCTTCAATTGTTAATTTCATTTTAAAAGCTTCTGTCATTGCCACTTGCATGGCATAGACACCTATCCTATTTCCTAAGAAGCCTGGCGTATCGTTACAAATTAAAGTTCCTTTTCCTAAATCTTTTTCACAAAAATTTTTAAGTGAATTTATCTGTTCTAAATCATTATTTTCATTTTTTACAATTTCTAATAAATCCATATACCTAACTGGATTAAAAAAGTGAGTTATACAAAAGTCTTTTTTTTCTTCATTTGAAAGTTTTTCCGAAAGTACTTTGATTGGAATAGAAGATGTATTTGAGGACACAATTGACCCTTTTTTTCTTTCTTTAAAAATTTTTTCATAAATATTATGTTTGATATCAATTCTTTCTACAACAGCTTCAACAATCCAGTCAGCCTCACTAACTTCAT
This sequence comes from uncultured Pelagibacteraceae bacterium, assembly GCA_902562645.1. Taxonomy (GTDB): domain Bacteria; phylum Pseudomonadota; class Alphaproteobacteria; order Pelagibacterales; family Pelagibacteraceae; genus Pelagibacter. Next base: position 12,017 of record CACETY010000011.1, read on the forward strand.
TAAAGTTATCATTTATGTTACCAACATTAATATTATTTATTTTTGACTTATCTATTAATAAAGGAGGTCTTGATTTTAGAATTCTTTCTCTAGCCTTTTCAGATATTTCTGTTGTTAAATCTAATAATGTTACTGGGACATTAGCATTACATAGTTGAGCAGCTATTCCGCTCCCCATCGTTCCTGAACCTATTACAACTACTTTATTAATTTTCATAATGAGAATAAATGCTTATAGTAAAAAACTACTTTAAGAGCAACTTAAAGCCGTTAAATAGCTCTAAAAAATTATCTAATAAATTTTGTAATTGAAGGAATAATTGCAACGGCAAGTGAAATTTTAAACAATTCACTTGGTAAAAAAGGATATAAACCACCAGCAAGTGCCTTGTCATATCCAATAACTGAGCCTAAATAACCTACCCCAACTATAAAAATAATTGAAGTTGCAATTAGTAGTGAAATTAAACTTTTAAAGTATGAGTCATTAAAATTCCTTTCAGCTAAATAACCGATAACCCCTGCTGCGATTGTCATTCCATAAAGATATCCTGCAGTGGGTCCAGTTAGATAAAGTAATCCTCCTCCTTTAGCAAAAACTGGGAGTCCAATAGCTCCCTCGAATAAGTAAAGTAAAAGTGTTAAGAAAGCTAATTTAGAACCATACATCATTCCAATTATAAATACTGCAAACGTTTGCATAGTCATTGGTACTGGCCAGAATGGTACTTGTACTTTTGATGAAAATGCTAAAATTAATGTACCAAACAACATTAAAGAAATATTTTGAAAAAAGGAATTTATTCTATAATCTGAAAGTAAATTTTTTATTAATGTAGAATTATTTTTCATACATTATTATTTAAGCACAAATAAATAAATTTTAAAATAATAATTTAATCTTTTAAAATTGTTCTTTTTGTAATTCTTTTATAGGTATATGACATCTGATAGCGTTACCACTATCTGTTAATTGCCATGGTGGTATTTCTTTCTTACAAATATCTCCAACAATTCTGGAGCATCTGCCTTGAAAACTACACCCTTTTTCAGGAGGTCTTTCCTCAACAATATCCTCAGCAACTAATTTAGGTTTTATATCTGGATCTGGTTCTAAAACAGCACCCAGCAAAACTTCTGTATAAGGGTGAGATGGAAACTTATAAACATCATTTGAGGGTCCAACTTCACAAAGCCTTCCTTGATAAAGAACTGCTACTCTATCACTAATTGCTCTTACAACTGCTAAATCGTGTGACACAAATATGTAAGTAGTTCCAAAGTCTTCTTTCAGTTGTTGCAATAAGTTTAATACAGCAGCTTGCACAGAAACATCTAAAGCAGACGTTACCTCATCACATAAAATGATATCTGGTTTAGCAGCAAAAGCTCTTGCAACAGCCACTCTTTGTTTTTCACCACCAGATAGTTGTCTTGGGTATCTAGACGTATAAAATTCTCCAAGTCTTACTTTTTGAAGTAGATCTATAATATTTTTTTTTAATTCTTCACCTTTTAAACCAAAATATAATTTTAATGGTTGTGCAATAATTTCCTCTACCGTGTGGTTTGGATTCAAAGACTCATCTGGATTTTGAAATATTAATTGAATAATTCTTAAATCATTGGGATCTCTTTCTTTCAAATTAGACGATAAATTTCTATTTTCATCAAACCTTATTAAACCATCTTTGGTTCTAAGTAGTCCAGCAATAGATTTTAGGATAGTTGATTTTCCACTTCCTGACTCTCCTACTAAAGCTATTGTCTCTCCTTTTTTAATATTAATATTTATATCTTTAACTGTAGGGTTATCATCAGAAATTCTATTGAAAATTTGATCTAAAAGTTTTTGTTTAGCGTAACTAATAGATACTTCTGATAAATTTAATATTTCTTTATCTTGTGATTTATTCTTAATTTTATTAACAGTTTGACTAGCTTGACTCTCGTTCACAAGTTTTTCATAATTAAAACATCTAACACTAGTATTTAAATCTTTTAAAAATTCTAATTTAGGGGAATTATTTTTACAATTTTCATCCGAAAAGTTACATCTATCAAAAAAACTACATCCACTTTGAATTATACCCGGTTGAGGTTGACTACCAGGCATCGACTCTGGAAGACCAGCTAAAGATAATTTTGGTATAGATTTAAGCAATCCGTGGGTATAAGGATGAATTGGTCTTTTAAGGATATCTCTTGATGGACCTTCTAAAACGATTTCTCCTGAATACATAACAATAATTCTGTCACTCACTTGAGCAATGGCCCCTAAGTCATGACTTACATAAACCATCGATGTTCCAGTATCTTTTGCAATAAAATTTAGAAGTTCCAAAACATGAGCTTGTGTTGTTACATCCAATCCTGTTGTGGGTTCGTCTAAAAGAAGTAAGTCTGGTGTTCCAGCTAATGCCATGGCAACAGCGACTCTCTGTTGTTGACCTCCTGAGAGTTCATGAGGGTATCTTAAAGCAATCGTCTCTGGTGAAGGAAGTCTAACTTTGTTTAACAACTCAGAAATTTTTTTTTCTCTTTCTTTTTCATCTAAATCTGAGTGCAATTGTAGAGCTTCATCAATTTGATAACCTATCTTTAAGTTTGGTGTCAATGCTTGGCCTGCATTTTGTGGAATCATTGCTATTTTTCTACCTCTGATTTTTTCTAAATCTTTACTTTTCATTTTTAATAGATTTGACGAGTTGAACTGACATTCTCCTCCAATAGTATAAAGTCCATGCTTAACATATCCCATCATTGCTAATGCTAATGTGCTTTTTCCTGAACCAGATTCCCCTACTATTCCAACTGTTTCACCCTTTTTGATATTTGTGCTTATATTTTTTAAAATTAAGATTTCTTCACCTTTTTTACTTCTAAATCCAATAGATAAGTTTTTTACTTTTTGAATTATATCAGTCATTATTAAACGGGAGCTTTAGTTGATCTATCTATGCCTAAAGCTTTAGCAAAAGCGTCTGCTGTTAAATTAATACCTATAATTAAACTACTTAATCCAACAATTGGTGCTATTACTGCCCAATAAGCGAATGACATCAACCCTCTTGCATTTGATATCATTAATCCCCAGTCTGGAGTTGGAGGACTAACCCCAAAACCTAAAAAAGATAGAGAACTAAAACCAAGCAACATCCATGACCATCGCATTGCACCTTCAACTAATATTGCATCTCTTACATTAGGAATTATTTCATTCCAAATAATTGAAAAATTACTATGTCCTCTCGCTTTTGCAGAGACTATAAAGTCTTTTGCGATAACATCATGTGTTGCTGCTCTTGCAACTCTTACAATTCCTTTACCATAAAAAAATCCTAAAGCAGGTATCAATACTTCAGTAGATGTCCCTAACAAAGATACAATTAATAACATTGCTAATATCCATGGAATAGATAAAAACGCATCTACAATTCTCATAACTACATCGTCAATTTTTCCTCCAACCAATCCACAAAATATTCCTAAAAGACCACCCCAAAGTAATGCTATTAAAGATCCAAAGAAAGTTATTGTGAGAGCTGTTCTTCCTCCTAAAATCGTTCTTGTAAAAACATCTCTTCCAAGGTCGTCAGTTCCAAACCAATACTCAGCTGAAGGAGCCTGAAGCATTAAGGTTGGATCTATAGCTTTAAAATCATGAGGAGCAATATAAGGGCTTATAAATGCAAGAATTATATGAAAAACTAAGATACTTAGACCGATAAGTCCAGATGGTCTTGAAGCCATTGTAATTATAATTTCAGATAATTTTGCAACAGCGCTTTTCTTTTCCTCTTTGTAAATATTATCCAATTTCATATTATTTTCTTATCTGTAACGTTTTTAATCTAGGGTTAAGCATTAGTGTCAATAGATCAGCTAATAAATTTATACTTACGTAGATAGATGCAAGAATTATTGCTAATGCTTGAACTGTTGGTAAATCTCTGTTTGAAATTGACTCAATTACCAGTCTTCCAAGACCAGGGTAATTAAATACAACTTCGGTTACTACAACTCCGCCTAAAAGCCATGCAATAGTTAAGGCTACGACATTAATAGCAGGTAATAATGCGTTTGGTAAAACATGTTTGAAAACCATTTTCCAATAAGGAACTCCTTTAAGAATTGCCATTTGAACATATTCGCTTGCCATTACTTGAATTACACTTGACCTTACCATTCGAGCCATATGCGCTGTCATAATCATAGCTATAGCAACTACTGGTAAAATTATATTTGGCAGCAACTCTAAGAAAGAGACATCTGTTGGAACTATTACTATACCAGGTAACCACTCTAACCATATTGCAATTATTAAGATTAACAAAGTAGCACTTATAAATTCTGGAATAGTCATAGCAAATATTGTTACTGTTGATATTGCAACATCAGGTAACTTATCTCTCCACAGAGCAGTAATAATTCCTAAAATTAAGGCTATTGGTATACCTATAAAAATTGCAGCTGATGCCAATACAAGTGAATTTTTAATTCTAGGTCCCAAAACTTCTTTGATTGGCATTTCTCCACTTAAAGAGTAACCGAAGTCTCCTTGAATAGCATTTAATGCCCACGATACATATCTCTCATATGCTGGAACATTTAAACCAAGTCTTCTGTAACAAGCTTCTAATTGCTCACCAAAAGCTTGTCTTTCTAAATAAGTAGTGCATGCATCCCCTGGTAAAACCTCTGTGCCTACAAACGTAATTATAGATACAATAAATAAGGTAATAAAACCTAACAAAATTCTTTTTATAATTAAAAAAAGCATAAGAATTTTAAATTTTAAATTATTTATTGAGAAATGAAAGAGGTTTTACAGGCCTACTTAAAGGCCTGTAAAACAAAATTTATTATTGAACACTTAGTGTGTGCCATCTAATTGAAAAATACTCAACTTCGTCAAGATTTTTCACTCTAGAAGACGTCACAACAAGTCTAGACACATGGTAAGGAATCATTGTTCCAGATTCTTCCCATAATGTTTTTTGAGCATTAATATATGCTGCTTTTCTTTTGCTAAAATTTAACTCTCCTCTTGCTTCAGCTAAATTCTTATCAAAAGATGCACTTTTATAATATGACTCATTCCATTTTGCTTCGCTGTGGTAAGCCTCGTGCAATATACTATCTGCTGGTCTTTCATTCCAACGTGTCATTGCTACAGCTTTTTTCATCCAAGTTTCATTCCAATAACTTTTTGAAGGTGTCATTTGAATATCTGCTCTTATATTAGCTTTTGCAAGCTGTTGTTGCAAAACCTCAGCAATAGTTGGCCATGTTGGTTCTTTTGTAGATACGTGAATTGTCATATCAATACCATCAGGATATCCAGCTTCTTTTAATAATTTTTTTGCTGTAGCTGGTTGAGGTGGACAACTCTTTTTCATTCTATATTGATCTGATGGTGCAACAGGGGTATCACAAGACACTGTTGCTGCTCCAGCCATAACTAGATCAACTAATTCTTGTCTATCTACTGCTATTCTTACAGCCTTTCTTACTCTAGGATCATCAAAAGGTGCAACATCTGTTCTCATTACCATACCTCTCCAGTTTCCTGTGGGTATAACTGAAACATTAAATTTTGAATTACCATCAAATATTTTTTTCTGATTGAATGGAACGTATCTATTCATATCTATTTGACCAGTTAGTAGAGCTTGAATTCTAGCTTGACCATCTGGGATAGCAATTACATGTACCTCAGCAAGTTTTGGTGCTCCTTCCCAATAATCTGGGTTTGCTTTAAGAATTGTCGTTCCCTCAGCATCGAATTTATCAACTATAAACGGTCCAGTTCCAATACCTGTTTTTCCAATAGTATCACCTGATCCATTTGGTATCATTCTTAATCTGTAATCAGTTAATAAAAGTGGAAAATCTGCAAAAGATGTATTCAACTTTATTTTTACTGTATGTGAGTCGACAACCTCAATATCTGTTACTGCGCTCATACTTTTCTTTGCAGGCGAACCAATTTCAGGATCTTTAACTCTCATCAAAGAGTATTTTACATCCTCTGCATCAAAATCAGATCCATCATGGAATTTAACACCTTTTCTTAAGTTAAAAGTCCATTCTGTTGCATCTGCGTTACCAGACCAGTCAGTAGCTAACTCGGGAGAAGTAACTCCTTTAAGATCTTTTCTAACAAGACGGTTTTGAGTCATTATCACTACTTGAAATAGTCTTCCTTTAGTAATTGCATCTAAATTTGTATCTTTTCCAAAACCAAGATCGTGAGACAGCTTGAAAACCCCACTTGATGCATTGGCAAATGAAAATGTTACAAATAGTGATACCAATGAAATTGATATCAATTTTAAAATGTTTTTCATAATTTCCTCTCTTTAAAAAAATAAAAGGTAACAATTAGCTACTTATATAGCAACAGTCAAAATGGATATTTTTTATTTGTTTTATTGGTGTATTCTAATTATCTAAAAAAATAATGAATGATTTAATCAATAAATATAGGTTTACTGTAAAGCCTGTTAGCCTTGAAAATTCTAATTCATTAGAGCTTGCAAGATCAATTCAAGTTCACCCTTTAACTTATCAGGAATTACCATATGACCCGGAATATTCAAATTATGCAGGAAGATTAACCCTTGAAAAATTATCTAATGTTAGTCCTGAGGAAATGTATTGGAAGGCAAGGAGAGAAATTATTTTTAGGCATACGGGAGAACATCCATTTGAAATATCAGGACCAGATGCTCTTAAATTTTTACAAAAAATATTTCCTAGAGACATTTCAAAAATCGCTGTGGGAAGATGTTCTTATCAGTTTGCTTGCTATCATGATGGTGGGATGATTACAGATGGGATACTTTTAAGAATTGATAAAAATAAATATTGGTTTGTGCAAGCGGATGGTGACCTATTTTCTTGGTATAAAGCGCATTCTAAAAATTTTAATGTAAAAATTGATGATCCAAATGTTTGGGTAAGCCAAGTTCAAGGTCCATTGTCCATGAAACTACTTGAAAATTTGAGTAATGGTTTTTCAGAAAATGATTGGAAATATTTTGATTGGAAAGAGTTACAAATTTTAGATCAAAAAGTAATAGTAAGCAGAAGTGGTTTTACTAATGAACTTGGTTGGGAAATTTATTTTAGGCCTGAAAATGAAACAGAGAAAATTGGAGATTATATTCTTGAGCAAGGAAAAAAATTAGGTATGATTTTGGTAGCTACACCAGGATTTAGATGTCGAAGAATTGAAGCTGGACTTTTATCTGCTGGACAAGATTTTTCAAAAAATACCAATCCTTTTTCAGTTGGACTTGGAAGATTTATAAATTTTGATAAAGAGAATTTTATTGGAAAAGAGGCACTTATGTCATCAGAGAAAACATGTAAGACTTGGGGAATTCGGGTTATGTCTGGAACTGCAATTAAAGGAGAAAGTATTAAATTAAATGAAAAAGAGATTGGCAAAATAACTTCTAGCACATGGTCACCTTATCAAGTTTGTGGTGTTGGTATAGTGCACCTCAACAATAATGAAAACGGACCAGGCGATATAGTTGATGTCAAATGCACTGATGGGAAATTACATAAAGGCCAGATCTGTAAATTACCAATGTATGATGAACATGGAGAAATAGTAAGAGGTATAGACAGAAATATACCCCATGAACCTAAACCTTGGTCTGGTATTTAAATTCAAATTGTTAAAAATATAGTTAGTGAAGATAAAAAAAAAAATAATTACTATCGGGGGTGGAGGCTTTACTCACAACCAAGATAATGATCAAGACCAATTCATTTTAAACCATATTAACAAAAAAAATTCCTCATTAGGATTTTTACCGATTGCAAGTAACGATGACTCAAATAAAACCAAACTATTTTACAAAAGATTTGAAGATTTAGATTTAAACGTATCTCACTTTAATCTTGTCTCTAGCGTAAAAGGTTTTGAAAATTGGCTTTCAAATCTTGATGCAGTTTATGTAGGTGGTGGAAATACAAAATTCATGCTCAAATATTGGAAAGATAATAATTTAATTGGACTTTTTAAAGAAATTTATAATTCAGGTATAATTCTATCTGGTGTAAGTGCTGGTGCTGCGTGTTGGTTCGATTGCTTTCTGACTGACTCAGATGGACCTGGATTTAAATCTATGAATGGCATTGGATTATTAACCGGAAGTTTTACACCACATTATTCAGACTCAAAAAGAGCGGAAAAATATAGAGAAAATATTAAAAATAAAACTTTACCAGATGGTATTGCTGTTGATGATGGTGTTGCAGTACTTTTTATTGACGGAAAACCAACAGAGGTTTATTCTTCTAGAAAAGGTCATAATGCTTATTTTGTTGATCAAAATAAACAATTTAACTTAAAAGAATATATTAAAATTAACAATGAGTGATAATATTTTACCAAGTCAAAAAATCTTTAGCATAAAAGATGCAAGAGAACTATCACGTAAACGTCTTCCCAAATTAGTTTTTGATTTTATTGACGGAGCATCAGGAGATGAGAAGCTTGCTGAAATCAACAGTATAGCTCTAGACCAAATTAGATTAGAGCCCAAAGTTTTAAGAAATGTTGAAAAAAGATCTCTTAAAAAAAAGGTATTAGGATACGAATTTAATTTTCCTTTTGGTTTTGCTCCTATGGGAATGACTAATTTGTCTTGGCCAGGAGCAGACTCTATGTTAGCCGCTGAAAGTGCTAGAAATAATATTCCAACTTGTGTTTCTATGGCATCAACCACAACATTAGAAGAGATGTATGAACTCTCAGAGGGTCATTCGTGGATGCAGCTATATATTTTTCAAGATGAAAATTTTGTGATGGAGCTTTTGGAAAGAGCAAAAAATACTGGTTATGAGGTAGCAATTTTAACTGTAGATGTGCCTGTTTTATCTAGAAGAACTAGAGATGATAAAAATGGTTTCTCTTATCCTTTTAAGATAGGACCAAAACAATTTTTTGATTTTGCAACTCATCCGATTTGGTCTCTATCAACTTTGATGAGTGGAATTCCTAAACCTATGAACTATGTAACCTCAAAAAGTGGAGATGGAATCTTTAAAAGAAAAGAAAGTAGAGGTTCTACTGATTGGAACGCACTTAAAAGAGTAAGGGATAAATGGAAAGGCAAACTTATTATTAAAGGAGTAATGTCTCCAGATGACGCAATAAAAATAAAAGAAGCTGGTGCGGATGCTATTCAAGTTTCAAATCATGGAGGTAGACAATTAGACAGTGCCACAGCAGCAATAAATATGCTTCCATTGATTAGAAAATCAGTTGGAAGTAATTTTCCTTTAATCTTTGATAGTGGAATAAGAAGTGGAAGCGATATAGTAAGAGCGCTAGCATTTGGTGCAGATTATGCAATGATTGGAAGACCCGTTATGTATGCAATGGGAGCTGATGGAAAAAAAGGATTAAGAAGAATAGTTGAGATTATAAAAGAAGAAGTTAGCACAACACTAGGGTTAGTTGGATTAAATGATATTAATGAAGTAACATCTGAGATAGTAATAGAGAATACTATTAATAAGGTAAATTACTAAATGAGTGAGAATAAAATTAGAGGTGGAGCGTTATTAGCTAGAGCTTTAAAAGATAAAGGAATTAGTAAAGTTTTTACTCTTGCAGGAGGTTTTTGTAATCCAGCAATTGAAGGATTTGCTGAGTGTCAAATTGAAGTGATAAATACACCTCATGAACAAATTGCAGGTCATTTAGCAGATGGCAATACAAGAATTACTCGTAAACCATCAGTATGCTTAGTTGGACCAGAGGGATTTACTAACGCAGTTCCCTCTATGATGGAGGCTTGGGGTGAGAGAAGTCCTGTTATTTATATTACTGGTTCCAGCAGTCTTAAAAGGCAAGGTTCAGGTGGCTTTAAAGAAATAGATGATGTTTCAATCGCAGCGCCTTTAACAAAATACAGTGCAAGCATTACTGATGGAACTAGAATAAGAGAATTCGTCGACAAGGCATATCATATTGCTACTAACGGTTATCCTGGCGCTGTTCATCTTAGTCTACCAGTAGATATTATGTTTTCATCTTTTGCGGAAGAAGTAGGATTAGAGGAGAGGCCATTTTCTCACAAAGCTAAACCTCTAGCTAAAGCTTGGCCAGATCCAAATTCTCTATCAGAAGTTTTAGAACTTGCTTGTAATGCTAAAAAACCAATTATAATAGGTGGCCATGGAATTTGGTGGTCACATTCAGAAAAAAATCTTGAAGCAGCTGGCAATAATTTAAATATACCAATTTTTAATGTTCCATATCATCAAAAATTATTAGGTGAGGAAGCAAATGCTTATATGGGATTGGCTGATATACATCAATATCCTCCCTCAGAATATGCGTTACAAAATTCTGATTTAGTGCTTGTTGTTGGAGCACGTTTAGACAATCAAATGAATTTTGGAAATCCACCTTTTATACCAAAATCAACAAAGTTGGCATGTATTAATGGCTCCCATGAGGAAATCGAACTCAATAGAGCAGCTGATTTTTGTTTACTAAGTGATCCTGGTGTTTTTTTAGATACATTATCAAATTTAAAGAAGAACAATAAATGGAATTTAGATACAACTTGGTTCGAAGAAAATAAAAAAAAGAAAAAAGAATGGGTAGATAAATCCTTGAAAGATTTAGAAATTGAGGCTGAGGCATCAAAAAAAAATGGTGGTAAAATTCATCCTCTACAACTTTCATTAGATGTCCAAGAAGCAATGGGTGAAAATGACTGGCTAGTTATAGATGGAGGAAATACCCATTTCTGGTCAGAGATTGCAATTAATATTGCTGGGGCAAAAGGTAAAAAATTAAAAGGTATCTTACATCCTGGAACATTTAGTATGTTAGGTGTTGGGGTTTCGTTTGCTTTATCTGCTAAAAATCACAATCCAGACTCAAATGTTGTTCTTATAAGTGGAGATGGTGCATTTTTATCAGGAGGTATGTCTATTGAAAGTGTATTTTATGAAAAAAAACCTATTACTGTTGTAATTGATAACAATGGTGGATTGGCCTCAATAGGGCAACAACAAGAGAGGTTATTTAAAAGTGGGAAAAGCGTTGCAACTGATTTTCGAGACATACCATTTCATAAGATATTTGAGGGTTTTGGAGGGTATGGAGAATTAGTTAATAAAAGAGAAGAACTAGCACCGGCGCTTAAAAGGGCAATGGAAAGTGGAAAACCTGCATGTGTAAATGTCAAAGCAAAACCAGTACTAAGCCCAATAGTCTCTGCAGTTGCAAGTAAAAGAGAGAAGTCATCAATAGAATAAAATGGCAATATTTTCATCACACTTATTAGACGCCACAAATGGATCTCACGCTGCAAATGTTGATGTAATTATTTATCAAATTAATGAAAATGGGGAAAAGAAAGTTTTCTTTGAAACTAAATCTGATGAAGGCGGTCGAATACTTCAAGAATTTGAATTAAGTAAAGAGGACTGCAAGTGTGAGTATGAAATAGTTTGTAAAACTGGAAAATATTTTAATGAAAAAAAGATAATTTCAGAAATAAATATAAAATTTAAAATGGAAAAACCAAATAAAAATTATCATATTCCAATTATAATTTCTAAAAATAGCTATACTGTGTGGTGGTCAGAATAAAAATGAAATATAAGATTTTATTTTTTTTTTCAATTTTTATATTTTCTTCAAATTTAAATGCAAAAGATATTTATCTTAGCTGCGAAAGTATAATTGATAATATAAGAGCTGATGGTGGTTATTTAATTGAAGGAAACGATGGTGGTAAAATTTTAGTTAAAATAAAAAACTCCAAAGCTGAGGCTTTCTATATTTTAGAGGAAGATGGTTATCAAATTAGTTTTAATGAAAAAATAAAAAAAAATAAATTGGGATTTAGTTATTCCATAAATTGGGATGATAAAGAATTCAAAAATAGTGAAGAATTTAAATTTATAAAACCAGTCGATGATTACATTTATAAAAGATCATCTTACTTTTGGGCAAAAAGCGATGGTAAAGAAACTATAACTGATTTTGATAGTTCTGGAAGATGTAAATTTGTTGAAAAAAAATATTATATTCAAACTACTAAAAATATTAGATAAATATTATGTCAATTTCTACTTCAAATATAATTAAAAATATTAAACTAAACATGTCTAGACGTATAAGACGAACTCCATTTACAAATAAAGTAGAGGAATGTGGAGTATCTGATTTTACTGTTGTCAATCACATGCTACTACCAAAAGGTTTTAAAAATACTGTTGAAGAAGATTACTGGCATTTAAGAGAAAATGTTCAAGTTTGGGATGTGTCATGTCAAAGACAAGTACAAATTACAGGTCCAGACGCAGAAAAGCTTGTGCAAAAAATTACACCAAGATCTATAAAAAAAATGGAGACAGGTAAATGTTTTTATATACCAATTATAGATGAAACTGCTGGGATGATTAATGACCCAGTTTTATTAAAATTAGATGATGATATGTTTTGGATTTCAATAGCAGACTCAGATATTTTGCTTTGGGCGAAAGGAATTGCTTTAGGATCAAAATTAGATGTTGAAATTATTGAGCCTGATGTTTACCCGCTAGCTATTCAAGGTCCTAAATCTGAAGACCTATTGATTTCAATATTTGGTGAAGACATAAAAAAATTAAAATTTTTTAATTTTAAAGTTTTTGACTTTTTGGGTACAAAACAGGTAATCGCTAGGTCTGGATATAGTAAGCAAGATGGTTTTGAAATTTATTTCAAAGGATTTGAAACTCATTTTAATGAAATTGAACTTGGTGAAAAGCTTTGGGATATCATTTGGGATCATGGTCAAAAATTTAACATATCTCCAGGATGTCCAAACCTAATTGATAGAATTGAGGCAGGACTTATGTCCTATGGTAATGATTTCACCAGAGAAAATAACCCGCTAGAATGCAATCTTGAGAAATATTGTAAACAAGAAGATGATCATGATTTTATTGGAAAAGATGCTTTGAGAAAGATTCAATCTGAAGGAATTAAACAACAGATGAGAGGAATAATTTTTGATGGCGAACCCTGTAAGCCAACGGGAGTTCCTTTGCCAGTATACTCAAAAAACAATAAAAAGATTGGTCAAATAGCATCTGGAATTTATTCCCCAAGAATTAAGAAAAATATAGGTTTATCAATGATAAATAGAGATTTTTGGGATTTAGGGAATGAAGTTTTTATAAACACTTTTAATGGAAAAAACAGAAAAGGCATTATAACTTCTTTACCATTTCCTGATTAACTTTATATTCAAATTATGTTTAAACCAGTGATAGCAGGATTTTCAAGATCGCCTTTTACTATGGCTAGAAAAGGGGCCTTGATTGACTCAAAGCCAGTTAATCTATTAGCAGAAGTAATTAAAGATTTAGTATCTAAATCAAATGTTAAAAAAGATGACATTGAGGATATTGTAGTTGGTTGTGCATTTCAAACAGGAGAACAAAGTTTTAATATTGGAAAGTTGACTACTTTTCTAAGTGGTATGAATGTTAAAACCTCAGGCATGACAGTAGATAGATGGTGTGGCTCATCAATGGAAGCCATTCATATTGCAGCTGGTAAAATTTCATTAGGTGCTGGAAAAGTATTTGTTTGTGGAGGAGTAGAAAGTATGACAAGAGTAAATACTGGTTTTGAGCCAATCCCCTACCCTGAAAGTAAGACAGACAATCCACATGTTTATTTTTCAATGGGAACAACTGCAGAAAATGTTGCTAAAAAATATAATATTTCAAGAAATGAACAACAGGAATTTGCTATATCAAGTCATCAAAAAGCACACGAAGCTCAGACTAAAGGGAATTTTAAGAATGAAATCGTATCAATTGGTGATTGTGATACTGATGGAAACATTAGACCAAATAGTACAATGGAAAAATTAGATGGATTAAAACTTGCTTTTGATGAAAATGGAACAGTTACAGCTGCAACTTCATCACCTTTAACGGACGGTGCTGCGGCAACTTTAATTTGTGAGGAAAATTATGCAAAAGAAAATAATTTAAATATTTTAGGAAGAATAATATCTACTGCTGTTGAGGGCTGTGACCCTGATTACATGGGATTAGGTCCAATTGGCGCTTCAAAAAAAGCTTTGAAGAGAGCTAACTTGTCAGCTGAACAAATTGATATTGTTGAATTGAATGAAGCTTTTGCTTCTCAATCATTAGCGTGCATTAAAGACTTAGGTATAGATAAGGATAAGGTCAATTTAGATGGTGGAGCTCTTGCTCTTGGTCATCCACTTGGTGCAACAGGTGCAAGAATTACTGGTAAAGCAGCCGATCTATTAAAACGAGAAAATAAAAAATATGCTCTATCTACTCAGTGTATTGGTTTGGGAATGGGAATAGCTACAGTAATTGAGTCTGTAAATTAAACTATCTATTTATTCCTCTTAATCTCTCAGATCTTCTTCTTAAAAGTTCAGCGGTTAATAAAATCAACACTGATAATATAATCAAACAGGTTGCTACAGCTAAAATTGTCGGACTTAATTGCTCCCTAAGTCCAGTCCACATTTGAATTGGTATTGTAGTATTATCTAAGCCAGCCAAGAATAATACAACGACGACCTCATCAAAAGAGGTCACAAAAGCAAAAAGACCACCAGAAATAACTCCTGGTAATATCAAAGGTAAAGTAATTTTCATAAATGTATTATATGGACTACTTCCAAGACTTGAGGCCGCACGTGTAATACTATGATCAAAACCTGAAAGTGTTGCAGTTACAGTTATTACTACAAAAGGTGTTCCAAGAATAATGTGTGCCAGTATTATACCTAAATGAGTTGCTGCCAAACCTACCTTTGCCATGAAAAAGAAAATCGCTACTCCAGAAATAATTAGCGGAACTATCATTGGTGAAATTAAAATTGCCATTATCAAACCTTTGTAAGGCATATGTCTGCTGCTTAAACCTAATGCGGCAAGAGTACCTAAAATAATTGATCCCAATGTTGCAAAGATTGCAATTATAAAACTATTTCTTGCAGCTAAACCCCATGGATTTTTTGTTCCATAAATCATATCCTTGTACCATCTCAATGAGAATGCATCAGGGTCTAATCTTTTCATTCCATCAGAAAAAACCAAAAACTCTTCTGCATTGAAAGATAATGGAAAAATTACAAATAAAGGAGCTATCAAAAAGAAAAAGACACAACCACAAATTAATAAATAAAAGTAATGCCAAATTCTATAATGTGGTTCTGTATATTTCGGTAACGCCATAATTAACCTAATTTGATGTTATCAACTCCAACAAGTTTATTATAAATCCAATATATTGCTAACACACCAGTCAAAAGCATCAGACCCATTGCCGATGCAAAACTCCAGTCTAAAGTACTTTTCATATGATATGCTATTTGATTACTAATAAGTGTTCCAGATGCACCTCCAACAAGTGCTGGCGTAATATAATATCCAATTGCTAAAATAAATACTAATAGGCAACCTGCACCTATTCCTGGAATTGTAAGTGGAAAATAAACTTTAAAAAATGCAACCGTTGGAGTTGCGCCTAAAGACTTACCAGCCCTCATAAGACTTGGAGAGATCGTTTTCATGACACTATACAAAGGTAAAACCATAAAAGGTAAAAGTATTTGAGTCATTGCTACGTAAGTTCCAGTTTTATTGTACATCATTTCAGGTCTGTTATCGTCTGCAACTAGACCTGTCCAAACAAAGAAATCATTCACAATTCCTTGTTGCTGTAACAAAATCATCCAACTTGCAGTTCTTACAAGTAAAGATGTCCAGAAAGGAAGAAGAACGCAGATCATCAGCAAATTACTATATTTCATTGGTAGAGTTGCCAGTAAATGTGCAATTGGGTAAGCCATCAAAAAACAAAATAAAGTAACAAAAAAAGCTACCTCCACTGTTCTTATCCATAATATTCTATGAATTCTTCTATCCTCAGAAACTTGAACAATTTTTCCATCTTCATTGGAGTACATGTCTATACCTTTGAGGTATTTTGAATATGTATAAGATGGAGCTCTTCTTTTAATTGCTCTCCAATATTCAACATTTCTCCATCTTTTATGAACTTTCATTATTTGTTCTTTGTAGTTTCCCTCCTCAAATTTCTTTTGTTTTCTTGCTAGTTTTTTTAAAACACTCTTAAATCCATTTTTTTCATAATTTAATTGTGTCTGTAATTTTCCTGCTGTTTTATTCTTAACAAGAATTTTATAGTCTAAGTAAAATGCCTCAAAAACTTCCTCTGACGGTAATTCTTTTCCATCCCAATTTTCCATTGCTTTATAAGTTTTGGGAAGCATATTTGTTACCATCTTATCATCTATGCTTCTAGAGAACATGTCTCCAATTGGAATCATGTATGTAATTATTAAAAATAATAATAATGGTGCAACTAATAAAAAAGCTTTAATTTTATTTTTCTTTTCTGCCTGTTTTAGACTTTCCTCTAAGGGAATTCCATCTGTTGTTAAAATTTTTCCTGTTTCTGAGCTCATAAAAAAAAAGGGCGGTCAATGCGACCGCCCTTAATATAATATAAAATTAAAGTGATTAAAACTTTAATTATTTAATACTAGCTTTCATAGCTTCCCATTTTTCACCAAGCTCTGTACCGTTATCAGCCCAGTACTCAGCGTCTACTAAGAAGTATCTTTTAAGGTTATCTGGTGCTGTTGGCATATGTGGAACCATGTTAGTTTTTCCATCTTTATACCAAGGCTCACCTGCTTCCATAACTGCAATTGATGATTTTCTCCATGGTGCATATGCGATGTATTTTGCACTTCCTGCTAACATCTCAGTACTTGTCATCATTGCTAAAGCCTTCATAGCATCTTCTTGGTTTGGTCCACCTTTAACTAATGCAAAATATTCATAGTCAAGACCTTGTCCATCCCAAACTTGAACTATTGGAGCACCTTCTCCAACAGCTGCATTGAAAAATCTACCATTCCAACCAGTTGCCATTACAACTTCACCACTCATTAATAATTCTGGTGGTTGAGCTCCAGCTGACCAAAATACACAACCGCCATTTGGATCCTCACATAGTGCTTTGATTTTATTCATTGCTCTGTCAACATATCCTGGCTCTTCTAATTTTTTGTAGATAAATTCTCCACCTTTACCCATTTTTACGCCATCTGCTGCTAATGCAATCTCTAAGTTAGTTAATGCACTTTTGTAAATAGCTCTTTTTCCTGGAAATCTTTTTGTGTTAAAGAAATCTTTTAAAGTCGTTGGAGTGCTTTTTAACAAATCACTGTTGTAAGCATAGTTCCAAGAATATAAAATATTTCCTACCGCACATTTACTTGGCATATCAGTGAAGAAGTCTTCACTTGCAGGCGTACCATCTGGTGCTGGTGGAAAGTCTTTGTCAAAATCAAATTCAACAAAAATTCCTTCATCACAACCATTAATAGTATCGTAAGCGAATACGTCTATAATATCCCATGTGATTGCTCCTGCTTCTATTTGAGCTTTAATTTCTGAAAGTCCGCCTGAATAGTCAACCCACTCGATTGGTATACCTAATGCCTTCGATGTTGGATCACCATATCCTAACTTTTGACTTTCTGTGTATGCTCCACCCCATGATGCAACAACTACTGCAAAAGCGGATGTAGATACAGAAACTGCAAATGTTAAAGCAAGTAATAATTTACTTAATTTTTTCATTTATCCTCCGTTTAAACGTTTTTTTTATAAAAAACGAGTACAGCAACATAGAATATAAGAGTCAACAGGTGATTTTGGCGAAAATCTAATAATTTAGGTTATTTTGGGTCTAAAGCTCTAGCGTCATGACTATTCCAGCCAATATTAATTTCATTACCAAGTTTTATATCTAAATTTTGAGAACTATTTGGAACTTTCAATATAAATTCTGAATTACCAAGTAAATTTAATCTAACTCTAGTATGATCCCCATGATAAATCACCTCTTCGATTTTTCCTTTTTGATTATTATCCATTTTATCTTTAGGGTTTATCAAAGCTCGTTCTGGTCTAATTGATACTGTAGTTTTTTCTCCAACAGATTTAACAGAAATTGGATTGGCAATTATTTCACCCTTTTCTAATTTCACTTTACATGTTCCATTTGAAATTTCCGAAACTTCTCCACCAAAAGTATTATTTTCTCCAATAAATTCTGCAACAAAAGAGTTAACTGGTTCCTCATATAACTTATCAGGGCTTGATAGTTGTTGAACTTTGCCATCATTAAATACCGCAATCCTATTTGACATTGTTAAAGCCTCACCTTGATCATGAGTTACATAAACAACTGTAACACCAATACTTTCGTGAATGTGTTTAATTTCGTATTGCATACTTTCTCTTAAATTTTTATCTAAGGCGCCTAAAGGTTCATCCATTAATACCACTGCAGGATCAAAAACTAATGCTCTTGCAACTGCTACTCTTTGTTGTTGACCACCTGACAGTTGACCTGGCATTCTGTTTGCAAATCCACCCAGTGAGACCATTGATAAAGCTTTGTCGACTTTTTTCTCTATATCCTCTTGAGACATCTTTCTAACCTTTAACGGAAATGCTAAATTTTCAAAGACTGTCATGTGAGGAAATAAAGCATAATTTTGAAAAACCATTCCGATCCCTCTTTTATGTGGTGGAATATTTGAAATTGGATTGTTATCTAAAAATATTTCTCCATTAGTTGGAGTTTCAAAACCAGCAAGCATCATTAGACATGTGGTTTTTCCTGAACCAGAAGGTCCAAGCATTGTTACAAATTCGCCTTCTTCAATATCTAAATTCAGATCTTTTACTACTAATACTTTACCGTCGTAACTTTTGTCTACTTTATCAAATTTTACGAAATCAGCTTTTTTTGACATAAGATAGTTTTTAAAACATTTAGTTATGTTATTTGCAACAGTTAATTAACTCTTAATATGTAACTCTTTTGGATAATTACAAAATAATTCACATCCATTGTTAGTAACTCTTATAGATTCTGATGCTTCAACTCCCCAATCACCAAATTGCATTACAGCTATCATATGAAAACAAGAATTTGGAACTAATTCTGTCATTTCTTCTTTATATATATTCAAAGTATGTTCACCCCAATCAGGTGGGTAACCAATACCAATTGAGTAACCTGTTCTGGACTTTTTCTCTATTCCATATTTGTCTAAAACTCCCCAAAATGCTTGGGCAACATCATTTGCAGTATTTCCAGCTTTTGTTACTTTAATTCCAGCTTCTAGAGCTTCAATAGTCTTTTTCATCGTATCAATTTTTAGTTGATTGGGTTTTCCTAACAAAACAGTTCTTGCCATTGGAGCATGATATCTTTTGTAAACTCCAGACAACTCTACAATTGTTGCTTCCCCCTCTACAAACTTATCTTGAGTAGCAGTTAAATGTGAAGCTGAAGTTCCCTTTCCTGTTGGAAGAAGTGTTGCAATACTCGAATATTCTCCTCCAAACTCTGGTGTTCCATAAAATAAAGTTTTTTGTATCTCTCCAACAGCATCGCATTGCCTTACACCAGGTTTAATTACTTCCATTGCAGTTTTCATCCCTTTTTCTGAAATCAATGCAGCATTTTTCATATATTTTATTTCTGCATCAGATTTTGCAAATCTCGCCCAGTTGACTAAACGTTCTGAATCTTTAATTTTTGCGTTTGGTAAACCTTGTTTTATCTTTTCATAGCAAAAAGCTGTGAAGTAATGGGCATCCATTTCAACACCAATCGAAAGTTTATCCCATTTTCTGTCTTTAATTATTTTTACTAAATAATCGTAGGGATGTTTTGGCCATGTGTGAATATAATTTTCATCATACACAATTATGTTTTCATCTTTAAGATAAGTTTTTATATAAGCGCCTCCAGCATCTTGTGCTCTTACAAAGCAAAGCGGTTCATCTGCATTTATATGAACAATTGCACATTGAGCATAATAAAAAGACCAAGCATCATAACCAGTCAAATAGTTCATATTATTAGTGTCGTGAGAAATTAAAAGTTCAATGCCTTTTTTTTCCATCATTGACTTTACTTTTTTTAATCTTTTTTGATATTCCTCTTTACTAAATGACATTATTTTCTATCTGAATAATTTTCCAAAACCCTCAACTTGATTATCTTTATTTATTTTAACAAGTGTATCCCAGATTAAAGCCTGGTTACTTGATAAAACAATTGAATTTAATTTTTTTTCAAGTTTATCAATTATTGGAAGTACAGGTAAAGCTGTGCAAGATACAAATAATGCTTCCGCGCCATTTAAATCTATTTTAGACAACACATCATACAAATAATTTTGATCTACTTTACCAATATCGTAGTCTGACTCTATATCAAAATAAGAATTTGAGGTTATTTCAAATCCTTCAGATTTAAAATATTCTATAACATCATCATTTAGTTTTTTGCTGTATGGAGTAAATAAACAAAGCTTGCGTATATTTAATTTATTTAAAGCTTTTATAGCAGCGGTGCTTGGTGTTGTAACCTCAGCCATTGGTTTTGCTGCTTTTACCTTTTGTTCTATTGAATTGTATCCTGCAGCTATTGTTCCTGAAGTGCATCCATAGACAACACAGTCTATATACTGGTCTGGAAGAATATCTTTTGCAACATCGGTTACTTTATCTGACATTTTAATCAGATTTTCTTTGGTTAAAGGATTATAACACTCTATTCTATTAACAAAAAAATCAATTTCTCTATCCTTTATTACATTAATAAAATCTCTCTCAATCATAAAATCACTTGCAAGAGCAATAAGGCCAACTCGTGGATTTGATTTACTTATATATTTTGGTTCTATTTTTGTTGAATTCATATTTTAAAAAAGTGAATATATCATAAGTTCTAGAATAATCATTAATATTAAATGAATTGAATGAATTTTAAAGATACTCTAGTTGCATCACTTGTTCCTATCTTTTTAGGTTTTGGTTTTGTAATTGCGAAACCTGCTTTTGAGTCTTTTCCTCCAATACTTCTAATGGGATTAAGATTTATTTTTGCTGCTTCTATTTTAATTTGGTGGTTTCCTATTCCAAAAGGTTTCTTAAAAAAAATCTTTTTTGCTTCGTTTATAGCAAACACATTGCAATACAGTATTACCTATACTGGTTTAAATTTTATAGATGCATCAGCGGCAGTATTATTAGTACAAACAGAAGTTCCATTTGGAGTAATATTTGCTTTTTTCATGTTGAAAGAGAAGCCAACCTTAAGAGCTTTGATTGGGATAGGAGTTGCCTTTATTGGAGTTTACATTTTAACTGGCTCACCTAATTTAGATGGAAAAATATTTGGAATCGCTCTTACTATTCTAGGTTCAGCAATATGGGCACTTGGTCAAGTAATTGTTAAACCTTTGAGTAAAGAAATTAATCCTTTAGCATTAGTTGCATGGCTTGCATTATTTTCTGGACCCACTTTAATTTTAATTTCTGCAGTAATTGAAGGTGATACCATATCATATTTATCAACTGCTAAGTTTAATCATTGGTTAATAGCATTTTACATAGGATTTATTATGCAACCTGTAACTTATGGATGCTTTTATTATGTTCTAAAAAATAATCCGTTATATAAAGTGTTACCTATAGTAACTATGGGTATACCACCGACTGGATTGCTTGCAGCAATATTTTTATTAGGCGAGAAACCAACAAGTGAATTATTTATTGGAGGAGTAGTAATAATATTTGGTGTCGTAATGATATTATATAAAAAGAAAAAGGAGGTAAATTAATGAATATAGGTTTTATTGGTTTAGGAAATGTTGGAGGAAAACTAGCTGGGAGTTTGTTGAGGAATAAATTTAATTTAACAGTTAGAGATTTAGATAAAAATTTAACAAAACAATTTGAAGCTTTGGGAGCTAAAATTGCAAACTCGGCTAAAGAGCTAGCTGAGGAGGTTGATTTAATAATAACTTGTCTTCCTTCTCCTGAAATTTGTGCAGAAGTGATGGAGGGTCAAAATGGAATTCTAGAAGGTATTTCTGAAAATAAAATATGGTTGGAAATGAGTACTACTGATGAGGCAGAGGTAAAAAGGATTGGTAAAAAAATAATTGAAAAAAAGGCAATACCCCTAGATGGTCCAGTAAGTGGTGGATGCCATAGAGCAGCGTCAGGAAATATAGCAATATTTGTTGGCGGAGAAAGGGATGCATTCGAGAAGATTTTACCTGCTTTAACTGTAATGGGGCGAAAAATATTACATACAGGAGAATTAGGCACTGCTTCTGTTCTTAAAGTAATTACAAATTATTTGGCCTCCACACATTTGGTTGCTCTTGGAGAGGCATGGACAGTGGCTAAAAAATCAAATCTAGATCTTGCAAAAGCTTATAAAGGAATTGCCGTATCATCAGGAAATTCATTTGTTCATGAAACTGAGAGCCAAGTCATTTTAAATGGCTCTTATAATATAAATTTTACAATGGATCTTGTTTTAAAAGATACAGGACTATTCGATGAACTCGCAAAAAAATTAAATGCACCTTTAGAAATTTCTCCAAAGATAGTTGAAATTTTTAAAGATGGCCAAAAAAAATATGGCTCAAGAGCCTGGTCATCAATGATAGTAAAAAGAATGGAAGATCTAAATAAAATTGATTTTAGAGCTAAAGGTTTTCCAGAGGAGTTGATTGATAATCAAGCTGAAGAAAAAGGTTATGAAATTTAAATTTTATGTTAAGGTACAATTATGATTGAAAAAAAAAATTTTTATATAAACGGAAAATGGGTTGCACCAGTCAAACCTAATGACTTTGATGTAATTGATCCATCAACTGAGGAGGCTTTTGCAGTAATATCTTTAGGATCTATTGAGGATACTGATAAAGCTATAAGTGCTGCTAAAGTTGCATTTGAAACTTGGAGAGAAACTACAAAAGAAGAGAGAGTAAAATTATTAGAAAAATTTGATCAAATTTATAATAGAAGATGGAATGAAATGGTTGAAGCACAATCAATGGAAATGGGCGCACCTTTAGATTTTGCATCAGATATTCATACTAAAATGGGTGCAGATATATCTAGAAATACAATAGATATTTTAAAAAATTTTAATTTTGAACATCAGTTTGATCCAAAATCAAACAACCAAATTAGATATGAGCCAATTGGAGTTTGTGGACTAATAACCCCTTGGAATTTTCCAATGAACCAAATCGTACTTAAAGTTATTCCAGCACTAGCAGCTGGTTGTACAATGATTTTAAAACCATCTGAAATTGCTCCAGTATCAGGAGTTTTGTTTGCAGAAATGATTGATGAAGCTGGTTTTCCCCCAGGAGTATTTAATTTAGTTAATGGTAATGGAGAAGTAGTTGGAAACCATATATCTGGCCACCCCGATATTGATATGGTCTCATTTACAGGATCTACTAGAGCAGGAAAACTAATACAAAAAAATGCAGCTGATACAATTAAAAAGGTAACTCTTGAGCTTGGTGGTAAAGGTGGAAATATAGTTTTTGAGGATTCGTATCCAGATGCAGTGAGAGATGGAGTAAGAAGTATAATGAGTAACACTGGACAGTCTTGTGATGCTCCAACACGAATGCTAGTTCAAAGATCAATTTATGATAGAGCAGTAAAAGAAGCTGTAGATGAAGCAAATAAAATTAAAGTAGATGTGGCATCTAAAAAAGGTGATCACATTGGACCTTTAGTATCCAAAGTTCAATATGATAAAGTTGTAAATCTCATAAATGAGGGAATTAAAGAAGGTGCAACTTTAGCTGCAGGAGGGCCCGATCTACCAAATGGTCTTAATAAGGGGTATTTTGTCAAACCTACAATATTTGTAGATGTTAACAACGATATGAAAATCGCTAGAGAAGAAATATTTGGTCCAGTGCTCTCAATCATTCCATTTGATACAGAAGAAGAAGCAATTAAAATAACAAACGATACGTCTTACGGATTAGGTAACTATTTACAAACTGAGGATAAAGAAAAAGCAAAAAGAGTGGCAAGAAAAGTAAGAGCAGGGACAGTTTATATTAATGGCCAAGGAGCAGACACTGGAGCACCTTTTGGAGGATTTAAGCAATCAGGTAACGGTCGAGAAGGTGGACTTTGGGGGTTTACTGAATACCTAGAGGTTAAGGCAATTACTGGCTGGAATTAAAAAAATATATTTAAGATATTTGAGGTTGAGATGATTGGTTATGTAATGGTGGGAACAAATAATTTAGATGCTGCCATTAAGTTTTATGATGAAGTTTTGGAAGTCATTGGACTATCAAGAAACGAAACTGTTGAGAACGATTATGCAGCATATGGAAAAAAAGATACAAACGAAATAGAATTTTACATTACAAAACCCTTTAATAAAAAAGAAGCAACTTTTGGAAATGGAACACAAATATCATTTATAACATCTTCAAGAGTTGTTGTTGATAGATTTCACGAAATAGGTCTAAAAGCTGGAGGTACTAGCGAAGGATCAGGAGGTGAACGACCAGAAGGATCAGGAGTTTATTATTCTTATGTACGTGATCTTGATGGAAATAAAATTTGCACCTTCACAAAT
>CACETY010000012.1 GCA_902562645.1 uncultured Pelagibacteraceae bacterium
ACAACAACAAATAATCCCTTTAAATACATCTGAAAAAGATGAAAATTCATTAGAAGATAATTATGAATTTGAACCTGAAGAAGATGAAATATTGAGCAACTTGTTACCTAAAAATATTTCAACTCAGATTTTTAAAGCGATGTTAGAGAATTCAGCTAGCGAACAAGGTTCAAGAATGAGTGCAATGGATAATGCAACCAGAAACGCAGGTGAAATGGTTGACAAACTTACTATTGAGTATAATAGAAGTCGTCAGGCAGCGATTACTAAAGAGTTAATAGAAATAATTTCAGGAGCAGAAAGTTTATAATTATGAGAAAAGGACAAATAACACAGATTATTGGGGCGGTAGTTGATGTAAAATTTGAAGGAGAACTACCAGAAATTTTAACTGCACTAGAGTGCGATAACGGTGGAAATAGATTAGTCTTAGAAGTTGCACAACATTTAGGAGAGTCAAGTGTGAGAACAATTGCAATGGATGCAACAGAGGGCCTTAAAAGAGGAGATGAGGTAATAGACACAGCTGCTCCAATTAAAGTTCCAGTGGGCCCTGAGACACTTGGAAGAATTATAAATGTGATAGGCGAGCCAATTGACGAAAGAGGAGAAGTGAAAAGCTCAGACAACTGGCCAATTCATAGATCTGCACCAGAATTTAATGATCAATCAACAGAAACAGAAATACTTGTAACTGGTATCAAAGTAATTGATCTTTTAGCGCCTTATGCAAAAGGTGGTAAAATAGGTTTATTTGGTGGAGCTGGTGTTGGTAAAACTGTTTTGATTATGGAATTGATTAACAACGTAGCAAAGGCTCATGGTGGATTTTCAGTTTTTGCTGGAGTAGGAGAAAGAACTAGAGAAGGAAATGACTTATATCATGAAATGATAGACTCAGGTGTAATTAAAACTGACGGAGAAGGTTCTAAAGCGGCATTAGTTTACGGACAAATGAATGAGCCTCCAGGAGCAAGAGCTCGAGTTGCTTTAACTGGATTAACTGTTGCTGAGTATTTTAGAGATCAAGAAGGTCAAGATGTGCTATTTTTTGTTGATAATATATTTAGATTTACACAAGCAGGATCTGAGGTATCAGCTTTACTTGGAAGAATTCCGTCAGCTGTTGGATATCAGCCAACATTAGCAACTGATATGGGTAACTTACAAGAAAGAATTACCACTACTAACAAAGGATCAATTACGTCAGTTCAAGCGATATATGTTCCAGCAGATGATTTAACTGATCCTGCACCCGCTACTTCGTTTGCTCACTTAGATGCAACAACTGTACTTTCTAGACAAATTGCTGAGATTGGAATTTATCCAGCAGTGGATCCGTTGGATTCAACTTCAAGAATACTGGACCCAAGAATTGTTGGAGATGAGCATTATAGAGTTGCCAGAGAAGTACAAAAAGTTCTTCAAACTTATAAATCTTTACAAGATATAATTGCAATTTTAGGTATGGATGAATTATCTGAAGAAGATAAGTTAGTTGTTGCTAGAGCAAGAAAAATACAAAGATTTCTCTCTCAACCTTTCTTTGTAGCTGAAGTGTTTACTGGTTCGCCTGGCAAACTTGTAGATCTAGAGTCAACAATAAAAGGTTTTGATGCTATTTGTAAAGGTGAATACGATCATTTGCCAGAGGCAGCATTTTATATGGTTGGTACGATTGAAGAAGCTATCAAAAAGGCTGAGAGCTTAGCTAACGAAGCTGCTGCATAATGAGTGATGAATATTCTGTAGAAATAGTAAATCCTGAGAAGTCATTTTTATCAAAAGATGATGTTACTGAAGTAGTTGTTCCTGCATTTGAGGGAGAGATAGGGATTTTAAAAGATCATATTTCTATTATTTCTTTTTTAAAACCAGGAATAATTAAAATATATTCAAAGTCTGGTGAGGATAGTTTTTATGTGAATGATGGAATAATTGAATTTAAAAATAATAATCTTTCTATACTTACAAGTCTTATTTTAAATTTAAAAGACATTGAAAAAGAAAAAATTTCAGAAATCCAAAAATCTGCTGAAGAAGAACTAAACAAGTCTGATATCAATGACCAGGAAAAATATCTGCTAGATCAAAAACTTGAAGTATTAAAGTCAATTAACTAAAATTTTTTTTACCTCCTCTTGAATTTTCTCGTATACATGGAGTTTAAATTCTACCACAAGTTCAGTAATTTTATCTGGATCTACCCACTTCCATTCAAGAAATTCTGGATGTTTTGTTTTAATATTAATTTCTTTTTCATCACCATTAAATCTCATTACATACCATTGTTGTTTTTGACCTTTAAATTTACCTTTCCAAATAATCCCTAATAATTCATTTGGTAAATGATAAGTAAGCAATCCATCGATTTTTTTAATCAAACTTACCGATTTAATGCTAGTTTCTTCCTCTAATTCTCTAATTGCAGCATTATAAAAATCTTCACCTTTGTCAACTCCACCTTGTGGCATTTGCCAAAAGTTTTTTTTATTATCTATTCTTTTTGCAACAAAAATTTTGTTTTCTTTATTTAAAACGACTATCCCGACACCACTTCTAAGTGGCAAATTTTTATATTTCTCTTTCATTTTAGCCGTTTAAAAGCTCTAGAGCGAATTGAAGTTGATTGTCTGTATCAGTATTAAACCTAAAGTCATCAGATCCTTCAGCTATCTCAATATCAGGCGAAACACCTATTTCTGAAATAGATTTTCCTGATGGAAGATAATATTTTGATACAGTTAATCTTATTGCACCTTTATTTTTGAGTGGAATAATTGATTGAACAGAGCCTTTACCATAGCTATTTTCTCCTATTATTATTGCCCTTTTGTGATCCTTAAGTGCGCCTGCTACAATTTCAGAGGCGGATGCAGAACCATAATTTATTAAAACAACAATTGTGTTTCCATCCAATATGTCACCTTTTTTTGCAAAGAATTTTCTACTTTCATATTTTCTTTTACTTTTTGTTGAAACAATTTCTCCACTATCTATAAAAAAATCAGTGATTTTAATTGCTTGAGAAAGCAGTCCGCCAGGATTGTTTCTTAAATCTAAAATATAATTTTTAACATTCTCATTTTTTTTAAATTCTTTAATTTTATCCCTAATTTGACCACTACTATTTTCATTAAATGAGGTAAGTCTTAAATAACCAGTTTGATTATCTAATATCTCTGATTTTACAGATGAAACTTTAATTTTTTCCCTTGTAATATTAAAAACTAATGCCTTTCGTTCACCTCTTCTTCTAACTGTTATTTCAATGTCTGATCCAACAGGACCTCTCATTATGTCGACCGCTTCACTTAAAGATTTACCTTGAACCTGAATATCATTAATTCTTACTATGTAATCACCAGCTTTAACTCCTGCCTCAGCTGCAGGTGAATCATCCATAGGAGTTATTACTTTTATAACCCCAGCTTCCATACTCACTTCAATTCCAAGTCCTCCAAATTCACCACTAGTTTCTGTCTGCATACTTTGGTAAGATTCTGGTGTCATATAAGCAGAATAAGGATCTAAAGATTGAAGAACGCCATTGATAGCAGCATCCATTGCATCACTTTGGTTTATCTCATCAACAAATTCTTTATTAATTTTATCTAAAACCTCTGAAAAAACATCTATTTTTTTGTATATATCATTTTCTTCTGATGCATTAATAATGCTAGTTATAAAAAAAAAAATAAGTAATGATAAAAAATATGTTTTAAATCTTTTCATTATATAATCACTTTTTCTTTAGGAATTAATTCTGACCATATTTTTTCTAATTCATAAAATTTTCTTTTTTCGGGATTAAAAATATGAATAATAAGGTCTATTCCATCTACAAGTTTCCAATCACTACTTTCTCTTCCTTCAATCTTACAATTGTTTACACCATTTTTTTTTAAGTATTCATATACTTGTTCTGATAAAGCTTGGATATGTCTAGAGGATGTTCCACTAGCGATTATCATTTGATCTGCTATTGATGATTTTCCATTCAAATCTATTGAAACAATATCTAAGGCTTTATTTGTATCTAAAAGATTGACTACATCTTTGTGAAGAGAAGAGATTTTGTCCATTAATTATATAAAAGAGTATCAAATTTTTCTTAATTTAGAAGATGAAATATTGACCTTATTAAATTTTATAAATTTTAAGCTTTTTTTACTGTATTTTTTAAAGCTTCTAGAACTTAATGATTTAGCCTTATATCTGTCTCTATCAAATACAAGAATATTACAAATTGATGAAATTAAATCAGAATTTTTCCATTTATGAAAATTAATCAAACTATCCGCTCCCATTATGAAATAAATGTCAGTATTTTTATTATTTTTTTTTATATATTTTATTAGGTCAACTGTTCTATTAGATTGAATTTTATCCTCAAAATATTTTACTTTTATAAATGGATATAATTGAGTAAATTTTTTTGCAAAATTTATTCTTTTATATAAACTTAAACTACTTTCATCTTTAAATGGATTTTTTTTGGTGACTGCCCATATAATCTTATCAATACCAAATCTTTTTTTGGCCTCTTTAGAAATACTCAAATGACCTTTATGTGCTGGATCAAAGGTTCCTCCAAGAATACCAATTTTTTTTTTATTTTCTCGTTTGTCCAGATCCATATATCTCATATTTATAACTCACAAGCTGGTTTAGACCAACCGGACCTCTTGGTGGAAGTTTATTTGTTGAAATTCCAACTTCTCCTCCGAAACCAAATTCACCTCCATCAGCATACTGTGTTGATGAATTGTGAATAGCTATGGAACTTTTAATATTTTTTAAAAAAAATTTTGCAGAAATTTTATTATTTGTAATTATTGCATCAGTATGCATTGTTCCATATTTATTAATGTGATTTACTGCATCATTAATATTATCAACTAACTTTACAGAAATTTTTGCAGATAAATGTTCCTTCAACCAAGTTTTATTATTTGCCAATTTTGCATTACCATTAAATAATTTATAAATTTTTTTGTCTGCATAAATAGAACAACCTCTTTTAGTGAGTTCATTTAATATCTCATTTATATTTTTAGTTTTATTTTTATGAATTAACAGTGTCTCCGTAGCTCCACAAATGCTAGTATTACGTAACTTAGCATTAATTAATATTTTCTTTGCCATTGAAAGATTTGCATCTTTATCGATATAAGTGTGACATATACCTTCAAGGTGTCCAATTACAGGAACAGAGGATAAATCCTGAACTTTTTTCACTAGGTTTTTTCCGCCTCTTGGAATAACCACATCTATATATTTTGACATTTTTGAAAGCATATAGTCGACTAGCTTTCTATTTTTATTCTCAACAAACTGAACAAAATTCTTATCTATTTTATTTTTTTCTAATGATTTTCTAAAAAGATCAGCTAAAATTTTGTTACTAAAGTAAGCTTCAGAACCACCTCTTAGTATTACGCAGTTTCCAGACTTAAAACAAAGTGTTGATACATCTGAAGTTACATTTGGTCTACTTTCATAAATTACACCAATAATACCAATTGGAATTGAAACTTTTTTTAGTTTTAAGCCGTTTGGTCTTTTCCAGGTTTCTATATCAACGTCTACTGGATCCTTAAATTTTGTGATAGTTTTAATTGATTTAATAATTCCTCTAATTTTATCATTATTAAGAGTAAGTCTTTTAATTAAATTCTCTTTAAGTTTTTTTGATTTAGCAATTTTTACATCTTTTGCATTTTCGAATAAAATTTTATTTTGGTTTTTTAAAATAAGTTGAATGTAATAACTTAAAACCTTATTTTTTTTTTTATTACTTATTTTATTTTTAAAAGCAATTTTTGCATTCGCACCAATTTTTTCTAAGGATTTACTCATTTAATTAACACCATATCATCTTTATGAATAACTTCTGATTTTGAAATATAACCTAAAATATCATTTATTTTATTAGAGTGCTTGCCTTTAATTTTCAAAATTTCTTCAGAGGAGAAACTACTTAATCCTCTTGCAAATTCAGTCATATTATTATTTAGGATTTTGATGTGATCACCTTTGTTAAAACTACCTTGTACATCTCTTATTCCAGCAGCAAGTAAACTTTTCCCATTATTCAAAGCTGATAATGCACCATCGTCAATAATTATTTTACCCTTTGGGGAAACTGAACTTATTATCCATTTTTTTCTTGCATCTAATTTTGAGATTTTAGGTAAAAACCAAGTACATATATTTTTATGCAAAATTTTTTGAATTGGTCTATTTATTAAGCCATTAGCGATCGCCATATAACATCCTGAGAATTGACAAATTTTAGCTGCATCAATCTTTGTTTTCATTCCGCCCGATCCAAATTCTCCAGTTTTATTTGTTGCTAGTTTTTCCACATTTTGATCAATATTTTTTATTTCACGAATTAATTTAGCTTTTTTATCTAATTTTGGATCTTTAGAGTAAAGACCACTAACATCAGATAATAAAATTAAACAATCTGCACTTGATATTTGTGCAACCCTAGAAGCTAGTCTGTCATTATCACCATACTTAATCTCAGAAGTGGCTATACTATCATTTTCATTTACTATTGGAATAAATCCTAAGCTAAATAAATTTTCGAAAGTTCTTTTTGCATTAATAGCTCTTCTTCTTTTTTCTGTATCCTCAAGTGTTAGCAAAATTTGAGAAAGATTGATTTTTGACTTGTTAAAAGTTTTTTTAAAAAGATTCATTAACTCAATTTGGCCAATTGATGCTACTGCCTGACTCTTATCAAGCTTCAATTTTTTTTTACTTAATTTTAATTT
This sequence comes from uncultured Pelagibacteraceae bacterium, assembly GCA_902562645.1. Classification (GTDB taxonomy): domain Bacteria; phylum Pseudomonadota; class Alphaproteobacteria; order Pelagibacterales; family Pelagibacteraceae; genus Pelagibacter. The sequence goes on from CACETY010000012.1 coordinate 6,789, forward strand.
TTTACATCCTAAAGCTATTGCCCCTGAACTAACTAAAATAATATTTTTTTTTAAGTTTTGAAGTTGTTGAATATCTTTTGAGAATTCTGACAACCATTTTTCTCTGACAATTTTTTTGTCATTAATTAATAAAGATGATCCAATTTTAATAACAACTGTCTTAGAATCTTTAAGATACATAATTAAGTAATTTTGATTTAATATCAGATACAGATTTTTTATCGAGTGTTGATGTTGTAAAGGTAGATTTCTTGGTGGTTTTTTCAAAATTTTTTACCCTCTCTTTTATTTCATCCTCTTCAATTAGGTCTATTTTGTTAAATACTATTATTTCCTGCTTTTTTAGTAACTCAGAACTATATTTGCCCATCTCATACCTAACTTGAAGATATGAGTCTGCTAAATCATTTTCTGAAATATCAATAAGATGCAAAAGTGCTTTGCATCTTTCAATATGCTTTAAAAATTTAATCCCCAATCCCGTTCCTTGATGTGCTCCTTCAATTAATCCTGGAATATCTGCTAAAGTTATTTCTTTATCATCATATATTGCTACACCAAGATTTGGATTTAAAGTAGTAAACTTATAATTCGCTATCTTAGGTGTAGCGCTTGTTAATGAAGCTAACAAACTTGATTTCCCCGCGTTGGGCAAACCAACAATCCCAATATCTGCAATTGTTTTAAGTTGAAGCCATATCCAAAACTCTTCACCAATTGCACCTTTAGTAAATTTTTTTGGAGCTCTGTTAGTTGATGATTTAAACCTTGTGTTACCAAATCCACCTTTACCCCCTATGGCTGCAACGTATTCTTCATTTTCTTCCTTAAAATCAAATATTAGAGTTTTGTTATCTTCTTCAAATACCTGTGTTCCAACTGGTACTTTTAAATACAAATTTTCTCCTCCTCTACCTGTTTTATTTTTTCCACTTCCATCTCTACCTTTTTCAGCTTTAAAATGTTGTTGATATCTAAAATCAATGAGTGTGTTTAAATTTCTTTCCGATACGAGCATAACAGAACCACCTTTTCCACCGTCACCTCCATCAGGGCCTCCAAATTCAATAAATTTTTCTCTTCTAAAACTGGGCGAACCTGATCCACCGTCTCCAGCTTTTACATATATCTTTACTTGATCGAGAAATTTCATGATTTTACAGATGTTAATTATCTGTTTATTAATTAGGCTTTACTGAAACGTAAGTTCTATCTGACTTGCTTTTTTTAAAAATAACTTTTCCTTTAACAACTGAAAAAATTGAATGGTCTTTACCCATTCCAACATTTTCTCCGGGAAATATTTTAGTACCTCTTTGTCTTACAATTATATTCCCAGGGACTACTAATTGGCCCCCATATTTTTTTACTCCAAGTCTACGGCCAGCGCTATCTCTACCATTTCTTGATGATCCACCCGCTTTTTTTGTTGCCATAAATTACCTATTTATTTTGAAACCTCGGTTTTTTCTTTTTCAGCTTCTTTAACTACAACTTCGCTTTTTTTCATTTTTTCAGCCTCTGATAAAACTTTACCATCTTTTGAAAAAATTTTATTAATTCTTATTAGTGAATATTGTTGTCTGTGTCCGTTTTTACGTCTTGAATTTTTTCTTCTTCTTTTTTTAAAAATTAGAACAGTTCTTTCTTTACCATTTTTTAATAGTTCAGCTTCAACTTTCGCACCATCTACAGTTGGTGCACCTAATTCAATGCTCTTATCATCTCCATAAGCTAAAATTTCATTAAATTCCACTTTAGTGGCTGGATTTGACTCAGCTAATTTTTCTATTTTAATTATTTCACCAGCTGAGACTTTGTACTGTTTTCCACCTGTTTGTATAACTGCGTATGACATTAAAGATCCTAATTTTTAATTATCAGCAATATAATCAGGGCCTTGTTTTAGTCAAGCTGAATAAGCTAGAAATTATCCTTTAAATCTCTCAATTTTGAAAAGTTTTCAACATTTTTTGATCTTAAAAAAATATTAGTTTGTAACTCTTCTTCAAGTGTCGATGGAATGGTTGGCTGACCTTTGGCGAGTCGATTTTTTATAAACTCAATTTTCGAAATTAAAGCTTTATTTTCTGGATCGTGTTTTAGGCAAAAATCTGAATTTTTTAATGTATATTCATGTCCACAATAAATTTCTGTCTCAATTGGTAAATTCTTTAACAACTGCAAAGAATTAAACATCTGTTCATGAGTGCCCTCAAACACTCTTCCACAACCTAATGAAAATAATGTATCTCCAGAAAATAATGCATTTTCATTAAAAAAATAGAAACATATATGGCCTAAAGTATGTCCTGGAATATGAAAAACTTTTGCTTCAAATATACCGTCTTTCCAAGTTTCATCATTTTTTAAAGAAATATCTATTTCAGGTATTCTATGTTTATCCTCATTAAAACCTATAACTTTAGCATTATATAATTTCTTGAGCTCTTTATTGCCTCCAACGTGATCATAATGATGGTGAGTATTCATTATGAATCTTAATTTTAGATTAAGACTTTCAATTCTATTTATAATAGGCTCTGCTTCACTAGGATCTATTACAATGGTAGACTTTGTTAACTCATCAATTAATAAATATGAAAAATTATCTTTTAAACATTTTACAATTTCTATTTTCATTCTACTTTTCTAATAAAAAAATACCTAATTCAGATATTAGGTTTTTATATTTTAAATTTGAAGTTGTAATATTTGAAATTTTCTCTCCATTTAAAGAAATTGATTTATAAATATTAACTCTTTTGTTGTTACAAAAATTATAAAAGTCTTGAATTGTACACATATGTAGGTTGGGAGTATTATACCATTGATAAGGTAAATTCTTTGTAACTGGCATTTCTCCTTTTAATAGCAAATCTAATCTAACTTTCCAATGTCCAAAATTTGGAATTGTAACAATTACCTTTTTTCCTACTCGTAATAAATTTTCAATAACATTTTCTGGGCTCATAAATGCTTGAAGAGTTTGACTTAATATTACGATATCAAATGATAAATCTGGAAATTGCTTTAAATCATTTTCTGCATCACCTTCAATAACAGCCAAACCTTTAGATAAACATTTTTTTACTTTTTCTTTAGAAATTTCAAGACCTCTAACATCTACCACTTTATTTTTTAATAGATATTCCATTAAAATTCCATCACCACATCCAACGTCTAAGACTCTTGATTTTTCCTCAATAAACTTAGAAATAACTTTAAATTCTTCTTTCATTGATATTAGAATAAGTTGTATTTAAATAATTTTTAATAGTGCTCAAAAAATCTGGTACGTCTAATAGAAAGGAATCGTGGCCTTTGTCAGTTTTTATTTCTACAAAACCAACATCAGCACCAATTGCATTAAGCGCTATTACAATATCTTTATTCTCTGAGGTTGGGTATAACCAATCAGAAGTAAAGGAGATGATGAAAAATTTTGTTTTAGTATCTTTAAATGCTTTGGAAAGGTTTCCTCCATATTGTTTAGTTAAATCAAAATAATCCATCGCTCTAGTGATATACAAATAACTATTTGCATCGAATCTATCTACAAATACAGAACCTTGATATCTCAAATAACTCTCAATTTGAAAATCAGCATCAAATCCAAATTTTAAATCAGATCTTTCTTGAAGATTCCTTCCAAACTTTTCTTGTAAACCTTGTTTTGATAAATACGTGATATGAGCAGCCATCCTAGCAACAGCCAAACCTTTATCTGGATTTGTTGATTTTTCATCATACAATCCCTCTTTCCAATTGCTATCAGACATTATTGCTTGTCTTCCAAGTTCATTAAAAGCAATATTTTGAGCTGAATGACTAGCCGTACAAGCAATTGGTAAAGCTACTTTAGCCTTATTCGGAAAGTTTGATACGAATTGTAAAACTTGCATTCCACCCATGGAGCCACCAGCAACTGCAAATAATTTTTCTATTTTTAAGTAATCTAATAGATTGTATTGAGCGTTAACCATATCGTTGATTGTAATTACAGGAAAATTTGTACCTATAGGTTTATTGGTCAAAGGATCAATAGTTCCTGGTCCGTAGGATCCCATACATCCACCAATAACATTTGCACAGATAACAAAAAATTTATCAGTATCGAATGACTTACCTGGACCAACTGCATAGTTCCACCAACCCTCTTTTTTTGTAATTGGATTGATGCCTGAAGCATACTGGTCGCCTGTTAGCGCATGAAAAATTAATATAGCATTGTCTTTCTTCTCATTAAGATTTCCATAGGTCTCATAGGCTAATGGAAAGTTCGATATTTCTTTGCCACAATCAAGCTTAAGAGTTTTCTCGATAATTATATTTTTCATTTCATTTAAATTGCTCATAAAAATTTTGCTGAAATGAATTGTGAGAAAAAAAACTTATTTAGCAGGTTTTTTAAAGCGCTCGCAATTCAGTTAAATCAGCGCAAAATGCTTTTATAAGATAGCTTTTTAGATGTCAATTTTTTTAGAATTATTGATTGTATTATCTAATTATCTGACTATTTATTAATAAAATTAAGCATCATGAATACTCCATTATTTAGAAAATTAAACCTAGAGGCTTACAAGCCTGGAAGATCCTTCTTAAGTAAAAAAAAAAATACTATAAAACTATCAGCTAATGAGTCAGCCTTAGGTATGAGTAAAAATGCTTATAAAGCAATAATAAAATCCAAAAATAATATATCAAAGTATCCGGATGGGAAATTTAAGGAATTAACATCTGCAATTTCAAAAAAATATAATTGTAACCAAAATCAGATTATCTGTGGGTCTGGATCTGACGAAATTATTCAAATGTTATGTCAGTTATTTTTGGACAAAGGAGATGAAGTAGTCGTGCCAGAGTACAGTTTTTTAATGTACAGAATTTATGCAAAAATAGTAGGAGCAAAAGTTATATTTTCTAAAGAAAAAAATTTTAAAGTATCAAATGATGAAATTATAAAAAAAATAACTAAAAGAACAAAGATTGTATTTATAGCTAATCCAAATAATCCTACAGGTACATATATTTCTAAAAATCAACTATTAGACCTAAGAAAGCGATTAAATAAAAAAATTTTATTGGTAGTCGATGATGCATACTTTGAATATATGTTAAATAAAGATTATAGATCAGGTCTGGAACTATTTAAAAATCAAAATAATGTATTTATATTAAGAACTTTTTCAAAAATTTATGGTCTTGCATCTCTAAGAGTTGGATGGGGTTATGGAAGTAAAAAAATTGTAGATGCTTTATATAAAATTAAACCACCATTTAATGTAAATAAGATAGCACAGGAATGTGCAGTTGAGTCTCTTAAAGATAAAAGTTTTATAAAAAAATCTGTAAAACATAATTTAGATTGGGCTAGAAAAATAAAAAAAATAATGAATTCTTATAATATTCAAACAAATGAAATTGGACCAAATTTTTTTCTTTTAGATTTTAAAAGTTGTAAATTAAATGCAAGTTTTGTTGAGAGAAATCTTGAAAAATCGGGAATTATTCTTAGAGAAATGAATTCGTATGGTATTAAAAATTGTTTAAGGCTTACAATTGGAAATGCGAAAGAAAATATACTTTTAATTAATCAGATGAAAAAAATTTTTAAAAATGTTTAAAAATATATTAATCATTGGTTGTGGATTAATTGGATCTTCAATTTTAAGAGCATCTATAAATAAAAAAATTTCTAAAAACTTTTTTGTTTTCGAAAAATCCGAAAAAAATATTAGAGAAATCAAAAAAATAAATAAAAAAATAATTATTTTAAATAAACTAAATAATAAAATTTCAAATATTGATTTTGTTATACTTGCTACACCGATGAGTCAGTATGAAAGAGTTATCCCTTATTTAAACAAGTATTTAAGTAAAAAATCTTTAATTACCGATGTAGGTTCTACAAAGGAAAATATTAAAAAATTAAAAAATAAGAGCCTTACAAAGTCACTTGATTGGATTATGAGTCATCCGATATCTGGATCAGAGGTAAGTGGACCAAAGTATGGAAGTAAAAGTCTATTTATTAATAAATGGTGTATAGTTTTTAGTGACAAAAACAAAGTTAAACAGAAAAAATTAATTAATTTTTGGAAAAAGATTGGTTCTAAAGTAATAATTATGGATGAGAAAGTTCATGATAAGATATTTTCAATTACAAGTCATTTACCCCACTTAATAGCTTACAATTTAATAAAGACCGCCCAAGATTTTCAAAAAATTCAAAAAAAAGATATAATTAAATTTAGTGCAGGAGGTTTAAGAGATTTTTCAAGGATAGCTGCATCAAACGAAATAATGTGGAGAGATATTTTTTTTAGTAACAAAAAAAATGTTGTAAGTGCAATTAATTTGTTTATTAAAAATTTAAAATCCTTTAAAAAAAATATTGAAAATTTAGATGATAATACATTGAGAAAAAAATTAGTTAATTCAAAAAAAGTAAGACAGCAAATATTGAATTTAAAACAAGATATAGCCAAGCCAGATTTTGGTAGAGATCAAAACTAAATCGATATAATTTTTATCACTTTTAAATTTGTAGTTTTTTCAATTAATTTAATAGTTTTTAGTATTGGCATTATTATTACTTTTTTTCTTGGACCATATGCATGAATTAATTCTTTTGTATTTAAACAAACTGCAACATGTCCTTTCCAAAAAATAATATCTCCTTTCTTAAAAAATCTTTTATTCCTAACACCTTTTTTGATTTTAACTTGATCTTTTGTATCTCTAGGAAAGAACTTATGGTTATATTTATAAAAAATTTGGAGTAATGCTGAACAATCAATACCATTAAAAGTTTTGCCACCCCATTTATATTTAATATTCAAAAAAAGTTTTAATATTTTACTAAAATTATAATTTCTTTTATTTAATCTTTGTAATTCTTTTAATTTTATCCATTTATTCTTTTCAAACATTACAAAGTTATTTTTTTTATTTATAATCTGAATTTCAGATGAAAATGGAAGGTATTTTTTTGTTAAAAATTTTATATTGTTTTTTGGTTTATTATAAATCTTTGATTTTAATGTACTGACTTTGTGAGTTTTGTTTAAAACTTTATTAAATTTTTTGATTTTTATATAACCTAAGTAATTGTCAAAATCAGTTATGATCTTAAAAAAATCTCTCTTTTTTCCAATTATCCTAAATTTTTCACCGTAAATTAATTGAGTACTTATATTTGATTTCTTTGAGGCCAGCTCATAAACGTTTAAATAGGAATTCTTACAGAAATAGCTATTTTGCACCAATTTTAACTTTTTTCCTTATAAACCAAAGACAAATTAGTGATGGTATCACCATTACAGTTGTAATTATAAAAAATGTTCCCCAGTCTCCATTTAGCCAATCTACTAGTGCACCTGATGAAGAGGCAAGGGTGGTTCTTCCAGCAGTTCCAATGGATGCTAATAATGCATATTGGGTTGCCGTATAGGTCCTATCTACTAATAAAGAAATAAAAGCAACAAATGCAACTGTTGCAAATGCAGCTGTTATATCATCAGCTATCACAGCTATTGCAAATAATAATTCTGATTTACCTGTCCAGGCCAATAATGCAAAAAGTAAATTAGTTACAGCCATCAAACCTCCAGCAAAAAACATAGTTTTGACTGTTCCAGCTCTCATCGCCATTACACCACCTATTAAAGTGAAAACTACAGTTGTTATCCATCCTAATCCTTTAGAATAAATTGCTATTTGTCCTTTTGAAAATCCAATTTCTTTATAAAAAACAATAGACATACGTCCTAAAAATGCTTCACCTATTTTAAATAAAAACACAAATCCTAATATCCCAACTGCAATTGCAAAACCATTTTTCTTGAAAAAACTTATTATTGGTCCACCAATAGTACCCGAAATGTAAGCAATAAAATTTGTTAAAATATTATTTGATCCAAGCTTGTTTATAATCATTTGATCTGTTTCTTTTTGATTATTTTGTCTGTTATTATCAATTGGTTCATGAACAAACATCAAACAAATATTCATTAAAATAATTAAAACACCTAAAACTAAAAAAGTAGCTTGCCAATAATCTGCTACTCCCATATTTTGAAAAAATTCAGCAGTAAATAATGCTACAACACCTCCTAATTTATAACCAGTCCACCAACCAACTACTGCCATAGCTGCACCTGCTGCCATGGATTTTCCCTCATTTGCATCAATTTGTTCAATTCTCAACGCATCAACAGTTATATCTTGGGTTGCAGAAGCTATTGCAATTATTAATCCAACACTAATCAAAAGTGCTAAATTTTGTGTAGGATTTATAAAACTCCAAACTATCAAACTGAGTAAAATAATTAATTGCATTAAGACGATCCAACCTCGTCTATGTCCTAATTTTTTTGTCAAAAGCGGAATTTGTATTCTATCAATTATTGGAGCCCATAAATAATTAAAAGCATAAACTCCAAATATTAATCCTGCCCAACCAATTGTTGATCTACTTAATCCCTCTTCTTTTAGCCAAAGACTTAAGCTACTTGCAATTAATACCCATGGAAAACCACTAATTGCTCCTAGAAGCAATATTCTTAACATCCTTATATCTTTATAAACTAATAATGAGTCGACCCAGCTCTGTTTTATTTCAGACATTAATATTTCCTCCAAAATGATGGAATAAACAATACTAATACAGCAAACAACTCTAATCTACCTAAAATCATCGCCAAGCTTAGAATCCATTTTGAAAAATCAGATAAATTAGCAAAGTTACCATTTGGACCAATTATATCACCTAAACCAGGCCCAACATTTGATATTGATGTTGCAGCAGCAGATATTGAAGTTGTCAAATCTAAACCGCTTGTTGATAAAAGAGCAGTTATAATAAAAAAAATTACAATATATAAAAATACAAAGGAAATAATTGATTCTAAAAATTTTTCATTAATATTATTATTTTCATATTTTATTTTAAATATACCTCTCGGATAAATTATTTTTTTTAGTTGTACAGAGATAAATTGGAACAAAATTTGTACTCTAAATATTTTAATCCCACAAGCTGTAGAGCCTGCACATCCACCTATGAACATAAGAATTAGAAAATAAATTAATGGGAATTGACCCCAATCACTAAAGTTTTGAGTGACATAACCAGTTCCAGTTAAAATTGATATTACATTAAATGCAACTGACCTTATACTCGTATCAAATAAACTCTGATTTTTTACTAATAGATATAGATACATCAAGACAATTGAAAAAAGTACAATTTTTATAAAAGTTTTAATTTGTGTATCTTTAAAGAATATTTTTTTGTCACCATTTAAGTATTTAACGTAGGCAATAAATGGAATACTTCCTAAAATAATAAATACTATTGATGTTAATTCTATCAAAGCATTATCAAAGTAACCAATAGACTCATTATAATTTGAGAAACCACCTGTCGCTATTGTTGTCATTGAGTGAACTATACTATCAAAAAAGCTCATCCCAAATATTTTATAAAATAATGCGCATATTAAAGTTAATCCTGAATATACTAAGATCAATCTCAAAGCTATTTCTTTTGATTTAGGTAAAATTTTTTCTGGTGTATCACTTGTCGATATAATAAAGAGCTGCATTCCACCAATATTCATAAGTGGCATTAAAGTAATTGCCATAACAATGATACCAATTCCACCTAACCACTGAAGCATTCCCCTCCATAGCAATATACTTTTAGGAATTTCATTTAAATTTGTGATTATAGTTGATCCGGTTGTAGTAATACCTGACATACTCTCAAAAAAAGCATCAGTCACGCTCAATTCTATCTCAGAAAATATGAAAGGAAGTGAGCCAAAAATGGCGATGCTCAACCATGATAAAGCTGTTAAGAGAAAAGCTTGAGGTAAACTAATTTTTTTATCATGATCTAAATTACTAAGTAAAAAAAGAATTCCAAAAATAATCGTTACAATTCCAGAACTTATGAAACCAGAGTCGAGTTCATCATAAAAAAACTGTGCTAAAATTGGCGCAATCATCGATAAACCCAAAATAATTTGCAAAACTCCAAGGGTGAAGAAAACTGTTTTATAATTGGACATTTTGATTGGACATTATTTTATGGTAAATAAATTTCAACTCTATAAGAATTATTTAAAACGTTATTTTATATGCTATTTGATTAAAAGTGATCGATAAAACCAACATAGATAAAACAAATGCTTGGCCCTTTGTTGAGGCTAAAAAGCTTCTAAGAGAGAGAAAAAAAAATATTGAAAACAAAGGGAAAATTATCCTACAAACAGGATATGGCCCTAGTGGTTTACCCCATATTGGTACATTCGGTGAAGTGGCAAGAACTTCGATGATTGTTAATGCTCTAAATCATTTAACAGATCTCCCTAAAGAAATAATCACATTTTCCGACGATATGGATGGACTAAGAAAAGTACCAGAAAATATTCCTAATTCTGAAAAACTAGAACAAAATCTTCATAAACCTCTAACCCAAGTTCCAGATCCTTTTGGTAAATTTAATAGTTTTGGAGAGCACAACAATGAAATGTTAAAAAACTTTTTAGATAAATTTAATTTTAAATATAATTTTAAAAGTTCAACAGTTTTATATAAATCTGGTTTTTTTAATGACACATTAAAATTAATTTTAGAAAATTATGAGGGAATAATGAATATCATTCTACCTACTCTTGGTAAAGAAAGACAAAAAACATATTCTCCATTCTTACCAATATGCCCAGATACAGGAGTTGTATTAGAGATACCAGTTTCAGAAATAGATACTAAAAGTTCAAAGATAATTTTTGATAATAATGGAAAAAAATTAGAACAAAGTATTTTAGATGGTAATTGCAAATTACAATGGAAAGTAGATTGGGCTATGAGATGGTATGCTCTTGATGTTGATTTTGAAATGTATGGTAAGGATTTGATTGAGAGTGCAATTTTATCAACAAAAATCATAAAGTTGTTAGGAAAGGCAAATCCATCTGGGTTTGCATATGAGTTATTTTTAGATGAAAAAGGTGAAAAAATATCTAAGTCAAAAGGAAATGGTATTACCATCGATCAATGGTTAAAATATGCATCACCTGAAAGTCTTTCCCTGTATATGTACCAAAATCCAAAAAGAGCAAAAAAACTTTATAGAGAAGTAGTACCAAAGGCTGTAGATGAATATCTTGATTTTATTGAAAAAGGTAAAACTCAAAATGAACTTCAAAAACTAATGAATCCTGTTTGGCATGTTCATAATTCAGACATACCAGAGGAAAATTCAATTATGTCATTCTCGATGTTATTAAATTTAGTTGAGACCAGCAATGCTGAAAATAAAGAATTACTTTGGAAGTTTGTTAAGAAATATAAGAAAGATATTAATGAAGATATGCATCCAATTTTTAACAAATTAATATCTTACGCAATTAAATATTTTAATGACGCTATAAAATCTAAAAAGATTTATAAAAAACCAAATGAAAGCGAAAAAATTGCCTTAAAAGCTTTAGTAAACTCTTTGGATAATTGCAATGATACAATGAAACCAGAGGATATTCAGACTACAATTTATACAGTCGGCAAAGAGAATGGCTATAAAGAAAATTTGCGTGATTGGTTCAAGTTAATATATGAGGTAGTTTTTGGCGTAGAAAATGGACCACGATTTGGGTTTTTTATAAGCTTTTTTGGGGTTCAAGAAACTAAAGAATTAATAAAAAGTAAATTAGAAAATGTTTAATATTTTAAGACCACTAATTTTTAAATTTAGCCCTGAAGTAGCTCATTCACTAGCAATAAAAGCACTAAAGTTAAATAATATTCCTTACTCAAAACCCAAAGATAATCATATTTTAGAAACAACTTTTTGTGGAAAAAAATTATCTTCACCAATTGGTGTTGCTGCTGGGTTTGATAAAAATGCTGAAGTATACAATCCTCTCTTTAATCTTGGATTTGGTTTTGTTGAAGTAGGGACAATCACTCCAAAGCCTCAATTTGGTAACCCTAAACCAAGAGTTTTTAGACTTGAAGAAGATGAAGCTCTTATAAATAGATTAGGTTTTAATAATTCTGGTTCAGAACAAATTAGCAAGAGAATTAAGGAAAATAATAAAAAAGGTTTTTTAGGAATAAATATTGGACCAAACAAAGACTCAACGAATAGAATCGATGATTATTTAATTTGTTTTCGTAAATTTTATAATTTAGCTGATTATATAACAATAAATATCTCCTCACCAAATACAGAAAATTTAAGAGACTTTCATAACCAGAATGAACTAAATTCCCTGATTGATAAACTAAAAAATGAAAAAAAAGATTTAAATTCAAACATTCCACTAGCAATAAAAGTCTCACCTGATCTTAATGACGATCAAATTAATGGAGTTTCTAAGATCATTATGGAACAAGAAATAGGAATCATTATTGTTTCCAATACCACAGACAAAAATAGAGAAAATTTAAAAAATATAAATAAATTAGAAAAGGGTGGGCTGTCAGGCAAACCAATTGAAAAGATTTCAAACGAGGCAATTTCTAAATTTTACAAAATTCTAAAAGATAAAACAAAGATAATAGGAGTAGGTGGTGTTAGTAATGGACAAGATGCTTTTGAAAAAATAACTTCTGGTGCAACACTCGTTCAATTGTATACTGGAATGGTTTATAGGGGTCCTCGTATAGCTTCAAAAATAAGTAAAGAATTAATTGATTTATTAAAAAATAAAGGGTTTAAAAATGTTTCAGAGGCTATTGGAACTAAAAATTAATCTTGACGCGATAAGATTCAGATCCTATACAAGCTGATAATTTATGTCTAAAAAATGCGAACTTACTGGAAAAATCCCACTCAAGGGTCATAATGTTAGTCATGCTAACAATAAGACTAAAAGAAGATTTCTTCCAAATCTTAAAAAAGTTAAGTTTAAAAGTGATCTGCTTAAGAGAAGTTTAAGATTAACCGTCTCAAATGCTGGTGTTAGATCAGTAGATAAAAAAGGTAGTTTTGACCAATTTCTAATATCAGCTAAGTCTAGAGATTTATCATTAAGACTAAAAAAATTAAAAAAATCCTTAGTTAGTAAATCAGCATAATGAATCGAGTATTCCTAACACTCTCATTTTTGATGGGATTGGTTGTCTTAGCATCTAATTATTTAGTTCAATTTCCAATTCAATATTATGGTCTTCAAGAAATTCTTACATACGGAGCATTCAGTTATCCAGTAGCTTTTTTAATAACTGATCTAGCGAATAGATCTTTTGGTAAATCAGTTGCTAGAAAAATTGTATATATAGGATTTACAATAGGTATTTTGTTTACACTAATTTTCTCAACAAATTTTGCAGATTTAATTTCAGTAAGAATAGCAATTGGTTCAGGGACAGCATTCATTATCGCTCAATTACTGGATGTACAAATATTTGATCAATTAAGACAAAAAAAATGGTTTATTGCACCACTTGCTTCTTCATTAGTTGGTTCTACCGTTGATACATTTTTATTCTTCTCAATTTCATTTTATGGAACAGGAATACCTTGGGTGACACTTTCTTTAGGAGATTTAGCAGTAAAGATTTTTGTAGCTTTAGTAATGTTGATACCTTTTAGATTATTATTAGGTACTTTAAAGGCTGCTTAGCTCAAATTTTTGGCTCTTGTTGTGTCATGCAATGAATTGCTCCAAAGCCCCAAATTAAATCACTACAATCAATTGCAATAACTTTTCTTTTTGTAAAAAATTTTCTAAAAATTTTTATAACTTTTTTATCTTCTTTAACATTAAATACTGGAACCAAGACTATTTTATTGCTTATGAAAAAATTTAAGTAACTCGCTGGAACACGAGTTTTGTCAATTATAACTGGGCTTGGCATAGGGATCTTTATAATTTTAAATTTTTTTCCGTTTTCATCAGAACTTTTACTTAATATTTTTAAATTTTCTCTAAGAGACTTGTAATTTTTATCTGATCTATTTTTTTCTTCAGCAATCATAATTGTACTTTTTGAAACAAATCTTGCAATATCATCGATATGCCCGTGCGTGTCATCTCCAACAATTCCCTTATTAAGCCAAATAAAATTTTTCGCATTCAAATATTTTGAAAACAGATTTTCATAGTCTATTTTTTTGAAGCCTTTATTTCTCTCTTGTTTACTACTTAATAAACACTCTCTTGTTAGCAATATGGAGCCCGATCCATTATTATCAAATGCACCTCCTTCCATAACTACTCTTTTAAATTTCTTTGAATTCACTTTTTTTGGCAAAATACTCTCAATATTTAAGTAAGTACTAATATGGTTATTGATTTTGTTGTCGTTTCTGAAATTTTTATATTTTGACCAGGCATTAAATTTAAAATCAAGCATAGTCTTTTTTCTATTTTTTTTGTTAACCAAAAATATTGGTCCAGAGTCTCTTAACCAAAGTCTGTCTGTATTAAGTTTATGAAATTTAATGTTAGATATATTACAACCTACTTTTTTTAAATATTTTCTTGTGGTATCAATACTTTTATTATTATTGACTAATAAATCTATTCTTTGATGTTTTGTTAAATATTTGATTATTTTTCCAACTACATTTGGAATCTTTTCAAATAATCCAGGCCAGTCATTTTTATTATGAGGCCAAGCCATCCAAACTGATTTTTGAGGCTCCCATTCTGCTGGCATTCTAAATTCATTTATTTTTTTATTCATCTTCAGGATTTTTGAGAATATCTTTGTAAAATTCAGTTCTTCTGTCTCTTAAAAAAGGCCAGTGCTGTCTAGCAGTATCTATTTTTTTATAATCTATTTCACAAACCAATATATCCTCTTTTTTGTTTCCTGCTTTTGCAATTACTTTTCCGCTCGGATCTATCACCATTGAATTACCCCAAAATTCAATTTTTTTCCTACCTTTTGTTTCTATCCCAACTCTATTTATAGCAGCCACATATGTCCCATTAGCAATAGCATGAGATTTTTGCATTGTGATCCATGAATCTAATTGAGATTTTCCAAACTTTCTTTTTTCTTTTGGATGCCATCCAATAGCAGTAGGATAAAAAATAATTTGAGCTCCTTTTAAAGCTGTTAATCTAGCTGCTTCAGGGAACCATTGATCCCAACATATAAGAGGACCTATCTTTCCAAATTTTGTCTTAACACTTTTAAATCCGAGATCTCCAGGACTGAAATAAAATTTTTCATAATAGCCTGGGTCATCAGGTATATGCATCTTACGATATTTAGACAAAATATTTCCATTTTCATTAATAATAATGCTAGTGTTATGATAAAATCCAGATGTTTTTTTTTCAAACATCGTTATATTTAATACAACACCAAGCTCCTTTGCTAAATCACAAAATATTCTAGAGGTTGTTCCTGGAATTTTTTCTGCCAATTTAAAGTTTGAATGACTTTCTGTTTGGCAAAAATAATTAGACAAAAACAGCTCTGGAAGACATATTATTTTTGCCTTTTTTTTTGCAGCTTTTTTAATATTTTTTATAGCTAAATTAATATTAGATTGAATTGTACCTAAAGATTTACTTTGTATTAAACCGATTTTGATTTTTTTGATCATTAATCAAAATATCTTGGAAAAATTTTTTCTCTCTCTATTTTTCCATTCACCTTTATGATAGGCGTCACTTGCTATTAAGGGTAATACACTTGTTGCCTCTGCAAAAACCATTTGCTCTTTGGTTATGTCTACTTTACCCCATGAGCTTGCCTCTTTTAATGTTGAGCTACTGCATGCTCCATCTCTAGAATCAGCAACTGTTATTTGAATAGCATATTTATGCATATCTACATTTTTACCTAAAAGTTCAGCACATATTACAGTGTCTTGAATAAAATTTTTTGGTACACCTCCTCCAATCATAAAAAGCCCTGAACCTTTGGATTTTATTTTAATTTCAGTTAATTCTCTAAACTCTCTTATTGAGTCAATTGTAATATGATTTTTTGGGTTTCTTTCTTGGTGCATTACAAGTCCAAATCCAGCACTTGAATCAGTAAATGCTGGACAGAAAATTGGAACATTGTTGTCATAGGCAACTTCTATTAATGAGCCTTTCTTTTTTGCATTAGTTTTAAGATATTTGCCAATCTCTTTTATAAATTCTCTTGATGTATAACTTTTAGGCTCCAATTGATCTGCAATTTCCCCGATGGTTTTATCGCACATCTGAAGCTCTTCCTCATCAATGTAAGTATCATATATTCTATCAACGTAGTTATTTCTTAACTCTGTATCATCTTGATACTGTGATCCCTGATAATGCTTAAAACCAAGTGCCTCAAAGAAATCCATATCAATAATTGAAGCCCCAGTAGCTACTATTGCATCAACCATATTATATTTAACTAAATCTCTATAAATATGCATACATCCAGCAGCAGAAGTTGATCCTGCAAGTGTTAAAAAGATTGTGCAATCTTTATCTTTTATCATTTCATTATAAATATTTGCTGCATTTGCAGTCTCTCTTGAAACGAAAGACATTTTTTCCATTGAAGAGACGATTTTTCTAGCGTCAAAAGAAGTTATATCAATATGCTCTACCTCTTTACTAAGTAAATCACTTTTTCTGTTACTTGATTGGTTTTTATTATCTGACATTAAGCAACAAGAAACTCTTTATTTGCTTCTTTGTCATACATCGTCATGATTGGATTATCCTCAACTTCGTAAATATCATCTGAGTAAAATCCATTAAAATTAGTTCTAAAAGTTAATCCATACGCACCAAGCTGTCCTAATTCTATATAGTCTTTTTCTTTAATGTTATTGGGTAAAATAAAAGGACCTTTCATATAATCCATACTATCACAGGTTGGACCATAGAAATCAAATGACGTTAATTTCTTTGAGATTATTCTTCCATCAGTTATCATTTTAGATGGGTAAACTATGTTAGGAACACCTGCATCAAACAAAGTTCCATACGTACCATCGTTTACATAAAGTTTCTGTTTTTTTCTTAAATCAACTCTTACAATTGTTGAGCCACTTTCTGCAACAATTGCTCTTCCAGGTTCGCATATAATTTCTGGAAGCTTATCTAATTTTAAATTATTTAAACCTTTTTTAATTTCATCAAAATAACTTTCTAAAGATTGAGGAATAAGATCAGGGTAAATAGTTGGAAAGCCTCCTCCAACGTTAATTACATCTGGAATAATTTTAGTTTTTTTAATTATATTACCTATTTCAAAAATTCCTTTTGAATAAGATATTGGGTGCATACATTGTGAACCAACATGAAAACTAAGTCCAATTTTTTTAGAATATTGTTTTGTTAATCTAAGCAATCCTGTTGCTTCAGTATTAATTGCGCCAAATTTTTTTGATAAATCAATTTCTGCATGTTCATTAGATACAGACACTCTAACAAATAACTCTAAGTCTTTAGCGTAATTTGTACTTTCTAAAATTTTTATTAATTCATCTTTAGTATCCAAAGAAAAGGCCTTAACATTATATTTGAAATAAGCCTCTTTAATGCTTTCTCTACTTTTAACTGTATGCATATAAGAACAATTTGCATTTGGACTTATTTTTCTAATAGCCTCTATTTCTTTAATAGATGCCACATCAAAACGATTAATCCCACTTTCAACAATAGTTTTAAGAACTACTGGATGAGGGTTGGTTTTTAACGCATAAAGTATTTTTCCAGGGAAATTTTTTTGAAAGTATTTAGAAGCCAATTTGATTGACTTTTTTCTAATACAATAAACAGGTCCTGTCGGTCTCAGTTGATTAACTAATTCCTCAACTGACTTAAATTTTTGCATATCTGCACCTCTAAAAAAAATTTACAAAAAAAACCTGCATATCACGTATGCAGATTTCATAAATGCAGCATTTATGGGAAATAATTAATAATGTAAAGTAAATAATGCTATTGAAATATTAAAATTCACTTCCATATAAGGGCTATGATTAACCAACCAACACTAAAAAAACTGACTGATTTTGAGGATAAATCGCTTTTAATAGTAGATGATGACAATCCATTTAGACAAAGATTGGCTAGAGCGATGGAAAAAAAAGGTTTTATAGTTACACAAGCTGAGAGTGTAAAAATTGGTATTGATACCGTAAAATCAAAAAGCCCTGCATTTGCTGTTGTTGATCTTAGATTGAATGATGGGAATGGACTAGAGGTAGTAAAAGAAATCCAAAAGGGAAACCTTAAAAGTAGAATTATTATGTTAACTGGATATGGTAATATCCCAACAGCAGTTGCTGCAATTAAAGAGGGAGCAATTGACTATATTGCTAAGCCAGCGGATGCAGATGATGTTGAAAAAGCACTTTTGGCTGATCCAAATCAAAAACCAGCGCCACCTGAAAATCCTATGTCTGCGGATAGAGTAAAATGGGAGCACATACACAGAGTTTTTGAGTTATGTAATAGAAATGTCTCTGAAACTGCAAGAAGATTAAAAATGCATAGAAGAACTCTTCAAAGAATACTGTCTAAAAGATCTCCTAGATAATTCAATTTTTTGTAAGTCTTAAAAATACATCCTCAAGATCTCCGTCATCTGTTGAAATATCTTGTATTTTTATATCTTGTTTTTTAATTTCTGAGATTATTGAATCTATGCTTAGTTTACTCTTCTCATATGATAAAACTAACTTGTTTTCGACATTTGAAATAATTTTTAATGACTCAAAAGCTTCTTCGTTAATATTAGTATTTTTATCTGTGGTGACATACACAATTTTTGTTTGAATTCTCTCTAAGAGATTTTTAGTAGTGTCCAATGCTACTAACTTACCTCCACTTAGAATGCCAATCCTATCACACATTTTTTCAGCTTCCTCAAGGTAATGAGTTGTAAGTATTGTTGTTACCCCTTGTTTATTCAGAGATTTTACATTTTCCCATAATGTATTTCTAAGCTCCACATCAACTCCTGCGGTGGGTTCGTCTAAAATTATAATTGGAGGCTGATGCACCATCGCTTTTGCTACAAGTAATCTTCTCTTCATACCACCAGATAGGGCTCTAGCATAACTGTCAGCTTGTTCCTCTAATGATACTAACTTCAGTATAGTATCTGTAATTCTATCTTTTTCTTTAATTCCATATAGTCCTGCTTGAAGCTCTAGGAGTTTCCTAGGACTAAAAAATGGATCAAAGTTCACCTCTTGTGGAACAATGCCAATAGAGGCTCTAACTTGTCTAGGATTTTTATCTAAGTTAAACCCCCAAACATTTACTTCACCACCAGTTTTTACAACTGATCCACCTAATATGTTTATAAATGTACTTTTTCCGGCACCATTTGGTCCCAATAGTCCAAAAATTTCACCTTCTTTCACTTCTAAGTTTAAATTATCAAGCGCATGAGTTTGTTTAGAACCGTTTTTTGAATAAACTTTATTCAAGTTTTTAACAGTTAATACGTTTTTTTTATTCATATGAGGGCATACATTTATTACATTTATAAAAATTAAGATATCATTACATTATGGAGAAAATTAAAAAAAGTGACCATTTTTACTTAATAGATGGTTCGGGATACATTTTTAGAGCATATTATGCCCTTCCTCCTTTAACTAGAAAAAGTGATGGATTACCAGTAGGTGCTGTCAGCGGTTTTTGTAATATGCTTTTTAAATTATTAGAGGATTCTAAATCAAATGATAATTTAGAAAAACCGACTCACTTTGCTGTAATATTTGATTCAGCAAGAAAAAATTTTAGAAATGAAATATATTCAGAGTATAAAGGAAATAGATCTGACGCACCTGACGATCTAATTCCTCAATTTGAATATATCAGGAAATCTGTAAAAGCATTTAATTTACCTTCAATTGAGTTAATCAATTATGAGGCAGATGATTTAATTGCAACTTATGTAGAGAAAATTTTAGACTTAGGTGCAAAAGTAACAATTGTTTCTTCCGACAAAGATTTAATGCAGCTTTATAAAAAAGGAGTAAGAATTTATGATCCAATGAAGAATAAATTTATAAATCAAGAAGATGTATATAATAAATTTGGAGTCAGTCCTGAAAAAGTAATAGATGTCCAATCCTTAGCTGGTGATAGCACAGATAACGTGCCAGGTGTACCTGGCATAGGAGTTAAAACTGCGGCTGAATTGATAAACCAATATGGAACTTTAGAAAATTTATTAAGAAATGCATCAAAAATAAAACAAAATAAAAGAAGAGAAACTTTAATAAATAACAAGGACGATGCGATTATAAGTAAAAAACTAGTTACATTAAAAAAAGATGTGCCTGTAAAAAATAAAATAGAAGAGTTCATATTGAAAAGTGTTGATCATGACAAGCTTTATACTTTTCTTAGAGAAATGGAATTTAATAGGCTGTTGAGTTCTGCCATCTCAAAGTATGGAGGTACAAATAATCCTGGAACTAAAGATATTAATAAAAATTCAGAAAAAATAACAGAAATTAAGAAAAAAAATTATCAATTAATTAAAAATGAGAAAGAAATTGAAGATTGGATGAAACAATCGGAGGAAATAGGTGAATTTGCAATAGATACTGAAACAACCTCATTAGACCCTCATACAGCAAACTTAGTAGGTATATCAATTTCTAACAGAATTGGAAATGCGTGTTACATTCCATTAAATCACATTAGTGGAAATAATCTTAACGAAAAAAAAGTCTTAAGCATACTTAAGAATTATTTAGAGGATGAGAGTATTAAAAAAATAGGACAAAATATTAAATTTGATTTTATTGTTTTTTATCACCGTGGAATAACTTTAAATTCTATGGAAGATACTATGCTTATGTCTTACACACTAGATGCTGGCAAAAACAGGCATAATATGGATACGCTTTCAGAGATCCATCTAGGTCATAAAACTATTAAATTTAAAGATTTAGTTGGGACAGGGAAAAAACAACTTAATTTTTCTGAAGTTAATGTATCTGAAGCTAAAGATTATGCGGCTGAAGATGCAGATATTACATTTAGATTGTACAAAATTTTTTTAAAATCATTAAAAGCAGAAAAATTATTGAATATTTATGAGTTATTTGAAAAACCATTAATTAAAATACTATCAGAGATGGAGATAAAAGGTATTAAACTTGATAAATCTTCGCTCAACAAACTGTCTTCAAAATTTTCAACGAAAATCGAAAAATTAGAAAAATCTATTTTTAAGATTTCAAAGAAAACATTTAATATAGGATCAACTAAGCAACTTGGTGAGATAATGTATAATGATTTAAAAATAGCAGCTTTAAAAAAAACAAAGAAGGGAAGTTTTGCAACTAGTGCTTCAGTTTTAGAGGACCTAGCTTTTAAAGGTTATGAATTTCCAAAACTCATCTTGGAATGGAGGCAAATTAGTAAACTTAAAAATACTTACTCAGACGCATTACCAGAGCATATAAATCAAAATACTAAAAGAGTACATACATCTTTTTTGTTAGCAGCTACTACAACAGGTAGACTTGCATCTAGTGATCCAAATTTACAAAATATTCCAATAAAATCAGATGATGGTAAGGATATAAGAAAAGCTTTTGTTTCTGAAAAAAACCACAAATTGATTTCAGCAGACTACAATCAAGTTGAGATGAGAATTTTGGCTGATCTAGCAGATGTAAAACAGCTAAAAAAGGCTTTTTTAAATAATGAGGATATTCATACTTTGACAGCTAGTCAGGTTTTTGGAAAAGAAATTAATAAAATTGACTCAGAAACAAGAAGAAAAGCAAAAGCAATCAACTTTGGAATAATTTATGGTATTTCACAGTATGGTTTAGCGAAACAAATCAATGTTTCTAACAATGAAGCAGAAGAATTTTTAAATTCTTATTTTAAAAAATTCCCAGAAATTAAAGATTATATGAAAACTACTGTGAATTTTTGTAGAAAAAGTGGCTATGTAAGTAATATATTTGGAAGAAAAACTCATCTCACTGGAATTAACGATAAGAATTTTAATGTAAGAAATTTTCAAGAGAGGGCAGCAATAAATGCTCCAATTCAAGGGTCAGCATCAGAAATAATGAGATTAGCAATGATCAGGATAAATAAAGAAATCTCCAATAATAAAAATAATAGTCTAAAAATGTTGTTACAAATTCATGATGAATTAATTTTTGAAGAAAGCTCAAAAGAAACGAAAAAAAGTACAAAATTAATTAAGGATTTAATGTTGAGTGTGAAAGATAGTGAACTTCACTCATTTTCAATACCTCTTTTGGTCGATGTGAATATTGGAGAAAATTGGGGCGAACTTCATTGAAAACAAACAATTGCCCTAATCTGAACAATTTAGTATTTTTAACTTAATTTATGTCACAAACAATTGCGTTAGTAGATGATGATAGAAATCTGTTAACATCTGTTCAGATGGCTTTAGAAAAGGAAGGTTTTAAAGTTCAAACTTATATTGACGGTGAAAATGCTCTTGTTGGATTATCAAGAACACCACCTGATCTTGCTGTGATTGATATTAAAATGCCAAGAATGGATGGTGAAGAACTTCTAAGAAAACTTAGAAAAAAAACTTCTATGCCAGTCATTTTTTTAACTTCTAAAGATGAAGTAACTGATGAGGTTAGTGGTTTAAAACTCGGTGCAGATGACTTTGTTGGTAAAACTGGAGGATTTTCAACAAAAGTTTTAGTTGAGAGAATTAAAGTACAATTAAGAAAAAAAGATAAGGACATTAATATAGAAGAAAATAAAAATGTAATCTCTCATGGTAAGTTAAAATTAGATCCTTCCCAACTCGAATGTGAGTGGGATGGTAAACAATTGCCTGATAAACTAACTACAACAGAATTTAAAATTGTTGAGGAGCTAGCAAAAAGACCAGGAATGATTAAAGAGAGAGCCTTACTCATGGATGTAGCTTATCGAGAGGACACAGATATAGAAGATAGGACTATTGATAGTCATGTTAAAAGAATAAGAAAAAAATTTAAAAAGGTAGATACTGATTTTTCAGCAATTGAAACAAGATATGGAAGTGGATATAGATGGAATGTTAAATAATAATTATGGGAAAAATACTAAAAAATCTCTCTATATTACAGAAATTCTTATTTATTAATCTAGTAGTTTTCATATTCATAATAATAATCACATTCTTTTATTTAGGTGCTATAAAAAAAAATTTGATTAATGAAAAACAAAAAAATCATACAGATATAATAACTCAAACAATATTTAATCTTGAAAAATCAAATATTAAATTAAATGAGTATGGAATAAGCGAATTTTTGTTTTCCAAAAAATCTCGATTTCCATACTTTGAAAAATTAGATAGGGTAATATTTTTTGATGATAAATTAAATTGGATTGGCGATACAAGATCTATTCCATCCTCAACGTTATTAATTGAAGAATTAACTGAAGAGCCAAACGAGAAAAATTTTAATAATCAAGAAAATAAAAATGAAACAATTTTTGATGAAGATCTTTATGAGTATTATTTATCTGGATCTGAAAAATCTTTAACAAATTTAAAACAAATCCAAGGACAGTTTTTTATTTTTAGTATTAAGATTATTAATAATTTAAATAACAAGGGTTTTATTCTTATATCTGAAAATGCTGATAATATAATTGCACAAATTGAGGAGAGAGAGAACTTTATTATTAGAACAGCTCTTGTGGTACTTTTAGTTATCATTATTTTTTCATATGTTTTAAATAGATATTTTTTAAAACCTATTAAAAACTTAGTTACTTATACAAAAATCATAAAAGACAAAAGTAACGAAAAAACAGATATAGAAAGGGTTAAGACAAGAAATGATGAATTAGGTATATTATCGAAATCACTTGATGAAATGACTAGTGAATTAAATAAAAGAATTACAACTGCTGAAAATTATTCAACAGACCTACTTCATGAAATTAGAAATCCTCTTGCTTCATTGAAAAGTGCATCTGAGATAATTTCAGAAACAGAAGATAAAACTAAAAGAGAAAAGTTAATTAATATCGTCTCTCATGATGTTGAGAGAATAGAAAGATTAATTACTGATTATTCTCAAATGTTGAAAGATGAGGCAGTAATTTCCACAGAAACAATGCAAAAAATTGATATAAAAGATATTGCAAAGTCTGTGGTTGATGATTTTAACAATATTTATAATACAAAGAGAAATATACAAATAAGATTAAAGTCTAATGGATCTGAGAATTATTTTATATTTGGTATCAACAATAGGATAGAACAAATTATTGCAAATTTACTTGAAAATTCAATTTCTTTTAGCGATGAGAATCAAGAAATTATAGTTGAAGTCAGTAAAGACAATGAAGGTAAACCAAGAATTGTTGTAATTGACGAGGGGATTGGTTTTAGTGAGAAGGACACCACTAAAATTTTTAATAGATTTTACAGCAATAGACCTGAAAATTTTGGAGAACATTCAGGACTAGGCCTAAATATAGTAAAAAACTTAGTTGAATTGCATAATGGACAAATTAAAGCCGAAAATAATAAAGAGAGAGGTGCAAAGGTTGAAATTATTTTCCCGGCGACCCAATGAAAAGTTGATTATTATAAATAAAGTTGTTACAAGCCGTAGCTTATGACAGATTATAAAGTTAAAGATATTAACGAAGCAGAATTTGGAAGAAAAGAAATTTCATTAGCAGAAACAGAAATGCCAGGTTTAATGGCATTAAGAAAAGAATATAAAGGAAAAAATCCTTTAAAAGGTGCAAGAATTCTAGGTTGTCTACATATGACAATTCAAACAGCAGTTTTAATCGAAACTTTAGTTGATTTAGGAGCTGAAGTAAGATGGTCTTCATGCAATATTTTTTCCACTCAAGATCATGCAGCAGCTGCAATCGCAAAAGCCGGTATCCCAGTATTTGCATGGAAAGGTGAAACCGAGGAAGAGTATTGGTGGTGTGTAAGACAAACTATCGAAGGTAAAAAAGACTGGAAGCCAAATATGATTTTAGATGATGGGGGAGATCTCACTGCACTTATGCATAAAGATTACAAAGATTTAATGAAAGATATAAAAGGATTGAGTGAAGAAACAACTACAGGGGTATTAGCTCTTAAAAAGATGGAAGAGCAAGGAACACTTTTAGTTCCTGCGATAAATGTTAATGACTCCGTTACAAAATCAAAATTTGATAATCTATATGGATGCAGAGAAAGTTTAGTTGACGGAATCAAAAGAGCAACAGATGTAATGATGTCAGGAAAAGTTGCCATTGTTGCAGGATTTGGTGATGTAGGAAAAGGAAGCGCAGCATCATTAAGGCAAAGTGGTGCAAGAGTAATGGTAACAGAAACAGATCCTATTTGTGCACTTCAGGCTGCAATGGAGGGTTATGAAGTTGTATTAATGGACGAGATGATAGGTCAAGCTGACATTGTTGTTACAGCAACAGGTAATAAAGATATTGTTACTGCAGATCATATGAGAGCAATGAAAGATAGATCAATACTTTGTAATATTGGACACTTTGATAATGAGATTCAAGTTGATGCATTAAAAAATTATAAATGGGATGAAATTAAACCACAAGTTCATGAAATTACTTTTCCAGATAATAAGAGACTTATTTTATTAGCAGAAGGAAGACTTGTAAATCTAGGTTGTGCAACAGGACACCCAAGTTTTGTTATGAGTGCCTCATTTACAAATCAAGTAACAGCCCAAATAGAACTGTGGAACAACTCAGATAAATACGAGAATAAAGTATATGTACTTCCTAAACATTTAGATGAAAAAGTAGCAAGATTACATTTAGAAAAAGTTGGAGCTAAACTAACACCTTTATCTAAGGACCAAGCTGACTATATCAGTGTTAAAACCGAAGGACCATATAAGCCAGATGCTTACCGCTACTAAAGGTGGTAAAATTAACATCTCTGAGGAAAAAGATACCAAATCTGTAGCAGAAAAATTTTCTAAGTTAATAAAACAAGGTGATTTTATATTATTAAGTGGGAATTTAGGTGTTGGAAAAACAACTTTTATCAAATACATAATAAATTCTCTTCAAAAAGCTAATAATCAAAATATATCAGAAGTAACAAGCCCTACATTTACGGTTCTTAATGAATATCAAATAAAAAAAAAATTAATAA
>CACETY010000013.1 GCA_902562645.1 uncultured Pelagibacteraceae bacterium
TCGTAAGTTTTGTAATTCATTTTTTTAATTAATTTCACAAAATTTTCTTTATTACAACCTAACAAATTCAACATTTCAGGAATTAACTTGATCTCTTTAATTTTATCTTCTGATTTAGTATTAAAAATCATTAAAAACAACCTCTCTAAAATATCTATTCTAACATATAAATTTTCAAATTTTTCAAAACCACATAGAAGCATTAGATTTTTATTTAACATTTTCTTTTCCTCTAAAAAGTTCAATCCAAAAGTTGGAGGTGTGAAATCAAAATTTTTTTCATTATAGTTTTTCCATAAAAGAATTCGTAATGATACGGAGCTTGGTTTAAATAATTTAAATAAAAAAACATGATATCTACCAAATTTTACACCTAGATTTCTAAGTTTTTTCCTTTCATCTTGATTAAGTCTTTTTAAATAATTTAAAACCTCATCTCTTTTAACAACCCCATTACTTTCATAAAGATGATATGCTAAAGCTCTTATTTCTGAATTATTATCTTTAACATTTTTTAAATCTATTAGACTTTTTAACTCTGTTTCAATTTTTTCATTGATCCATTTCTGTAAATAAGAATTTAGTCTTGATTTTTCATTATTCTCAATCATTTCATCAATAATTAATTGAATTTGAGGATTTAAATAATCAGAACCAGGAATTAATTTAGCTATTTGATTGTTGTTCCAATAAATTTTAAAATCATCTTTTAGTTCAATTAAACCAGTATCAATTATCTGAGTTATTCTCTTTATAATTTCTGGTACAACATTTTGTCTTGCTGCTTTTTTTAGTGATTTTACATCAGCATCTAATGTATCAACTTTTAAGTCTAACTCTAATCTTAGACCTTTTAAACGACCAATATACTGTTCATTAATCATTACTTCCTCATCATTAACAATCTCAGTTTCAAAAACTATATCTTGTTTTAAACCTCTAGCTAAAATACTTG
The DNA here is from genome assembly GCA_902562645.1 of uncultured Pelagibacteraceae bacterium. Classification (GTDB taxonomy): domain Bacteria; phylum Pseudomonadota; class Alphaproteobacteria; order Pelagibacterales; family Pelagibacteraceae; genus Pelagibacter. The sequence goes on from CACETY010000013.1 coordinate 956, forward strand.
CTCTTTTATCAATAAATGTTTTTGTTAACTCTTCATGAAGTCGATCAGAAAGCTTATCTTCAAGGTTTTTAGTTCTTTCTATCCAATAGTCCTGATTTTCAACCCAATTAGATTTATTTGATACATAAGCCCAAGTTCTAACATTAGCAATTCTATTTGATAAAGAGTCAACATTTCCATCTAATTTATCAAGCAAAGATAGTTGATCCTTCATATAGTGGTTTGGAACTTTTTTATTTCCATTTGTTAAAAAATTAAAAATTTTACTTACAACATCAAAATGATGACCGTAAGTTTTCTTTACAAAATCAGGTATTTGACAACATTCCCATAGTATCTGTAATATTTCGGAATTATCTGTAATCTCTATGTTTGGTGCTTCTTTTAAAAAATATTTTAATACCTTTTCATCTTGGCATTCACTTATTCGTCTAAGCCAATCTTTATGAGGTCTCTCTTCTAAAGATTTTATTAACAAAACTTTATTAGCAAAATTTAATTTTGAATTTCTCCAAAAGATCGTTTGTATTTCTGGAAAAGTATGTGTTTCTAATGCTTCAATTTCCTCAGGCCCAACTTCTTTACATTCTCCAGTTGTGCCAAATACGCCATCATTCAAATATCTTCCTGCTCTACCTGCAATTTGTCCAATTTCTGAAATATTTAAATTCCTTAATTTTTTACCATCAAACTTTTTTAAATTTGAAAAATAAACGTTATCTAGATCCATATTTATTCCCATTCCAATTGCATCAGTTGCAACTAAATAATCAACATCACCAGATTGATATAAACTTACTTGTGAGTTTCTTGTTTTGGGACTAAGAGATCCCATCACAATTGCTGCCCCTCCTTTTTGACGTCTAATCAATTCTGCAATTGCATAAACCTCCTCAGTAGAAAAAGCTATAACAGCACTTTTCCTCTCTATTCTGGAAATTTTTTTATGACCACCAAATGATAATTTTGAGAGTCTTTCTCTATTTTTAAATTCAATATCATCATCAAGTTTTTGAATAATATTTTTCATAGAATTTGAACCCATGAGCATAGTAAGTTTTTCACCTCTCATATGTAACAATCTATCCGTAAAAATATGACCTCTTTCGTGGTCATTACACATTTGTATTTCATCTATACCTACGAATTCTAAACTTTTATCTAATGGCATAGATTCCACAGTGCAGAGAAAATACTTTGCGTTAATTGGAATAATTTTTTCTTCACCTGTTATCAACGCAACTTTTGATGGATCAACTTTTTTGATAATTTTGTCATAAACTTCTCTTGCTAAAAGTCTTAAAGGGAAACCAATCATACCCGAATCAAAAGAAAGCATGGTCTCTATGGCTAGGAAAGTTTTTCCAGTATTTGTAGGTCCAAGAACTGCTGTGATTTTATTTTTTATCATTTCTAGCTTTGGTATGATTTTTTTAACCAATACTATATATTGTTACCTCTAAAGAACAAAAATAGGCTAAAACTAGTCCGAATCATTGAGGAAAAAGTTCTCATTTTTATTATTTAATGTTTTAAGGTTACCATAATTTCAAAAAATTAAATATATTTTTTTATGTCTCAGAAACTGTGGGAAGCTACTTCTCAAGCAAAAAAGAAATCAAATTTATTTGAATTTGAAAAATTTTTATCAAATAAATTTAATTATAAAGCTAAAAAAAATTATAAAAAGTTGTTTGATTGGACAATTAGAAATCCAAAGCTGTTTTGGTCTTCAATTTGGGAATATGCAAATATTAAGGGTATCAAAAATGATGAATTTTTTTTTCCAAAAGAAATTATCAAAAGCAAATTTTTAGTAAAATCAAAATTAAACTATGCAGAGAATTTGTTATCAAAAAATGACAATTCAAAAGCTGTTACTTTTATTAGTGAAAATGGATACAGAGTTGAGAAGTCTTGGAAAGAATTAAATAATGATACTTTAAAAATTATTAATTTTTTTAGAGAAAACAAAATTATAGAAAAAGACAGAATAGCTGCGTATACGATTAATCAAATTGAGACAGTTGAGTGTTTTTTAGCAGCTAGTGCAATAGGGACTATATGGTCATCATGTTCTCCAGACTTTGGAACACAAGGAGTAATAGAAAGATTTTCTCAAATAAAACCAAAACTTTTAATCGTCACCGATAGATATTATTATAATGGTAAAGAAATAAATGTTATTGAAAGATTGCCAGCAATTCTCAAAAAAATTAAATCTATTAAAACTGTACTCATTATTAACTATCCAGGCAAAAAAAATTTAAAACATAAAAAGCAAAAAGGTACAAAAATTTTTTACTACAACAGGTTGAAAAATAATAAAGAAAAAAAGTTTGTATTCAAAAAATTTGATTTTGATAAAGAATTAGCTATTTTGTATTCAAGTGGAACTACAGGTAAACCTAAGTGCATTTGTCATAGAGCCGGTGGTGTTTTGCTTCAACATTTAAAAGAACATAAACTTCACTGTAACGTAAAACCAGGTGATAATGTGTTTTATTTCACTACTTGTGGATGGATGATGTGGAATTGGTTAATGACTTTTTTAGCATCAAAAGCATCTATCGTTCTATTTGATGGTTTCCCAATGCATAAAAGAAGTGACTTGCTTTTTAAATTAGCTGAAAAAGAGAAAATATCTATGTTTGGAATCAGTGCAAAATATATTGACCAGTTAAAAAAATTAAATTTAAACATAAAGAATAAGTATAAACTTAAATATCTTAAGACTATCTGTTCCACTGGATCACCATTATCTCCTGATGGTTTTGATTATGTTTATAAAAATATAAAAAAAGATGTCCATCTTGCATCGATTGCAGGTGGAACAGATCTCGTCTCATGTTTTGTCTTAGGAAATATTTACTCTCCTGTTTTTAGAGGACAAATTCAGAATAACGGATTGGGGATGAATACAGATGTTTTTTCCGAAAGAGGAAAGTCGTTAATTAATAGGAAAGGAGAATTAGTTTGTAAATCAGCATTTCCATCAATGCCAATTTATTTTTGGAATGATAAAAATAATAAAAAATATAAGTCTGCTTATTTTGAGAAATATAAAAATGTTTGGCATCATGGAGATTATGCTGAGAGAAAATCTAATGGTGGATATATTATTTATGGAAGATCAGATGCAACACTTAACCCTGGAGGTGCAAGACTAGGCACTGCTGAGATATATTCTATTGTTGATAAATTTAATGAAGTAAAAGAGTCTATAGTTATTGGACAGCAGTGGGATAATGATGTGAGAATTATTTTATTCATAGTTTTAAAAACCCCAAAAACACTTAATGAAAAATTAATTCTAAAACTAAAAAAGGCTATTCGTCAAAATGCATCCCCACGTCATGTACCAAAGAAAATTATTGAAGTTTCAGATATTCCAAGAACAAAAAATGGAAAGATAGTTGAGCTTGCGGTTAAAAATATTATTGAGGGAAACAAAATAAAAAATATTCAAGCATTAATAAATCCCTCAATTTTACAAGAATATAAAAACATGAAGGAGCTTAAGAAACCATAATTATATTTAAATTTATATAGACAATAATATTTGATTGTTATTAAATAGTATTAATAACGAATAGATTGGAGAAAATATGTTTAAAAAATTATTTAAAGGTTCTCTAATGATTTTATTCCTGATGATTGGTTTATCAGGAAAATCATTTGCACAAGAACTTAAATTTTTTACGATTGGTACAGGTGGTACTGCTTACACTTACTATCCAGTTGGAGGTATGATTGCTAATGCAATTTCAAAACCACCAGGATCTAGAGAGTGTGGTAAAGGTGGAAGCTGTGGAGTACCAAATCTGATAGCATCAGCTGTTTCATCTAGAGGATCAGTTGATAATGTAAATGCAATAATCTCAGGATTAAGAAACTCAGGTTTTGCACAATCGGATGTTGCTTACTGGGCATATACTGGAACTGGGACAATGGAAGGAAAAGAACCTGCAAAAGATTTAAGAACTATTGCTGCTCTTTTTCAAGAACATATACATTTAGTAGCGCTTAAAAAAAGTAATATTAATTCAGTAAAAGACTTAAAAGGAAAAAGAGTTTCACTAGATGAACCTGGATCTGGAACATATGTTGATGCTAAATTAATATTAGAGTCTAATGGATTAAGCACAAGCGATGTAAAAGCTGAAGCATTGAAAGGTAAAGCTGCAACAGATGCTCTAAGAAATGGTAAAGTTGATGCAATCTTTGTTGTTGCAGGCTATCCAACTGGTGCAATCGTAGAACTAGCATCTGCAGTTGATATAAAACTAGTTCCAATCGATGGCGCAGGAGCTAAAGCGTTGACTTCAAAATATGGTTTTTTCTCAGAAAGCCCAATTCCTTCAGGAACATATGAAGGTGTTGATCAAGTTAACACTGTAGCTGTAGGCGCTCAATGGTTTACATCAGCTAAAGAAGATAGTGAATTAATTTACCAAATTACTAAAGCTTTATGGAATAAAGAGTCAAGAAAGCTTATGGATGTTGGTCATGCTAAGGGAAAAACTATAACACCTGACACAGCTCTTTCCGGAGTAGGTGTACCACTACACCCTGGTGCAGAAAAGTTCTATAAAGAAGCAGGACTTTTAAATTAAATCTTAAAATCAATTTGCCCTAGATCGATTAGATCTAGGGCATTATTATGTCCCAATTTAATATTTCACCTGATGAAGTTGCAAAACTTGAAGAAAAATTTGAGATAAAAAGTAACGAAAGAAAGTTAAAAAATTTATTAAAAACATTGACCTTTATTGCCTTGGTTGCAATGTCAATTTACCATTTTTATGCCTCTGGATTTGGAACTATAAGAGACATTCTTCATAGAGGTATTCATATTTCTTTTGTTGTAGGTCTTGTATTTTTATTTTATGGATGGAAAAATTTTGGGGATCAACAGTTAAAAAATAAAGTTCCATTAATAGATATTTTCTTTTCAATTTTAGTAGTTGTAACTGCACTTTATTTACCATTATTACCTCCAGAAATATTAGCTAGCAGAGTTGGAAATCCATCTAGCACTGAAGTTATAATGGGTTCAATTCTTATTATTTTAACATTAGAGGCTGCAAGAAGATCAATAGGATACACTCTACCATTAATTTGCATAATATTTATGATTTTTGCACTCTATGGTCCTTTTTTTCCTGGAGCTTTAAAGCATGGAGGTAGCAGTTGGGCTGGTTTTGTTAATCATATTTATATAACCAATCAAGGAATTTACGGAATTGCTGTGGGTGTCATGGCTCAATATGTATTTTTATTTATTCTATTTGGTGTCCTTGCAACAAGAATAGGTTTAGGTCAATTATTTATTGATTTAGCAATGGTAATAGCTGGAAGGTATTCAGGTGGACCAGCGAAAGTCGCAATTTTTTCCTCAGCTTTTCTAGGAACCATATCTGGATCTTCAATTGCGAATACAGTTACAACTGGTTCTCTTACAATTCCAGCAATGAAAAAAGTTGGTTACCCTCCACATTTTTCTGGAGCCGTTGAAGCCACTGCTTCTACTGGAGGACAAATAACACCTCCCATTTTAGGAGCAGCAGCTTTTATTATGGTTGAATATTTAGAATTACCTTTAAGAGATATTTTGGCAGCAGCATTAATTCCTGCTTTGCTTCATTATTTTGGAATTTTTGTGATGGTTCATTTAGAGGCAAAAAAATTAGGTCTGAGAGGTTTAAATGAAAGTGAAGTTCCAAAATTTATTAGAATAATAAGAGATAATTGGCTGGCAATTGTTCCATTATTTTTACTAGTATATTTAATATTGATTGGTCGTACTCCAGATTATGCTGCAGTAAATGGAATAATTGCCTGTGTAGTCATTGGATTTATAAGGAAAAAAAATAGACTTACTTTTAATGACTTATTTGAGTGCTTAGCCAGAGGTGCAAAAAATACTTTAGCAGTTGGAGCAGCTGCTACTTCAATAGGTATAATAGTTGGTGTAGTTACATTAACTGGAGTAGGTTTTAGACTAGGATATGTAGTAATTCAAACAGCCGGAGATATTGGTGGTTTCTTCTTAAATTTTTTACCATTTAACTATTTTACACTTCAAGATCTGACATTATTTTTTTCTTTAATATTAATTGCAATATCATGCATATTCATGGGTACAGGAGTTCCAACTACTGCAACTTACATAATTCTTGTTGCCGTTGCCGCTCCTGCTCTTACTCAATTACAAATTGAACCAATAGTTTCGCATTTTTTTGTTTTTTATTATGGTGTTTTAGCAGATATAACTCCACCAGTTGCTCTTGCAGCATACGCTGCAGCTGGTATTGCTGGATCAAATCCATTCACTACTGGAAATACGGCTTTTAGACTAGGTATTGCAAAAGCACTTGTACCCTTTGTGTTCGTTTATTCACCATCATTGTTATTGGTTGCACAAGGATTTAACTTCTATGATTTCTTTATAACTTTAATATCTGCAATGATTGGAATTGGATTAATTGGAATTGGTTTCACAGGATTTTTATATAAATCAGTATCTACGTTTCAAAGATGGTATCTAGGAATTATTTCATTATTATTTATTGCACCAGGATTAAGTTCATCAATTATAGGCTTAGTTTTAGTATTACCAGTGTTTGTGCTTCAATTAAGAAAATAAAATTTATCCACCTAAGCCAGCATTTGGAAGTGGTCTTCTTAAAATTTTCCAAATTCCAACAGCGCTAGCAACAAATTTATTTTTGCATTCTAATTTACAATTTACAAATACCATTGATTTTGTAACTTTTTGAATTTCAACTGTTCCTAATAATTCATCTCCCAAGTTAGAGGGAGCTATAAATTTAATATCTAAGGAGATAGTTACACAGGGTTTGTTGCCACTTGCTTTGTGACAAGCAGTTCCTGCCCCAGCGTCAATTATTGTACATATATAACCACCATGTGTTATCCCAGCTTTATTTAAATGTGTTTTTTTGATTTTTGTTTTAAACTCAAATTTTTTTTTGGTTAAAGATCTAAATAACAAACCGCCATTATGTTTCATATAACTTGGTTTATTACTTAGTTGTTCAAATTTTCTCATTAAAGGATTATTGTCATAATTAATATAAATAATAAAACTAAACAAAAGAAATATATAACAGATTTTTCAAGTGATATTTTCATTTATCCTTTCTTTTTGGTGCGCCTGCTAGGAGTTGAACCCAGAACCTCCTGGTCCGTAGCCAAGCGCTCTATCCAATTGAGCTACAGGCGCAATTTGTACAGTTTTTATACATTATTAATAATGTAAATTATTTTTTTAGCAAATATTGATATATATATAATAAAAAAATGAATTTAGATTTGTTAGTTCCAGACATTGGAGATTTTGAAAATGTTGAAATAATTGAAGTACTTGTAAAAAAGGGCGATAAAATTAACAAAAATGACCCTGTCGTAACATTGGAGAGTGATAAGTCGAGTGTTGAAGTACCATCTGATTATGAAGGTACTGTAGAAAATGTTAAGGTAAAAATTGGTGACAAAGTTTCAAAAGGCGATTTGATATTAACATTATCCTCAGACAAAAAAGATAATAAGGAAGAAATTACTAAAACTTTAAATGAAAAAATCCCACCTTCAACTGAGAATTTAATTAAGGAAGCTGAAAATGCTACAAAACCTGATAACCAAGTTGAAACAAAAATTATTGAGCCGAAACAGATCAAACAAACTAGACTGATAAATGAAGTTAAGATGGTTAGTAGTAATGATGATATTGATCCTGTTGAAACAAAAGAATGGCTAGACTCCTTAAGTGCAGTCCTACAAAATGATGGTTCAGAAAGAGCTCACTTTTTAATTAAACAATTAATTGATCAATCTTACAAAGCTGGATCAAAAATTCCTCATACCCAAACTACTCCATACGTAAATACTGTACCTCCTGAGGAAGAAAAAAGATCTCCAGGAGATCAAAATATAGAACGTAAGTTAAGATCATTAATAAGATGGAATGCTGCGGCTATGGTAGTTCGAGCAAATAAAAAATATCCTGAACTTGGTGGGCACATAGGAACATTTGCATCTGCAGCAACATTATATGATGTAGGAATGAATCATTTTTGGAGAGCAAAAAATAATAAATTCGGAGGTGATCTAGTATATTTTCAAGGTCATAGTGCACCTGGTATGTATGCAAGAGCTTTTCTTGAGGGAAGATTAAATGAAAAACAACTAGATAGATTTAGACAAGAGGTAAAAACAGGAGGTCTTTCTTCGTACCCTCATCCTTGGTTAATGCCTAATTTTTGGCAGTTCCCAACTGTTTCAATGGGTATTGGTCCAATGTTAGCAATATATCAAGCAAGATTTATGAAATATCTTATTAATAGAGGATTAATTAAAGACGAAGGAAGAAAAGTCTGGGCATTTCTTGGTGATGGAGAAATGGATGAGCCTGAGTCTCTTGGTGCAATAGGGTTAGCGGCTCGTGAAAATTTAGATAATTTAATATTCGTTGTTAACTGCAATTTACAAAGACTAGATGGTCCGGTTAGAGGAAATGGAAAAATAATTCAAGAATTAGAGGGAATTTTTAGAGGCGCAGGGTGGAATGTTTTAAAAGTCATTTGGGGTTCTTATTGGGATACTCTTTTAGCAAATGATAAGACAGGACATTTAGTAAAAATTATGAATGAGACTGTGGATGGTGAATATCAAGCTTTTAAAGCAAGAAATGGACTTTATGTTAGAGAGAAGTTTTTTGGTAAATATCCTGAAACAACTGAATTAGTCTCATCGATGTCTGATACTGATATTTGGCGATTAAACAGAGGAGGTCATGATCCCCATAAAGTTTATGCTGCTTATGATAAGGCGGTCAATCACAAAGGAAGTCCCACAGTTATAATAGCTAAAACGATCAAAGGTTATGGTATGGGAAAAAGTGGGGAAAGTGTAAATACTACTCACCAGCAAAAAAAATTAGATGTTGATGATTTGATGTATTACAGGGATAGATTTGATGTTCCTTTAACAGATGCCCAAGTCAAAAATATTGAATATTTCAAACCAGACGAAAATTCAGAAGAAATAAAATATTTAAAAAAGAGAAGGATAGAATTGGGTGGTTTTATTCCAGAAAGAACATCTTACTCAAAACCAATTAAAGCTCCAAGTAAGGATATTTTTGATTTTATGAAGACTTCTACTGGTGAAAAAGAAATGTCTACAACAATGGCACTAGTCAGAATGCTAACTAATCTTTTAAGAGATAAAAATGTTGCTCCTAAATTAGTCCCAATTATTCCAGATGAAGCTAGAACTTTTGGAATGGAAGGTTTCTTTCAAAAAATAGGAATTTATGCTCATGAGGGTCAAAAATATGAGCCCGAAGACTCAGCACAACTTTCATCATATAGAGAAGAAAAAAGTGGTCAGGTTTTAGAAGAAGGAATTACGGAGGCAGGATCTATGTCATCTTGGATTGCTGCAGGTACTGCTTACACTAATCATGACATTGAGATGATTCCAATTTATCTTTTCTATTCTATGTTTGGCTTTCAAAGAATCGGAGATTTTGCTTGGGCAGCTGGAGACAGTCAAGCAAGAGGTTTTTTAATTGGTGCAACAGCTGGAAGAACAACTCTTGCAGGAGAAGGACTTCAGCATCAAGATGGGCATAGTCATTTACTCGCATCTACAATTCCAAACTGTATATCTTACGATCCTACGTTCCATTATGAATTAGCCGTGATTTTTAGAGAAGGTTTAAGAAGAATGCATGAAAAAAATGAAAATATTTTTTACTATATTACCACAATGAATGAAAATTATCCTCATCCTGAAATGCCAAAAGATTGTGAAGATGGAATTCTAAAGGGAATGTATAAAATAAAAGAGTCATCAAGTTCAAAAGAAGCTAAGATTCAATTGTTGGGATCTGGAACAATACTTAGAGAAATGATGGCCGCATCAGATATACTTAAAAAAGAATATCAGGTAGACAGTGAAGTTTGGAGCGTCACAAGTTTCAACGAGTTAAGAAAAAATGGAATGGAAGTTGAAAGACAAAACTTATTAAACCCCTCAGAAACAAACAAAAAATCTTATATAGAGGAGTGTTTGGGAAAACAGCAAGGACCTATCCTTGCAGCTACTGATTATATGAGAATTAACGCAGATCAAATAAGATCTTTTACAAAAAAAAGTTTTTATTCTCTAGGTACAGACGGATATGGAAGAAGCGACACAAGAAAAAATTTAAGAAGTTTTTTTGAAGTAGATAAAGAACATATAGTTGCTTACAGCCTTAGTGTTTTAGCCAAAGAGCAACTCATCACTTCAAAGTATGCTGAAGAAGCAATAAAAAAGTATAATATTAATAAAAATAAACCTATGCCAACAAAGGTGTAAATGTCTGATCAATCTAACAAAATATCTGCAAGTCCAAAAGTTAGAAAGTTTGCTAGAGAATTAGGTGTTGATATAAGTAATGTTAAAGGTTCGGAAAGATTAGGTAGGGTTGTAGAAAAAGATTTAAAAGAATTTGTTTCGTCTAACATTAATCAAACATATGATGTAAAAGATAGTAAAAATGAAAAAGTTATCAAAAGTGAATATCAACATTCAGATTTTGGAGAAATTGAAATTAAAGACCTTCCTAGAGTAAAAAAAATTGCTGCTCCTCATTTAGTCAACTCTTGGACTAATATTCCACATGTAACAAATCATGACGAAGCTGATATTACTGAGATGGAAGAGTTTAGAAGTTCACTTAAAGATAATTACACTAGAGAAAAAATAAAAATTACTCCACTTGCATTTATTATAAAAGCATTAGTAATATCACTAAGAAAATTTCCATCTTTTAATTCATCAATAGATGATATTGAAAATGGTAAAATTACATTTAAAAAGTATTTTCATATCGGCATTGCAGTTGATACCCAACATGGACTTATGGTCCCCAAGATTAGAGACGCCAATCAAAAAGATATAAAAGAGTTAAGTAAGGACTTAAAAAAAGTAAGTGATGATTGCAGAAATTTAAAAATTGATAAAAAAGAATTTTTTGGAGGATCAATGACTATTACTAGTTTAGGTGGAATTGGTGGATCATTCTTTACACCAATAATTAATTTTCCAGAAGTTGCAATCCTTGGAATTGGCAGAAGCTATAAAAAACAGGTATTTATAGATGGAAAATTTGTTCCAAGAACTATGTTACCTTTATCACTCTCATATGATCATCGAATTATAGACGGAGCTGAGGCTGCTAAATTTAATAATGAATTAAAAGATAATTTAGGAGCAAATTTTGCTTACAACCTAAGTAAATGATTACAAAAATTGATATATTACCAGATGATCTTCAAGTCCATTTTAGTGGAGAAAACTCAGAAATTTTTCCAAATATTTGGTTGAGAGATCATGCAAAAGATGAGCAAAATTGGGATAAAAGGTCTAGTCAAAGAAAGACTTTTACTGCATCTTTAGATCTAAATTTAAAAATAAAAAACGCTCAAATATTAGAAAATGGCAAATATTTGAGTATTGCTTGGCCTGATCTAGAAAAACCAGTCCAATATTCATTTGAATTTCTAATCAATAACAAAATAGATAAAAAAAGAGAAACAAAATCAAAATTAAAAATTTGGGGATTAAATGAAATTCACCAAGAGATATTTGTAGATTATAATTCTATCTTATCAAATGATGGATTTAAAAACTTTTTAAAAAGTCTACATACTTATGGTTTTTTAGTAATTAGAAATTGTGAAACAAATTTAAAATGTGTTGAAAAAATTGCTAATAAAATTGGATATGTAAGAAATTCTATATTCGGAGGACTGTGGAGTTTTGAGTCTGACGAAAATAAGGCTGACAGCGCTTATACTCAAGAAGAGTTAAGACCACATACAGACTCGACATATAGTAATGATGCTCCAGGGTTACAATTATTATTGTGTTGTGATTATGATGCTAAGGGTGGTGAGTCAATAATGGTTGATGGATTAAAGATTGCTGAAACAATCAAAAAAGAAGATCCGCAAATGTATGATTTGCTTACAAAAATAAATGTAAAGGGTAATTACATTGGTGATGGAGTTTTTCTAGAAGCTGAAAGACCAATATTTAAATTAAATAAAAATAAAGAAATTACTCAAGTGAGTTTTAACAATTACGATCGAGCACCGTTTAGATTTGAAAAGGATTTAACTTTAAAGTTTTACGAAGCTATTAAAAAATTTGATCTACTTGCTAATAATAAAGATTACCAATGGAGACATATACTAAAACCTGGAGAGCTTTTAATATTTAATAATTGGCGAATACTTCATGGAAGAGGATCATTTAGTGGAGTGAGAAAAATGTCTGGATGTTATATTAACAAAGAAGATTTTGATAGTTCTTGTAAGATGAACGGAATAAATTAATTTAATAATTTAATTTAATAAAATGACAAAATCTCTTTCTATGATCTGCGCACTAGTTACAACTTTTATCTGGGGTACAGCATTTATTGCACAAGATACCGGTATGGACAACATCGGTCCTTTAACATTTAATTCAGCAAGATTTGTTGTAGGATTTTTAACTATTTTACCGCTAGCGATACTCTTTGAAAGAAAGAAAATTAGGGTAGAGATACTCTCAAAATCAAAACTTTTTATAAAATATTTAGTTTTTATGGGAGTTTCACTTTTCTTAGGAACTTTTTTACAACAAGCCGCACTTCAATACACAAATATTGCAAATGCTGCATTTTTTACAGTATTTTATGTTCCTATAGTTCCAATTTTATTATTTTTTATTTACTCAAAAAAAGTCCATTGGAGCATTTGGCCTGCAATTGGTCTTTGTGTTTTAGGTGTATATCTCCTAAGTGATTTTTCCAACTCAGAAATAATGTTAGGTGACGGTTTAGTTATTTTATGTTCCGTATTTTGGGCATTGCATATAATTTTTGCAGGTAAATTCATGGAAGAATTTGATATTCCAATGTTCTATGCAGCATTACAGGCTTTATTTGTGGCAACGCTCTCAATAATTTTTTCATATGCATTTGAGGAAATTAATATTTCTAAAATTTTATTGGAAAGTAGTTCAATACTTTATGCTGGCGCATTATCAGGTGGAATAGCCTTTACATTACAAATGTTTGCTCAAAAAAATATAGAGGAGGCACCTGCTGCAATTATTTATTCTTTAGAGGGAGTGTTTGCAGCAATTGCTGGATGGATAATTCTTAATCAGTTTTTAACTACGAATAATATGATTGGATGTTTTTTAATATTGGTGGCTGTAATTTCTTCTCAAATTTCTCCAAGCACCAAAACTTAAGAATATGCAATTACAAAAAGAATTAATGCAAGAAATGTTCTGTAATAAACAAAAAGGTTTAAATTAAAATTTCTTACATAAATCAAAAAATATTTTATTGTTAAATAAGAAAAAACAAACGATAATAATACTGCAAATATAAACAAAAAATTCATATCTATATTTGTATTAACAATATCTTTCATGCTTAGTACACTTGCTCCAGCTAATGCAGGTATGGATAAGTAAAAGGATATTTTAGAAGAATCTACTCTATCAAAATTTAAAAATCTTGATGTAGTAATTATAATTCCAGATCTACTAACTCCAGGAATAATAGCCAATATTTGAAAAATACCTATTAGTAAAATATTTTTAAGATTTAAATTATCATTAATTTTATTTTTAATTATAGATCTGTCAGCAATAAACAATAATATTCCAAATATTAATGTAGTCCAAGCTATCACTTTTAAATTTCTTAAATTTTCAATTAGACCTGATGAATAAAAAAAGTAGCCAACAATAATTAATGGAATTGATCCTAAAACTATCAAAAGGAATAAAGATTTATTTTTGGTTATATTTAATAAATCTTTTCTAAAATAAAAAATAATTGCTAAAAGCGACCCTAAATGGAGGCTTATATCTAATTGAAGTGAGCTAACATTAAAATTAGAAACCTTTGAAATTATAATGAGATGAGCAGAGGAACTTACAGGGATAAACTCAGCAACTCCTTGAATGAATGCTAATATTGATGTTTCTATATATTTTGAAATCATTTGAGAATTGAATAGATAGTTAAAAGATTACTTAAATAAGGCAATTACTATTACGCATAGCTACTATGCAAATTTGAGAAAAATGAGAAAAAACGTGGTTTTTTAAAAATATATGTCAGAATATATTACCTAGTTATACTTTATAGGTATTTAAAATTCATATATAAGCCGACTCCGATGACAAATAAAATGCTTCAATTTGTAGATATAGGTCAACAAAATCCACCTAAAAGAGATAAATCTCAGAGAAAAGAGGATTTCGGCGAGATATATCAAGAATTTATTCATGATAGAGCTAAAGAGCAGTCTAGTAGATGTTCACAGTGTGGCGTCCCTTTTTGTCAGGTTCATTGTCCTTTAAGCAATAATATTCCAGATTGGTTGAAACTCACTGCAGAAGGAAGGTATGAAGAGGCATATCACTTATCACAAAGCACAAATAATATGCCAGAAGTATGCGGAAGAATTTGTCCTCAGGACAGACTATGTGAGGGGAATTGTGTAATAGAACAGTCAGGGCATGGAACTGTTACTATAGGATCAATTGAAAAATATCTAACTGACAAGGCATGGGAAAATGGATGGGTTAAACCAATAAAAGTAAAAATTGAAAATGAACAAAGTGTTGGGATAATAGGTGCGGGACCTGCAGGGTTAGCTTGCGGAGAAGAGCTTAGAAAAAAAGGATATCAAGTAACAATATATGACAGATATGATAGAGCTGGTGGATTACTTATTTATGGAATTCCAAACTTCAAATTAGAGAAACATGTAGTTGAAAGAAGAATTAAACTTCTAAAAGATGGAGGAATAAACTTTGTAAACAATTTTGAAGTTGGTAAAGACTCTACCCTTAAAGAGCTACAATCAAAACATGATGCAATCTTAATTTCTACAGGTGTTTACAAACCCAGAGAAGTAAATTTACCAGGAAATGACTTAAGCAATATTTTTCCTGCAATGGAATTCCTAACAGCATCAAATAAAAAAGGCTTGGGTGATAAAGTTGAAATGTTTGACAATGGTACACTAAATGCTGAAGGAAAAGATGTTGTAGTTATAGGTGGAGGAGACACAGCAATGGATTGTGTAAGGACATCAGTTCGACAAAAAGCTAAATCTGTAAAATGTTTATACAGAAGAGATAGAGAAAATATGCCTGGTTCTGCTAGGGAAGTAGGAAATGCAGAAGAAGAAGGTGTGGAATTTATTTGGTTGAGTAATCCAAAGGAATTTAAAGGTTCAAATAAAGTTAAGAGTATTATGGTTGATAAAATGAAATTAACTGATCCTGATGATAGTGGAAGACGAAAACCAGTTGTAGAAGAAAACTCAGAATTTGAAATAAAAGCTGATTTAGTGATTAAGTCTCTAGGATTTGATCCAGAGGACTTACCTATTCTTTTTCAAGAGCCAAGATTAAAAGTTTCACAATGGGGAACTATTAAGGCTGACTTTGATACATTAGAAACAAGTATTCCTGGTGTATTTGCAGCAGGAGATATTGTTCGAGGAGCATCATTAGTTGTGTGGGCTATTAAAGATGGAAGAGATGCAGCAACTTCAATCGAAAGTTTTCTTCAATCAAAACAAAAAATGAAAGTTGCATAATGGAAATCCAAAAAAAAAATCGAGAGTTATTAAAAAAAAATCATGTTTATGATGAGAAAATGGAACATGATGCATGTGGAGTAGGTCTCGTAGCTTCAACAGAGGGGCTAAAATCAAGGAAAGTAGTTGAATATGGAATTGAAGCTTTGAAAGCTGTTTGGCACAGGGGTGCGATTGACGCTGATGGAAAAACAGGCGATGGTGCAGGAATACATATTGAAATACCTAAAGATTTTTTTGCAGAGAAAATAGAAATTACTGGACACAAACACGATAATTCAGATTTATGTGTAGGAATGATCTTTCTACCAAGGAACGATTTTGGTGGTCAGGAGCAATGTAGAACAATAGTAGAGAGCGAACTTACAAAAAAGAATTTTAATATATATGGATGGAGACAAGTACCGGTCGATCCATCTGTGCTTGGTGAAAAAGCTGAATTAACAAGACCTGAAATTGCTCAAGTTTTGTTTACTCATAACAATAAATCAATTGTTGGCAAAGATTTAGAGAGAATGCTATACGAGACGAGAAGAAAAATTGAAAAAGAAGCTTTAAAAAATCAATTAAATAATTTTTATATTTGCTCATTTAGTTCAAGATCAATTATTTATAAAGGAATGTTTCTTGCTGAAGCTTTGTCAGACTTTTATACAGATTTAAAAGATGAACGTTTCATTTCAAGATATGCAATTTTTCATCAGAGGTTTTCAACTAATACAGCGCCAAGCTGGGATTTAGCTCAACCGTTTAGAGCTATCGCTCATAATGGTGAAATAAATACACTTAAAGGTAACGTTAATTGGATGAATATACACCAAGAAGAAATGTTCAGTCCATTATTTGATGATATGGAAAATTTGAAACCAGTTATTCCAGCTGGAAATTCTGACTCTGCATCATTAGACAATGTTTTTGAATTATTAAATATTTCTGGTCATTCAGCACCTTTAGCAAAACTTATGTTAATTCCGGATGCGTGGTCAAAAAAAAGTAAAGTTTTGCCAAAAGATCATCAACAGTTGTTTAATTTTTTAAATAGTACCATGGAACCTTGGGATGGGCCTGCTGCTGTTGCAGCGACAGATAATGAGTGGGTAATTGTTGGAAGTGACAGAAATGGTCTAAGACCATTAAGATATACTGTTACAAGAGACAAACTTTTGTTTGCGGGATCTGAAACAGGTATGATTAATTTAAATGAAAAAAAAATTGTTTCGAAAGGAAGACTTGGCCCTGGTGAAATATTGGGTGTTAGAATTGAAAAAGGAAAAGTTTATACAAATAATGCAATTAAGAATTATTTAGCAAAAGAATTTAAAAAGTTTAACAACCAGATCATTGATCTTGATAAAAAATTTCCAATAGAAAATGAAAAAAACCAGTATTCAGGTTCTGATTTAAAAAAAATACAACACTGTTTTGGCTATAGCCTTGAGGATTTAGAACTAATCCTTCATCCTATGGCTGAAGATGCCAAAGAAGCAACTGGATCCATGGGTGATGATACACCTCTTGCTGTATTATCTGACAAATATAGGCCTCTGTACCATTTTTTTAGACAGAACTTTAGTCAAGTAACAAATCCTCCAATTGACTCTTTAAGAGAAAATAAGGTTATGAGTTTAAAAACTAGGTTTGGAAATCTCGGCAATATTCTTGATTTTTCAGATCTTACTGAGGAAAACATTTATGTTTTAGACAGTCCTATTCTCTCAAACAATCAGTTTGAAAAATTTGTAAAGTACTTTGGTGATAATTATAGAATTTTAAATTGTATTTTCGACAAAGAAGAAACACTTGAAAGTTCAATTAATAAATTAAAAAGGGATGCAGAGAAAGCAGTCAGAGAAGGTGTAACACAACTTATTTTGTCAGATAAAAATATATCCGAAACAAAACTGCCAATGCCAATGCTTTTATGTATTGGAGCAATAAATACTCATTTAATAAAATTAGGACTAAGAGGATATGTTTCTATCAATGTTCAAACAGGAGATGCTCTTGATACACACTCATTTGCTACGCTTATAGGTGTTGGAGCAACAACTGTAAATCCTTATCTTGCATTTGATAGTTTATTTCAAAGACACTCCAAAAAACTTTTTGGTAAATTTTCTTTTGATGAGTGTGTCAGTAGATATATTAAATCTGTAAACTTTGGCCTGTTAAAAATAATGTCAAAGATGGGTATTTCTGTTTTAAGTTCTTATAGAGGAGGATGTAATTTTGAAACTGTAGGACTAAGTAGAACAATTGTTAAAGATTATTTTCCAGGTGTAATATCTAAAATTTCTGGAATTGGATTAAGTGGTATAGAAAAAAAGATAAGAGGTATACATAAGGATGCTTTTGATATTCATTCAAATATTTTACCCATAGGAGGAATTTATAGATATAGAAAAAATGGAGAAACTCACCAATATCAAGGAAAATTAATTCATCTTTTGCAAGCTGCAGTTGGATCAAATTCTTATGATACTTATAAAAAATACACCAAAGGAATTTACGGTTTAAAACCAATTAATTTAAGAGATTTAATTGACTTTAAAAATCAAGAGGCAATAGCAATTGACGAAGTCGAGCCAATAAGTGAAATCATGAAAAGATTTGGAAGTGGAAGTATGTCTCATGGTGCTTTATCAAAAGAAGCTCATGAAACACTTGCTATGGGTATGAATAGGATAAAGGGGGCTTCTTGTAGTGGCGAAGGTGGAGAAGATGAAAAGAGATTTAAAGTTTTAGAAAATGGAGATAGCGCTAATTCAAGAGTAAAACAAATAGCATCTGCAAGATTTGGAGTAACTATAAATTATTTAAATAATTGTAATGAAATTGAAATTAAAATTGCACAAGGTGCAAAACCTGGTGAAGGGGGTCAATTACCTGGGTTTAAGGTTACTGAGGAAATAGCTAAATTAAGACATTCTACTCCAGGAGTGACACTAATTTCACCTCCTCCACATCATGATATTTACTCAATAGAAGATCTCGCACAACTAATTTATGATTTAAAGCAAATCAATCCTAAGGCTAGAGTTGGTGTAAAATTAGTAGCTTCCTCTGGAATAGGAACTATTGCTGCAGGAGTTGCTAAAGCAAAAGCTGATATCATTTTAATTTCTGGTCATAATGGTGGAACAGGCGCTACTCCTCAAACAAGTGTTAAATATGTTGGTATTCCATGGGAAATGGGATTAACAGAAGCAAATCAAGTTTTGACTTTAAATAAACTACGACACCTTGTTACTCTAAGAACGGATGGAGGAATTAAAACCGGAAGAGATGTAGTTATGGCAGCAATGATGGGCGCAGAAGAGTTTGGTGTAGCTACTACAGCGCTAGTTGCAATGGGATGCATTATGGTAAGACAATGTCACTCTAACACTTGTCCAGTCGGTGTTTGTACTCAAGATGATGAACTTAGAAAAAAATTTACTGGTACACCAGATAAGGTAGTGAACTTATTTTCTTTTATTGCGGAAGAAGTAAGAGAAATTCTAGCAAGTTTAGGTTTTAAATCTCTTAATGAGGTCATCGGTAGAACTGACTTATTAAGGCAGGTAAGTAAAGGATCACCAAATTTGGATGATTTAGATTTAAATCCTTTATTTGTACAAGCTGACCCCGGTAAAAATAAAAGATATTGTGAGAAACCTATAATTAATAAGGTTCCAGATACATTGGATCAAAAAATTTGGCCAGAGGTAGAAAACTTAATAGATAATAATTCTCCATTAGATAAAACATATGAAATAAAAAACACTGATAGAGCAGTAGGTACAAGAATCTCTTATCATTTATATAAAAAATTTGGAAATAATAAATTAGAGGAAAATACTTTTTCACTCAATTTTAAAGGATCAGCAGGACAATCATTTGGGGCATTTGGGATTAAAGGACTTAAATTAATTTTAAAAGGGGATGCTAATGATTACGTTGCCAAAGGTTTGTCAGGTGCATCTGTAATAGTTAAACTTCCTGAGGAAAGTAATTTGGTCTCAAACGAAAATACTATTATAGGAAATACAGTCTTATATGGAGCAACATCGGGAACTTTATTAGCAGCAGGACAAGCGGGTGAAAGATTTGCAGTAAGAAACTCAGGAGCAACTGCGGTAGTTGAAGGTTGCGACTCAAATGGATGTGAGTATATGACAGGGGGATCGATTGTAATATTAGGTGATGTTGGAGATAATTTTGGTGCAGGTATGACAGGTGGAATGGCTTTTGTATATGATCCTAATAATGAATTTCCAAATAAAGCAAATTCAGAGACAATTATTTGGCAAACACCCGAGACAGAGTTTTGGAAAAATAATTTAAAGAAATTAGTCTCAAAACATTATCAAGAAACAGAGTCTATTGTTTCTAAAAATATACTCGAAAATTTTGATTTAGAGGTAAATAATTTTTTACAAGTTTGCCCTAAAGAAATGATAGACAAACTTGAAAATCCAATTACTAATAAAAGTATTGTTGGTAAAGCTAGTTAACTTTTTTAATTATTTTTTGAAGTTCTTTACAAATTATACTTAAATTTTTACTTGAGGAGAGACTATGATCTCCATTCTTTATTATTAAAAGCTTTGTATCTGCTTTAGGAAAAGTTTTTAAAACCATTCTTGAGTATTTTACAGGCACTACCTCATCTTTTTGTCCGTGAACCATTGTGACAGGGATGGTGTTATTTAATTTTTTATTAAGAACTTTATTTGTAGCTTTTTTTCCATCAAAAATAAGTTGTTTAGTAATTAAGTATTCATAATCGCCATTTTTAATTTTAGATATTCCTTTTTTGATTATTTCATCCTTTGTTTTTTTTGGAAATTTTTTCCACATAATTCTTGTAAGAAACTCAGGTGCTGATCCAATTCCTAGAAAGCCTTTAATTTGAGAACTAAAATATCTGTGCATTATCATCGAAATCCATCCACCCATACTTGAGCCAATTAAAATAAAATCATTTTTTTTTACTATTTTACTAATTGCAGTCTTTGCATCATTTGACCATTTTGTAATATTACCTTTTGTAAATTCTCCTGAAGACCTTCCATGACCAAAATACTCTATAGCTAAGAATCCTAATTTATTTTTAACGCTAAAGTTTAAAAATTTCTTAGGTTTCTCTCCATCTATATCTGATGCAAAACCTGGTAAAAAAACTATGTAGAGATTTTTCTTATAATTATTTGTGATATATCTTAGTTTTTTATATTTAGAAATTCTTAGAAATTTATGTTTTTTCATATAAAGTATTCATGTTGACTAGGTATATATTATTATCACATGCAGTCTAAATTAAAAGTACTACAAGTAATCCCTAAGTTAGGTTATGGTGGCGCAGAAACTGGTTGCTATGATGTGGCACATTACTTGCCAGAAAATAATATTGGATCATATCTAATTACAAGTGGTGGTGAACTTCTACAATACATAGATAGAAAAAAAGTCAAACTTATTAGGCTTCCTGTTCACTCAAAAAATCCTATACTCATTTTTATTAATTCACTAATCATTTCTGCAATTATTTTAATAAATGGGATAAATATTGTTCATGCTAGAAGTAGAGCACCTGCATGGTCATGTCTGATTGCAACAAAAATAACAAGAAGAAAGTTTGTTACAACTTTTCATGGAACATATAATTTTAAAAATAAGTTAAAAAAATTTTATAATTCTGTAATGGTTAGATCTGATTTAATTATTGCTGGATCTAATTTTATTTTCATGCATATTAAAGAAAATTATGGAGATTATCTAACAGATAAAAAAAAATTACTTTCTATATTTAGGGGAATTAATACAGATTATTTTGACACTTCCACGACCCTAGAAGCTGACGAAGATAAATTATTTAAGTCATGGAATTTAGTAGTAGGAAAAAAAATAATTTTACTACCAGGAAGACTTACGGCTTGGAAGGGTCAAGAGATGTTTCTAGAGGCATTAAATAAAGTAAATATTCAGTTAGGCAACGACTCTTTCATTGCAGTAATTTTAGGTAATGACCAAGGGCGAGATCTTTATAAAAAAAAATTAATCAGACTTGTAGAACAATTTAGACTCACAAAACAAATAAGATTTATTGATCATTGTAAAAACATGCCATTAGCTTACAAAATATCCAACATAGTCGTATCCACATCAATTGAGCCAGAGGCTTTTGGAAGAGTTGCAGTAGAAGCCCAATCTATGCAAAAAATAATTTTAGCCAGTAATATTGGAGGATCAAAGGAGACAGTTATTGATGGAAAATCTGGAATATTATTTGAAGCAGGTGACTCTGATGATTTATCAAAAAAAATTATACAAGTAATGAATTATGATCACAATGAACTTTCAAAAATGGGTAATTTTGGAAGAGAAAATGCCGTAAAGAAATTTAATGTTGAAAAAATGTGTTTTTCTACTTATTCAGAATACAAAAAACTATTTAATTAATGCCAAATATTACATTACCAGACGGAAAAAAAATTAATTTTGAAAAAAGTATTTCGGGATTTGAAGTTGCAGAAAAAATTAGTAAATCTCTATCAAAACAAGCTTTATTAATAAGTGTCGACGGAGAATTGAAGGATCTAAACCATAATATCTCAAAAGACTCTTCAATAAAGATATTTACATCAAAAGATAAAGAAGGATTAGAAACTATAAGACATGATACTGCCCATATACTAGCTATGGCAGTTCAAGAATTATTTCCAGGTACACAAGTTACAATTGGTCCTGTTATTGAAGATGGTTTTTATTATGATTTTGCAAGAAAAGAACCTTTTACCTCTGAAGATTTAGAGAAGATAGAGATTAAGATGAAAGAAATTGTGGACCGAGATGAAAAAACTTACAGAGAAGTTTGGAAAAGGAATGATGCAATTGAGCATTTTAAAAAAAAAGGAGAAATTTATAAAGCTGAAATAATAGAAAGTATTCCAGAAGGAGAGGAAGTATCTTTATATTTCCATGGTGATTGGCATGATTTATGTAGAGGTCCCCACCTAGCCTCGACTGGTAAAATTGGAAAATTTTTTAAATTAACTAAAGTTTCCGGAGCTTACTGGAGAGGTGATTCAAATAATGAAATGTTACAAAGAGTTTATGGTACCAGTTGGTCAACTCAAAAAGATTTAGACGATTATTTAAATAGAATCGAAGAAGCTGAAAAAAGAGATCATAGAAAAATTGGAAAAGAAATGGATTTATTTCATTTCAGAGAAGAAAGTCCTGGCTCTGTATTTTGGCACCAAAAAGGATGGAACTTATTTCAAAAACTTATTTCGTATATGAGAATGAAACAAGAAAATGCAGGATATCAAGAAATAAATACTCCAGAAATATTGGATCGATCACTTTGGGAAAAATCTGGCCATTGGGAAAAATTTGGAGCAAATATGTATACTTCTACAACACCTGATGAAAAAGTTTTTGCTATAAAGCCAATGAACTGTCCTGGATGTGTTCAGGTCTTTAATCAAGGTTTAAAAAGTTATAGGGATTTACCATTGAAAATGTCAGAATTTGGAAAAGTTCATAGATATGAACCCTCTGGAGCTCTTCACGGATTATTACGTGTAAGAGCATTTACTCAAGATGATGCACATATTTTTTGTACAGAAGAGCAAATCACAGAAGAATGTTTGAGCGTGACAAATTTAATTTTGGAAATTTATAAAGATCTAGGATTTGAAGATGTAATTTTGAAATATTCTGATCGACCAGACTTAAGAGTTGGAGATGATAAAGTTTGGGATAAATCAGAAGCAGCGTTATTGGAGGCTATAAAAGCAACAAAATTGGAATACTCTGTAAATAAAGGTGAAGGTGCTTTTTATGGTCCTAAAATAGAATTTGTTTTAAGAGATGCCATCGGTAGAGATTGGCAATGTGGTACCTTGCAAGTCGATTTAAACTTACCAGGCAGGTTAGGTGCATCATTTATAGATAGTGATGGAAATAAAAAAGTTCCAGTTATGCTACATAGAGCTTTATTTGGATCATTAGAAAGATTTATAGGAATTTTAATTGAAAATTACTCAGGAAAGTTACCTTTTTGGCTATGCCCAGTTCAAACAATAGTAATACCTATCTCGAGTGATTTTGATGATTATGCAAAAGAAGTAAACAGTGAGTTAAAAAAAGTAGGGCTTTCTTCTGAGGTAGATTTAAAAAATCATAATTTAAATTATAAAATTAGAGAACATTCATTAACTAAAGTACCAATGCTACTAATATGTGGAAAAAAAGAAGTTGACAGTAACACAGTAACTATTAGAAGATTGGATTCTAAAAAACAAGAAACTATGAGTTTAAACGAATTCTTAAAAAAATACTCTGCTCTTAACAAAGCACCATCAATTTAGTGGCAGATTTTAAACAAAATTACTTTCAGCGAAGAACAAAGTTCAAAGGTCCTAGAACAAATCAAAGGATAACCTCACAAGATGTTCAAGTTATTGCCAGTGATGGTGATAACTTAGGAATACTAAATTTACAAGATGCAATTGATAGAGCGAAAGAAGAAGGTTTAGATTTAATTGAGATAGCTCCAAATGCAAAACCTCCTGTATGTAAAATTATGGATATGGGAAAATATAAATATGATGCACAAAAAAAAGCTAACAAAGCAAAGAAAAAACAGAAGAAGATAGAATTAAAAGAAATTAAATTAAGACCTGTTACCGAGGTACACGATTACACCTTTAAAATTAAAAATGCACAAAAATTTATTGCAAAAGGGGATAAGGTAAAATTTACAATTAGATTTAAAGGAAGAGAGCTGCAACATTCTAGTTTGGGTAATGAGTTAATGGATAAGATCAAACTAGATATGGAGTCAGTAGGCCGTGTCGAATTACAACCAAAGTTTGACGGTAAGCAAATGATCATGGTTATCCAGCCTTTATAAGACTAATTTCTGGTTGTAAATTAATATTAATATTTGTATAACCCCTCAAAATTATGCCTAAATTAAAAACAAAAAGTTCAGCCAAAAAAAGGTTCAAAATTTCAGCAAAAGGAAAAGTTATAACTGCTCAGGCTGGAAAAAGACATGGTATGATTAAAAGAACAAATTCACAGATTAGAAAGCAAAGAGGCACTACGGTATTGTCAAAACAAGATGGTAAGATTGTAAAATCCTATATGCCGTATAACTTAAGAGGATAAAATGGCTAGAGTAAAAAGAGGTGTAACTAGTAGAGCAAAGCACAAAAAAGTATTGAAAGCTGTTAAAGGTCAGTGGGGTAGAAGAAAAAATACAATAAGAGTAGCTCGTCAAGCAATGGAAAAAGCCTTACAATATGCTTATAGAGACAGAAGAAATAAAAAAAGAGATTTTAAATCACTTTGGATACAGAGAATAAACGCCGGAGTTAGAGCTGAAGGCATGACTTATTCTAAATTTATTAATGGCTTGAGCAAAACAGGCATTAAAATAGACAGAAAAATTCTAGCTGAAATTGCTTACGATAATCCAGAAGCATTTAAAACTATAGTTAAAAAAGCTCAAGCAGCGTTGAATTAATTTTCGTTGTTGTTTTTCTAGAGTTAACAAATATTCTACAAATATGTCCGATATTAAAAAAATTAAAGATGAGTTTTTGAATAAACTAGACAGTGATTTAAATATTGAAATTTTAAATCAAATAAAAACAGAATTATTTGGTAAAAATGGAAAGATTTCTAATTCTTTTAAATCATTAGGGTCTTTGCCAAATGATGAAAGGAAAAAGTTTGCATCAGACTTAAATTCAATAAAAGAAGAACTCCAAGAAAAAATAAATTCTAAACTTCAAGAAATTGAAATAAAAGAGATTAACTCTAAACTTGAAAATGAAAAAGTAGATGTAACATTACCGGAGAGAGAATTTAATAGAGGAAAAATACATCCTGTTTCACAAGTAATTGACGAGATATCATCAATATTTTCAGAAATTGGATTTAGCGTTGAAGAAGGGCCAGATATAGAGAATGAGCATTATAATTTTACTGCATTAAATACACCTGATAATCATCCAGCAAGAGATATGCATGATACTTTTTATTTAGATAACAATAAGGAATTATTACTAAGAACTCATACATCACCAGTACAAGTAAGAACAATGTTAAATGGGAAGCCTCCATTTAAAATTATAGCTCCAGGCAGAACATATAGATCTGATAGTGACCAAACTCATTCTCCCATGTTTCATCAAGTCGAAGGACTTCACATTGATAAAGATATTAATATGGGCCATTTAAAAGGATGCTTAAACTATTTTATAAAATCATTTTTTGAGGTGGACAAAATCAAAATGAGATTTAGACCAAGCCACTTTCCTTTTACTGAGCCATCTGCAGAGGTAGACATTGGTTATGAATTAAAAAATGGAAAAATAGTTATTGGTGAGGGAGATAAGTGGTTAGAAATTCTAGGTTGTGGCATGGTACATCCAAATGTGCTTAAAAATGTAAAAGTAAATCCAGATAAATACCAAGGATATGCTTTTGGTATTGGGATAGATAGACTTGGAATGCTCAAGTATGGAATAAATGATTTAAGAGCTTTTTTTGAGACTGACTACAGGTGGCTTAACCATTTTGGTTTTGACCCATTAGATGTGCCGTCAAACTATAGAGGCCTCAGTAGATGAAATTTACAATAAGTTGGCTTAAAGAACATCTTGATACAAAAATACAAGATAATAGTATAATTGAAAAATTAACAGATATTGGGCTTGAAGTTGAAAGTTTTGAAAACTTAAATTCTGACTTAGACAATTTTAAAGTAGCAAAAATAATAAATGCTGAACAGCATCCAAATGCTGATAGACTTCGAGTATGCGATGTTGATATTGGCCAAGAAAACAATGTTAAAGTAGTATGTGGAGCACCAAATGCTAAAAAAGATCTTTTAACTGTATACGCAGGTCCAGGATCAATAATTCCAAAAAATAATATGAAACTTTCAATCAGTAAGATTAGAGGAGTTACTTCCTATGGAATGTTATGCTCTGAATCTGAATTGAATTTATCAGATGAAAGTGAAGGAATCACAGAACTAAAAACAGCAAAGTATTCTAACAAAGTAGGCGAAAATTTTTTTAAAAATAAAAATGAAAAAGTTGTAGATTTATCGATCACACCTAATCGTCCTGATTGCTTGGGAGTAAGAGGTATAGCTAGAGATCTTGCAGCTGCTGGAGCTGGTAAATTAAAAAATATTTCCAACAGTAATATTAAAAAAAATGGATCTCAAAAAATCAAAGTTTCAATTTCAAAAGAGAAAAATCAAGGTTGTACTGTATTTGGTAGTTGCTTAATCACAGGTGTATCAAATAAAGAAAGTCCAAAATGGTTGAAAGAAAAAATTATTTCACTTGGTCAAAAACCAATTTCAGCAATTGTAGATATTACAAATTATATAATGTTAGACTTAAATAGACCACTCCATGCATATGATGCAGATAAAATTGACAGAGAAATTATAGTAAGAAATTCAAAAAAGGGTGAAACTTTCGAGGCCCTTGATAACAAGGAGTATAAATTAGATGATAATATGTGTGTTATTTCTGATAAATCTGGAGTTTTAGGTTTAGGAGGAGTCATTGGAGGAACACGTTCTGGAACTGAGATTAATACAAAAAATATTTTATTAGAATCTGCATATTTTATTCCTAGATCAATTAGAAAAACTTCAAAAATATTAAATATTGATACTGATGCAAAATTCAGATTTGAAAGGGGAATTGATCCTCAATCGATCGAACTAGGTTTATCAAAAGCTGCAGAATTAATATCTGAAATTTGTGGTGGTAAAATAAGTAATTTTGATGTTCAAAAAGCTGATGAATATGAAAAAAATAAAATTAAATTCAATGTCTCTTTATTTGAAAAAATAACAGGTTTTAAAGTAGACGATAATGAGATTGTAAAAATTTTAACTGATCTAGGATTTGAGGTTTCTAAGAATAAATTAGAATTAGATTTAAAAATACCTACCTGGAGACCTGATATAACTCAACCAATTGATATAGTTGAAGAAATAGTAAGAATAAAAGGATACAATAACATAGAAACTTTAGAGCCTGAAAAAAATAAAATAAAAGATACATTAAATAAACAACAGAAACTCTTTCACTTTCTACAACGATCTGTTGCATCAAAAGGTTATTTCGAGACTGTGACTTGGTCATTTACAGATTCGAAAATAAATAATTTTTTTAAAGAAAGTCTAAAAGAAATAAAAATAGTAAATCCAATAAGCTCAGACTTAGATGTTTTACGAAATTCGATTTTCACAAATTTGACTTTTTATTTAAAGAAAAATTTAGATAGAGGGTTTAAAGATATTTCGCTGTTCGAAATTGGACCAATTTTTAAGAATAGCAAGCCAGGTGAGCAACTGACAGTAATAGGAGCAATTAAATCAGGAAAAGTATCAAGATTAAATTGGAACGAAAAAGAAAGACCGGTTGATGTTTTTGATGTAAAAAAGGATGTTATCCAGACATTAGTCGAGGCTGGATATGATAGGAAAAGTTTCTTTATAAGAGATAAATCTCCCTCATATTATCACCCAGGCAAAGCTGGTTCTGTATATCTTGATAAGGATGATATTGAACCTGTTGCTTATTTTGGAGACATACATCCAAATATTATTAAAAAACTTGACATAAAAACCGAAGGTTTGGTTGGTTTTGAAATTTATCTGGATCATTTAAAAGAAAATAAAATTAAACTCAAAGATCAAAAACCTAATTTTGAGTACTCTGACTATCAGAAATCAGAAAGAGACTTTGCTTTTATAGTTGATAAAAATTTTAAAGCACAGGATTTGATTGAAATTATTTCATCAATTGATCAAAATTTAATTAGGTCAATTAAAATCTTTGACATTTATGAAGGTGAAAATATTCCAGACGGAAAAAAGTCAATAGCTATAAACGTTATAATTCAATCATCTGAAAAAACACTGGAAGAGACTGATCTTGAAAAAATTAATAAATTAATTATTTCAACTGTTGAAACTAAGACTGGGGCAAAAATTAGATCCTAAATGTCTACAGAAATCGATAATATAAGAAATTTTGCAATCATAGCTCACATTGATCATGGTAAGTCAACCATAGCTGATAGAATTATACATAGATGTGGTGGTTTAACAGATAGAGAAATGAAAGCTCAAGTACTTGACTCTATGGATATTGAAAGAGAGAGAGGAATAACCATCAAAGCACAAACCGTTAAATTAAACTATAAAGCTAAAGACGGTAAAAACTATATATTAAACATTATAGATACACCGGGTCATGTTGATTTTAGTTATGAGGTAAGTAGATCTTTATATGCCTGTGAGGGTTCAATATTAATTGTAGATAGTACACAAGGTGTTGAGGCTCAAACATTAGCAAATGTTTATCAAGCACTTGAAATTAATCATGAGATAATTCCAGTTTTAAATAAAATTGATCTACCTGCATCTGATATAGATAGAACAAATAAACAAATAGAAGATGTAATAGGTATAGATACGGTAAATGCTGTTCCATGCTCTGGAAAAACAGGAGAAGGAATAGATGATATTTTAGAGCAAATTGTTCAAACTTTACCTGGACCCAAAGGAAAAAAAAATGAAAAACTAAAATGTTTATTAGTAGACAGCTGGTATGACACTTACTTGGGAGTTGTGATTCTAGTAAGAGTGATTGATGGTAAATTAAATAAAAATATGAAAATCCGAATGATGTCAACTAATCAAGAATATATTGTTGAAAAAGTTGGAGTATTTACACCTAAACCAAAAGATGTAAGTGAGTTGAATGCAGGTGAAATAGGATTTATTACAACAGGAATAAAAATTTTATCAGAAACAAAAGTTGGGGATACCATTTGTGATGCAGCCCAACCTCTAAATGCTACACTTCCGGGCTTTAAACGAAGTAAACCAGTAGTATTTTGTGGTTTGTTTCCTGTTGATAGCTCTGAATATCAAAAATTAAAGGATGGATTAGCTAAATTACAATTAAATGATGCAAGTTTTTCATTTGAGCCAGAGTCTTCTTCTGCTCTGGGGCTTGGTTTTAGATGTGGTTTTTTAGGTTTATTGCATTTGGAAATAGTGACGGAGAGACTTGAAAGAGAATTTGATATTAATCTATTAACCACAACTCCAGGGGTTGTTTACAAAATCCATATGAATAATACAGAAGTAAAAGATTTACAAAATCCATCAAGTTTACCCGACCCAACAATGATAAAATTTATCGAAGAACCATGGATCAAGGCAACAATTATCACACCCGATCAATATTTAGGTCCAATAATGAAAATTTGCCAAGATAAAAGGGGAGTACAAACTAATTTAAGTTATTCCGGAAATAGAGCAGTTGTTAATTATGAATTGCCACTTAATGAAGTTGTATTTGATTTTAATGATAGATTAAAGTCAATGACAAGTGGATATGCTAGTTTTGACTATGAAATTATTGGTCACAAAGAAGGTGAACTTGTAAAGATGAGCATATTAGTAAATGGGGAACCTGTAGATGCTCTCGCTATGATGATACATAAAGATTTTGCTCAAAAAACTGGAAGAGATGTCTGTGAAAAATTGAAGGATCTAATTCCAAGACATAACTTCATGATACCAGTTCAAGCAGCTATTGGAGGTAAAATAATTGCTAGAGAAACTATCAAAGGATTTAAAAAAGATGTTTTAACTAAAATTCATGGTGGGGGTGCTGTGGACAGAAAAAGAAAACTTTTAGAAAAACAAAAAAAAGGTAAGGCTAGAGCAAAGCAATTTGGTAAAGTTGAAATTCCACAAGAAGCTTTTATTGGTGTCCTAAAAATATCAAAAGAAAAATGATAAAAGCATTAACATTAATTTCCATAATTATAAATATTTTACTTATATTAATAATAAATAGAAAAAAAATTAAAGGTTTAGTAAATAAAAATAAAGTTCAATCTGTCAATTTAGATAAGTTAAACAAAATTTTTATAAATTCTAAAATTGATGAAAATTTGTATGGACCCCAAGACGAAGTAATTGTAAAAAATTTTTGCATTCCGTCAAATAATAAAATTGTAGGTATGACCTCAAATTATGAAGCATGGATAATTTCTTGTTTGAGCAAAATTAGTAATAAAATATTTGAATTTGGTACATGTAGTGGAAAAACCACATATCTTATGGCCTTAAATTCACCAGAGGACTCAGAAATAATATCACTCACTTTAAAACCAGAAAATCTTGAAAATATAGAAAAAAATAATCAAGATAATAAAATTTCATATAGAAATATAATAAACGAGTCTATTTATAAAAATTTTCTTTTCACTGGTAGTAAGTTTGAAAATAAAATTAAGGTTATATTTCAGAACTCTTTATACTTTGATGAAACTCAATATACTAATTTCTTTGATCTTATTTTTATTGATGGTGGGCATACCTACAGTGTAGTTAAAAGTGATACCCAAAAGGCATTCAAAATGATAAATAAAAATGGCATTATATTATGGCA
>CACETY010000014.1 GCA_902562645.1 uncultured Pelagibacteraceae bacterium
TAAATGGAGAACAGTTGAAGAAACCCTGCTTACATTTATGATGTCTAAGAAATTATATGATAAATATAAAGAAAAAATTAGACTAGTCGGTGAAAAAGAAAATTATCCTTTTGAAAAACCACTACACGAAATTTATAAAACAAATCCATGCCTATCCCCTATTAATTCTTTATCTTATCATATTTCAAGAGGTCAACCTGCTACAACTGAAGATTGGATAAAACTCTGGAACAATAACCAAATAAAGTTTGAAAGCTAAACTTTTTAACCGGCAATAACAGCAAGTAAAAGTAAAGCTACTATATTTGTGATTTTAATCATTGGATTAACAGCTGGACCTGCAGTATCTTTATAAGGATCACCTACAGTATCACCTGTAACTGCAGCTTTATGAGCTTCAGATCCTTTTCCACCAAATTTTCCATCTTCTATATATTTCTTCGCATTATCCCAAGCTCCACCTCCTGCTGTCATCGAAACTGCAACAAATAAACCTGTAATAATTACACCTAAAAGCATTGCACCAACTGCTGATAAAGCAGCTACTTGTCCCCCTATGAAATAAATAATTATGTAAAGTACTATAGGGGATAAAACTGGCAACAAAGATGGTATTATCATTTCCTTGATAGCGGCTTTTGTCAATAAATCAACTAATCTGCCGTAATCTGGTTTAGCCTTACGCTTCATGATACCAGGTATTTTTTTGAATTGTCTTCTTACTTCAATAACTACAGCTCCACCTGCTCTACCTACTGCTTGCATACCCATTGATCCAAACAAATATGGGAGCATTCCACCAATTAATAGGCCAACAACAACAAATGGATTAGATAAATCAAATGTAACTATAATCCCTTCTAAGTTGGAACCTGCAACTTTAGAAAAATGTTTAATATCCTCGGTGTAAGCAGCAAATAAAACTAAAGCTCCAAGTCCAGCTGACCCGATTGCATAACCTTTTGTTACTGCCTTTGTTGTATTTCCAACTGCATCTAAGGCATCAGTAGTTTTTCTAACATTTTTTGGAAGATTAGACATTTCTGCAATTCCACCAGCATTATCAGTAACTGGTCCATATGCGTCTAAAGCTACAACCATACCAGCAAGCGCAAGCATTGTAGTAACAGCAATAGCAATGCCATACAAGCCAGCAATATGATTAGTTAATAATATTCCACCAACAATTATTAATGCAGGAATAGCGGTTGCTTCCATTGATACTGCCAATCCTTGAATGACATTAGTTCCATGACCTGTTGTTGAGGATTGAGCTACACTTTTAACTGGTCTGTAATCTGTACCAGTATAATATTCAGTAATCCATATAATTAATCCTGTTATAACAAGACCTATTATTCCACAGAAATATAAGCTTAATCCAGTAAATGATTTTTCGTTAACAATGTACTCAGTAGTAAAACCAATTACATGTTTAGTAATTGGATATAAGATAACTAGAGAACTTATGGCAGTTATGACAAATCCTTTATACATAGCCTTCATTATATTTTTATCACTTCCGAGCGTTACAAAAAAAGTTCCTAGTATAGATGTAAGTATACATGCACCACCAATAGCCAGAGGATAAATCATCATGCTGAAGTCTCCAATAAAAAATATTGACGAGAGAACCATTGTAGCAACAATTGTTACAGCATAAGTTTCAAATAAATCTGCTGCCATACCTGCACAATCTCCAACATTATCGCCAACATTATCAGCGATTACAGCTGGGTTTCTAGGATCATCCTCAGGTATACCTGCTTCTACTTTTCCAACTAAATCGGCACCAACATCTGCGCCTTTTGTAAAAATTCCTCCACCTAATCTTGCGAAAATAGAAATTAGAGAAGCGCCAAAACCAAGCGCAACTAAAGCATTAACTATTTCTCTTTCATCTATACCAATCTTAACAAGAAAATAATAATAAACTGCAATTGACAACAGAGCTAGTCCAGCTACCAACATTCCAGTTACGGCTCCTGATTTAAAAGCAATTGAGAGACCGTTTGCTAGGCTTTTTCTTGAAGCTTCGGCAGTCCTCACATTGGCTTGAACTGAAACAAGCATTCCAACATAGCCAGCAATTCCAGATAATGCAGCTCCAATTAAATAACCTAAACCTACTAAAGGACTAAATGCAACAGAAATAATAATCAAAACAACTACCCCAACTATTGCTATAGTTTTATATTGTCTGTTTAAATATGCACGAGCTCCGACTTGAATAGCTGAAGCTATTTCAATCATTTTAGCATTACCAGAACTTGAGTTTAAAATATTTCGACCTGTAAAAAAACCGTAAATGATTGATATAATTCCAGCTGCTATAATGTATAAAAGTATTGTTTCTGTTGATGAGTTCATTAGTTCCTTTGTTAAATATATTTATGGGGTCAATGTAATACAAAAAAAATTATAAAAGGCAATGTTTAACTTCATTAGAAATTATGGGAATATCCCTCATTATAGCTGTGTTTTATAAGGTTTTTATTATATATAATTTGGTTACTTTTGATTTCATTAGTTAAATCTCCTATTAAAGTCACTTTTTGATTCATTCGTTTAAATAAAGATTTGATATATCTTCTATTTGATTTTGATGAGGTAAATAGAATTTGGTAATCATCACCTTTAGAAATAAAACTTATTTTTTTTTTGTTAGTTTTAACAAGATAAGTTTTAAGTTTTGATGAAATAGGTATCTTTTCAACATCCAATCTAAAATATAAATTACTTCTATTAATTAATTTAGTTAAATCACCAAATAAACCGTCAGATATATCAATTGATGAATTGGCAAATTTTACTAGTTTTGTGCTAATTTTTGTAGGTAAATCTGGCATATAATATTTTTGAATAAAATATTTTCTTTGAAGAGTTTTTTTTAAAAATAGCTTTTTTTTCAAAATTAATAAACCCAAATAACTATCTCCAAGGTTTCCAGTAACATAAATATCATCATTGTTTTTAGATTTATTTCTTTGGACTATTTTTTTTGAATAACCCAGACTAGTAATTGTGAATGTTGTTTTATTTGATTTAGTTGTATCACCACCTGATAATTTAATTTTATATTTTTTTTGCTCTTGATTTAAACTTTTGTATACAAGATTTAAATTTTTTTTTGAAAAAGATTTTTTATTTCCACTAGCGCCAATAAAAATAAACTTTGGTTTTACACCCTTACAATACAAATCTGATATTGAAGATCTTAATATTTTTTTAATTACTAAATCAGGCTTTTTAAAATCAACAAAATGAACACCTTCAACATAAGTATCAGAAGAAACAACAACGTTATTTTTTTTATCAAAAAAAACATCATCATTTAGATTTAATGCTGATGGATTATTATAAGTTAATTTTTTAAAATATTTTTGAATTAGAGCAAATTCATTCATTGCTAATTCTAATTTTTTTTGAAATTTTATCCAATAATGCATTTAAGTATTTAGTTTGTGAGTCATCGATGAAAAAATTGGATGCCTTTAAATACTCATTTATGATGATTTTGATGGAGGTATTTGGTTTATATAAAAATTCGAAAATTGCGCTTTTGATAATAATTTGAAAAACTTTATCCATATTTTTTATTTTCAAATCCTGATTTAAATGGTTATCGATCTCTGCATTTATTAATTCTTCTCTTTCAATAGTACCGTTGACAATATCTTTAATAAATTTTTTAAACCTGTGTTTTGGAAAACTGATATTTTCTTCATTGTTATAAAGTTTTCCATAAAGTTTTTGAATAATTATCACTCTAGGATTTCTTTGTGGAGAAAATTGAACAGTCATAATTTATTGAAAAAGAACTGATAATACTGCTTCTGCTGCTTCAGATCCTTTCTTGCTACGTTCTAAAGCTTGTTTTTTGCTTAAGCATGTGATCACTCCGTTTCCGACAGGTTTCTTAGACGTAATCGATAATGTCATTAATGCGTCCGTTGTAGATTTGGATATAAAATCAAAATGTGGTGTTTGTCCTTTAATCACACATCCTAAAGCTATAAATCCATTAAATTTTTTTAAATTCTTGGCGATCGTAACTGGAATTTCAAATGCGCCTGGCACCCTAATTACATCAATATTACACTTATTATTAATTCTATTTTTTGCACTTTTTAATAAAGAATTAGCAATGCTTTCATAATAACTTGCAACAACAATTAGAATTTTTTTTTTCATTTTATAATTTCCTGTTTTTTAATTTTAATTCCATACCCGTCTAGTCCAATCACTTTTTTTTTTGATCTAGTAACAAGTATCATATTTTTTATATTTAAAGATTTAATAATTTGGGCTCCAATGCCATAATTTCTAATCAATTTATCATGACCTTTTTTGTAGAAAGTTTTACTATTATACTGTTTGAGTGTTTGTGTAACTGATTTTAAATTAGGATCTCTAATAAATACAAGAACACAATTATTGTATTTTTTAAAATAAGTAATTGTTTTATCAAATGAATTTGGCAGTTTTTGGTTAATAAGATAATTTTGAACTACATTAGATGATATTACTCTTAATCGAGGCACTACTCCTTTTTTTAAAGTGCCTTTAATTAATGCAAAGTTTTCAGACCCATCAAGAATATTTTCAAAAACTTTAATTTTAAATTTTTGTTTTTGAACAATGATTGTAGAGGTTTTTTTTAATTTGATTAATTTCTCTCTCTTCAATCTATAGGCAATAAGATCCTCAATCTTTCCTATTTTAAGTTTATGTCTTTTTGCAAAATTAAATAATGTTTTTCCCGTAGCCATTTTTCCATCATCTGCCATAATTTCACAAATGACCGCAGAATTATTCTTTTTGGCAAGTTTTGATATATCAACTGAAGCTTCAGTGTGTCCTGCTCGTACAAGAACACCCCCGTCTCTTGCTATAACAGGAAATATATGTCCAGGTGATACAATATCATTTTTTTTTGCATTTTTGTTAGATGCAGCTTTAATTGTTTTTGCACGATCATAAGCTGATATACCTGTAGTAACACCTTTTTTGGCCTCGATAGAATATGTGAAAGCAGTTTTGCTTCTAGATTGATTAATTGGTGAGGCTAAAGTTAGCCCAATTTTTTTTGATTGCACACTATCCATTGCTAAACAAATTAATCCTCTTGCATGTTTTGCCATAAAATTTATGTGTTTAGGGCTGACTGCAGATGTTGAAATAACTAAATCACCTTCATTTTCCATTTCTTCGTGTTTACTTTCATCATCTACAAGAATATACATCCCGTTTTTTTTAACAGTCTTAATGATACTCTCTATTGAACTAAAATTACTTTTTTTCATTTAGAAACTTTTTTACATATTTAGACATAATATCTATTTCAACGTTTACTAAATCATCTTTCTTTAAATTAATTAAATTTGTCAATTTTAATGTGTGAGGTATAACCCATATTTCAAATGAATTTTTTTTAATTTTAGAAATAGTTAGAGATACTCCATTTATAAGAATAGAGGCTTTTTCTACCAATTGTTTTTTTAATAAATTACTAATTTTAAACTCTAATATGTATGACTTATCTACTTTTTTTATACTTTTTAAAGAACAGACTGTATCTACATGACCCTGACAGATATGACCTGAAATATTATCACCAAATTTTAAAGGTTTTTCTAAATTAATTTCATCACCAATTCTTATATTTTTATATTTTGATTTAGCCAATGTTTCATTAGATAAATAAAATTCTAAAATCTTATTTTTAAATGAGATTAAGGTAAGACAAACACCATCACAGGAAATTGAAATACCTAGATTTTTGTTTGACACTCTCAAAGAAGACCTAATGAATAAATTAATCCCTTTAGGTCTTTTTTTGATACCGCTTATTGTTCCTGTGTTAAATATAATTCCATTAAACATTTTAATAATAATGAGTAAGTGTATCGTTACCTAAATACGTATTTATTTTTTTCTTATTTTTGTAGCATTTATTAATCATTTTAATTAGTGATGATACATCAATTTTATTTCGATTTGAGATAATTTTGTCGCTTTTAAAAAAATAAAATTCATTTAATAAATTTTCATTAAGAAAATTTGTCATTAAATTCTTACCAGACTCTATCAATAGCCTATGTAGTCCTAGCTTATAAATTTTTTGTGAAATTTTTTTAAGATTTAAATATGAGTTATTTTCACATTTTTGAAATATAAGTTTTACTCCATTTTTTTTTAAAAATTTAATTTTTGAGATATTTTTAGAACAGTGAAATATAATTAATTTGTTTTTTTTTGAATTTTTAATTAAAAAAGAGTTTACTTTTATTTTAAGGTTTTTATCAATTACAATTACTTTAGGTGAATATTTTTCTAATCCATTTAATCTACAATTAAGTTTTGGGTTATCTGTATTTACAGTTTTGTAAGATGTTAATATTGCATGGTTTTGGAATCTTAAAAGATGCGAAACATTTCTTGAATGCTCATTTGTAATTGGAGAATTGTTTCTTAAAATATTTAAATTTGATGAGCTAGCAATTTTTCCTATAATATAGGGTGCTTTATTTGATCTAATATAATTATATTCTTTGTAGAGGTTATAAACTTTATTTTTTTGAAGACCTGATTTTGCTTTTATGTTTTTTGATTTTAATATTTTTTTTGTTTTATTAAAAGTCCTAAAATCTTTATCCTCTATTGAGTAATAAACCTTTTTAATTTTATTTTTAATTATCGCATTTGTACATGGTGGTGTTTTTCCATGATGAGAGCACGGTTCAAGAGTTGAATATAATGTTGATCCATTGTTATATTTATTCTTGCTTAAAGCAATACTCTCAGCGTGTGGCCTACCTCCTTTATACGTAGTAGCAAATGACAATATCTTTTCTTTTTTTACTATTACACAACCAACTGATGGATTAGTCCCTGTTAAATATTTATTATTATCTGCTAAGTTAATAGCAAAGTTCATAATTTTTTTATCTAAGGGTTTATAATTATCTTTTTTTAAAGACATCTATTCTATCCACAAATTGAACAAAGTCTTTTTCTTCTCTAAAATTTCTATAAACAGATGCAAAACGAACATATGCTACAGGATCAAGTTCTTTAAGCCCTTCCATGACCATGGTTCCAATTGTATTAGATAAAATTTCACTCTGTCCTAATTCTTCTAAAGATCTGCTTATTTTTGAAATAAATTTTTCAGTTGTTTCTGTATCAATAGGTCTTTTTTTTAATGCAACATAAATAGATTTTGAAAGTTTTTCTCTGTCAAAAGTTGATTTTCTTCCGTTCTTTTTAATTACAGTCAATTCTCTAAATTGAACTCTTTCAAAAGTAGTAAATCTTTGTCCACATGTGCAAAGTCTTCTTCTTCTAATTGTTGTGCCATCTTCTGTAGGTCTAGAATCGACAACAGATGTGTCGCCTTTTTTACAAATAGGACATATCATAAGCTTAAGTTAACCTAAATGCTTATATATAGGAAAATTTGCGCATAGGCTAACAACTTCTTTTCTCACTTCATCCTCAGTTTTAGAGTTATCTTCAGGATTTTCAGCTAATCCTTTGATTGTTTTTGTTATTAAATCACCTACTATTTGAAATTCTTTTAATCCAAAACCTCTTGTTGTAGCGGCCTGCGATCCAAGTCTAATACCAGATGTTATCATTGGGCTTTCTGTGTCAAATGGAATACCGTTTTTATTACATGTAATGTTGGCTCTAGAAAGGCTTTCTGCAGCGACATTACCTTTTACTTTAAAAGGTCTTAAATCAACTAACATCAAATGTGTATCTGTTCCACCTGAATAAATTTTAAAACCATTATTTTTTAAAGTTTCAGCTAAAATTTTTGCGTTTGCTAAAACTGTTTTTATATATTCTTTAAATTCTGGTTTTAATGCTTCTTTAAATCCAACTGCTTTTGCAGCAATGATGTGCATTAATGGTCCTCCTTGGTATCCAGGGAAAACTGCAGTATTAAATTTTTTAGATAAATCTTCATGATTGGTTAATATAATTCCACCTCTTGCACTTCTAAAAACTTTATGAGTAGTAGATGTAACTACATGTGCATAGTCACATGGATTTGGATATCCTTTACCAGCAACTAAACCAGAAAAATGTGCCATATCAACCATTAAATATGCTCCAACCTTATCAGCTATTTCTCTGAATCTTTTAAAATCAATCACCCTTGAATAAGCACTACCACCAGCAATTATAAGTTTAGGTTTGTGCTCAAGCGCAAGTTTTTCAACATTATCATAATCAATAAGTTCAGATTCTTTATCAACTTCATATCCAATTGCATTAAACCATTTTCCTGACATAGAAATTTTTAAACCATGAGTAATATGCCCTCCTGAATTTAAGCTCATTCCCATAAAAGTATCACCGGGTTTTAACAAAGCTAAAAACACAGCTCCGTTTGCCTGCGCTCCTGAATGAGGTTGAGCGTTGGCAAATTTACAATTAAATAATTCTTTAAGTCTATCTATAGCTAATTGTTCTGCAACATCCACATGTTCACAACCATTATAATATCTTTTGCCAGGATAACCCTCAGCATACTTATTTGTTAAAACTGAACCTTGAGCTTCTAGAACTGCTTGAGATACAATATTCTCAGATGCAATTAGCTCGATATGATTTTGTTGTCTAACCAATTCGTCGTTAATAGCTTTATAAATTTCAGGATCACTATCTAATAAACTTTTTTCAAAAAAGTCTTTGTACTCACTGTTTAAATATTTTGTTTCACTTGACATAATTTTTATATTTTTTTAACTCTTTTTAAGTGTCTTCCACCCTCAAACTTAGTATTTAAGAATGTATTTATACATTTAAAGGCTAAATTTTTACTAATCAACCTTTCTCCTAATGTAATAACATTTGCATCATTATGCAATCTAGATAATTTAGCATTTTTTACCGAATAACATAGTGCTGCTCTTATATTTTTATGTTTATTAGCTGTCATTGCCATACCCATACCCGAACCACATACTAAAATACCAATATTATCTTTTTTTATCTTTTTTGATAGTTTATGGGCATAATCTGGATAGTTTACTGATTTTTTTGAATGCTCTGGACCTAAATCTAAAACTTTAAATTTTGAAGAAAATTTCTTTTTAATACTCTCTTTTAAATTAAATCCAGCGTGATCAGATGCGATATAAATTTTTTTCAAATTAATTAAATTTATAATCTAAAACACATGCAACTAGGTGTATTCTATTTTCTTCTCCACCATTAAATGCATTATGATATTTTGTATTGTTAGTAACCCAAACTGATCCATCAGCGGGCATATGTTTGGCGACATTATCAATAACCATCAAGCATCCAGGATTTGTTATAATTGGTATATGCAATCTAGGTTCTGGATCCCTATGCCAGCTTAATGTTGATCTTGGTTCTTTTAATAAAATTCTTACTCTGCCTAATTTATATTTTGATGAAAGAACATCATAAACTTCTTTAAAATAAGTATTTTCGTAATCTTTTATGAATTCACTATACTTAGATTCATCTATATCGACATCTCTTGAAACTTCTTTCCCAGACTTATCCGGTTTAGTCCAATAAACACCTCGAGCTTTGCTACCTTTTATTGAGTCTGGGTCTCCTGGTATTTGTGTTAAAGAAATTGCACCAAAATTAGTTACGCCACCACCATCATCAAATTTTTTAATTTTTATGATTTGGTTATAAGCATCTTGAAGCTTATCAATATCAAATTGTATAGTCTGTTTTTGAAAATCACTAAAGTCTAAAACTCTGTCAGTTTGATTATGTAAGTTTAGGTTTACGATTTTATCTTTATTGTCCATCATGAAGATTGTTTTCTACTCATTTATATATATATTTGTATAATAGATTTTGTCGCATAATAAAATACAATATGATTACAGGTAAATATCCAAATTTAAGGCTTAGAAGATCAAGAAAATATGCTTGGTCTAGGAAACTGGTCCAAGAAAGTTCTTTATCTTATAGTGATTTGATCCTGCCAATTTTCTTAATTGAAGGAAAAAATAAAAAAGAATCAATAAAATCCATGCCAAATGTATTTAGGTATAGTGTAGACAAACTGAGTATAGTTATAGGCAAAGCAATTAAAAAAGGAATACCTATGGTCGCTTTATTTCCATACACAAGTCCAACCAAAAAAGATGAAAAAGGTTCTGAAGCATTAAATCCAGACAATTTAGTTTGTAGAGGTATAAACTTTATTAAAAAGAAATTTAAGAATAAAATTGGCATTATGTGTGATGTGGCCCTAGATCCTTACACTTCTCATGGCCATGATGGATTATTAAAGAAAAATAATATTCTAAATGATAAAACTGTAGAAATACTTACCAAACAGGCAGTGCTGCAAGCCAAAATGGGATGTGATGTTATTGCACCCTCAGATATGATGGATGGCAGAATTGGTAAAATTCGATCAGCATTAGATAAAAATAATTTAAATGAAGTGCAAATATTATCATATGCAGTTAAATTTTCATCTAGCTTTTATGGACCATTTAGAGACGCTGTTGGATCAAAAAAATTACTAAAAGGTGATAAAAAAACATACCAAATGGATTTTAGAAATTCAGACGAATCTTTGAGAGAAGTTGCAATAGATATAAAAGAAGGTGCTGATATGGTTATGGTTAAACCTGGTATGCCCTATCTAGATATAATAAAAAAAGTAAAAGATAATTTCAAAATACCAGTATTTGCATATCAAGTTTCTGGTGAATACAGTTTAATAATGAATGGAATTAATAAAAAATTAATAGACAAATCTTCAATTAAAGAGTCTCTTATTTCGTTTAAAAGGGCTGGAGCAAATGGTATTGTAACTTATTTTGCTGATCAGATTGATCTTTAATTATTTTAACAAATTAATAAAATCATTTCTTGAGGAAGGATAATTTTTGTTGTTAGGTTTAAGAATTGTTTTATCCAAAAAATCTCCAACTATGGAAAAGCCACTATATATATCTTTTAAATTTTCAGGACTGATATTTTTATCTATCAGAAAATTGGGTATGATTTTTTGACTTGAGTCTACAATATATTTAGTTTGACCATTAATACTTTTATCAACCACGTAATCTTTAAAGTTAATATCATAACCAATAGACTTTAATATATTTAGCTCTAAATACAAAAATTCAACAAGCCAATTATCAAGTTCAATTATTTTGAATAATTTTTCTAAAAGATTAAATATTTCGACATTATTCTCATTTTCAGCTGTAAGAATCTTAATTAAGTTCATGCAATAAATAATACAAAATAATTTTTTTTTATTTTCCAAATAAACAGGTGTTTTAATTTCATCTATTTCAACCTTAAGATATCCAAGCCTACCATCCTCTCTTAGATTTGAATTTATGTGAAATTTATTACCTATTAATAAATAGCTCTTAATCTTTTTTGATGTAGATCCAAAAATCACACCAACTATTTTTCCATTATTTTCTGTATAAAATTCAGCTATGGATGAATTTTCATTGTATTTGTTTAAAGACAATAAATATCCTTTATCTTGCCAATTCATTTTTGATAAATTTTTTTAAGAAGTTCTGAGGCTGCAGATTGTTCTGCATTTTTCTTTGATGATCCTATTGAGTAAACATATGCGCTATTTTTAAGTTTAACCCCAACTTTAAAATTTGGTTTATGTCTTGGACCTGTATTAGAGATTAATTTATATATAGGTAACATTTTATAATTTTTTAAAGAGTATTCTTGAAGTTGTGTTTTAGCATCAATAAAAGTCGTTTCTGCTTCGTTAATTAAACTTTTCCATAATTTAAGAATAAAACTTTTAGAAACTTCAAAACCTTTGTCTAAATAAATAGCTCCGATTAATGCCTCACAACAATCCGAGATAATTTTATTTTCAACTATATTTTTGCTAGTCTTAGAATTACCAGTGATTACAAATTCTTTAAGGTTTAATGAATTTCCAATTTCTAGACATTTATTTTTATTGACTAATGAAGCTAATTTTTTATCTAAGGAGCCTACTTTTTCATTTGGATAAAGTTCATACAATTTTTTTGAAACAACAAGTCCTAGTACTCTATCACCTAAAAATTCAAGATTTTCATAATTAATATTTGGATCATAACTTTTATGAGTAATAGCTTGCAAAAGAATTTGCTCATTTTTGAAATTTATTTTAATCATTTTTTGAAGCTTTTTAAGAGTGCTCATATTTAATCAATAAATTTGAAAAATCTACTTAACCTTAATATTTCATTCCAATCCCAAAATTTAACAATACTTCCTACAAATGGATCTGATGAAAAAAACAATATTTGAGCTTTACCCACAAGATTATTTTTATGGACATATCCAACTTCAGATAAAAATCTACTATCTTTTGAGCAATCTCTATTATCTCCTAAGAAAAATAAATGATCTTTTGGAACTAGGTATTTATCCGTGTTAGCGAAAGTAATATCTGTTCTATATGATGCCAAATAAACTTTACCGTTTGGAAGTTTCTCTTCAAATGTGTTAACTTTTATTTTTGATTTGCCACAATAATTAGTGATATTTTTTGATTTAATTGTTTTTAAAATTTGATTTCCATTAAGGTAAAGATCACCATTAATAAACTGAATTGTATCACCTGGTAAACCAATAACGCGCTTTATATAGTCGGTTCTATTATCGGCCGGGGTTTTAAATACAGCAACGTCACCTCTTTTAGGATTATCGGTAAAAATACGATTTTCAAAAATTGGCGGACTAAATGGGAAGGAATGCTTGCTATAACCATATGTGAATTTAGTTACAAAAAGTCTATCGCCAACTAACAAATTTGGTTCCATTGACGATGAAGGAATGTAAAAAGGTTGCAATAAAATAGATCTAATTAAAACTGCAATGATAAGTGCATAAATTATAGTTTTAAGATTTTCAATTATTATTTTTTTCATATTTTTTTATCTATAACAACAAAAGCTATT
Source organism: uncultured Pelagibacteraceae bacterium (assembly GCA_902562645.1). Classification (GTDB taxonomy): domain Bacteria; phylum Pseudomonadota; class Alphaproteobacteria; order Pelagibacterales; family Pelagibacteraceae; genus Pelagibacter. Next base: position 12,963 of record CACETY010000014.1, read on the forward strand.
GAATAATCTTTCTCATCTGAAAGTGATAAAAAGACTTTATATTTTTGTATTTTAAATTTCTTTTTCAAAAAATTGTTTAATTTTTTTGATAGTGAGATATATGGCTTTCCATTCTTATAATTTTTAATTTCTATATCTATAAAATTTATATTTGATCTAAAGCCGGTCCCAATTGCTTTAACAAATGCCTCTTTTGCAGCAAATCTTTTTGCATAAAAATTAATTTTATTTTTTAATTTTTTTCCCTGTTGAATTTCTTTTTCTGTAAAAATTCTATTTAAAAAACCTTTAATTTTTAATGAATTATTTATTCTACTATTTTTAATAATATCAACACCATTTCCTATTATATGCATTATCTTAATATTTTAACAAATTTTTTGACTACTTTTGAAATGCTATGCGAGACAGACTCTCCAATTATAAAATGACCTATATTAAATTCCTTAATTTGTTTTATCTTATTTAGTATTTTTGTTGTCTTATAGTCCATACCATGTCCTGCATGAACCTCTAAACCTATATTTTTTGCATAAATGGCACATTTTTTAATTTTAGTTAGTTCTCTAGAGTAATTTTTGTTCTGTTTTATTTGATTAGAAATTTTACCTGTATGTATCTCTATACATTTACTTCCTAGAGTTTTTGATAGTTTTATATCTTGAAGAGATGGATTTATAAATAAGCTAGTTCTAATATTATTTCTGTTAAAAATTTCTAATATTTTTTTGATTTTATTTTTATTTTTTTTTAAATTTAATCCACCCTCAGTCGTAATTTCATTTCTTTTTTCAGGCACAAGACAAATGAAGGAGGGTTTGTTTTTAAGTGCTATTTTGACCATTTTTAGGTCTGAAGCTATTTCTAAATTAACAGGAATTAATTTATTTGATGTAAGAATTTTTAAATCCATATCTTTAATATGTCTCCTATCCTCTCTTAAATGAACAGTAATGGAATCTGCACCAGCCTTTAAAACATATAAAGCAACAGTATAAGGATCAGGATGTTTTTCACCTCTAGCATTTCTCAACGTTGCCACATGATCTATGTTAACCCCTAACCTCTTTTTCATTTTAAAAATCTACTTCCAGGTTTGGTAATTGGAATTTTTTTTAAACTTTCAGGAATATTTTTTTCTTTAAAAGTTGGTATTTTTAATTTTATTTGTGAGACAATTTTTTTTCTTTTTATTTTTAAAGTTTGTTTATTGGATCTGTCAATTAAACATGCAAATCCTAATAAAGTTGCACCAGATTTTTTTATTAATTTAGCACACTCTAAACTTGATTTTCCTGTAGTTATAACATCTTCAATAATTATAACTCTTGAATTTTTTTTTATATAAAAGCCTCTTCTTAACTTAAAATTTCCCTCAACACGTTCACAAAAAATTGTTTCTTTTTTTAAAACCCTACCGATCTCATAACCAATGACAATTCCACCCATTGCTGGTGAAAGAATTAAATCAATATTTTTAAATGTTTTTTTTATTTTATATGCTAAGGATTTAGTAAATTTTTCAGATTTATTTGGAAAGCTTAGTAATTTTGCACATTGCACATAAGAAGGTGAATGTAGTCCAGATGACAATACAAAATGTCCATCTAACAAAGCGTTAGTTTTTCTTAAAACTACTAAAGAGTTTTTTAAAGAAAGCATATTTTTTATTTTTGTGTCTAATAATTTTAAATTTATATTCTTTTTGTTTTAGTTCACTTATCAGTTTTGTAAAGTTCTTAAGATCATGTAAGATTAAATTAAATTTGAAATTAATCCTTCCATTGAGTTTTTCTACCATTTCTACACTTGAAATATTAACAAAGTTTTCACCTATCATGGTTGTTACATCACCCATTTTTCCAGGCTCGTCAGGAAGAGAAATCCAAAGTGTAGTATTATATTTTTTTTCCTTAATCGGTTTATTGTTTTCACGGTACTGCCAATAACGTCTAATTGCAGCACGAGCTTTTCCTGTTTTGGTGCTCGTTAACCAATGTAAGGAGGGGGAGGCTTTTTTAGAGGTGATAATCTTAACCACATCCCCATTTCTTAAAACTGATTGCAAAGCACTTTCATTTCCATTGATTTCGCAACCAACAGCAGCATCACCGATTTGAGTATGGACCGCATAGGCAAAATCTATTGGTGTAGCATTTTTAGGTAGTTTTATAATTGATCCTTTTGGTGTGAAACAAAAGGCATTTTCTTGAAACATTTGAAGTTTTGTATACTCATAAGAATCATCTGGATTCTCGTTTTTATCAATAATTTCAACCAAATCTGCTAACCAATCATACTCCTTCCAAGTTAATGAATTAAATTTTTCTGATGATTTATATTTCCAATGAGAAGCAATACCTCTTTCTGCAAACTCATGCATTTGCTTTGTTCTTAATTGGATTTCAATTGGTCTTTTATTCGGTCCAATAATAGCTGTGTGTAACGATTGATATTTATTGATTTTAGGAGATGAAATATAATCTTTAAATTTACCTGGTATGCAATTCCATTTACTATGGAAAATTCCTAAAGCTTTATAGCAATCATCAATGTTATCTAAAATAATTCTAAACCCAATAATGTCTGTTATTTGTTCAAGAGAAGTTCTTTTTTTTTGGATTTTTCTCCAAATTGAAAAAGGAGTTTTCTCTCTACCGACTATTTTTGGTTCTATATTTTTGATTTTAAGTATTTCAAAAAACTCATCAGAAATATTATTAAAGTTAATAAGATTATTTTCTTTAATTTTATCTAATCTATCTTTAATCAATTTTCTTGCATCTTCATTTAGTACCTCAAAAGAAAGGTCCTCTAATTCATCTCTTATACGATGCATACCCATCCTATCCGCTAGTGGTGCATAAATTTCCATAGTTTCTTTTGCTTTTCTAATTTGCTTTTCTTTGTCTACTACTTTGATTGTACGCATGTTGTGTAGTCTATCAGCAAGTTTCACCAGTAAGACCCGGATATCTTTTGATGTAGCTAGTATTAATTTTCTAAAATTTTCTGCTTTGGAATTTGATATAGCCTGATTTTCAAACACAGAAATTTTTGTAACACCATCAACTAAATCGGCAACCTCTTTTCCAAATTCTGCTTCAATTGTTTTGTAAGTTGCATGGGTATCTTCTATTGTATCATGAAGTAAACCAGTGGCTATAGTTGCACTGTCTAGCTTTAACTCAGTTAGAATGTTTGCGACTGCTATTGGGTGAATAATATATGGTGAACCCTCATCTCTTTTTTGTTTTTCATGAGCCTTTAAAGCGAAGTCATAAGCTTTTGACAAAGTTTCTGGATTAAGAAACTTGTTATAATTTTTTACCTTATTAATTAATTCTTCAGATTTAAGCATTATTATTTATATCATTTTATTGGGCAATTTTAACACCCAATAACTGATCTGAGGCTAAATTTGACATTAAAATGACTATATTTTTATTAAGTTTAGGGTGAACCCAATCTTTATCTATCTCATATAAAGGAAACAGAACAAAGTTTCTATTATGCATTCTTTTATGTGGAATATTTAGTTTATGTTTTCCAAGTTTTCTATGAATAATTTCACCATTATAATCAATTATATCGATATCACAGACTCTTGGATGATTTCTTTTTGACCTTGTTCTACCTAATTTTTTTTCAATTTTTTTAATTTTTAAAAATAATTTGATTAAACTAAATTTTGTCTCAACAAGTATGATAGCATTAATAAAGTTTGGAAAATTTTCATTTGGCCAAGATTTTGTGCTATAAAATTTAGATCTTTTCTTTATAAAAATTCCCTCTTTTTTGATTAAGTCTATACATTTATTTAGATTAGTTTTCTTGTTCCCAAGATTAGAACCTAACGCCAGGTATACTAAATTAACTTGATTTTCTAATATATCTTGCTTTTTCACGGTTCCAATCTCTTGTTTTTTTTGTCAGTCTTTTATCAAATTGTTTCTTACCTTTAGCTACAGCAATCTCTAATTTTGCCTTCCCTTTTTTAAAATACATTTTTGTTGGTACAATAGTTAAACCATCTTCATGAATTCTACCGATAATTTTATTAATTTCTCTTTTATTCAATAAAAGTTTTCTTTCAGAGTAAGGATTATGATTTGAATAACTAGCTTGTTTATAGATAGGTATATGAGAATTAATCAAAAAAATTTCACCATCTTTATCTACAGCATAAGAATCTGCTATGTTAATTTTTCCTGATCTTACAGATTTTATTTCAGACCCCTTTAAAACTATACCAGCTTCAAATATTTCTTTAAAAAAATAATTAAAAGATGCTTTCCTATTAATTGTAATTATTTTTAAACCAAGATTGGTTTTTTTATTCATTAATTAAGTTGGCAGATAGAAGGGCTTTTTTCACCTCAGTTTTTGTTGATTCTAAAACTGTTACTAAAGGTAATCTCACATTATCATCACAGAGTCCAATCAATTTAGCTGCATATTTAACTGGAGATGGATTGCTCTCAATAAACAAAGATTTGTGAACAGGTTGAAGAATTTTATCTATCTCTTCTGCTTTTTTTTGCTCATCTTTATCTTCTGATTTTGAAAATTTTTGCATATCAGAGCACATTTTAGGAGCTATGTTGGCGGTAACAGAAATACATCCTACGCCCCCTCTTTTATTATACTCATAAGCAAGACCATCCTCTCCTGTTAGTTGGATAAATTCATTTCCAATTTTTTTAAAAGTCTCATCTACTCTATTCAAATCGCCGGTTGCATCTTTAACTCCAACTATGTTCTTCAACTCAAATAGCCTTGCCATAGTATCTACTGTCATATCAATAACTGATCTGCCAGGAATATTATAAATTATAATTGGTATGCCACATTTGTCATTTATAGCCTTGTAGTGCTGATATAAGCCCTCCTGGGTGGGTTTGTTATAATAGGGTGTAACTATCAAGGCACCATCTGCTCCAGCCTTTTCTGCATGCTCTGTGAGTGATATAGCCTCTGTAGTAGAATTTGATCCAGTGCCTGCAATTACAGGAATTTTTCCTTTAGCTTCTTGTATGCATAACTCTATAACTTTTTCATGTTCTCTATGTGAAAGAGTTGGAGACTCACCCGTTGTACCAGCTGGAACAAGTCCATTTGTTCCATTTTCTAAATGAAAATTAATAATTTTTATATAAGTTTCCTCATCAAGACTATCGCCTTTAAATGGTGTTACTAAAGCTACATTTGAACCTTTAAACATAAATATTTATATCATAAGTTATTAAAAATGATTTTTAGAAAATCTATATTCCTATTAACAACTATATTTTTTTTAAGCTTTTTTCAATCATCATATTCGAATGAAATAATAATACCTAAGAAAAAACCTGAGATTAAAAGTCAGATAGTAATTCCACCATTGAAACCTGGAACATTCGATGGAAAACAAAGTTTAAAAGACAATAAAGATCTACCAAAAGAAATCTTTGGGATTTTATTACCTCCTAAAAAACCACTTATTATAAAAAAACAGTTATTAAGAACTGTTAAAAAAACAAAATATTACAGTGAGAGAGATTTTGAATATGCAAAACAAGCAATTAGATTTATGGAGAAATCTAATTGGAAAGATGCAAAAATTATAGCACAAAAGGCAAGAGCTCAATCAATATATGATTTCATTGAATGGAGACATCTACTTACCTCAGGAAATAAAGTAACTTTTTCTGAATATAAAAGGTTTATCGAAAGAGTTAAAGATTATCCGAGATTTGATAGAATTAAATATCTTGCTGAACACAAAATAAATTTACAAAACCATTCTTCTACAGAAATCATTAATTGGTTTCAAAGTAACGAGCCATTAAGTGGATATGGAAAAATGATGTTAGGTGAAAGTTTGATAAAAATCGGTAAATCGGGAGAAGGTATTAAACTAGTCAAAGAAGGTTTTATAAATGCTGACTTAAATACAAATAGTCTTAAATATTTTAGAAATAAATTTAAAAATATTTTAGATACTTCAGATTATATCAAACGAGCAGATTATTATGCGTGGGAAGGTAAACACTGGGACCTTAAAAGAATTATTAGATATTTACCAAAGGATTATCAACTACTTTACACAGCTAGACAAATATTAATAAGTAGAGGCTATGGTGTTGATGAGGCAATAAAAAAAGTACCACAAAAATTAAAAAATGATCCTGGCTTAAAATATGACAGATTAAAATGGAGACGAAAAAAAGGTCGCTTAGATAGTTCATTAGAAATATTAAATGATATTCAAAATACAAAGAAATATTTAGTTAGACCTGATAAATGGTGGAAAGAAAGATCAATAATTGGAAGATCTTTATTATATAAAAAAAAATATAATACTGCTTATAAAATAGTTTCAAAACATGCAATGACAGAGGGTCCAGAATATGCAGAGGCCGAATGGATGAGCGGCTGGATAGCATTAAGCTTTTTAAAAAAACCTGAACTGGCTGAAAACCATTTTAAAAATTTTTATTACAGTGTTAACTACCCAATAAGTCTTTCAAGAGGTGCTTACTGGTTAGGAAGAACTTATGAAAAAATTGGTGATAAAGAAAATTCTAACAAATGGTATTTTGAAGGATCAAATTATCTAACAACTTATTATGGTCAACTTTCGCATATGAAAGTTAAACCGCAAGAAAAATTTGAACTTGATAAATTAATGTTTGTTGATGATAAATATGAACAAGAATTTTATCTAAAAAAACTTGTCGCAATTGTGGATCTACTTGATTATTTAAATAAAGATAAATATACCAAACATATATTAAGACATTTAGCTAATGATAATATAGAAAAGGGAAGCGAGGTTTTGGCTGCGAAACTGGCGACCGATATTTCACGATTTGATTTTGCAATACAAGTTTCTAAAATAGCATCATATCAAAAAAGATTTCATAACCAATTTAATTATCCGATCATGAGTGTACCAAAATTTGTTGGTGGAAGGAAAATTCCTGATCCAGCTTTAATATTATCTATTATAAGACAGGAAAGTGAATTTGATACTTCGGCTAGAAGCAGAGTTGGTGCTCAAGGATTAATGCAGCTTATGCCATACACAGCTAAAACAGTTTCAAAGCAAGCTAAACTTGGTTACTCTAAATCAAAATTAACAACCGACCCTGAATATAATATAAATTTAGGATCTCATTATATTGCTGGATTGATTAGTAATTATAAAGGCTCCTACCCTTTTGCTACAGCTGCTTATAATGCAGGACCCAAAAGAGTTAAGTACTGGAAGAAATTAAACAAGGATCCCCAAAAAAAACAAATAGATTATGTAGATTGGGTTGAGCTAATAAAATTTAAAGAAACCAGAAATTACGTTCAAAGAGTTTTGGAAAATTATAATGTATATAGGTACATATTGTCTCAAAAACCAATTTATCTCAGCGATTTTTTTAAAAATAAGCCACTATATTAATGGCGGAAGGAGAGGGATTCGAACCCTCGGTACACCTTTTCAAGCGTACGGCGGTTTAGCAAACCGCTGGTTTCAACCAGCTCACCCATCCTTCCGTACTTAGATGTGTAACTTGAAATCATTGAATATTCAATATTAATCAAGTAATTTCTGGCAATTATGAAAAACAAATATTCGATATTCTCACTAATTAAAAATGCTTTTTCGCAGCATGAAAACTGGAAGCAAGCATGGGGAGATCCTGAGCCAAAAAGAGAATATGAAGCTATTATAATTGGTGGTGGTGGTCACGGTCTAGCAACAGCTTACTACCTAGCCAAAAAGCATAACATGAGAAATATTGCTGTTTTAGAAAAAGGCTGGATTGGTGGAGGAAATACAGGAAGAAATACTACAATTATAAGATCAAATTATTTGTGGGATGCAAGTGCTGGATTATACGACCATGCATTAAAGATTTGGGAAAATTTATCTCAAGAATTAAATTACAATATTATGTTCAGTCAAAGAGGAGTTATGAATTTAGCACATAATCTTCAAGATGTAAGGGATTTAAAAAGAAGAACTCACGCAAACAGACTTAATGGTATTGATGCAGTGTGGTTAAATACAAATCAAGTAAAAGAATTTTGTCCAATAATAAATACTTCTCCAGATATAAGATACCCTATTCTTGGTGGGACATTACAAAGAAGAGCGGGAACTGCTAGACATGATGCTGTTGCATGGGGTTATGCAAGAGGTGCAGACGAAATGGGGGTTGATATAATTCAAAATTGTGAAGTTAAAGGTATAAAAAGAAATGGAGATCAAGTTGAGGGTGTAGAAACATCAAAAGGATTTATTAAAACAAATAAAATTGGTGTTGTTGCAGCAGGACACTCAAGTGTAATTGCTAACATGGCAGGATTAAAATTACCACTGGAAAGCAAACCTTTACAAGCATTAGTTTCAGAACCAGTCAAACCAATAATTGATACTGTAGTAATGTCGAACGCTGTACATGCATATGTTAGTCAGTCTGACAAAGGTGAACTAGTAATTGGAGCAGGTACTGACGCATATGTTTCTTATACTCAAAGAGGTAGTCACGATGTTGTCGAAGGAACATTAAAAGCAATATTGGAACTGTACCCTATTTTTAGCCGAATGAAAATGTTGAGACAATGGGGTGGAATTGTTGATATATGTCCTGATGCAAGTCCAATAATTAGTAAAACGAATATAAAAGGACTCTATTTTAACTGTGGTTGGGGCACTGGAGGTTTTAAAGCAACACCTGGATCAGGTGATTTGTTCGCACACACTATTGCTAATGATGAACCACATAAATTAAATGCTGCATTTAATCTTAATCGATTTGTGAGTGGAGATCTAGTTGATGAACATGGTGCAGCTGCTGTAGCACACTAATGTTTTTAATAAATTGTCCATATTGTGGTGAAAGAGACCAAAGTGAATTTTCATGTGGAGGTGAAGCTCATATAATTAGACCAAAACAACCAACTGAACTAAGTGATGATCAATGGGCAGAATATCTATTTATGAGAAAGAATATTAAAGGAGTCCAGTTCGAAAGATGGAACCATGCTCATGGATGTAGAAAATGGTTTAATATGGTTAGAGACACAAAAAACGATAAGATACATGCGGTTTATAAAATGGGTGAAAAACCACCGGTAGAATAAATGACAAAATATAGAGTTAATAAGACAAAACATGTAGATCAAACTAAGACAATTTCATTTGATTTCGATGGAAAATCTTACCATGGTTTTGAAGGTGATACTTTGGCATCTGCCCTACTTGCAAATGGAGTTCATTTAGTTGGTAGAAGCTTTAAATATCATCGACCAAGAGGAATAATGTCTAGTGGATCAGAAGAACCTAATGCGATATGCCAAGTAAACGAAGATACAGATTTAACAGAACCTAATGTTAGAGCTACAGAGATTGAATTGTATGAAGGTTTAAAAGCCTCAAGTCAAAATTGTTGGCCCAGCGTTAAATTTGATATAGGTGGAATTAACAATTTTATATCTCCATTTATACCTGCAGGTTTTTATTATAAGACTTTTATGTGGCCTAAAAGTTTCTGGAAAAAAATTTATGAACCGCTGATAAGATGGTCTGCAGGACTAGGGAAATCACCAACAAAACCCGATCCTGAATTGTATGACCATAAACATGTTCATTGTGATGTATTAATTATAGGTGGTGGTATCTCTGGAATTATAGCATCAAAAATTTCTGCTAAAAACAATTTAAAAACAATATTGATTGAAGATAAAAATATACTTGGCGGATCAACAATATTTCAAAAGAATGAAAATTATAAAATTAATAATAAATATTCAAGTGAATGGTTAAATGAAGAGATAGCTGAACTTAAAAAATTAGATAATTTAACAATCAAAACTAGAACAAGCTTAGCAGCTTATCATAGTTATAATTACCTCTTAGCAAAAGAAAATATTTCTGACCATCTACCATTGGAAAAAAGAAATGGTGACATCAGACAGAGATTATGGAAAATCAGAGCTGATAAAGTAATAGTAGCAACTGGTGCCATTGAAAGACCCCTTGTATTTAATAATAATGACAGACCAGGAATAATGCTTTCTAACTCCGTAAAAAAATATTTAGATTTTTATGGTGTGTCTTGTGGATTTAATAATGTGATATTTACTAATAATGATAGTGCTTACGAAACGGCTGTTTCGTTTAAAGAAAAAGGAATATCTGTCGAAATAATAGATATAAGAAAAAAATCTAATTCCAAAATTGTTAAAAATGCTGAAAAACTTGGAGTTAAAATCTATTGGAACTCAACAATAGTTAACACTTTAGGTCACAGAAAAATAAATTCTATTGAGATAATGAATTTATCAGAAGATGGATCAAATGTTGTTGGAGATAAAAAAAGAATTAAATGTGATTGCTTAGCAATAAGTGGTGGTTGGACACCAATGGTTCACATGCATACACAATCTGGTGGAAAGTTAGATTTTAGAGAAATTGATCAAACTTTTATACCAAATGAGATTGACGAAAATCATATTAATGTTGGTTCATGTAATGGTGACTTTGAACTTGAAGATATAATTAAGAATACAAATAACAAAGTAAAGAATTTTTTGAAGGTCAGCGAAAGTGAATTTGATAACACTTCTGTACTAAACTCAAAAGAATTAGATAAAAGAAATATATGGCTACTACCAAATTTTATATCAGAGGGTAAATGCAAATCTTTTATTGATTTTCAAAATGACTCTACTGCAAAAGATATAAAACTTGCGCTTAGAGAAGGTTTTAAGTCTATTGAACATGTAAAACGATACACAACAACTGGTATGGCAACTGATCAAGGCAAACTATCCAATATGCATGCATTGGGAATTATTGCTGATACAGCTGGCGTTAAAATGGGTACATTAGGAACAACAACATTTAGACCACCATTCACACCATTAACATTTGGATCAATAGTTGGAAGAAGTGTAGGTAAATTTTTTGATACAATAAGAAGAACGTCAATTCATGAATGGCATAGTCAAAATAATGCTAAATTCGAAAATGTTGGACAATGGAAAAGGCCTTGGTACTACCCTATTAATGACGAAGGTCTTCATGATGCTGTTCAAAGAGAAAGTAAGGCAGCTAGAGATAGTGCAGGAATTTTAGATGCTTCTACACTTGGAAAAATAGATATTCAAGGAACTGACGCATCTGAATTTTTAAATAGAGTTTACACAAATGCATGGTCAAAATTAGGAATTGGAAAATGCAGATATGGATTGATGTTAAATGAAGATGGCATGGTTTATGATGATGGTGTTACGACAAGATTAGGTGAAAATCATTATTTAATGACTACAACAACAGGAGGAGCAGCTAATGTTCTTTCAAAACTTGAAGATTATTTACAAACAGAATGGCCTGAGTTAGATGTTTACTTAACTTCAGTCACAGACCACTACTCGACAGCAAGTATATGTGGTCCAAACTCTAAAAAAATATTAAAAAAAATATTTCCAGATAAAGATTTTAGTGATGATGCTTTTCCACATATGTCTTATCAAAATGGCAAAATTGATGAGATAAATTGTAGAATAATGAGAATAAGTTTTACTGGCGAACTTAGCTATGAAATTAACATAGAGTCAAAATATGGAAAATCGTTATGGGAAAAATGCATTGAGGCAGGAAAAGAATTTAAGATTACACCTTACGGAACAGAAACCATGCATTTATTAAGAGCTGAAAAAGGTTTTATTATTGTCGGTCAAGACACAGATGGAACAATGACTCCAATTGATCTTCAAATGGATTGGATAGTTAGCAAAAAAAAATATGATTTTATTGGAAAAAGATCACTTTATAGAAGTGATACTATTAGAGAAGATAGAAAACAACTTGTAGGATTACTCACAGATGATCCAAATGAAGTTTTAGAAGAAGGAGCACAGATTGTTTCTGATATAAACAAAAAACCAATAGAAATGATTGGTCATGTAACATCAAGTTACTTTAGCCCAAATTTAAATAAATCAATCGCACTTGCAGTCGTTAAAAGTGGAAAAAAAATGAATGGCCAAAAACTTATTGTACCAATGGAAAATAAAAACATAAATGTAATAGTGTCTGACTCAGTTTTTCTAGATAAAGAAAATAAGAGGATTAATGCTTAATCAAGAATATCCTAAATTTGAAAAAGGTTCATTTGAAGGTATCGAAATTTCATTATCTGAACCAAATGTAAAAATAAATTTAAGAGGAAAAAAAAAAGAATTTTTTACCAAAATAGGAAAAATCTTATCTATAATTTTACCTATTGAGCCGAATACAAGTTCATCAAATCAACAATACAATACACTTTGGCTAAGTCCAGACGAATGGTTAGTATATTTTAACGGTGAAGATCGACAATTATTCAATAACCTTTTTAATGAAATTTCAAAACTTAATTTTGGTTCAGTCGTTGATGTCTCAAATCAATGGATTTGTATTAATATAAAAGGCAATAAGACTTTTGATCTTCTTTCCTCTGGATCACCATTTAATTATGAAAGTTTCAAAAAAACTAAAAACTCAGTTACACAAACCCTGTTAAATCATACAGATGTGATTATCCACCATAAAGAAATAAATGAAATTAATCTTTTTGTAAGAAGATCCTTTTCTGAAGATTTATGGTTGTGGATTAAGGACAGTGCTAGATTTATCTAATTTTTTTTTTATATAATAACTCACATACGTAAATAAAAGTATAGATAGTGTCCACTGAAAAACAAACCATAGCCAAAAAAAAGTATCAAAGTCTGCTGATAAGTATTTAGCTAAATAGAAAACACATATTGGCACTAGTACATTTCTCATCATATTATTGACCATTGCATAATTTGACTTCTTCAAACCCATAAAAAATCCATTAGATAAAAAGAAAATTGGATAAGCCGGTAATATGAAAGCTGCAATTTTTAAATACCTTCTTCCATATTCTAATACCACTTCGTTGCTAGAAAAAAACCTTGGAACTATATCGGCTGTTAAATAAACTAATATCCCTGAAAAAACCATCAAGATAAGGCCATATTTAATTGAAACGAAGTAAGTCTCTTTAACTCTATCAAAGTTATTTGCACCAAAGTTTTGAGCTATAATTGAGATTATTGCAGTATTTATTCCCAGTATTGGCAGTAAAACAACCTGCTCTATTCTCGTAGCTGCACCATACCCAGCAACTGCTAGTTCACTTGTCTGACCAACATAAGTGAAAATAAATGTAGCTGCTACAGCATATCCACAAATTGCAATAGATATTGGCATTGATTGAAAGAAAATATTTTTTAAAAAAATAAATTTTACATTAAAATATTCAATTGTAATTTTTTTAACACGTGGATTTTGTAAAACTTTAAAAAGAATAATAATAAATGCGATTAATTGTGCAATAATTGTTGATAAGCCTATTCCCATCATTCCCATTGCTGGAATAAATAAAAACCCAAATATTAAGATAGGATTTAAAATTATATTTAGTAGAAAACTTAAAACCAGAACGTTTCTGTATGTTTTTGTATCTCCTTCTGCATGTAATAAAGAGTTAAGTGATACAACAAGGAAAAAAAGAAATGATCCATAAAACATAATATTTGTATATTGGAGACCCAAATTTGTAATTTCTTGAGTTGATCCCATCAGATTAAATACCTTTTCTGAAAAATAGAGTCCTATAAATGTTATAAAAACTGAAATTAGCAAACCATAAATTATAATATGAGTAAAATAATACGAAGCATTTTTTTCATTTTTTTCACCAATACTATTTCCTATCAATGAAGTTCCACCTACAGTAACACCAATAGATGTTGCAACAATAATAAAATATATTGGAAATGATTTACTGAGAGCAGAAAGTGCTTCAGGCGAGATTAGCCCTGAATAAAAAGTATCAACAATATTGTATAAGGTTTGAAAAAGCGTACCTACACTTGCTGGTATTGCAAGTTTTCTTACAAGCACAGGAATATTTTCTTTAAGCAAATCCATAAAAATTATAATTTAATTAATATTCTTTTTTGAAGATATGTCTCTTGCCAGTTTTTTTTGCAAGTATTATTTGCTTTTGTCTCATTTCAAATCTTGATTTTTGATCATCTGTTAAATAATCGTGACATTTTGGACAATGAATGCCTTCTAAATATTTAGAAGATTTTTTTTCTTTGATAGAAAGAGGTTTTCTGCAACCACTACAAATTGAATAACTGCCCTGCTTCAAGCCATGTTTTATTGAAACTCTATTATCAAAAACAAAACATTCACCGTTCCATTGACTATTTTTTTTATTAATATTATTCAGATAGTTGATAATTCCGCCTTTTAAAATATATACATTTTTAAATCCTTTTTTTTTCAAATAAATATTTGCTTTTTCGCACCTGATACCACCTGTACAAAACATTGCTATATTTTCACTATTTTTAAATTGATTTAAATATTTAGGAAATTCACGAAAGTTTTCTATATTTGGATTTAAAGATTTTTTAAAAGTACCCACATCATACTCAAAAGATTTCCGTGCATCTATCAAAACTGTGTCTTTTTTTTTAATTATTTTATTCCATTCCCTTGGATTGAGGTTGTTCTTTGGATAATTGTAGTTTCTAACTTTAAAACCCATTGGAACAACTTCCTTTTTGATTTTAATTTTAAGTTTATGAAATGGATTAAATTTACTATTAGAATTATTTTCTGAATTAAATTTTTTTATAGATAATATTTTTTTTAGAAGTTTATTGAATTTTGAAAGGTTATTTTTTTTATCTGAAATTGTTCCATTAACACCTTCGGATGAAATTATTATTGTTCCCCTAATTTCATAATCTTTAAGATTATTTTCTAATCTATTTTTTAATTTTTTGAGATTATTAAGTTTTTTAAATTTATAAAAACCAAAAATATTGAACATTATAAAACCCTACAAACAGTCATTCCATCTCCTAATGGGATAATTATTTGCTCTACCCTATCATCAGTTGATACATGCTCATTTAATTCTCTAATATTTAATGTAAATTTATCCATATTATCTTCATCTGCAACTTCGCCATGCCATAAAACATTATCAATAATTATCAAACCACCTTTTTTTATTATCTTTAATGATTTTTCATAATATTCTTTGTAGTTAAGCTTATCAGCATCAATAAAAACCATATCATATTTATGTTTTTTTAATTCATCTAAACTATCTAGCGCAGGTTTTACAATCGTTTGAATTTTTTTATCTTGATTAGCTTTCTTAAAAAAACTTACTGCAATCTTGTTTGTCTCTTTGTCTTTATCAAGTGCTGTAAGCTTTCCATCATCAGGAAGTGCGAGGGCAATAGAAAGTGCACTTAAACCAGTAAAAGTTCCAATCTCAAGCACATTTTTTATATTAGATATTTTTATTATTAAATGGAGAAAATGACATTGAGAAATTGCTACTTGCATTCTCTTTTCATTTCCAAGGGTATTATTATAATCTATAATTTCTTTTTGAACTGAGTTTAGTTTAAAACTAAAATTATTAATATATTTTTCAATTTTTTCAGAAATTTCAATATTCTTACCCATCTATTTTAATTATATAATGACTAAAGGTTTTTTTAAAATTAAAGTTTCTTCTTTAATATTTCGTTAATTAATTGAGGGTTAGCTTTTCCACCAGAGGCTTTCATTGCCTGTCCAACAAAGAAGCCAAATAGCTTTTCTTTTCCTTGTTTATACTCAATGGCTTTTTCTCTGTTATCATTGATTATTTTATCAATTAATGCCTCTAATGCTTTTGGATCACTTTCTTGCTTTAACCCTTTTTCCTCAACAATTATTTGAGGGTCTATGTCACCATCTAACATTAACTCAAATATTGTCTTAGCAATTTTTCCAGAGATTGTTCCATTTTTAATTAAATTAATCAATTTTGCCAAATTTTTTGCACTTATTGGACTTTGAGCAATTTCAATATTTTTTTCATTTAAAACTGCAAATAATTCTCCTGTAATCCAATTTACGGCTAGTTTCATGTCACGGTTTTTACCCATTTTGGCAACAACTTCTTCAAAATATTTAGCTGTATCAATATCAGAGACCAGTATTGTTGCATCATAAGGTGACACTTTAAATTCATCAATAAATCTTTTCTTTTTATCATCTGGTAATTCAGGGATTTCAGATTTTAGTTTATCAATAAATTCATCTGTAACTTCTAATGGAAGTAAATCTGGATCTGGAAAGTATCTATAATCATGAGCATCTTCTTTAGACCTCATTGATCTTGTTTCATTTTTTTTTGTATCAAAAAGCCTTGTTTCTTGATCTATTTCTTGACCTTCTTCTATTAAATCGACTTGTCTATTTGCTTCATAAATAATTGCCATTTGCATGAATTTAATAGAATTAACATTTTTTATTTCACATCTTGTTCCTAAATCTGTTGAGCCTTTTATTCTTACAGACACATTAACATCAGCTCTTAAGGATCCCTCTTGCATGTTCCCATCGCAAGTTCCTAAATATCTCATAATAGATCTAAGTTTTTTTATATAAGCATTCACTTCATCTGGTGATCTTAGATCAGGCTTACTAACAATCTCCATTAAAGCTACACCTGATCTATTAAGATCAACTAGTGTATTACTAGGATCAATATCATGAATACTTTTACCTGCATCCTGCTCTAGATGTAATCTTTCTATTCCAACCTGTTTTTGACCCTCAGGCATATCCAAAATAACATTACCCTCACCCACTATTGGGTATTTATATTGTGAAATTTGATAACCCTGAGGTAAATCTGCATAAAAATAATTCTTTCTATCAAAAACAGACTTATTATTGATCTTAGCTCTTAAACCAATGCCAGTTTTTATAGCTTGTTTAACACAAAATTCATTAATTACTGGAAGCATGCCTGGAAAAGCTGCATCAACTAAGCTTACTTGAGTATTAGGTTCAGCACCAAATTTTGTAGAAGAAGATGAAAAAAGTTTTGAATTTGATGTTACTTGAGCATGAACTTCAAGTCCTATAACAACTTCATAAACATTATCATTTCTTTCAATTAAATATTCCGAATTATTTTTAGACATTATTTCATCCACCAATCAGTTATATTATTTTTATAATTGATTTTTTCCTCCATTGAATAAGCAATATTTAAAACTGTTTGTTCATCAAACGGTTTACCTATTATTTGTAAACCCAACGGATAATTATTTTTATCTACACCTGCAGGTATTGAAATTCCAGGTAAACCTGCAAGGTTTACTGGAACAGTAAATATATCATTTAAATACATTGAAACTGGATCATTAGATTTTTCTCCTATTTTAAATGCAGAACTAGGTGTTGAAGGTGTCAAAATAGCATCTACTTTATTATAAGCTTGGTCAAAATCTTGTTTAATTAATTGTCTAACTTTTTGAGCTTTAAGATAGTAAGCATCATAATATCCAGAAGATAAAACATAGGTGCCAATCATTACCCTTCTCTTTACTTCTTCACCAAATCCCTCTGATCTAGTTTTTTCATACATATCAATTAAATTTTTCCCGGAAGATCTTAGACCATATTTAACACCATCATATCTTGCTAAATTAGATGATGCTTCAGCTGGGGCTACAATATAATAAGTTGGTAAAGCATAGCTAGTATGAGGTAATGAAATGTCAATTATTTCTGCTCCACAATCTTTTGCATACTCAATACCTTTTTTCCAAAGTTTCTCAATTTCGTCTGGCATCCCATCAACTCTATATTCTTTTGGAATACCGATTTTTAAACCTTTAATATTTCTAGTTAGCTCTGATGAATAATTATTTCTTTTAAAATCAATTGAGGTTGAATCTTTTTTATCAAATGATGAGATCACCTCTAAAAGAATGGAGCTATCTTTGACATCTTTGCTCATTGGACCTGCTTGATCTAGAGATGATGCAAAAGCAACAATTCCATATCTTGAACAGCTGCCATAAGTAGGTTTTAGTCCTACTGTACCAGTGAAGGAGGCAGGTTGCCTAATAGATCCACCAGTGTCAGTGCCTATTGTTACAGGTGTTAAATTAGCTGCTAAAGCCGCTGAAGAACCACCAGATGATCCACCAGGAACTAAATCTTCTGCGATTGGGTTTTGAACATTGCCAAAAAAACTTGTTTCATTAGATGATCCCATTGCAAATTCATCACAATTAAGTTTGCCAAGCAATATGCCTCCTTCGTTCCATATATTTTGTGTTACAGTAGATTCATAGGTTGGTACAAAATTATTTAAGATATTGCTTCCAGCTGTTGTTCTTACTTCATTTGTGCAAAAGAGATCTTTTACAGCAATTGGAATGCCTGGAAGTTTTAAATCAAAATTTGGCTTATCATCAAACTTTTTTGAAAGTTTAAGACAATTTTCAAAATTTTCAGTTACATATGCATTTATTTTTTTTGACTTTTCAGCTCTATCAACAAAAGATTTTGCAGCTTCATTTGAAGATATTTTTTTCTCTTTAATATTTTTAATTAATTCATAAAGTGTTAAAGATGTTATTTCAGACATTACTCAACAACTTTCGGTACAACAAAAAAATCATCATTTTTTTCTGGTGAATTTTTTAATATTTTTTCTCTTATATTTTCACTAGTTATTTTATCATCTCTAAATCTTAACGTTGTTTCAGCTATAGAAGTTAATGGTTCAACATTATCTGTATTTAATTCATTTAATTTTTCAATAAATTCAAATATTGAATTCATATCAGTTGCTAGTTTTTCTGCTTTTTTTTCATCTAGTGAGATTCTAGCTAATTTTGATATGTGTTTTACAGTTTTAAGATCTATAGTCATATGGTAAAA
>CACETY010000015.1 GCA_902562645.1 uncultured Pelagibacteraceae bacterium
GCTGAATTTTTAGGAAGAACTTTTCTTAACTCTTTGAATAGTCCATTTGGTTGTATTGGATAATTTTTAGATTTTATATTATCCCTATTTATTAAAAACTTTGATCTCTCTAATAAAAAATTATTTGTCCATTCTTTATAATTTAAAATTTTCTTTTGTTTTTTTAAATCATTCAACATTTGATTTGCCACATTTGCAGCATCGCCATGAATACCAATACTTATAGGAAAATATCTTCCTAACATTTGTTTTTCTAGTTCAACTTGAACAATTTTAGCTTTCTTGTTTATGTTATCGTAAGAATAGAAAGTAGAATTAAAACCAAGTCTTGTTCCTAATGCAATAATAAGTTCTGCTTCTTTCATCAGTCTTGAAGCAACTAAATTGCCTCTTGGCCCCATTTGTCCAGCATTTAGTTTGTGACTAAATGGTATCGCATCTCCGTGTCCAGCTGCTGTTACTATTGGAACGTTTAAAAATTCAGCAAGATCAGTTACAGATTTAAATTTTGAATTATATTTTATACCTCCACCAGCAACAATTACAGTTCTCTTAGAATTAAGAATAAGTTTTGTTGTTTTCTGAATTAAATCTTTTTTGCTTTTCAAATTACTTTCACTTTTAAAAGACTTTTTATTTTCATTGATTTTAAATTTTGATGTATCTGAAAGTACGTTTCTTGGTAAGTTTATACAAACTGGACCTCTCCTTGGTGACATTGCAAGATTGAATGCATCACTGAAAGTTTTTGGAATATGACTTGCCTTTTTTACAGTCCAAGTTTTTTTGGTTATTGGATTGAATAGTGACTGTTGATCAAGTCCTTGAAATGCATCTTCCATTTTATCCTTGGTAGAATATAAACCCGCAATTGATACAACAGGCGAAAATGCTGCTTTTGCTTGAGCAATTCCTGTAACCAGATTAGTAGCTCCTGGACCGTTTTGTCCTGCAATAATAACACCAGGTTGATTAGAAGCTCTCGCATAACCATCGGCCATGTGAGTTCCTGTTCTTTCATCTCTTACACCTATAAATTTAATTTTTTTTTCATGATACAACGCATCAAACATTTCCATTGTGGCAGAGCCAATTAAACCAAAGACGTGTTTAACTTTTTCTTTTTTTAGGGATTTCACTGCCGCTTGACCACCAGTCAAGGTATTCTTGGACTTAATCACGATACTTTTTTAACTTCAGTATCTAGATCATCTTTAAAGTTAGGCATTACTTTTTCAGTGAATAATTTAATACTTTTCATACAATCTTCATGTTTAACACCTGGAAAGTTAGACCAGACTTGAAGATTTTGAAGATTAAGCTCTGATTGAAGTTCTTTAATCTTATCTGTTACATATTCAGGAGTACCAAATAACATATTTCTCTTGTGTAAAAACTCATAGTTAAGAAGATCTAATTTCCCCTCTGTTTGTGGGAGTTCTTCACCTGGATCCATATGATTTCCTAGACCTCTCCAGTGACAAACCCATCTCATGTAATTTACCATATGTTCGCCAGCTTTCTCTTTAGCTTCTTCCATTGTATCTGCAACAAACATATCTCTAACAAGAGTTACTCCTTCTCCCAAAGGAACATTTTTTTTAGTAACTTCTGATCTTTTATTTTTGTATGCTTCAAATCTTATTTTGAGTGCTTTTACAGTAGGTATCCACATAATTACATTAATATTATTTTCTGCAGCCCACTCAATAGATCTTATACCATCAACAACTTGATGTATTGGAGGATGTGGATTTTGATATGGCTTAGGCAGAACACTAATTTTTTTCATAGTGCTATCTTCCATATTCATAAATTCTTCACTAGGTGGACTCATATCGTGTTGCCACACATAGTTAGGTGATGGATAAGTATAAAATTCTCCTTCGTGATTAAAAAATTTTTCTGACCAAGCTTTTTTTAAAATTTCTAATGTCTCAGCAAATAATCTAAAGTTTTTTGCCTGATCTTTTAAATCTGCTTCTTTATTTAAATTTATTGCTTCTCGACCATAAACTCCTCTGGCAACCCCAACTTCTACTCTTCCTTTAGAAAGTTGATCAAGTGTAGCGATATCTTCTGCCAATCTAATTGGGTTATGAAAAGTAATTACATTTGCAGCTTGTCCTATTCTTATATTTTTTGTTCTTGCTGCAGCATCTGCTCCTAACATTAAGGGATTAGTACACGACTCCATTCCCTCATGATTAAAGTGATGTTCTGTAAACCATATTGAATTCCAATTATTTTGATCACAAAATTCTGTGATTTCTTTAGTCTCATCTAATAGCTGGTGATATGGTTTGTGAGTCCAATTTGTGGTATTACAAAAATAACCAAACTTCATTAAAGCCTCCTTTAAAAATAAATTTAAAGACGACCGATCCCACTTTCGTATAAGATTTTACGACGAGTTATGTATCGCTTTATATGACAATATTATTATTCTTATCTTTGATATTCAACGAATTTTTTTAAAGACTTATTTAGAAATTTATCATATCTAATGCCATCGTTACTAAATCTTCGCTTATTTAAAAAGGAAAGATTCATTTTAAAGTCATAAGAAGGCTCAAAAAAGAAAGGAATAGAGAGCCTTTTTTGCTTATTCCACAATACCCTATGATTTGTTGCTTTAAACTTACCTTTGCTTAAATATTCTAGCGCTCTACCTGTATTCACTACCAAGGCATTTTTATTGAAAGGAACATTATGCCATTTTTTTGTTTTCCGGTTTTGAACTTGAAGACCTCCTTTTTTATTTTGATATAAAACTGTGAAAACACCACTATCAACATGTGTTTCGCATCCAAGTGCGACCCCATCTTGTTTTGATATTTCAACTGGTTTAGATTGATTTGGGTAATAATTAAATCTTAAAGTGCTAAGTGTTTTTAATCTCGAAAAGGCTTTTTTAGATAAATTGGGGTCTTTTTTATAAAGTTTTATAATACTTTTAAAAAGAGTTTCGCTTAAATTAAATAAATTTTCAAAATAATCTGCTAGTTTTGCAATAGATAGCTTATTAAATGACCTCTCTATACTTAAATGCTCGATGTATTGATTTCTAGTTTTTTTTGAAAAATCCTTTGTTACTTTTAAGTCACCTAAGTCTAATCCTTCTTTTCCATTAACATCATTTGGAAAATATCCTCGATAAATATTTTTACTCTTTTTATTCCATTTCTTTGGAGCCAATTTAAATTTATTGTACTTATTTGATTTAAAAAAATTTTCTCCGATTTTGCATACTTTATTTATTTTTTTTAATTTTATTCCATGACCGACTATTTGAAAAAAACCAACCTCAACACAAGCTTTTTCAATTTCCCTTGTAATTTTTAATGTTGCTTTTGAATTGAAATTATTTTTTAGAATAGGATTTATATTTATTGTTGGAATATAATTTTTTCTTATCATCTATTCGCTGGTGTATCTGTGGCAATCATTTGTCCTCGGACTTTTTCTCTAAAATAAATATACACGCCAGCACCAATAATTATTGATGCACCTAGAAAAGTTCTTGGTACTGGTATTGTTTCAAATAATATATAACCAGCTACCATAGCAAACACTATGTATGAATACTCAAATAATGAAACAACTGATGGTGAGGCAATACTATAAGCAGTAAATACACAAAAAAACGAAATCGATGCAACTATCCCCATTATTAAAACATAAGGCCAAGCATCAGATGGATTTGTAAACCATTCTCTCACAATAAATTGTAAAGTTGGATCTGTAAAAGTGTTAAATTTTCCATCGCCGCTAACAAAAAATATTACCAAACTTGCAAATAATGCAAAAATATAAAGCCAAGTCATTTGGGTATAAATACTATCTTTATCAGATGTATATTTTGTTATTGTCATCGAGATTGAATAGCAAAGGGCACATGCTACAGGTGCTAATTTAAAGAAATTAAAATCATCCAAAGATGGATTTAAAACAATCAATACTCCAACAAACCCAACTACAATTGCACTCCATCTTCTAATTCCAATTTTTTCTTTTAAGAAAAATTTAGCAAACATAGACATAAAGAACGGGCAGGAGAAAAATAGTGCGCTTGTCATAGCAAGCGTCATAAAAGTCAGCGAAATATAAAAAAAACTAAAACCAAAGAAAAAACATATAACTCTTATTAATGTTAATAATGGGTAATGTGTTTTTAAAGATATTGTTTTTTTAGTTATTAAAACAAAGGATAACAAAAATACTGATTGTATAAGGGTTCTTCCAAAATAAAGCTCGAATAAGGCAATATCCTCAAAAATAAATTTAATTAAAGAGTCTTGTATTGAAAAAAAGGCCATACCAGTCATTATAAAAAAAATACCTCTGGTATTTTGGTTTGTATCCATGAGACACCTTATCAAATCAGTAATGATAATAATATTAATTATTTAAAATTGCCTCTGAGCCTTTTTCGGCAATCATAAGTGTAGGAGCATTTAGGTTTGCACTTGGTATTTCAGGTATCACTGATGCATCAATCACTCTTAAATTTCCAATTCCATTTACCTTCAAATCCTGGTCTACTACTGCCATATCATCAACTCCCATTTTGCATGTTCCACAAGGATGATACGCAGTGTCTGCTTTAGATTTAATATATTCATTTAATTCATCATCTGACTGTGCATCAAAACCTGGCCCAACTTCATCACCAGCATGCTCTGCTAAAGCTGGCTGAGATAGAATTTTTCTTGCAACATGAATACACTCTCTTGTTTGTTTAAGATCCTCTTCTTCTTTTAAATAGTTAAATAAAATTTTAGGATAATCGTATGGATCTGAGGAATTTAGTGTTATTTCACCTCTACTTTTTGGATGATTTGGACTTGCATGTAATTGATAACCATGTGTGTCAGGTTCTTCTAGGCCATGATTTATCACAAATGATGGAAAAAAATGAAATTGAATATTAGCAACTTTTCTATCAGGCGATGACTTTGCAAAACCACCAGCCTCTAAAAATGATTTTGAGCAGGGTCCAGATTTAAACATAAACCATTGCATACCTGCTAAAATTTTAGGTATTAATTTTGTGTATGTGTAAAGTGTATTAGGAGTTTTACATTTTTGTTGTATATAAGTTTCAAGATGATCTTGTAAATTTTTTCCAACACCCTTTGAGTGATAAATAACTTCAATACCATTATCTCTAAGATGGTTTTCGTCGCCTATACCAGATAACATTAATAATTGTGGAGAATTTATAGATCCTCCACTCAAAATGACTTCCTTATTTGCATAAATCTTTTCAACCTTGTTATTTATTTTTACTTGAAGACCAACTGCTTTTTTTCCCTCAAATAGTATTTTTTCTACAAATGAGTTTTTTAAAATATTTAAATTTTTTCTATTTTTAACAGGGTTTAAATAATACTTGGCAACTCCAGCTCTCTCGCCTTGATGCATTGTAGTATCAAGCATGCCAAAACCTTCTTGTTCCTCACCATTCATATCTATATTTGTTTTGTGACCTGCTTCAGCTGCAGCATCAATAAATGCTTTAAATAATGGATTTGAATTTTTAGATAAATTTACTGGAAGGGGTCCCAATGAACCTCTGTATTGATTTTCACCTTCAGACCAAGTTTCAATCTTCTTAAAATAAGGAAGAACTTTATCATAAGACCAGTTATCTAAACCAAAATTTTCCCATCTGGTGTAGTCATCTCTATTACCTCTTACAAAAACCATCCCATTATGAGATGAGCATCCTCCAATCATTTTTCCTCTAGGGCAAAAAACACGTCTATTGTTTAAATATGGTTCAGGTTCTGAATAATATTTCCAATTATATTTGGGGTCATGCATTGTATATAGAAGAGCTAATGGCATTTTAACCTTCCAAATATCACTTGATCCACCTGCCTCAAAAATAGCTACAGAATTTTTAGCATTCTCAGATAATCTGTTAGCTACTACACATCCAGCTGAACCAGCACCAACTATGAGATAATCGAAAGCTTGCATTTAGTTTGGATGATCACCCTCGACTGCAATCCTGTCCATAACTCTTTCATGGCCCAATCCTCTGCCAGGAAAAAAATCAGTCAAACCTTGGTGAAGGGTGCTTCTATTGTCCCAAATTGCTACAGCATTTTCAGTCCATTTAAACCTGCATGTAAAATCAAGTCTTTCTTGATGTAAAAATATTTCATTTAAAATATCTGAACTTTCATTTTCATCTAAATCTAAAATTCTTTTTGTATACATTGAATTTACATACAAAATTTTTTTTCCTGTTTCAGGATGAGTTCTAACTACTGGATGGGAATTTGAATATTCATCTAGATTACCATTACCTTCCATTTCCTTATATGCATCAACAAATGCTGCTGCTCCTAAAGAGCTATGAATGGCTCTCTTATCATTAACCTTATCTTTAATTTTGTCGCTTAATGTATCGTAAGCGATTTCCATATTAGAAAACATTGTATCTCCACCAACTGGTGGAACTTTAATTGATCTTAAGATAATTACTTTTGTTGGTTTAGGATTATAGCTTACATCAGTATGCCAAGTTTCACCCCATTGTCTCTTTTCTTCCGGAGCTTTGATTATTCTTAATATTTCAGGATAATCTTTTCTTCCTTTAACATAAATGTGTCTTTCTAATGGACCAAAATGTTTTGCTAAATTAATCTGTTCTTCCGATGTAATATCTTGATCTCTAAAGAAAAGAGCTTTGTGTTCTAATAATAGATTATTTATCTTCTTCCAATTTTCTAAAGAGCTATCTTTTAAATCGATGCCATTTACTTCTGCACCTAATGCCCCTGATATTAATTTAATTTCCATTGTTTATTTTTTTAACCTACCAGATAATTCTAAATTTTCAGACTTAAAACTTGGTTTATTTTCATTAATAAATTCACCCATTATTTTTAGCTTATCTTCCTCGAATTCAGTAACCTTTCTTTTTCCCAAGTCAATATAAAGGGATAAACTCTCCATAGTGGCAGCAAGAGTTTTAGTCTCCTTTTCATACATCTCGCATTTTAAATGTAATCTTTTTTTGTCATGATCAAAATGTGTGCAATATACCTCTACTTCTTGATTTTCTTTAACTTCATTATCGTAAGTGGTTCTGGTTTCAACAACCATAGTGCTTCTCAGATTTGATTTTGCATTTTCGCCACCCATTTGAAATTTATTAAGCATTGTTTCCCATGCTTGATCAAAGATTAAGATATAATAAGCCATATTCATATGTTCATTATAATCTGTCCACTCTTTGATTATTTTTCTGGTTGCAAGATGATATGACATTTTTAACTTTTATTAATTTTATCAGCTATTAGTATTTTTCTTTTCATTTCTCTTAGGACAGGTTTTTCAATTAGTTTTCCATCTATAACTACTAAACCTGTATTTGAGTTATTAAATTCCTCTAATATTTTTTTTGCCTTAGTAATTTCATCTTTTGGAGGTGTAAATACCTCATTTAAAATTTGAATTTGTTTTGGATGAATAGAGCCTTTTCCAGTAAATCCAAGATTTCTAACTTGTTCGGCTTCTTTTCTCATTCCATCCATGTTTTCTAAATCTAAATAAGGCACATCTATAACATCTACACCGACACTAGCTCCTGCATGAACCAACTTTGATCTTGCATGAACTAGATTTTCCCATTTATTTTCAACTCTAAGTTCTGCTGCCATATCAACTCCACCAAAATACAAAGCTACTATTCTCTTGCTAGCATGAGCAATATTATAAATATTTTCTAAAGCTTCATTTGTTTCCATAATAACATGAAGATCGGTATCTAAATTACAGTCTGTAAGTAGATCGTCTATAAATGTTATTTCATCTGGTGTTTTAACTTTTGGTAACATAATAGCCTTTAGATTTACTTTGCTTGAGATAAAAGCTTCTAGATCTAAAAGACCAAATTTAGTTCTTTGATTATTAAACCTCACAACCAGTTCTACATCATTTTTAACTTCGAGCGTTTTAAGAGCTTCTATAGTATTTTTTCGTGCTTGTTCTTTGTCATTTATTGCTATCCCATCTTCTAATTCAATACAAACCATATCAGCACCTGATGCAATCGCTTTTGGAAACATTTCAGGGTGAAGCCCCGGTGTAAATATAAAACTTCTTCTTACTTTTAATTTATCTAAGTCCATCTTAATTTTTATAATCTGGCTCTTCTTTATCTAAAATGATCCTTATTTGAGATAAAAATAAATTTGCGAAATCTGTGGGAAAATTTTCATGTTCCTCTGCAGTTTTTTCTGCAATTTCATGGCTTACAACATTAAGTTCCTGGTTTGTTGATAGAGCTGTAAGATATGTTTCTGCTGCTCTCTCAAAATAATAAAGAGAGTTAAAACCTTCAGCCACTGTTCTTCCTGTGGTTAAAATTCCATGATTTGCAAGTAACATGTGTTGTTTGTTTCCTAAAGCATTTGCCATCTTAATAGACTCTTCTTCTAGTCCTAGACCTCCAAATTCTTTGAATGCAGATACTCTATTGTAAAACATCATTGTATTTTGATCGATAGGTTTCATAACAGGATCTTTAAGAGTGGAGAGGGCGGTTGCATATTTTGAGTGAACATGAAAAATGCATCTTGCATGTGGTGCTTTTTCATGTATCGCGCTATGTATATATAGAGCTGTTGGATCAATTATGTCTGGTTTATTTTTTAGTTCTTCCTTATTTTCTTTAGTTACCAAGATTAAATCACTTGCCTTCATATTACTAAAATGAATGCCTGCCTTATTTACGTAAAAATCAGAGGAGTCAGGGACGCATGCACTAAAATGGTTTGCAACACCCTCGTGCATATTTAGTCTTGCTGTCCATCTAAAAGTAGCAGCTAATTCTTTCTGTAATTCAGATATTTCCATTTGTATGAATTTAAAATATAGTTGAAAAATAAATTATGAACAATAACGTTTTTATCTCATGCGCAGTTACTGGGTCTGGAGATACTGCAAGCAAACATCCTGATTTACCAAAAACTCCTGAGCAAATAGCTAAATCCGCAATAGAAGCAGCAAAGGCAGGAGCTGCAATAGCTCATATTCATGTTAGAGAAGAGGACGGTACGCCAAGCAGAAGACTGGAATTATATAAAGAAGTAGTAGATAGAATTAGATCAAGCGAAACAGATGTCATTTTAAATTTAACAACTGGGATGGGTGGAGATTTAGACATTGGTCAAGGTAAAAATCCACTAGAGTTTGGTCCAATGACTGATATGGCAAATGTAATGGAAAGAATAGCTAATGCAGAACAATTTTTACCCGAAATTTGTACTTTAGATGCTGGTACATTAAATTTTGGAGACGGTTCTGTAATTACAGTTAATACACCAAATGATTTGAGAAAGGCTGCAAAAAAATTACAAGAAATTAAAGTTAAACCAGAAATAGAGGCATTTGATTTAGGAAATATGTGGTTTGGATCGCAATTGTACAAAGAAGGTTTACTTGATGATCCACCAATGTTTCAAATGTGTTTAGGTATTCCTTGGGGAGCTCCTGCTACCCCATTAGCAATGCAAGCCATGAAAGACATAATGCCTAAAGAAGGAGTGTGGTCAGGTTTTGCAATTTCAAAAAACGAAATGCCATTTGTAGCTCAAACAGTTGTAATGGGAGGAAACCCAAGAGTAGGTTTGGAGGATAACTTATATTTATCAAAAGGCAAACTAGCAACAAATGCTCAATTAGTAGAGAAAGCAATAAGGATAGTTACAGATCTTGGAGCATCAATAATGACAGCAGAGGAAACTAGGACAAAACTTAAGCTTGTTAAACACAAGTAATGTTAAATATTAAAAAAGTTGCTGTAGTTGGGACAGGAGTAATCGGAATAGGTTGGATTATAAGATTTCTAGCACATAATAAAATCGTTTATGCTTATGATAAAAATCTTAAACAAAAAAAAATTTTAATTAACGAAATCAAAAGAGCACTTCCATATGTAAAAAAACTTTTTAACAAAAAAAAAATAAATTTAAATAATTTAAAATTTTTCCTATCTTTAGAAGAAGCAGTTAAAGATGCTGATTTTATTCAAGAATGTGCACCAGAAAATTATAATTTAAAAACTGTTTTAATAAGGGAAATTTCTAAAAGTTGCAAAAAAAATGTTTTAATTTCATCAAGTTCTTCAGGATTGTTGCCATCAAAGATTTTTTCAAAATGTAAAAATATTCAGAGAGGTATTATTGGCCATCCATTCAATCCTGTATATTTGTTACCTTTGGTAGAAATAGTTCCTAGTAAAAAAACTAGTGAGAAATCTTTAAAAAATGCAAATAAATTTTATAAGTCAATTTCAATGAATCCGATACTTCTAAAAAAAGAATTACCTGGTTATTTATCTGATAGACTTCAAGAAGCTTTATGGAGAGAGGCGTTACATATTATTAATGAAGGATACGCTACAACTGAGGATTTAGATAGAGCCATAGAGGATGGTCCTGGTCTAAGATACTCTTTAATGGGAACATTTTTAACTTTCCATTTAGCAGGGGGAAAGGATGGAATGAAGCATATGTTAGAACAATTTGGGCCAGCACTAAAACTTCCATGGACTAAGCTTAAAGCGCCAAAATTGTCAAAAAAACTCTCAGAAAGGCTGATTTCAGGTACAAAAAAACAAGCTAAAGGAAAATCAATTAATCGACTTTCAAATATAAGAGATGAGTATTTAGTCAATTTACAACTATTTAGAAAAAAATATGAGAATAAAATTAGAAAATAGATATCTTAAAAAAAATTAAAATGGTAAATTAAATATATGGACTTTAACCACTTCTTAACGAGCTACATGCCAGATACAAATGTTGGTTCGAAACAACATTTTAAAAATATGTTGGAAGAATGTGTTGTTGCAGAGAAACTTGGTTATGCAACAGTATCAATTCCTGAACATCATTTAATAAATTTACTTATGATGCCATCCCCTTTGCAGATGGCTGTAAAAATTGCATCTATCACAAAAAATATTAAAATCACAACTGGAATAGTTGTTTTACCTCTTCACGATATGAGAACATATGCTGGTGAAGTCACAACAGCAGATATTTTAACTGATGGCAGATTAATTTTAGGTGTTGGAAGAGGTGCTTTTGCTTGGGAGATGCAAAGATTAGGAACTCCCATAGAAAAATCAAAAGAAAAATTTATAGAGTCACTCGAGGTTTTACAATTATTGTTAAAAAATAAAGAAGTTTCATATAAAGGTAAATTCTATGATTTTGAACCAATTACTATTATGCCTCGACCAATAAGTAATCCTGTACAAATGATGATAGCTGCTATGAATTTAGATAGTATTAAAGATGCAGCATCAAGGGGATTTCATGTTCAATCAACAGTATTGTCAGGTACTAAAGATCTTTTATTAAGTAGAGTGAATGCGTTTAAGGAAGGCTGTGCAAAGTTAGGAGAAGAGGGAAAACTACTAAAACTTTCTATGCAACGTATGGCTTATTTAGCGAAAGATGAAAATGAAGCTAGAGAAAAAACAAAACTTGCTTACGAATATTACAAACGGTTTGATAATATGTTTACTGGTCCTGGTAAAGTAAATGAAGGAAATATCGAAGCTTTGCCTAGAAAACAAACTTTAGATGAATTAAAAGAAAATCTTTTGATCTGTCCTCTGAATGAGATGATTGATAAGTTAAGTGTCTATGCCGAGGCTGGAGTTGATGAGATTATTCTTAGTTCAAGTTTTGGCCAATCACAAAAAGATTTAATAGAGTCGATGCATAGAATTGGTGAAAATATAATTCCATACTTTAAAAAATCAAACATACAAGTAGCATAAATATCTATGAGTATCATAGATTGTAATTATTCAGTAACAGGATCAGGACCTGCAATTTTTTTTACCCATGGAGTAGGAGGAGCAGAGGATGCATGGAGGTTCATAGTTCCAAAACTCAAAGATAAGTTCACAGTTGTAACTTATGATTTAAGAGGCCATGGAAAATCACCCGTAAGTAATAAAGATTTTAATCTAGATGATCTTGTTTTAGATCTTGAGAGAGTTAGAGAAAGAACAGGTATAGAAAAAGCGCATTTTATGGGGCATTCTCTAGGAGGTATGATTGCTCCTGCTTATGCAAGAAAATTTCCTGACAGAGTAATTTCAGTAGGTTTATTATCAACGGTGGCAGGAAGATCTGATGATGATAAACAAAAAGTATGGAATGTTATTTCTGATTTAAAAAATAAAGGTGTTGAACAAACTTTAAAAAATTTAACCACGAGGTGGTTTACAGATGATTTCATTGAAAAAAATCCTGATCTTGTATCAAGAAGATTAAAACAAGTTATAGATACTGACAAAGATGTTTTTATCAATGTATTTAAAATTTATGCAGAAACTGAGATGATTTCATGGTTAAAAGAAATTAAGAAGCCATGCTTATTTATGACAGGAGAAAATGACGGAGGTTGTACACCTTCTCACAATGAAAGAATGTCAAATGAGACTGAAATTTCTAAATTGGTTATAATACCAAAGGTAAAACACTCTTTTTTGATAGAGGCTCCTGAGCAAATAAAAAATCACTTATTAGAATTTATTGAAAATTTATAAAAACTTAATGCATTCTTAAAGTGTTACCATCAACACCAACTACTTGACCAGAAATTCTAGAAGACTCATCAGAAATTAAATAGCAACACATTTTACCAATATCTTTCTCGTAAACCCAAGTATTAAGAGAAGTCATAGAAACAAATTCACTTTCCACAGCTTTCTTAGAAATTTTTAAAAATTTTGCTTTATCTCTGATTACTCTACCCATTCTGTCTCCTTTGACAGTTCCTGGACATATTGCATTTACTCTAATTTTAAACTTTCCTAATTCCATTGCTAAAGTTTTTGTCATCCCTACAACTGCCCATTTACTTGCTGAGTATGGAGACCTTAATGGAAATCCAAATATACCTGCTGTAGAGGATAGATTAACTACAGATCCACCTTTATTTTTTTTTAACATCGGAATTGCTAATTTTGAAAAAATAAAATGACTAATTACATTTATTTTTAATGTTTGTTCCCAATCTTTTGTCTTAAGTTTTTCCATAGTTCCAGTTGGACCTGCTACTCCAACATTATTAATTAGAGCATCAATTTTTTGTGTTTTTTTTTTAATTTCTTTAAAAAAATTAATCACATCATTTTCATTTGAAGCATCGCAATGAAAACTAAACAATCTTTTATTATTTAATGGATGTTTTTTTAATTTATTTACTGATTTTAGATCTATGTCACACAAAAATACTTTTGCACCTTTTTCAAGACACTCTTTTGCTGTCGCCCAACCAATTCCTGTAGCACCAGCAGAAATAATTATCTTTTTACTTTTAAAATTATATGACATTATTTTATTTAATCGGCTAAACCGTCAGATCTAACTTTATTTCTTTCTATATGTATGGGCAACACCTTTCCATAAATTGCTTTAGAATGTTCAGGTGTATTTACTCTCCATGGATCTAATACATATGCTGGTATACACATGTAACGTGAGGTTTTTCCTATTATTTTGGTTACTCTATGCATAGTAAATCGTCCTTTAAATATTTGTAAATCACCAGGTTTTAGTTCAAGTTGTTTAACTTTTGAACGATCTCCATCTAACACTTTTTTTACTTCATCAAATCTTTCATTTCCTGGCTCTCTTATATTTGGACAATACTCAAATATCCCACCTTGCTCTGGTTTTTGTATCATAAGACTTAAAGTAAATTCGCAACTATCAAAATGCCAAGGCAATATACCATCAGGCTCCATTACATTATAAGCATGACAAGCTAAGGGATCAGCCCATCTATAAATTGGAGAAATTCCTAGACAAGCGGACACGAATTTAAGTAGCTCTTCAGTTTCGTAAAGAAATTTCATTTCGGAATTTTTTGCAAAACAATCAGAGTTTAGATATCCATTGTATCTGTTCATAAAAATTCTTTTTGGATGATCCTTAGGAAGAGAGGGGTCATCTTTTGCATAAAGATATGCATTGATACTTTCTTTAGACATATAAACTTCATCTAGCTGTTGCTCTAATTCTTTTCTCATAACTGCTAAAGAATTTGGTAAAATAAAGTTTGGAATTACTGAACAACTATCATTTTCTAATTCTGCTTTACATTTTTCAATTATTTTTTTTATTTTGTGAGATTGTAAGTCGTGAATAGGATATTTTTCTAAATCAACAATTTTGCTTAAGTTTTTTTCCATAACTGCACAATATAAATTATGAGCTTCTCAGCGATTCTTGTAATTCTTTATTAGATATATAACCTTTTGCATTTCCTTGTTTATCGACAACTTCGCAATTGGAATTACTACAAACAACTTGAGGTAGAAATTCCTCGATAAATTGATCTTCTCCAACTTTAATCAGGTTTGATTTATCAATATCATCTGATTGGTTAATAGGTTTCATTATAATTTTTGCTTTTATAACTTTTGTTCTGTTTACATCTTTTACAAATGCCTCAACATATTCATCTGCCGGGTTCATTATAATTTCTACTGGCGTTCCCACTTGCACAAGTTTTCCAGCATTTAAAATTCCAATATGATCCCCTAATCGAAGTGACTCATCAAGATCATGAGTAATAAAAACTATAGTTTTTTTTAATTCTGCTTGGAGATCTATCAATTGTTTTTGCATGTCACTTCTTATTAATGGATCTAATGCTGAAAAAGCTTCGTCCATAAGCATAATGTCAGTATCAGTGGCTAAAGCTCTTGCAAGTCCTACTCGTTGCTGCATTCCCCCAGATAGTTGAGCTGGATATTGATTTTCAAATCCAGACAAACCTACAGACTCAATTTTCTCCATTGCAGTAGCATTTCTTTTTTCAATTTCCACGCCTTGCATTTCAAGTCCGTAACCAACGTTTTGTAAAACTGTCTTATGCGGGAACAAGCCAAACCTTTGAAATACCATACTCATTTTTTGCCTTCTAAATTCAATTAGTTGCTCTTTATTGAGAGTGGTAACATCCTTGCCTTCAACTAAAATTTCCCCAGAAGTAGGATCTATCAATCTATTTAAATGTCTTATTAGCGTAGATTTACCAGATCCAGATAAACCCATGCACACAAAGGTTTCTCCTTCCTCAATTTTTAATGAAACATTATCTAATCCAACTGTGTGCCCAGTTTGCTCTAAAACATCCTCTTTTGTAGCACCCTCTTGAACCATTTTAAGAACGCTGGATGGTTTAGGTCCAAAAATTTTATATACATTATTGATTTCAATTTTTGACATTTTTTAAAAGTCTAATTCTTTTAATGCATCAAAGCAAACCTACAATTAAATAAATAAAAAGCTTTCAACCATTAATTGAATTGAAATTTTTACCATTTTATATAATTATTTATCATGAATTCAATTTCTAAAATCTCAAAAAATAGCACTTACCTTCAAATTATTTGGAATGATGGGGAGGAGAGTAAATTCAATTATATGTGGCTAAGAGATAATTGTCCAACCGCGCATGACAAAGATTCACGACATAGAATGTTTAATATTTTAGAAGTTTCTAAAGATATAAATCCTAAAAAATACTCTCTTAATGATGATGGTAAATTAGAAATTGAGTGGAGTGAGGGAGAACACATAAGTTATTATGACCCAAAATGGTTAAGAGAAAATTGCTATACAATCAAAAATAAACAAAAATATATATCTCCTTATCAACTTTGGGATAATAACTTAAAAAATAATTTTGAAAGTATATGCATTGAGCATGATGAAGTAATTGACTCTGATGAAGGTTTAATAAAATGGCTTGAACTATTACATCATAAAGGTATTGCCATAGTTAAAAACTCACCAACAGAAAAAAAATCAGGCTTTAAAATTCTTCATCGAATAAGCCATGTCAGAGAAACATTTTTTAAAACCCCTTTTGAGGTAATAAATATTCCAAAACCAAATAATTCTGCATACACGGCGCATGCTTTAAGAAATCATATGGATTTACCTTGGTTTGAATTACCACCTGGTTATCAGTTTTTGCATTGTTTAGTAAATGATGCAAATGGTGGAGACTCTTCAGCAATAGATGGGTTTGCTGTAGCCGATTATCTTAGACAAAATGAAAAAGATATATTTGAGACACTGGTTTCTGTGCCTCTTAAATTTAGAGATAAAGATTATACTCAAGAATCTCACAGAAGCTATCATGCACCCGCAATTAGTTTAACAAAAGATAAAGATTTTCATGATATTAGATTTAGTGTTGCAACAATGGATGCTTTAGATTGTCATCCAGATAAAATGGATAAAGTTTATAAAGCCCACCATAGATTTGGAAATCTTCTACACGATGATAAGTTTCAGATTAAATTTAGATTAGGACCTGGAGACATATTTTCTTTTAATAATAGGCGTGTTTTACACGGCAGAACTGCTTTTGACCCAAATTCAGGTCATCGTCATCTTCAAGGATATTATTTAGATAGAGATGAAATACTTGGAAGATTGGAATATCTTAAAAAATATAAATCATAAGTTTTCAAATATAAGATTGTTATCTTTTTCATATTTCAAAAATTCCTTTTTGTTTTTAATCGTGTAATAATATTTCTCTTTATTAATTATTTGTATTCTTCGACTATTTAAAAACTTTTTATCTAATATTAGATATTTTATTTTTTTGTTTAGGCTACTTTTTAAAATAGATTTTATGCTAGATTTGTTGGAAAAAGATAAACCTACTGATAGTTTTGAGTTAAGTTTAAGAAGATTATAGATATTTTCATGCTTAAAAGAGATAAAAGTACATTTTTTAAAACTTCTAGTTTCTTTAATCAAATTAGATAAAAGTTCTTTATTAAATAATGGCTTTATTTCAATAAAGATAGGAAATTTTTTTTTTGAAATTTTTAGAACCTCTTTTAATGGTGGTATTTGAAAGTTTTTATTTTTAATTTTTTTTAGATCTTCATAATTAATATTTTTGATACTTTTGCTTATTTTAAAAATTCTCTTTAAAGTAAAATCATGAAAGCATACAAACCTTTTATCTTTGGTTGAATGAATATCTGTTTCAATCCCAAATCTTTTTTTAAATGATGCTCGAAAAGACTCTAAGCAGTTTTCTTTGTAACTCTTATTTACAATTCCTCTATGTATTATATGCATGTAAAAAAAAAGGGCTCTGTTTCCACAAAGCCCTTAATTATTTTTTTGAAGTTTAATTATTAGTTAGGTAACCAACTTTTCCATTTATCTGGATTGTTGTCTAACCACTCATTTACAACTTCTTTAACGTCTCTTTTTTTGATGTCAACTTCAACAAGCATCTTAGCTTGGTCTAAGTTTTCTAATTTCATTCTTTCAAAAAAAGCTTTTGCTTTAGCATGTTCTGGTTTAGCAAATGTGTCAGGATTTCCATAATTCATAGTGTAATCTTTATCCCAACCAGTTGCTGGCCATCCATCTGTACCGCAAGTTTTCCAGTTGTTTGCTTCAGTAAATGTGTCTCCTTCACAAGTTTTGTATTCAGGAAGTTGAACTCCTACCATGTCAAACTCACCAAAGAACCAGTGTGGTGACCATAAGTATAACAAGAACGGCTCTTTTCTCATGTAAGCAGCTTTTGCTTCTGCAATTGCAGCCGCTTCAGTACCTAGCTCATCTGCTTGGAAATCAATTCCTAAAAGATCAAGTCTTTTTTGGTCATGACAGTTCCAACCAGCTACAGGACATCCAATTAATCTTCCTTTACCGCCGGTTTCAATAGTTGCAAATTTAGCTTTATGTTTGTTTAGGTCTCTCCAAGTTTTAATGCCCATTTCTTCTGCAGCATATCTAGGTATCCAGTAATCTGACATACCGATGATTCCAGTAGTTCCTAAAAGATCAACTGTTCCATCTCCTTTATAAGACTTTACTACTTTGCCGTCATAAATTAAATCTTCATTAAACATTACATCGTCTGCCTCTGCATAACTTGGCCAACTCTCGCAAGCGAAATCAAGTTCTCCAGCTGCAATTGCTTCCCATAATCCAGTACCAGACGGGAAAACTGTTTGTTTAATTTTATAGCCCATTTCTCGTTCAAGAATTGCTACTGCAACTTCACAAGTGATTATTCCACCTGTCCAGTCAGCAATAGCAGCATGTAATCTTTTTGCATTTGCCTGAGTAAGACTAGCAAGTAAAATTACGAAAGATAAAAATAGAGCTGATATTGTTTTTGATAACCTCATTTATTTCCTCTCTTTTAATTAATTAAAAACTTATTCTAAAACAAAAATTACTAGTTTGTAAACTGTGAATAATGATGCTTTTACTTGACTTATAAACCTAGAGCTTCTCTCTGTTTTTTAGTCCAAGCAAGTGAAATTCTGTCTATAATTATTGCTAATAATACAATTCCTATACCTGCTGCCAACCCTCTACCGGTATCAGATCTTGCCAATCCATTAAATACTTCCAAACCTAATCCTTTTCCACCAATTAAAGGTGTAACAATCTGCATTGCGAAAGCCATAATTACTGTTTGATTAAATCCAATAACTAAACTTGGAATAGCTAATGGAAATTTAATTTTATTTAGAGTTTGTAATAAAGTACCACCAAATGAACGTGAAACCTCTGAGTAAGTCCCAGATACTTGAGTTAAACCTAAAGATGTTAATCGAATGATGGGTGGTATAGAGTATATAACTGTTGCAAGTACTGCAGATACTATTCCTCCTCCAAAAAACATTAAAACAGGAATTAAATAACAGAAGTAAGGTAAAGTCTGCATGGCATCCAAAACCACGTTTTGAACATTTCTAAATCTCTCATTATAAGAGGCAATTATTCCAAGAGGAACTCCAATTATAAAGCATAAAGCTACAGACACTAAAACAGATGATAGTGTTATCATTGATTGTGGCCATATCCCACAAGCACCAATGAAAAGTAATAATATTGCTGTAATAATTGCAAATCTAATACCGACAGTAAAATATC
This sequence comes from uncultured Pelagibacteraceae bacterium, assembly GCA_902562645.1. Taxonomy (GTDB): domain Bacteria; phylum Pseudomonadota; class Alphaproteobacteria; order Pelagibacterales; family Pelagibacteraceae; genus Pelagibacter. The sequence continues at coordinate 18,990 of CACETY010000015.1, forward strand.
CAATTGCTGCAAATACCCCTAATGTATACCACCATGGCACATGGGTTAAGAATATATCAAGTGGTCTTAAGAGTTTAAGATATACAAATCCCCTAAGAGCTTTTGTAAATGCAATAAAACTAGGATTAACAGTTAAAGATTCTACACTACTAGAAATCGGCTGCCTAATTGACAATCTCCACTCTTCAGGAAATGATCCTATACTTACCATATAAGAGTCAACGAATGAAATAGTCAGAACAAGTAAAAAAGAAGGTATTATATAATATCTTCTAGAAATTATTTCACCAATATCTCTTGCTGTTTCTTTATTTGCTAAAGAAACACAAAATTCAAATACATACGCAATAAATTTTGTTAAATTTGTACAAACAAAATTAATTAAACCAGCTAAAAATTCTAAAGGCTTTTCTATAATTCTTACTATTGCAAATTTTTCCCAAGATTGTGGGAGTAAATAAAATTTTTGAACATTCGATGGAAGTATTTGTTTTGTTTTGCTAAATGACATACTAAATCTATCAAACATTATTGCCATGAAAAGAATGCAAAGTCCTCCTTCCATTGCCCACCCAACATCAAGTCTTCTAATTGCTTGCCATACTTGACCACCAATTCCTTCAGCTCCAATGAAACATGCCAAAACTACAAGTGCTAAAGCCATCATTATCACCTGATTAATTCCCATCATTATACTTGGTAGCGAGAGTGGAATTTTAATTTTAAATAGTAGTTGTAACTTACTTGATCCAAATGAGGTAGCAGACTCAATTGTTTCTGCTGAAACTTGTCTTATACCAGTATTTGTTAATCTTATTATTGGAGGCATTGAGTAAATCATAGTGGCTAATATTGCTGGCGCTCCTCCAATTCCAAAAAAGAAAAGAGCTGGAAAAAGATAAACAAACGCAGGCATTACTTGCATTGTATCTAAAATAGGCTTCATAAAATTTTCAAACCTGTCACTTTGTGAACAAAGCACACCTAGAGTCACTCCAACTACGACACATAGTAAAACCGATAAACCCATCAATGCTACCGTTTGCAGAGATGGTTCCCACATTCCTGTTGCACCCCAAAAATAAATGACAAATAAAGAATACAATCCTAATCTTAAACCACCTGCAATTAAGCAAGGCAAAAATATTAATGCTGCAATTAATAGCCAAGGTGAGTCGATAAGGAAATCTTCAACAAAGTAATATACATTTTTAATATAACTGGCTATTATTTTGGTAATCCATCTATAATTTTTCTTTAAATAATCTTCACCTTCATTAACCCATGCTGTAAATGTAAATTGATCAGTGACGACCTTTGGCATTTTTGAAGGACCATCGCTTTGAAAAGATAACCACAGTGCAACTAAAAATGTTATTAAGATTACAGAATATGTAATAATATTTTTTGATGAATTTGGCTTTCCTTGGATACTTGCTACTTCAGAAGACATATTATCTAAAATTTAAAATAAATAATTTTACTTTTAAAGAAAAATATTGTCTATTTTTGTGTTATTAAAATAACAAAATATGAATAATCAACCAAAAATAACGTGTTCAAATGTTTGGAAATTATTTGGTTCTGACGAACAAAGAATAATTAAAGATTTAGATAAAAGTTTATCAATAAAAGAAGTTCAAGAAAAAACCGGACATGTGGTTGCAGTAAAAGATGTTAGCTTTTCAATTGAGAAAGGTGAGACATTTGTTGTAATGGGTTTATCGGGAAGCGGAAAATCAACCTTAGTTAGATGTATTTCAAGATTAATTGAACCAACGTCTGGAACAGTAAAAATGGATGATGTTGACGTAACGAAAATGAGCGGAAAAGAATTATTAGATTTAAGAAGAAATAAAATGAGCATGGTTTTTCAACATTTTGGTTTATTTCCACATAGAACAGTTGTGGAGAATATTGGATATGGTTTAGAGATTAGAGGAAATAAAAAAAATGATAGAGTAGAAAAATCAATGGAAGTTTTAAAAATGGTTGGTTTAGAAGGTTGGCACAACAATTACCCAAGAGAACTATCAGGAGGAATGCAACAAAGGGTGGGTTTAGCTCGTGCATTAGCTGTAGATCCAGAAATTTTAATTTTTGATGAACCCTTTTCAGCATTAGATCCATTAATTAGAAGAGAAATGCAGGATGAACTTTTAAAGATTCAAGAAAAGTTACAGAAGACTATGGTATTTATTACTCATGATTTCTTAGAGGCAATTAAAATGGGTGATCATATTGCAATTATGAAAGATGGAGAAGTTTCTCAAGTAGGGACACCAGAGGAAATAGTTGCTAACCCCAAAGATCAATATGTAAAAGATTTTTGCGAAGATGTGCCAAAATACAAAGTCCTTAGTGCAAGCAAAGTAATGAGGGAAGAATGTTGTGACGATACAAAAAAAATGTTTGAAAACGGATCAAATAATATTCCTCACAATTCAAAAATAGAAACTTTAATTGATAAGCTTGTAGATACAGATCAGAAATTTCCAGTGGTTAATAGTGAGACAGGTGAGCTTATTGGTGAAATTGATAGAGCAATAGTTATGAAATCAATGAAATCTGCTAGTTAATTTCTCTACTCACCTTAGTTTTTTTTTGTTTTACTTTATCTCTCCAAATTATAATCATTCCAGCAAACACAATTACGAAAACTCCTGGAAATAATTGTTCCCAAGGAGCTTCATTAAAAAATAACCAGCCCAAAACAAATGATGAAGGAATACCAAAATATTCAAACGAAGCCATCTTACTTGCAGAGATTAATCTGTAAGAATAGATAAAAAGTATTGCTGCAGTACCTCCAAGAATACCAGTCAATGTCATAAGAAAAAAATCTTGGGTACTTTTTATTTCTGCATGTCCAGTGGTCAATAAAAACAGTACAACACCACCAATTACATTAAATATTAAAGTATATAATTGAATTTTTGCTGTTGAGTGACCATCAGGTATAAATTTTAAAATTATCACACTTAATGCCCAAGCTATCGCAGTTAGAATTGGAAATATTGAGTAAAAACTAAATATGTCACTTCCTGGCTGAACAATTAAAACAACTCCAAAAAAACCTATAAAAATTGCAGACCATCTATAAATACCAACCTTATCCTTTAAAAAAATTATCGATAAAATTACAATGAAAAATGGTGAAGAAAATGTAAGAACCATAGCAGTAGCAAATTCTAAGTTAATAACAGAAATAAATATAAATATATTCATTGATAAGAAAGCCAAACCTCTAAAAAAGCTTAAGATAATGAATTTATTGTTTAGGTTCCTAAAAACTGAAATGTACTCTTTAGTAAATAAAATAAGTATAAATAAAGGGATTACCCCCGCAATATTTCTGAATACTGCTAACTGAATTACAGTATATTCATTACCCAAAAACTTTATTACAACCATATACATATCCACACATAGTATTGCTAAGAGCATGGTAAATATTGCTAAATATGTTTTTTTTAAATCTGTTTTTTCTGAAGAAATATTCATTTATAATTTTTTAAAATTGTATACTTTATAAAAGAAATGCAAAGTTTTAAACTTAACGAAACCGATATTCTATCCAATCAAGATTGGACGTTTCCGACTAATATTGCATACGGTCCAGGTAGATTGAAAGAAATAGGTGGTATCTGTAATAATTTAAATATTAAAAACCCTTTAATTGTTACAGATAAAGGTAGCACAAAATTACCATTTATAATTAATTTACAAAATTATTTAAAAAGTTCTGATGTAAAATCCGATTTATTTTTTGATATATCTCCAAATCCAAGAGAAGATGAAGTTTCAAATGGTGTTAGTAAATTTAAAGATGGAAACCATGATGCTATAATTGCAATCGGTGGAGGCAGTGCCATGGATGGAGGAAAATTAATTTGCCTCACAGCAAACAATGACGTTCCATTAAGAGATTTTGAGTTTGAATTAACTCCGCCTAACATTAGTAAGGATAACCCGTTCCCAAAAATTATAACTATTCCAACAACTGCTGGAACTGGAGCTGAAACAGAAATTTCAGCTATGGTTACTTATTTAAAAGAAGGCATGAAATTTTGTATGTGGCACCCAGATGTTAGACCTTCCTTAGCATTGTTAGATCCAGAACTAACTATTGGATTGCCAGCAAATTTAACGGCATGGACTGGTGCAGATGCTTTAATCCATGGTATAGAGGGTTATTGTGTTCCTGGTTTCAATCCAATGTGTGATGGCGCTGCTTTAGAAGGTTTATCTTTGATATCAAAATCTTTAGTCACAGCTGTAGAAGATCCTAGCAATATAGTTGCAAGAGGTGGAATGCATGTTGGATCTTGTTTAGCAGGAATTTCTTTTTTAAAAGGTTTAGGATTAGTACATGCTATTGCTCATATGGTTGGAGCCGAATACAATACTCATCACGGACTAACGAATGCAATAATATTGCCTGTAGTTTTAAAATATAATCTACCAGGTATGGAAGAAAAAGTTAAAAGAATGTCAGAGGCTATGCAATTTAAAGATCATTCTGTAGATGCATTTATATCAAACATTGAAAACATTCTTGATAGAATTAAAATTCCAAAAAGTTTGAGCGAAATTGGAGTCCCCGAAGATTGTGTTGATAGAATTGCTGAAAAATCAATGAAAGATCAAGCCTATGGACAAAATCCTAGAAAAGCAACTTTAGAAGAAATAAAGGAAATTACTCTAGCATCAATTAAAAAAGCTAGGTAATAGTAAATTTTAATGCTTGAAAATAAATCAGTTAAAGAAATTATTTCTTTAATTAAGAAAAAGGATGTTTCGGTAAAAGAAATAGTTGGCTTATATTTTGAAAGAATAAAAAAATTTAATTCATCTTTGAATGCTATTGTTTCAATTAAAGATGAAGAAGAAATAATTAAAGAAGCTGAGATTAAGGACAAAAATTTTGACGAGAACAAGCCGTTATTTGGCTTACCTCTTGCCTCTAAAGATTTGCTAGATGTAGTTGGATTTCCAACCACTTATGGTTTTCCTGGATATAAAGATTATTTTCCAAAAAAAAATTCTATAATTGTTGACCGTCAAATAGATGCCGGTGGAATAATAATTGGAAAAACAAACACTGCTGAATTAGGAGTGGGCGCTCATACAGCGAATAGATTATTTGGAATAACACCAAACATTTATGGAGATAGTCAATCATCTGGTGGATCAAGTGGTGGAGCTGGTGTTGCAGTCGCAGCAAATTTACTGCCATTTGCTGATGGTACAGATATGATGGGTTCTTGTAGAACACCTGCTGCTTACGCAAATGTCTATGGTTTTAGACCAACACCAGGATTACTTCCCGATTATAGAACAAATGAAAAAAAGAAAAATCTTCCGGTTATTTCAACACCAGGATGTCTTGCAAGAACACCTGATGATATGTCTATTCTATTAGATGTCATAGTTGGAGAACATAAAGAAGATCCAATTTCTTTCAGTTTAGATAATTCTTTTAGTGAGGTTAATTTAAGTGACCATGAATTTTCAAAAATAAAAATTGGATGGTTATCTGACATGAATGGTAACTATCAATATGATCCCGAGATAATTGAAATATGTAACAAACAACTTAAGAATCTTGAAAAGCATAAAGTTATAATTGAAAACTTAAAACCAAAAATAGATGCTAATAAATTATGGAATTGCTGGGGCACATTAAGAGCAAAAAGTATTTATGAGGATATTATTACAATGAATATCAAAGATGTTAACGAAATGACTCCACAGGCGTTATGGGAATACAATAAAGGTATCGAGCTCACAGAGGAAGATGTAAAATCTGCTCTTAACTTAAGAATTGAATTATCAAATGATGTAAATAGTTTGTTTGGTGATTTTGATTTTTTAGCTTTACCATCTCAACAATCATTTCCTTTTGATAAAAATTTAAGACACCCAGAAAAAATAAATGAAAAATTAATGGACACTTATCATAGATGGATTGAAATACATATATTTGCTAGTCTTTTTTACTTGCCATCAATTTCTTTACCTATTGGTTTTAATAATGATGGATTTCCAATAGGTATTCAAATTATAGCAAAACAAAAAGAAGATTTAAAAGTGATATCTTTTGCAAAAAGATATGAAGAAATTTTTAATTTTTCTAAAATTAAACCAAAATTAAACTAATGGTCAGACACAAACACCATTTTAAAATAGCTTTTGCGTTAGCAATAGCTGCTGGGTCATGGGGAGTTTATTGGTTACCTCAAAGAATTTTAGAAGATGGGGGACTTACTGGAGGTTGGGGAACAATTTCTCAAATGATGATCGGAATTTTATTACTTACACCTATCTCTTTGTGGAGAAAGTATAAAGGTCGTACATCTGGTTTAGAAATTCCTTTTGTTGGTTTTTTAACGGGCAGTGGTTTTATATGTTACGCATTAAGTTTCTTGCTTACAGATGTTGTGCGAGCATTAATCATGTTTTACATGATACCTGTCTGGACGACTATTTTTGAAATATATTTTTTAAAAAAAAGACCAGGTTTAGAAAGAGTTTTAACTTTAAGCTTAGCACTAGGGGGTTTGTGGGTAGTTTTTAGTCAATCTAACATTATACCGTTACCACAAAATGCAGGAGATTGGTTGGCATTGGTAGGTGGTGTGCTATTTGGGGCTGGGTTGGTACGTTTAGAAATTTCCAAAACAGATGGTGTCTTTCCAGTAATCTTTTCTTTCTTTGTTTATGGGACAATATTTAACATTTTTGCTGGCTTTATTTTAAAAGATTACTTAGGACCTATGCCGCCGATTGAAGCTTTTACATCAATGTTTACTTTTTTAGTTCTTATTTCAGTATTTTATTTTATTCCTACTGGAGTAGTTATAATGTGGTCTCCATCTGTTTTAGGTGCAGGCCTTTGTGCAATATTATATTTAAGCGAGATAGTAGTTGGAGTTATATCAGCTGGTATTTTAACAGATGAAACATTTGGTTGGAGAGAAGTCGTTGGAAGTACAATGATTGTTGTAGGAGGAGTATTAGCTGTTGTTCTAGCACCAAAAGAAGAAAAATAGATGCTGTTTAAAGAAAAGTTTAAATCAAATTCAAAAATATTCTTAGATGGTGGAAATGGTTCTGAGATTGCAAACTTAGGAGGTGAGATGACACCAGCTTTTTCTGCATTAGCAACAATCACAGCACCAGAAATTGTAAGACAAGTTCATGAAAATTTTATGGATGCAGGCTGTGATCTTATTACAGCAAATACTTTTAGCACTACAAGACACAATATGAATAGTATTAACAAAGGTAATGAAACAAAAGATTTTATTATTAGATCTGTCGATATAGCCAAAAAGGCAATTAAGAATAAGGGGAAAGAAAATACAGTTGGAATAGCAGGGAGTATGTCGAATTTTTTCTCACTAAAGGAAAATGAATTTGTTCCAGATCCAAAGTACATACCTTCATTCAGAGAGGAAGAGAGAAATTATAAAGAGGCTGCTAAAATCTTAAAAGAAGAGGGAGTTGATCTTTTAATTCTAGAAATGATATTAGATATAGATCACTCAAAAATCTTACTTAACTCTGCATTAGAAACTGGTTTACCTGTTTGGGTTGGACTTAGTTGCTGTATAAGCAAGTTTGATAATAAGGTTATTGGAAGAAATTTTAGAGCTGAAAAAGAAAAATCACTTATTTATGATGAAAGTATATACAAAGAGCAACCAAAATTTATTCCTGATGATAAGATTGTTCTTTTAGATGATATTATGAAATCTCTAACAAATATCGGCGGAGATGTTTATGGTATTATGCATACTTGGCTTGCTGATGCCTTTGATGGATTGAAGGTGATTAAAAATAATTGGCAGGGTCCAATTATGTTTTATCCAGAGATACATAAGTTTGATACAAAAACACATAAGGCAACAGTGACATACGCTGAGGATGAATTTGCTGATGAATGTGGAAAACTAATTGATGACCAAATTCAAATAATCGGAGGGTGTTGTGGTGTCACAGATAATCATCTCAAAAAATTAATTTCAAGGTATTCTTAATTTTAATATTAATTGTTAACTAAGTTTATCAACATATTAATCATATCAACTTTATAACTCTCTTTTGTTGCAGATTTTGTTTCTAATACTGAAAAAAATGCTGCGACTTTGCCGGTTTTAAAATTTGTTGCCAAAAACTGACCTCCATATCCAGAGTGTCCAATCATGTTACCTGATACCATTGTTGAATTTGAGTAATACAAATATTTATTTTTTGATAATTCCATGTATTTAGGTCCTAAATTTTTAATAGTTTTGTCTAAAAAAGAAGGTGATCCGACTTTTCTATTTCCAACCCCCATACCTTTTCTTGCAAAAAGTAAACCCATTCTTAAAAAATCTCTTGTAATTAAACAACCACCACCAGACATCCATGGCATCCCATATCTATCAGAGGCAATATATAAACCTTCTTCAAAGCCAGCAGCTTCAACTGCCGATAAAACCCAATCTCTTAAAGTTCTTCCACTTACCTTTTCTACAATTAATCCAACTACATCAGTATTTGCAGATTTGTAAAATGCATATTCAGATCTATTTATTAAACTTTTGTTTTTAATTTTTTTAATTGTATTTAAATATTCTTCTTGGCTTAAATGATTTTTTAAATTTTTTGGTAGCCTCCAACCTCCAACAGGCTCATGTAAAAAGGAGGAAGAATATGCTTTAGTATAATCTTCGGTATAGGAATTTATAATATTCATATTCAAAACATCTTGTACTTTTGCATCAGCATAACCGCTTCCAATTTTAGGCAAATAATGTGAGACTTTTTTATTCAAATTTATTGAATTATTTTTCACAAGTTCACCTACAAATAAGTTAACAAACATTTTAGTTATTGACATAATTGTCTGTGGTTGGTTTTTTTTGAAATCTTTAGCGTATTTTTCAAATAATATATTTTGACCTCTGCCAACGATTATTGAACAAAAAGATTTATTTTTGATCATTTTTTTTACCAAAGGTATTTTACCAATTTTATTATTGGGTTTTGACTTTAGTTTTAATACTAGATCAGATCTTAGATAAAGACTGTACCTATTTATTTTATGTAAATTTCTGTAACCAAATCTTCTAGTTTTTGGAAGATTCCATAAAGCCTTATTATCTCTAATTGTTTTTATTTCAGGATTTTTAACAGAGGCTAATTTTTTTATTTTCAATATTTTAAAGATTTTTTTTGTTCGTATTTCTGATGATATCCTTCTGCTTTACAATAATTTTTTTCCTTGGATATTTTTGTTGATACCTTACCATTTAATTTTTTGTTCACTTCATTTAATACTTTTTCAGCAATCTTTTTTTCTTCATCAGTATTATAAAATATTTCTGATCTATATTGAATTCCTACATAAGTACCTTGTCGATTTACTTGAGTAGAGTCGTGTAATTCAAAAAATAGATTAACCATGTCCTCATACGATTTTTCTTTTTCATCATATTGAACTTTCACAACTTCAATATGGCCAGTGTCACCACCGCACACAGCTTTATAGGTTACATTGGGATCATCTCCTCCACAGTAACCACATTCGGTAGAGATTATACCTTCAATACCTTCGTACTTAGTTTCATCCCAAAAACAACCAATACCGCCAATAAATGTCTTCATTATTTCTTAATTTATACTTTAGTTTTTTAAAATTGAAATGGCTTTAATTTCATCAACTCCTAT
>CACETY010000016.1 GCA_902562645.1 uncultured Pelagibacteraceae bacterium
CGTTGTATCCTGAATATTTTCCAGGTTATTTGAGCAAAGGTCTTTTTGGAAAGTCAAAAGGAAAAGAATGGGATTTAGAAACAGTAAACATAAGAGATTATGCACTAGATAAACATAAAACTGTTGACGACACTCCTTATGGTGGCGGAAATGGAATGATTATGAAAGCAGATGTTTTGGCAAATTCATTAGACTCAAATATCAAGACTAAAGAAAAAACCCTTTATTTAAGTCCTAGAGGAAAAGTTTTTAATTCTAAACTTGCAAGAGAATATTCAAATGAAAAAACAATCAATTTAATTTGTGGTCATTTCGAAGGGGTAGATGAAAGAATACTAGAAAGTAGAGATATTGAAGAGATTAGCATTGGTGACTTTATATTATCAGGGGGTGAAGTTGCTGCATTTATTGTAACAGACTCGATTCTAAGATTTATTCCTGGAATTCTAGGTAATATTAATTCCTCAAGAGACGAAAGTTTTGAAAATGGACTTCTTGAATATCCCCAATTCACAAAACCTCAAGTTTGGGAGGGAAAAAAGGTCCCAAATGTGCTAATTTCAGGTGATCACGCCAAAATTAAAGACTGGCGTTTATCTCAATCTGAGGCTATAACACGCGACCGAAGACCAGACTTGTGGCAAAAATATAAGAAAAACTAAAATGAAAAATATTGAAGAAGTTAACAGATCAAATTTGAACAAGATTATCTCTGAGAGAAAACATCCTGATTTTTTCCCTGGAGACATCGTCAAAGTTGGGGTTAGGATAACAGAGGGTAAAAGAGACAGAATTCAATATTTTGAAGGTGTATGTATCGCAAAAAAGAGTAGAGACATCAATTCATCTTTTACTGTTAGAAAAATTTCTTTTGGTGAGGGAGTAGAAAGAACTTTTGCATTATACAGCCCAATTGTAGATACAATAAAAGTTGTAAGATCAGGAAAAGTAAGAAGAGCAAAATTATACTATCTAAGAGATAGAACCGGTAAATCTGCTAGAATAGCTGAAAAAATTAAGAAGACTATTGGTATTGATTTAGAAACTAAAATTAATGAAGTTACTGAGGAAAACGTAATGCCATCAACTGATCCTCAGACAGAAGCTCCAAAAGTAGAAGCTAAAGCAGAAGCTCCAAAAGTAGAAGCTAAAGCAGAAGCTCCAAAAGTAGACCCTACTAAAAAAGAAGAACCGAAAGATAATCAAGATCAGAAAAAATAATTTTTTTCTAAATGTCACTTACAACTTACGATAAAATTTGGAACGATCACCTAGTTGATGAACAACCAGATGGAACATCTTTATTATTTGTAGATAGACATTTAATTCATGAGGTGACTAGCCCTCAAGCATTTGAAGGATTAAGAAATTCTAAAAGAAAAGTCAGACATCCAAAATTAACACTTGCTGTTGCAGATCACAATGTTCCTACTACTGACAGATCAGAGGGAATTGCAGATGAAGATTCAAGAATTCAAGTTGAAACTTTGAATAAGAACTGTAAAGAATTTGGAGTAGAGTTGTTTGGAATGGATGACAAACGTCAAGGTATTGTTCATATTATTGGGCCAGAGCAAGGATTTACACAACCTGGTAATATTATTGTTTGTGGTGATAGTCATACTGCAACACATGGTGCATTTGGAGCTTTAGCATTTGGAATTGGAACGTCTGAAGTAGAACATGTTTTAGCAACACAAACGTTAGTTCAAAAGAAATCAAAAAATTTTAGGATAAGTGTTAATGGGTCTTTACCTATTGGGGTAACATCGAAAGATGTAATATTACAAATAATTGGAAAAATAGGCACAGCAGGAGGCACAGGTTACGTAATTGAGTACGCTGGAAATCTTATTTCCGATCTAAGTGTTGAGCAAAGAATGACAATTTGCAATATGACTATTGAAGGTGGTGCTAGAGCAGGACTTATACAACCAGATGAGAAAATATTTAAGTATTTAAAAGGAAAACCAATGTCACCAAAGGGAGAAAACTGGGATAAAGCCTTAGAATATTGGCACACATTAAAGTCTGATAAAGATGCAAACTTTGACAAAGAGTTAACATTAGATGGTTCTCAAATAAAACCAATGGTAACTTGGGGAACATCTCCACAAGATGTGGTGGAAATAGATGGTAAAGTTCCGAGTCCAGAAAACGAAACTGATCCAGATAGAAAAAATTCAATTAACAGATCATTAAATTATATGGGTTTAAAACCAAATACAAAAATCCAAGATATTAAAATAGATAAAGTTTTTATTGGAAGCTGCACTAATGGAAGAATAGAAGATATCAGAGAAGCAGCTAAAATTCTTAAAGATAAAAAAATTGCCAATCATGTGCATGCAATGATCGTTCCTGGATCTGGATTAGTTAAGGAGCAAGCTGAACAAGAGGGTTTAGACAAAATATTTTTACAATCAGGTTTTGAATGGAGAGAACCAGGCTGTTCAATGTGTTTAGCTATGAATGCAGATAAACTTAAGCCAGAGGAAAGATGTGCGTCAACATCAAACAGAAATTTTGAGGGAAGACAAGGAAGAGGTGGTAGAACACATTTAGTTAGCCCTGCAATGGCTGCAGCAGCTGCAATATCTGGGAATTTAGATGATGTTAGAAAGTACCAAAATTAAATGAAAAAATTTAGTTCAATTAAAAGTATTCCTGCTTATCTTCCTATCGTAAACATAGATACAGATATGATAATTCCCAAACAGTTTTTAAAAACTATTAAAAGAACAGGATTAGGAAAAAACTTATTCTTTGAAATGAGATATGACCAAAGTGGTAAAGAAATTAATGATTTTATTTTAAATAATAGTCCTTACGATAATTCAAAAATTTTAATAGCAGGAAAAAATTTTGGATGCGGATCTTCAAGAGAACACGCACCTTGGGCTTTGTTAGATTTTGGGATTACATGTGTGATAAGTTCTAGTTATGCAGACATATTTTACAATAATTGTTTTAAAAATGGCATCTTGCCGATTACAATTTCAGAAGACCAAATTAAAGAGATCTCAGAATATTCAAAAAGAAAAGAGGAAATTTCTGTGAATTTGCCTGAACAAACAATAAATTTTGGAAATAAAGAAATCAAATTTGAAATAGATCAATTTAAGAAAAAATGTTTGATAGAAGGACTTGATGATATTGCATTATCATTAGAAAAGTCAGACAAAATAATTTCCTATGAAAATAAAATAAAAACATCAAAGCCTTGGATTTTTAGTGATTAAAATTAAAAAGAGAAAAATACTACTATTGCCTGGTGATGGTATTGGTCCGGAGGTTATGGCCGAGGTTGAAAAAATAATTAAATGGTTCAACTCGAAAAAATCTTTAGATTTTGAAATAGACAGAGACCTAGTTGGTGGAGCTGCTTATGATAAGCATGGTTCACCAATAACTGATGAGGCTTTTTATAAGGCACAGGAAAGTGCAGCAGTTATTTTAGGTGCAGTAGGTGGACCGAAGTGGGATAATCTTGACTTTTCTAAAAAACCAGAGAGAGCACTTTTAAAATTAAGAAAAGAATTAAAGTTATTTGCAAATCTTAGACCTGCAATATGTTTTAAACAACTTGTTGATGCATCAAGTTTAAAACCCGAGCTTGTTTCAGATTTAGACTTACTTTTCGTAAGAGAATTAACTGGAGGAATATATTTTGGTGAACCGAGAGGAATTAAGCCTATAGATAATGGAGAGAGAAAAGGGATAAATACACATATTTACACCTCAAGTGAGATTCAGAGAGTAGCTAGAGTTGCATTTGATCTAGCAAGAAAAAGAAACAATAAAGTTACTTCTTGTGAAAAATCAAATGTAATGGAAGCTGGCCAATTATGGAAAGAAGAAGTTCAATCAATTCATGAAAAAGAATATGGCGATGTTGAATTGAATCATATGCTTGCTGACAATTGTGCAATGCAATTAGTAAGAAATCCAAAACAATTTGACGTGATTGTTACCGATAACCTTTTTGGTGATATGTTATCTGATGAAGCAGCAATGCTTACTGGTTCTCTAGGACTTTTACCTTCAGCTTCTTTAGGAGCAAAAGATAAAAATGGTAATATGCGATCACTATATGAACCAGTTCATGGATCTGCACCAGACATAGCTGGACAAGGTATAGCGAACCCAATTGCTACAATTTTAAGCTTTGCTATGGCTTTGAGATATTCCTTAGACCTTGATAAAGAAGCAGATAGTTTGGAAAAAGCTGTTCAAGATGTTCTAGATGAAGGTCTTAGAACTAAAGATATTATTTCCAAAGGAATGAAAGAGGTATCCACATCTGTAATGGGTGATGCGATAATTTCAAAATTGCAATAATTTAACATTTATTCTAAAGTATACTTATGCCAACTTATAATGCACCTGTAAAAGATATGATGTTTCTCTTTGATAAATTGAGAAACAATAAAAAATATAATGAGATTGAAAAATACAAGGAAGTTAACTCAGAATTAGTAAAAGATATTTTGGATGAAGCAGCTAAAATAACTCAAAACTTAATTTTGCCTCTTGCAAAGAGTGGAGATGAAACGCCTGCAGTTCTTGAAAATGGGGTTGTAAGAACACCCCCTGGATACAAAGAGGCTTACCAAAAATTTATAGAAGATGGATGGATTTCCTTATCTTGTGATCCAAAATACGGTGGACAGGGAATGCCAAAAACAGTCAGTACATTTTTTGATGAAATGCTTTCATCAGCAAGCTTGTCTTTTAAACTATATAGTGAACTAACAATTGGAGCATATAATTGTTTACTAAGACATGCAGATGAAGAGATAAAGAATACTTATTTACCCAAAATGGTAGAGGGGAAATGGAGTGGCACAATGTGTCTTACAGAACCAGTATGTGGAACAGATTTAGGTCTGTTAAAAACTAAAGCTGTAGATCAAAAAGATGGAACATACAAGATAAGTGGACAAAAAATTTTCATAACCTCAGGTGACCAAGATTTAACAGAAAATATTATTCATTTAGTGTTGGCTCGATCAACAGACTCTCCGGCAGGGACTAAAGGAATTAGTTTATTTTTAGTTCCCAAATTCGTTTTAAATAAAGATGGAACTGTTGGACCAAGAAATGGTGTTTCAACAGGCTCTATTGAAAATAAAATGGGAATTAAAGGATCTGCAACATGTGTTTTAAATTTTGATGATGCTGTTGGATACATGATTGGACCTAAAAATAAAGGTCTAAACTCGATGTTTACAATGATGAATTTAGAACGAATAATTGTTGGGATTCAGGGACTTGGAATTTCAGAAATTGCATACCAAAATTCTCTTATATATGCCAAAGAAAGAAAACAGGGGAAGGCATTTAATTCTAAATCAAACAATGGCGCAGATTTTATTATTGATCATGTTGATATAAGAAGATCACTTTTAAGCATGAAATCTATGATAGAAGGACAAAGAGCCTTGAGTTTCTGGCTGTCTCAGCAAATTGAAGTAAGTTTGAATCATACTGATGAAAAAATAAAACAAGAGGCTTCAGATCTCGTTTCATTAATGACACCAGTTGTTAAATCACTTTTCACAGACAATGCAATGGAGATAACCAGTGAAGCAATGCAAATTCATGGAGGGTATGGATTTACAAAAGATCAAGGTATAGAACAATTCTATCGAGATAATAGGATTACACCTATTTATGAGGGAACAAATTCAGTTCAGGCGGCTGACTTAGTTTTTAGAAAGCTAATTAATAAAAATGGCGATGTTATTGAAAATTATTTAAACCTAGTTAAAGACGAGATTAACATCACAGACAAAAAAGCAGAGCCATTTATAAAACAACTTAATTATCATTTAGATATTTTATCCAAATTTACTGATTGGATGAAAGAAAAAATCAAAAATTCTCCAGAGGATGCTAGTGGAGCATGTAATGATTATTTAAAAGTTTTAGGTTTAGTGGCTACAGGACATGCATGGTTGAAAGTGCTTGAAGTTTCTTTTAAGGAATATGACAGCAATAAAGAATTTTATGAGGACAAAATTCAAACCGCAAACTTTTTCTTCAATAGAGTACTTCCTAGAATAGAAAGTAGTTATATTACTGCTACAACTGGAAGTAATTATATTATGAACTATAAATTTAATTAGCATGAACCATTATGAGACAAATTTGGATAAAAATGATGCTAATTATGTTCCATTAACGCCTTTATCGTTTTTAGAGAGGGCAAAAGATATTTACCCAAATTATGAGGCTGTAGTTTACGAGAGTAGAAAATATACTTGGAGCGAAGTTTATAAAAGATGTGTGAAGTTTGCCAGCGCACTAGATAAGATTGGTATTAAAACTGGTGACACAGTATCTGTTTTAGCGTTTAACACTCCAGAAATTTTTGAGGCACATTATTCTATTCCAATGGTTGGTGCAGTAATAAATGCAATTAATACAAGACTTGACTCTAAGACAATAAGCTACATCTTAAATCACAGTGAGGCAAAAGTATTAATAGTAGATAGACAATTTCACGATGTAATTAAAAAAGCTTTAGAAGATGTGAAGCAGGAAATTAAAATAATAGATATTGATGATAAAGATGCGAATTTAAAAGATTCTAAAGCAATAGGTTCTCTGGAATATGAAGATTTTCTAAATACAGGTGATGAGGATTATATTTGGAAATTACCCAAAGATGAGTGGCAGGCAATTGCTTTAGGATATACATCAGGAACAACAGGGAATCCAAAAGGAGTAGTTTATCATCATAGAGGATCATATTTAATGGCAACTGGAAGTGCTGTTGCATGGAACATGCCTAATAAATTAAACTTTTTATACACAGTTCCAATGTTTCATTGTAATGGATGGTGCTATCCTTGGACAATGTCAATGATTCATGGAAGAGTCATATGTTTAAGAAACATTGATGTTAAAAAAATATTTGAGTTGATTGATAAATACGAAGTGACTCATTTTGGAGGTGCTCCTATTGTTTTAAATATGCTGGCTAACGCACCAAAAGATCAACAAAAAGAATTAAAAAGAAAAGTTTACGTGTTAACTGCAGGTGCTCCTCCTCCAAGTATAATTTTTGAAAAAATGAAAAAACTTGGATTTGAAGTAATGCATGTTTATGGTTTAACGGAAACTTATGGTCATATTTTACAATGTGCATGGAATGACGAGTGGGATGGATTAGATCAAGACAATCAAAATGAAATCAAGGCAAGACAAGGTGTAAGATATCCAAACACAGAGGGTGTTGTTGTCATGGACCCAGAAACTATGAAACCAATACCTCATGACGGAAAAACTATGGGTGAAATAATGATTAGAGGTAATGTTGTAATGAAAGGCTATTTTAAAGATAAAGAGGCAACAGAAAAATCTATGGAAGGTGGATGGTTTCATTCAGGAGATTTAGCTGTAACTCATCCAAGTGGTTACATAAAAATTCAGGATAGGTCTAAAGATATTATTATATCTGGTGGAGAAAATATTTCATCTATTGAAATCGAAAATACAATATCAAAACACCCTGCAGTATCTCTAGCAGCAGTGGTTGCAAAGCCTGATGAGAAATGGGGAGAAACTCCATGTGCCTTTGTTGAGTTGATAGAAGGGAAATCAAGCACAGAGGAGGAAATTATTACTTTTTGTAGAGAAACCCTCGCTGGGTTTAAACTTCCAAAGAAAGTAGTATTTGCTCCATTGCCAAAGACATCAACGGGTAAAATTCAAAAGTTTGAATTAAGAAAACAAGCTAAAGAGCTTAGCTAATATAGTTTCTTTACAAAATTGGAATAAGATGACAGTAATGCGGAAAAATAAATGAAAAACTTTTTAATAGCAAAATCAAGAAGACTGAGGGGAACACCGTATACCTCTAGAATTGAGAAACAAGGTGTGACTGCTTACACCATTTATAATCATATGTTGTTGCCAGCAGCATTTGGTTCTGTAGAAGATGCTTATCATCACTTGAAAGAGCATGTTCAAATTTGGGATGTTGCTGCTGAAAGACAAGTTGAAATTTCTGGTAAAGATTCTGCAAAATTAGTTCAATTAATGACATGTAGAGATTTATCAAAGTCTAAAGATGGAAGATGTTACTACTGCCCAATAATTGATGATAATGCAGGTTTAATAAATGATCCTGTAGTCTTAAGACTAAATGAAAATAGATGGTGGATTTCTCTAGCTGACTCAGATGTAATTCTATTTGCCAAAGGATTAGCGATTGGAAACAAATTTGATGTAAAAATTTCTGAACCTGATGTTGACATAATGGCAGTGCAAGGACCAAAATCATTTCAATTAATGGAAAAAGTTTTTGGAGAAAAAATTGTAAATTTAAAATTTTTTGGATTTGATTACTTTGAATATGGTGGAGACAAGCATCTTATTGCAAAATCTGGATGGTCTAAACAAGGTGGCTA
This sequence comes from uncultured Pelagibacteraceae bacterium, assembly GCA_902562645.1. Taxonomy (GTDB): domain Bacteria; phylum Pseudomonadota; class Alphaproteobacteria; order Pelagibacterales; family Pelagibacteraceae; genus Pelagibacter. The sequence continues at coordinate 8,421 of CACETY010000016.1, forward strand.
TGAAATTTATATGGAACACAACGAGTCAGGATTAAAATTATACGATCATCTTTTTGAAATTGGAAAAGAATTTAATATTAAACCAGGTGGACCAAATTTAATTGAACGTATTGAGAGTGGTTTACTCTCACACGGTAATGACATGGATAATGGAGACAATCCGTATGAATGTGGATTTGATAAATATATCAATATCGACAGTGATGTAGATTTTTTAGGTAAAGAAAAATTAAAGAAAATTAAATCAGAGGGAATTAAAAAAAAATTGATGGGAGTTAAAATTGATACTAAGGAAATAAGTGTTACAGGTTCAATGAATTTAATTGATGAAAATGATAAAGTAATTGGAGAATTAAGATCTGGATGTTATAATCCAACATTCGGCCAAGTTATTGGAATTGCAATGATAAATAAACCTCACTTTGAGGAGTCTAAATCCTTCAAAATCAATATAAATGGTACTCATTTTGATGGAAAAGTTTGTGATTTACCTTTCATTTAGTATAAAACTCTAAATATCATGAATATAGCAATAGTTGGTGCAACTGGAAACGTAGGTAGAAAATTAATTGAAGTTTTGGAAAAAAAAAATTTTCCTGTAACTGAAGCTCATTTAGTTGCTTCTCCAAATAGTGCTGGAAAAAAAATACATTTTTTAGGTAAAGAACATACAGTAATAAACTTAGAGGAGTTTGATTTTTCAAAAGTAAAAATGGCATTTTTCGCAGCTGGATCATCAATAGCTGAAAAATGGGCCCCAATAGCTGCTGAAAAAACAATCGTTATAGATAATTCAAAATTTTTTAGAAAAGATCCTGAAATACCTTTAATTGTGCCTGAGGTAAATTCAAAAGAATTACCAAAATTTAAAAATAAAAATATTATAGCAAATGCTAATTGTTCTGTAATTCCAATAGTTGTAGCTCTTAAACCTTTACACGATTTATATAATGTAAAAAGAATAGTTGCATCAACTTACCAATCAGTATCAGGCGCAGGAAAAGCTGGCATGGATGAACTGATATCTCAAACAAAGGAAGTATTGGAAAACAAAAATGTTGAGTCTACAAATTTTACTAAGCAGATAGCATTTAATGCAATACCACATATCGATAGCTTTCTTGAAAATGGAAGTACAAAAGAGGAGCAAAAAAATCATGATGAAGTGAAAAAAATTTTAGATAATAAAATTAGTATTACATCTACTTGTGTAAGAATTCCTGTTCTTGTGTCACACTCAATAAGTGTGAATGTAGAATTTAACAAGAAACATAACTTAGAAGAGGTAAAAACTGTTTTATCATCATCTCCAGGATGTAAAGTGGTTGATGAACATAAAGATGGTGGATACATTACTCCAGTTGAAGCTGAAGATAAATTTGAAACATTCATATCAAGAATTCGTGATGACTCTTCACAACCTAATTCAATTAATATGTGGATAGTATCAGATAATTTATTAAAAGGTGCTGCACTTAATGCTGTTGAAATTGCTGAAGCTTTAGTAGAAAAAGATTTTTATGGAAGATAAAAATCCAATATCACCACATATACAGATTTATAACTGGCACATTTCCTCATTGGTTTCAATATCACACCGGATAACTGGAATAATAAATTTTTTTGCTATCACTTTAATAGGTTTGTGGATAGCTTCATTGTTATTAGGGGAAAGTTATTATGAGTACACAAATTCTTTTTTGTCCTCTTTTTTTGGTAAATTTATCTGTATTGGAATTATCTGGTCTTTTACATTTCAAGTGCTAAGTGAGATAAGGCATTTGATAATGGACATAGGATATGGTTTTGAACCCAAAACTACAAAAATATCTGGATTGATTGTTCTCATTGGCTCTTTTCCTATATCAGTTTCAATTTACGCTATTGGAAGGTTAATAATTTAATGGGATCTGTAACTAAGAAATGGGTGTTTTTAAAAGTAAGTTCGGCAATTTTAATACCTTTAATGATATGGTTTGCAATGAGTTTAGCTTCAATTTATGACAAAGGTTATATTGAAGTTATAACATTTATATCTTCACAGCCATCAAAATTATTATTCAGCATGTTTTTGATTTTTGCATATTTTTTCTCTGCACTAAGCATAAGCGAGGTTTTTGAAGATTATATTGAAGACAAAAATATCAAAAATGCCGCAAATAAAACCTTAAATATCTTTGCTATAGTATTTCCATTATTAATAATTATCTTAGTATTTAATTTATAGTTATGAGTTCGTACAAAATAATTGATCATGAATATGATGTGGTTGTCTTGGGCGCTGGTGGTTCAGGTTTAAGAGCTGCAGTTGGCCTAAGTGAAGCTGGTCTGAAAACAGCCTGTGTATCAAAAGTATTTCCTACAAGAAGTCATACTTCTGCGGCACAAGGAGGTATTTCTGCAGCTTTAGGAAATATGGGTGAGGATGACTGGAGATGGCACATGTATGATACAGTTAAAGGTGCAGATTGGTTGGGTGACCAGGACTCAATAGAATATTTATGTAAAGAGGCTCCAGCAGCGGTGCTAGAATTAGAAAAGTATGGAGTTCCATTCAGTAGAACAGAGGATGGAAAAATCTATCAAAGACCTTTTGGAGGTATGACAAAAAATTATGGAAACGAGACAGTTCAGAGAACATGTGCGGCAGCTGATAGAACAGGTCATGCAATACTTCACACTTTGTATGGTCAAGCCCTGAAGCACAATACAGAATTCTTTATTGAGTACTTTGCTTTAGATTTAATAATGAAAGATGGAGCATGTAAAGGTTTAATTGCTTGGAACCTTAACGATGGAACTATACACAGATTCAGATCTCACATTACAATTATTGCAACAGGAGGGTATGGAAAAGTATATTACTCAGCAACTTCTGCTCATACTTGTACTGGGGATGGTAATGCGATGGTTTTAAGAGCTGGTTTACCTTTACAAGACATGGAATTTGTACAATTTCACCCTACTGGCATATACGGCCATGGAACTTTAATTTCAGAAGGTGTTAGAGGTGAAGGAGGTTATTTAGTAAATTCAAAAGGTGAAAGATTTATGGAGCGTTACGCACCAAAAGCAAAAGATTTGGCATCAAGAGACGTAGTAAGTAGATCAATAGCGGTAGAAATAAATGAAGGTAGAGGTATTGGAAAAGAACAAGATCATGTTCATCTTCATATAGATCACTTAGACCCTAAAGTTATAGAAGAAAGATTACCAGGTATTTCTGAAGCTTCTAAATTATTTGCTAACGTTGATGTAACTAAGGAGCCAATTCCAGTTGTTCCAACTGTGCATTACAACATGGGAGGAATACCAACAAATTATAAGGCCGAAGTTCTTACAGTTAATGGATCGGAGAAAACTGTTCCTGGTTTAATGGCAATCGGAGAAGCTGCATGTGTATCAGTTCATGGTGCTAATAGATTGGGCTCAAACTCATTAATTGATCTTGTAGTTTTTGGAAGAGCAGCTGCAAAAAGAGCAGCAGAACTTATAAAACCAGGAATGAAACATGACGAAATCGATAAAAATGAGACTGATAGATGTTTAGATAGATTTGACAAACTTAGAAACTCTCAAGGTTCTAACCCTACATCTGAACTTAGACTATCAATGCAAAAAACGATGCAGTCTAAATGTGCTGTATTTAGAAGTGAAAAGACATTAAAGGAAGGTGTTGATGAAATAAGAAAACCTTTTGAGAGCATGGAGTCTTTATCTGTTAAAGATAAATCATTAATATTTAATACAGATCTAGTCGAAACTTTAGAATTCGATAACTTAATTAGACAAGCAATAACTACTATGGACTCAGCTTATCACAGAAAAGAAAGTAGAGGAGCACATGCAAGAGAAGACTTTCCGAAAAGAGATGATGAAAATTATATGCAACATACTCTCTCATGGTGCAATGGCTCTAAAACAAAAATAAATTATAGACCAGTTCATAGATCAACACTAACTAATGATGTACAATATTTTCCTCCTCAGGAAAGAGTATATTAATGGTACAGTTTAATTTACCGTCAAATTCAAAAATAAAAAAAGGTCAATACTACAAAGACAAAACAGGATCAAAAAATATAAGAAAAGTAAATGTTTATAGATGGGATCCATCTAAAAATGAAAATCCAAGAATTGATACTTATGAAGTTGATATGGATAATTGCTCTTCTAAAGTTTTAGATATTTTAAATAAAATCAAAAATGAAATTGATCCGTCTATTGCATATAGAAGATCATGTGCTCATGGAGTATGTGGGTCATGTGCAATGAATATGAATGGAAAGAATGGTCTAGCGTGCACCAAATCTCATTCTGAATTAGATGGAGATATCGATATTTATCCACTACCACATTTAAAAGTCTTAAAAGATTTAATTGGAGACTTAAGCACTCTTTACAAACAATACGAGTCAGTTGAACCTTGGCTAAAAACAACAAAAATAAATGACAAGGAAAACATTCAGACAAAAGAGGATAGAGCAAAATTAGATGGTTTATATGAGTGTATAATGTGTGCATGCTGTTCAACATCTTGCCCAAGTTATTGGTGGAATGGTGAAAAATATTTAGGTCCTGCAGTTTTACTTCAAGCTTACAGGTGGATAATTGATAGTAGAGACGAGGACAGAAAAGAAAGACTTAAAAAAGTTGCTGACGAACTTAAACTTTATAGATGTCATACTATCTTGAATTGTACAAATGCTTGCCCTAAGGGCTTAAATCCTGCAAAAGCTATTGCAGAGATAAAGAAAATGCTTGCAACAGCTTGATTACTTAATTAAATAATTTCAATCATGAATTTAATCAAACATTTTGTTGGAGGAAAAATAACTCCAGGTAATTCAGAAAGAAAAGGTAAAGTCTTTAATCCTGCTACTGGAGAACAAGAATCTGAAGTTATTTTAGCCTCAAAATCAGATTTAGATGGTGCAGTAGAAATTGCACAAAAAGCTTTTGAGACTTGGTCATTAAATCCTCCACTTCAAAGAGCTAGAATAATGTTTAAATTTAAAGAGCTTATAGAAAAAAATTTTGATGAACTGGCAAAACTAATAGTCTCAGAGCATGGAAAAGTTTACGAGGATGCCAAAGGGTCATTAATAAGAGGATTAGAAGTTGTAGAGTTTGCATGTGGAATTCCACATTTACTTAAAGGAGAGTTTTCTGAAAATGTTGGAACAAACGTTGATAGTTATTCAATGCGGCAGCCTTTAGGAGTTGCAGCTGGTATAACCCCATTTAATTTTCCAGCTATGGTGCCGATGTGGATGTTTCCATTAGCTATTGCATGTGGAAATAGCTTTATTTTAAAACCATCAGAAAAAGATCCTTCATGTCCGATGAAATTAGCTGAACTTCTTCATGAAGCTGGTCTTCCTGAAGGTGTTTTTAATGTTGTAAATGGTGATAAAGAGGTTGTTGACGCTATATTAACAAACCAAAATATTAAAGCTGTTAGTTTTGTTGGATCAACTCCTATTGCTAAGTATATATATGAAAATGCAGCTAAAAATGAAAAGAGAGTTCAAGCATTAGGTGGAGCAAAAAATCACTTAGTTGTTATGCCAGATTGTGATTTAGATGGTGCTGTAAATGGTTTGATGGGTGCTGCATATGGTTCAGCTGGAGAAAGATGTATGGCGCAGTCAGTAGCAGTAGCGGTAGGAGATATAGGCGATGAATTAGTCTCAAGACTATCAAAAAAAGCTGAAGCATTAAAAATTGGACCCGGTATGGATAAATCATCTGAGATGGGCCCTTTAGTAACCAAAGAACATTTAGAAAAAGTAAAAGGCTATGTAGATCTAGGAGTTAAAGAGGGAGCAAAACTTGTTCTTGATGGAAGAAATTTGAAATTGCAGGGCTATGAAAATGGTTTTTATATTGGTGGGTGTCTTTTTGATCATGTAACTACAGATATGAGAATTTATAAAGAGGAAATATTTGGACCAGTTTTATCTGTAGTTAGGGTAAAAACATTTGAAGAGGCTACAAAAATGATTAATGAGCACGAATACGGAAATGGAGTTAGCATTTATACTAGAGATGGAGATGCAGGTAGAACATTTGCAAGTAAAATTCAAGTTGGAATGGTAGGGATAAATGTTCCAATACCAGTTCCAATGGCTTTCCATAGTTTTGGAGGCTGGAAAAGGTCATTATTTGGAGATAGTGGAACGCATGGTATGGAAGGTGTAAAATTTTATACTAAATTAAAAACTATTACTTCTAGATGGCCATCAGGAATTAGATCTAATCCTGAATTTATAATGCCAACAATGAAATAAAATGAGTAAAATTTCTTTAATAGGGGCAGGTCAAATTGGAGGAACTTTAGCTCATTTAATTGGTTTAAAAGAACTGGTGGATGAGGTTGTTTTATTTGATGTTGCAAGTGGAGTAGCAAAGGGAAAAGGTTTAGATATAGCCCAATCTTCCTCGGTAGATGGATTTAATGTAAAATTTTCAGGAACAGATAAGTATGAAGATATAAAAGGATCAGATGTTATTATAATTACAGCAGGTGTTCCTAGAAAACCTGGAATGAGTAGAGACGATCTATTAGGAATTAATTTAAAAATTATTAAACAAGTTGCAGAAGGAATAAAAAATAATGCGCCCAATGCATTTGTAATTTGTATTACAAATCCATTGGATGTAATGGTAATGGCATTTCAAAAATATTCAGGACTCCCTGTTCATAAGGTTATAGGGATGGCAGGTATATTGGATAGTTCAAGATTTAAACTATTTTTATCTGAAGAATTAAATGTGCCTGTAAAAGAAATCGATGCTATGGTAATGGGTGGACATGGAGATACAATGGTACCTCTTCCACGATTTACAAAAGTCTCTGGTCAACCATTGATGGAGTTAGTGAAAGAGGGAAAGATTTCTGAGGAAAAATTAGAGAGTATTAATCAGCGAACTAGAGATGGTGGTGCAGAAATTGTAAAATATTTAGAAAAAGGATCAGCATTTTATGCACCTGCAGCATCCGGAGTTGAGATGGCTGAAGCATTTTTAAAAAATCAAAAAAAACTTTTACCATGTGCAGCGTATTTACATGGGGAGTATGGAATTAATAATGTATATGCAGGTGTTCCTGTTATCATTGGAAATGAAGGTGTTGAAAAAATTGAGGAAATTGACCTTAATGAAAATGAAAAAACAGAGTTTAATAATTCAGTGGAAGCAGTAATAAAATTATGGGATGCAGCATCTAAAATAGACCCTGACTTAAACAAAGATTAAATGAATATCCACGAGCACCAGGCAAAAGAAATACTTAAAAAGTATGGCGCGGTTGTACCCGAAGGCGTCTATGCTCTTAATGTAAATGAATTAATTGAAAAAGTTAAAAATCTCAAAGCCGATAAGTATGTATTAAAAGCTCAAATTCATGCAGGAGGTAGAGGAAAGGCAGGAGGAGTAAAAATTGTTGATAATATTGCTCTTTTGGAAGAGGAAGCGAAAAAATTGTTTGGTAAAACATTAGTTACTCATCAAACTGGACCCTCAGGAAGAGAGGTTAAAAGATTGTATGTTGAAACTGCATCAGAAATAGAAAAAGAATTCTATCTGTCTTGTCTTGTTGATAGGGCTTCTGCTAAAATTGCATTTATTTCCAGCGATCAGGGTGGAATGAATATTGAGGAAGTTGCTGTAAAATCACCAGATAAAATAACCACTACTAAAGTAGATTTTAATGAAAGTATTTCAGAGGAAGATTGTAAAAAAATTAATAAAATTTTTGATTTAGACATCGATGCAAGCAAACAGGCAATCAATTTAATAAAATCAATTTACAAAATGTTCATTGATACAGATGCAAATTTAGTTGAGATAAATCCTCTCATTTTAACCAAAAAGAACAAAATTGTATGTTTGGATGCAAAGATGACTTTTGACGAAAATGCATTATTTAAACATCCAGAAATTCAGAAACTAAGAGATTTTAATGAAGAAGAAGAAACTGAAATTGAAGCCAGCAAACATGATCTTGCATACATTAAATTGGACGGAAATATAGGATGTATGGTAAATGGTGCTGGATTAGCAATGGCTACTATGGATATTATTAAATTATATGGAGAAGAGCCTGCAAATTTTTTAGATGTAGGTGGTGGTGCCTCCAAAGAAAAAGTTTCAGCAGCATTTAAAATTATCTTATCTGACAAAAATGTAAAAGGAATACTAATAAATATTTTTGGAGGAATAATGAGATGTGACGTACTTGCACAAGGTGTTGTAGATGCAGCAAAAGAAATTAAAATTAAAGTTCCTTTAGTAGTGAGACTAGCAGGCACAAATTTCAAAGAGGGAAAAGAAATTTTAGATAATTCAGGATTAGAGATTATTTCTGCAAATGATTTATCCGATGCAGCAAAAAAAATTGTTGAGGAAATTAAATAATGTCAGTTTTAATTGACAAGGATACAAAAGTAATTTGTCAAGGTTTCACCGGTGCTCATGGAACTTTTCATTCTGAGCAATCTATTAAGTATGGAACTAATTTGGTTGGTGGAGTTACTCCTAAAAAAGGAGGTCAAATCCATTTGGAAAGACCAGTATTTAATACTGTTAAAGAGGCTAAAGATCAGACAGGTGCAAATGCAACAATGATTTATGTTCCTGCAAAGTTTGCAGCTTCAGCAATTATAGAGGCAATTGATTCATCTATAGAATTGATTGTATGTATAAGTGAGGGAATTCCAGTTTTAGACATGCTTAAAGTAAAAAAAAGACTCTCGAACTCTAAATCGAGACTTATTGGTCCCAACTGTCCAGGTATAATAACTCCTGATGAATGTAAAATTGGAATAATGCCTGGAAATATTCATAAAAAAGGAACAGTAGGAATTGTTTCTAGGTCAGGAACATTAACTTACGAGGCTGTAGCCCAAACCTCAGAAAATGGCCTTGGTCAATCTACATGTATAGGAATAGGTGGAGATCCAATAAATGGTACAAATTTTATTGATTGCCTAGATCTGTTTTTAAATGATGAAAAAACTGAGTCTATAGTCATGATTGGTGAGATCGGAGGCACTGCTGAAGAAGAAGCTGCTGAATTTATAAAAAATCATAAGATAAAAAAACCAATGGTTGGATTTGTAGCTGGTATTACAGCACCACCTGGTAGACGAATGGGTCATGCTGGTGCAATAATATCAGGGGGAAAAGGTAACGCTGATGAAAAAATTAAAATTATGGAAAAATCTGGTATTACAATGGCAAAATCACCATCTGAAATTGGAATAACTCTATTGAATAAATTGTCTAATTGATAACACCTTATTCGTGTATAAATATATTTAAAAATGTCATCATCTAAAAATTTAGAATACAAAAAAACTTCGTTTCTTAATAAATCAAATAGTGCATTTATAGAACAAATGTATGTGAAGTATGTAAATAATGATCCAACTTTACCTGAGAGTTGGAAAAAATATTTTATTGATATTGGTGATGATATTAATTCAATTGTTAAAGAGGTTAATGGACCATCTTGGAGTCTGAGAAAAAATAAAATTGATGAGAGTAAAATACTTGAAAATGAAATTGAGACTCTAGAAAGTCAAAATAAAGAAATAGATCAAAAAGATATAGTTGCAAGTAACAGTAATTCAATTAAAGCAGTCTCTTTGATTAGAGCTTATAGACAGCGTGGTCATTTATTATCAAAAGTTGATCCATTAGAAATGAGAGAAAGTGAGTATCTTGACGAACTACATCCAGAAAATTATGGATTTAAAAAAGATGATTATAGTAAAAAAATTTACTTAGATGGTGTCTTAAATAAAGAATATTCTAACATAAAAGAAATTCTCTCTGTATTAAGAAAAATTTATTGTGGAAATATTGGTTATGAATATATGCATATTTCAAATCCAACAGAGAGAAAATGGTTTCGTGATAGAGTTGAAAAAGATGAAAATGCATTGAAATTTACAGTAAATGGAAAAAATGCAATCTTAAATAAATTAATACAAGCTGAGGGTTTTGAGAAATTTTTACACACAAAATATGTGGGATCAAAAAGATTTGGTCTTGATGGTGGTGAAAGCTTGATACCTGCGTTAGAGCAAATAATTAAAATTGGTGGTCAGTCAAACATAAAAGAAGTTAAAATTGGGATGTCTCACAGAGGAAGACTAAATGTTTTAGCTAACGTTTTACAAAAATCATACAAAAGAATATTTAACGAGTTTGCTGGTGAAATTAATAATACAGATGAAGATAGTGCTGGCGATGTAAAATATCATTTGGGAGCATCCTCTGATAGAGAATTTGATGGGAATGTTGTTCATGTAAGTCTAACTGATAATCCTTCACATTTAGAAGCAGTCAATCCAGTAGTCTTAGGTCAAACTAGAGCAAAGCAATTTTTTCACAAAGATGCAAAAAGAAATAAGGTTATTCCAATTTTAATTCATGGAGATGCTGCTTTTGCTGGACAAGGTGTAGTGGCTGAATGTTTTGCAATGTCTGGTTTGCCAGGTCATAATACAGGCGGAACAATTCACATAATTGTAAATAATCAAATTGGGTTTACAACTAGCCCAAGATTTGCAAGATCCTCACCTCACCCATCAGATATTGCTAAAATGGTTGAGGCTCCAATAATACACGTTAATGGAGATGATCCAGAGGCTGTAGTTTATGGATCAAGAATTGCAACAGAGTTTAGGCTTAAATTCAATCGAGATGTGGTTTTAGATTTAGTATGTTATAGAAGATTTGGACATAATGAGGGAGATGAACCCTCTTTCACTCAACCTCTTATGTACAAAAAAATAAGATCACATCCTTCTGCGGCAAAAATTTATGGATCAAAACTTGTAGATGAGGATTTACTTTCAGAAAATGATTTAAATAATCAAATTAAAAAATTTAAAACTTTATTAGATGATCAATTTAAAACTGCAAAAGATTACAAACCAAAAATAGAATGGTTTGAAGGGGCCTGGTCGAGCTACAAGCCTAAAAAAGGAAAAGATAAAAAGGGGATCACAGGTGCAGACCCTGACTTCTTGAGAAATATCTCAGATAAAATAAATATAATTCCTAATGAGATTAATGTTCATAAGACAATTAATAAAATATTTCAAAATAGGAAAAAAACAATTGATCAAGGTTCAAATATTGATTGGTCATCAGCAGAAGCACTTGCTTTTGGATCATTGTTAGATGAAGGTTTTCCAGTAAGATTCGTAGGTCAAGACTCTGGAAGAGGAACTTTTAGCCAAAGGCATTCAGTTTTACGAAATCAAGAGGATAATTCTAGGTATATACCATTGAATAGTATCTCAAAAACACAAAAAAAATTTGAGATTGTTGATAGTTTTCTTTCAGAGTTAGCAGTTCTTGGTTTTGAATATGGATACAGTTTAGTTGAACCAAATACATTAACAATTTGGGAAGCGCAATTTGGTGATTTTGCGAATGGAGCACAAGTTATTATAGATCAATTTATATCTTCGGGTGAAAGAAAATGGCAGAGAGCTTCTGGATTAGTAATGTTATTGCCTCACGGATATGAAGGCCAAGGACCTGAGCATTCATCTGCAAGATTAGAGAGATTTTTGCAGTTGTGTGCTAATGATAATCTTCAAGTGATGAATTGTACTACGCCAGCGAATTATTTTCATGCTCTAAGAAGGCAAATTCATCGTGACTTCAGAAAACCTTTAGTTTTAATGACACCAAAGTCACTTTTAAGAAATAAATATTGTGTTTCAGATATAAAGGATTTTAATAAGCAAACATCATTTCATCGTATTTTATGGGATCATGCATTAAATAATGATAATGAAAATTTTATAAAATTAAAAAATCCTGAAGAAATTGAAAAAGTTATTCTTTGTTCTGGAAAAGTTTACTTTGATTTATTAGCTGCAAGAGAAAAAATTAAAAGAGATGATGTAATTTTATTTAGGATTGAACAGCTATATCCTTTTCCTGTAAAAAGCTTAGTCAAAGAACTAAAGCCTTATGCAAACAATGCTAAATTTTATTGGTGTCAAGAAGAACCAAAAAATATGGGAGCATGGTTTTCAGTGAGAGATTATATTCAATGGACATTAGAAACTATTAAAGCTAAAAATAATAATATTTCTTATATTGGAAGAAATCCTGACGCATCTCCTGCAACTGGCTATGCAAAAAGGCATATGGTAGAACAAGAAGAAATAATAAAAAAAGTTTTTGATAATGAGTGAAAAAATATTAGTTCCTGCATTAGGTGAAAGTATTACAGAAGCAACTGTTTCAAAATGGTTGAAAAAAGTTGGAGATCCAGTTGAAACAGATGAAGCTATTGTTGAACTTGAGACTGATAAAGTCAACTTAGAAGTTCCTTCACCAATAAGTGGGGTTCTATCAGAAATGAATTCAAAAGATGGAGATACTGTTGAAGTTGGTGCAGTGCTAGGTTCTATTTCTGAAGGAAAATTAAATGTAGAAAAAAAAGTATCCTTAAAGCAAGAAAAAAAAGTTGAAACTATTGATGAAGACAAAATAAAAGAGGAAAATAGTAACGTCATAAATCTAGATATAGAAAAAAAACTTACTCCAAAATTAGACGAAATTTCTGCAACTAGCAAAGAAGAGCCCATGGAACTTTTAGATGAAGTAAATGAAGAGCCTCTTCTATTAACTGACGAAGTTCAAATAACTCAAACTACAAAAGTTAATCCTATTATTCTTTCACCAGCGGTAAGAAAAATTGCTGCTGAAAATAATATTGATGTTGAAAAGGTTAAAGGTACAGGAAGAGATGGAAGAGTGTTAAAAGGTGACCTTTTAAGCTTAATGGGCACAAATCCACAACCTAATCAAAGAAGAGTTCAATATGGTGAAGAAGAGAGAATTAAAATGACAAGGTTAAGACAAACTATAGCTAAAAGACTAAAACAAGCACAAGAAAATGCAGCAATGTTAACAACTTTTAATGAAGTTGATATGTCTGGAATAATGTCGATGAGAAAGGACAATCAAGAAGATTTTAAAAGTAGATATGGAGTAAAGCTAGGATTAATGTCTTTCTTTGTGAAAGCTTGTGTTGTTGGGTTAAAATTATTTCCAGCAATAAATGCTGAAATTGAAGGTGAAGACATTATTTATAAAAATTATTATAATATAAGTTTTGCAGTTGGTACTGATAAAGGTTTGGTTGTACCAGTTTTGAGAAATGCTGATGAAATGTCATTTGCTGATATAGAAAAAGAAATTAAAAGACTTTCAGAAAAAGCAAATAGCGGAAATTTGTCAATTGAGGACCTTCAAGGAGGAACATTCACAATTAGTAATGGGGGAGTTTATGGCTCAATGTTATCAACTCCTATTTTAAACCCACCTCAATCAGGAGTATTGGGAATGCATAACATTGTAGAAAGACCAGTTAATGTTGATGGTGAAATAAAAATTAAACCTATAATGTATTTAGCATTATCCTATGATCACAGAATAATAGATGGAAAAGAATCTGTCACTTTTTTAAAAACTGTTAAGGAGAATCTTGAAGATCCAAGGAGATTATTTTTAAATATATAATGACTGATAAATTTGATGTTACGGTAATTGGTGGAGGTCCTGCCGGATATGTTTGTGCAATAAGATTGGCGCAATTAGGATTAAATACTGCATGTATTGAATCAAGAGGTTCCCTAGGGGGAACTTGTTTAAATATTGGATGTATACCATCAAAAAGTTTATTAAATCTGTCTGAGAATTTTCACAAAGCTAAAAACTTTGCAGATATTGGTATTGAGACAGGCGAGGTAAAACTTAATTTAAAAAAAATGATGGAAAATAAAGAAAAATCAGTATCAACTTTGACAAAAGGTGTGGAATATTTGTTTAAAAAAAACAAGGTAACTTACATTAAGGGTACTGGAGCATTAAGGACAAAAGATGAAATATTAGTAAAAAACAATAGTCAAGAGACAAAAATAAAGTCGAGCAAAATAATCATTAGCACTGGCTCAGCTCCTTTACCTCTTCCGGGTATAGAGTTTGATGAAAAGCAAATACTATCTTCTACAGGTGCATTGTCCATTTCTAAACTACCAAAAAAAATGATTGTTGTAGGTGGTGGATATATTGGTTTAGAAATGGGATCAGTTTGGTCTCGATTGGGAACAGAAGTGCAAGTTGTAGAGTACCTAGATCATATTACCCCTGGATTAGATAAAGAAATCTCAAAAGAGTTTATGAAAATTTTGAAAAAACAAAATATTAAATTTGATCTAAACACTAAAGTCGAAAAAATTTCTAAAAATAGTGAAGGCGTTATCGTTGAAATTTCAAATGAAGGAAAAAAAAGCAAGCTAGAAGCAGATGTGGTTCTTATTTCAGTAGGTCGAAAACCTTATACTGATAATTTAAATTTAGATAAAATTGGTGTTAGTCTTGACAAAAAAGGAAGAATTAAAGTTGATAAAAATTTTGAGACAAATATAAAAAATATTTATGCAATAGGTGATGTAATAGATGGTCCTATGCTTGCACACAAGGCAGAGGAAGAGGGAATTGCTGTTGCAGAACTCATTGCAGGTCAATCTGGACATGTAAATTATAACTTGATACCTGGAGTAATATATACCTCTCCAGAAGTTGCTTATGTAGGTGATAATGAGGAACAACTTAAAGAAAAAAATATCAGTTATAAAATTGGAAAATTTCCTTTTATGGCTAATTCAAGAGCAAAAGCAATAAATGAGCCTGAGGGATTCGTTAAAATATTAGCTGAAAGTACAACAGACAGAGTGTTGGGAGTACATATAATCGGACCTCATGCTGGAGAAATGATTGCAGAAATGTCCGTAGCAATGGAATTTGGCGCTAGTTCTGAAGATATTGCAAGAACATGTCATGCTCATCCTACTTTTTCAGAAGCGATAAAAGAAGCTGCTTTATCTGTAGATAAAAGACAAATTCACTCTTAATATATTTCATAATTTATTTATGAAATATCCTGTCCTAATACCTAATATATTTAACTTTCCTTTTACATATGAAAGTGACTTGGATCTTAAAGTTGGAGATTATGTTTATGTTCCTTTTGGAAAATCAAAAATTACAGGAGTTATATGGAATGAATTTGAAAAAAAAAATAAAAAAAATTTCCAGATAAAAAAAATTCTTAAAAAAATAGAAATTGAACCACTTAAAAAAGAAATTATAACTTTTTTGAATTGGTTTTCGGAATACAACTTAGTGCCAAAAGGAATGTGTTTAAAACTACATTTACTTAGTGGAGAAGCAGTCACTAATTATGAAGATGAAAATTATCTAGCCTATAACAAACAAAAGTTTTCAAATAAGTTTACCCTGTCTTCAGATCAAAGAGAAATATTTGAGGAAATATCAAAAAAAAATAATAAATTTAGAGTCCATCTTTTACAAGGGACTACAGGTTCAGGAAAAACAATTGTTTATTTTAAGCATATAAAACAATTCTTAGAAAAAGGGCATCAGGCAATGATTCTACTACCTGAAATTGGTTTAACCGCAGAATTCGAAAATAAATTTGAAGAATTTTTTGGTTTCAGTGCCGCTGTATGGCACTCTGGAATAACACCTAAAAAAAAGAAAATAATCTGGAGTGGAGTATCATCAGGAAAAATTAATGTAATTATTGGTGCTCGTTCCTCATTATTTTTACCATTTAAAAATCTTGGAATTATAATTGTAGACGAAGAGCACGATCAATCATTCAAACAAGATGAAGGAGTAATTTACAATGCAAGAGATATGGCAATTGCAAGAGCTAATTTTGAAAATATCCCTATCAATCTTGTTACTGCTGTACCCTCAATAGAAACATATGCAAATATTAAGAAAAAAAAATATTCTGTATCACGTTTAACTAAAAGATATAAAGATGCAAATTTACCTTCATATGAAATAATAGACTTAAACAAAAATAAGTTAGATAAACATTCATGGATTGCTAATAAAACTTTAGAAAAGGTTAATAATCACTTAAAAAAAAAAGACCAAATATTATTTTTTATTAATAGGAGGGGTTTTGCTCCTTATGCACTTTGTAAGAAATGTTTAAATGTTTATTCCTGTCCAAATTGTTCAATAAATTTAGTATATCACAAACAAAAAAATAAGTTACTTTGTCATTATTGTGGTTTTCAATCTCAGTTGAGTAGAAATTGTAAGAAAGATGAGGTATGTGATTTTGTTTTTAGTGGTCCTGGTGTTGAGAGAATTTTTGAAGAGGTAAAACTTAAATTCCCAAATAATAAAATATCAATTTTTTCAAGTGACACCATGAATAAAAAATCCTCTAAAAAAAAATTAGAAGATATAGTTAAAGGAAAAATTGATATACTTATTGGAACACAATTAATTTCTAAAGGTTTTCATTTTCCAAAATTAAACTGCATTGTTATTTTAGATATTGATCTTAATTCAAATGGACACGATTTAAGAATGGCAGAAAAAAATTTACAACTTTATCATCAATTGTCTGGAAGAGCTGGAAGAACTGGTAAACCAGCTAAAGTATATTTTCAGACATATAACTCAAACCAAAATATCATTAATCAAATAACAAATCCTGATCCTTTTATTTTTTTAGAAAATGAACTGAAATTAAGAGAGAAAAATAATCTGCCGCCATATGAAAGGTTTGTTTCATTAATACTTACTTCTTCAAATGAAAGAAGTTTAGAAAAAGAATCAATGGATATAAAAAAAATGTTATCAGAAACCTTAAATGACAAAATTTTGGGACCTGTTAATGCACCTATATATCGAGTGAGGCGGAAATATAGGCAGAGACTTTTAATAAGATCTAAAAAGGGTTCTAATATCCAAAAAAGATTGAGTGAAGTCTTGATTAAATACAAATTACCTAAAGAAATAAAACTAACAGTTGATGTTGACCCAATAACCTTCAATTAATGGACAAATTTTGCACTATTTAGTCAATCTGTTACTTGAAGACACTAAACTCATATGCTACTTAATCCAAAAAAATCTTCTAAATTAAAGAGTTAAAATTGAGCAAAAATAACAGTTTTTCAGCAACTACAGCAAGCAGGTATTCTTTGGCATTATATGAACTGGCTAATGAAAATAATTCAATAGATGAGGTTGAAAAACAATCAATATCTTTATTAAAATTAATAGATGAAAGCAAAGATTTCAGTTCATTAATAAAGGATCCCACTAACTCTGTAAACGAACTTCAGGATGTAATTAACAAAATTTCAGAAAATTATAAATTAAACTCTTTAATATCAAAATTTTTAGGTTTTCTAATATCTAAAAGAAGATTTTTTTATATAAAAACAATTCTTCAAGATTTTGTTGATACTTGCTCAAAAAAAAGAGGAGAAGTAAAAGCTGAACTTATCTCATCTAAAGAATTATCAGGAGAACAAGTAATTAAAATCAAAGATGAATTGTCTAAAAATTTTAACGCAAAAATAAAATTAGACTATAAATATGACAAAAGTTTAATTGGAGGTTTAGTAATACAAGTTGGTAGTATTATGGTAGATACCTCTATTAAAAATAAATTACAACAAATCGAAAACACAATGATAGAGGCTTAAATGGAAATAAATCCTTCAGAAGTAACAAAAATATTAAAAGAACAAATTAAAAAGTTTGGAGATAAAGCTGAGGTTACAGAGGTTGGTCAAGTTTTATCAGTAGGAGATGGTATAGCAAGAATTTACGGATTAGATAATGTTCAAGCTGGAGAAATGGTTGAATTCTCTGATGGCTCAAAAGGAATGGCATTAAACTTAGAGAGTGAGAATGTAGGTGTTGTAATTTTTGGTGATGATAAAGCAGTTAAAGAAGGTGATACTGTAAAAAGAACTGGTGCGATTGTTGATACACCAGTTGGAAAAGAATTACTTGGTAGAGTAGTTGATGGTTTAGGAAATCCAATTGATGGAAAAGGTGCATTAGATAAAAGTTTAAAAAGAAGCAGGGTTGAGGTTAAAGCTCCTGGCATAATTCCCCGTAAATCAGTTAGTGAACCAATGCAGACAGGTCTTAAATCAATTGATAGTCTAGTTCCAATTGGAAGAGGGCAAAGAGAATTAATTATTGGTGACAGACAAACTGGTAAAACAGCAGTTGCGATTGATGCTATAATTAACCAAAAAAAAATTAATGAGTCTGGAGACGAAAAGAAAAAATTATATTGTATTTATGTAGCCGTAGGACAAAAGAGATCTACAGTTAGACAAATTGAAAAAACATTAGAAGAAGCTGGTGCAATGGAATATACAACAATAGTTGCAGCAACGGCATCAGATGCAGCACCCCTCCAGTTTTTAGCCCCATACACTGGATGCACTATGGGTGAATATTTTAGAGATAATGGAATGCATGCTTTAATAATATATGACGATTTATCAAAACAAGCTGTTGCTTACAGACAAATGTCTCTATTGTTAAGAAGACCTCCTGGAAGAGAAGCATATCCTGGTGATGTCTTTTATCTACACAGTAGATTACTTGAAAGAGCAGCAAAATTAGGTGATGAACATGGTGGAGGCTCTTTAACAGCTCTTCCAATCATTGAGACTCAAGGAGGTGACGTTTCTGCATTTATACCAACAAATGTGATCTCAATTACTGATGGACAAATTTTCCTTGAAACTGAACTTTTTAACCAAGGTATCAGACCTGCAATTAATGTTGGTTTATCTGTATCAAGAGTAGGATCGTCTGCCCAGACAAAGGCTATGAAAAAAGTTTCAGGGTCGATGAAGTTAGAATTGGCCCAATATAGAGAAATGGCTGCATTTGCTCAGTTTGGTTCAGACCTCGATGCATCTACTCAAAAATTACTTAACAGAGGTTCAAAATTAACTGAACTATTAAAACAAAATCAATATTCACCAATGACAGTTGCAGAACAAGTTATTTCTGTATTTTGTGGAGTAAGAGGACACCTTGACGATATTGAACAAAAAGATATTGCAAGTTTCGAGAATAAAATTATTGAAAAATGCAAAGCTGAAAAGCCAGATATAATTGAGTCAATCACAGCCTCAGGAAAACTTGAAGATGACAAAGAAAAAGAGTTGAGTGAAATTATCATTCAACTTAAGAAAGATTTTAATTCATAAAATATTATGGCTAGTTTAGACGATCTAAAAAAAAGAATATCAAGTGTTAAGTCTACTCAGAAAATTACTAAGGCTATGAAAATGGTTGCTGCTGCAAAACTAAGAAGAGCCCAAGAGAGTGCCGAGAAAGGTAGACCGTACTCTGATAAAATGAATAATATTATTTTAAACTTATCAAATGGCATCTCAGATATTGAAAATGCTCCAAAACTTTTATCAGGTACCGGCGAGGATAAAGTACATTTGTGTGTTGTTATGACATCAGATAGAGGTCTTTGTGGCGGTTTTAATACAAATATTATTAAAAAAGCTAAACAATAT
>CACETY010000017.1 GCA_902562645.1 uncultured Pelagibacteraceae bacterium
CATTTCCTTCCACAACTAATTGTAAAAAACCTTCGATTGGAGGAATTTTTATAAAAAAATCTTGACTAATAAAGTGCAGTTTCTTTTTTTATATATTTATTTAAAGATTTAATTAAGGATATATCATTTTTTGAAAAAAAATGATTTGCATCTTGAATAGATTCAAATTCAACCTTAATACCTTTTTGTTCACTAAGCCTTTTGTTTAAATCATTTATATGTTCAACTGGAACTAATTCATCTTTTTTCCCATAAATCATCATACCTGATGTAGGGCATGGCGATAAAAACGAAAAATCGTAAACATTAGGTTGAGGCGATACCACAATGAATCTGTTTATTTCTGGTCTTCTCATAAGTAATTGCATTGCTATCAAAGAACCAAAAGAAAAACCAGAAATCCAGCATTGCGAGTTATCAAAGTTTTCTCTCTCTAACCAATCTAATGCTGCTGCAGCGTCAGCAAGCTCTCCTTGCCCATTATCAAACTCACCGTCACTTTTACCAACTCCTCTAAAATTTACTCTACAAACTGAAAAATCATTCTCAACAAAAGTTTGAAATATATCAACAACAACTTTATTATTCATCGTTCCACCGTACTGAGGATGAGGATGTAAAACTAAAGCAATCGGAGAAGTATTTTTTTTACTTTTAAAATATTTAGCTTCTAGTCTTCCTGCGGGACCTGGTATAAATATTTCTACAATTTTATTATCTACTGATGCCATTGATTATTAATCTCAAAAAAAATAGAGTTTTTTCTATCAAAATTGAGTGACAAAATGCAAGTTTTAAAAAATTAATTAATCTTGACTAAAATAGTCGGGTATATATAAGTCGCGTGAATCGCGGAAAATATGAAATTATCAAGTAAAGGTAGATACGCTGTAATGGCTCTAGCGGATCTAGCTAAATTTAACATCAACGAGCCAGTATCATTAAGAGATATATCTCTAAGACAGGGAATATCTCTAGTTTATTTAGAACAATTATTTTCAAAGTTAAAAAAAAATCAAATAGTAAAAAGTGTTAGAGGAAATAAAGGCGGCTATGTTTTATCAAAGCAAGCCTCAGAAATTAAAATTTCAGAAGTATTTATAGCTGTTGATGAAAAAATAAAAACAGTTGGTTGTGAGAAACACTCTGATAGTGGGTGCAATGGTAAGTCTTCTAAATGCATCACTCATAATTTATGGGATGAGCTGGAAGATTATATAAATAATTTTTTTCAACAAAAAACATTAAATGATTTAATTAATAGAGAAAATTTAAATGGATAATAGGCAAAAAGAAATTGATAATTTAAAAGATTATAAATATGGGTTCACAACCGATATTGAAAACACAAGAGCCCCGAAGGGATTAAACGAGGATGTAATTAGATTTATATCCAATATAAAAAAGGAACCTCAATGGATGCTTGATTTTAGATTAAAAGCATTTGAAAGATTTAAACAGTTAAAAGAACCAGATTGGCAAAAACCAAAATATCCAAAAATAGATTATCAAGATTTATATTACTATTCAGCACCCAAAAGTATGAGAGAAAAACCAAAAAATTTAGATGATTTAGACCCTAAACTTTTAGAAACTTATAAAAAATTAGGAATTCCACTTCAAGAGCAAAAGAGACTTAATGGTATAGCAGTTGATGCAGTATTTGACTCAGTCTCTGTTGCAACGACATTTAGAGAAGAGCTTACAAAACAAGGAATTATTTTTTGTCCAATCTCAGAAGCTATACAAAATCATCCTGAATTAGTTAAAAAATATTTAGGTTCAGTTATCCCTGTCACTGATCATTTTTTTGCAACTTTAAACTCTGCAGTTTTTACTGATGGATCATTTGCGTATATACCTGAAGGTGTACGTTGCCCAATGGAGCTCTCAACATACTTTAGAATAAATGCATCTAACACAGGTCAGTTTGAAAGAACATTAATTGTTGCTGATAAAGGAAGTTATGTAAGTTATTTAGAAGGTTGTACTGCTCCTATGCGTGATGAAAATCAGTTACATGCCGCAAACGTTGAACTAGTTGCATTAGATGATGCAGAAATTAAATATTCTACAGTCCAGAATTGGTATCCTGGTGACAAAGATGGAAAAGGCGGAATTTATAATTTTGTTACTAAGCGTGGTTTGTGTAAAGGAAAGAATTCAAAAATTTCTTGGACACAAGTTGAAACTGGTTCTGCCATTACTTGGAAATATCCAAGCTGTATTTTAAAAGGTGATAATTCTGTTGGTGAGTTTTACTCAATAGCAATTACAAACAATCATCAAAAAGCAGATACTGGAACTAAAATGATACATTTGGGAAAAAATACTAAAAGTAAAATAATATCAAAAGGTATTAGTGCTGGTTTCTCAGATATGACTTATCGGGGTTTAGTTGATATTTCTCCAAAAGCCACAAATTCCAATAATTATACTCAATGTGACTCTTTATTAATGGGCAACAAATGTGGGGCGCATACAGTTCCATACATCAAAAATAAAAATTCAGAGTCAAATATTGCTCATGAAGCAACAACATCAAAGATTAGTGAAGAGCAGCTACATTACTGTCAACAAAGGGGTTTGAGTGCCGAAGAGGCAGTAGGGTTAATTGTTAACGGATTTTGTAAAGAGGTATTACAACAATTACCAATGGAATTTGCCGTAGAGGCTCAAAAACTAGTTGGTATCAGCTTAGAAGGTAGTGTCGGGTAATGTTAAAAATAAATAAATTAAATGCAAAAATTGATAGTAAAGAAATTTTAAAAGAGTTTTCTTTAAATATAAATCCTGGTGAGGTCCACGCTATTATGGGTCCAAATGGATCTGGTAAAAGTACATTATCAAATATTTTGTCAGGTAAAAAAGGATATGAAGTTTCAGGGGAAGTACTTTTTGAGGAAAAAGATTTGTTTGAGCTTGAAACAGAGGAAAGAGCGCATAAAGGTATTTTTCTTGCCTTTCAATATCCATTAGAAATTCCAGGTGTAAATACAAATATATTCTTAAAAACTTCATTAAATGCAGTAAGGAAAGCAAGAGGCGAGAAAGAGCTTGATGCAATAGAATTTTTAAAATTAGTAAAGGAAAAATCTAAAGAACTAAAATTTGATGAAGAAAAATTGAATAGACAACTAAATGTTGGTTTTTCAGGTGGAGAGAAAAAGAAAAATGAAATTTTGCAAATGTCATTATTAGCTCCTAAATTATCAATTTTAGATGAAACAGATTCAGGTCTAGATATTGATGCACTTAAAATTGTAGCTGATGGAGTTAATACATTAAGGGATAATAAAAATTCATTTTTAATAATTACACATTACCAAAGATTACTTGATTATATCAAACCAGATTTTGTACATGTTTTAATGGATGGAAAAATTGTAAAATCTGGCGGGGCAGAATTAGCCTTGGAATTAGAAAAAAAGGGGTATGAAAATTTTCATTAGATGAAAGAGCAATTACAAAAAGATTTTGATAATACTATTAAAAATTTAGCTTTATCTCAGAGAGATATTGAAATAAAAAAATTTTATTTAGATAATTTTATTAATAAAGGTTTTCCAAATAAAAAAGAAGAAGACTGGAAATTTTCTGATCTTAACCAAATAATAAAAAAAAATATTGGAGAGCTAAGCTTTTACAGCGATTATACATCTACAAATAAAGTTGATTCTTCTGCATTCGTAGACGGGCTAGAGCATAACAAAATAGTATTTATTAATGGAAGAATAGAAAAAATTGATTTTGATTATGAAAAAAAAGACCAAATAGAAATAATTGATCAGTCGGAAACTATCAATAAATTCAATAATAATAGCTCTTTATCCGACTTAAATAGTGCTTTTACAAATAAATCTTTTAAAATAGTGGTTAAAAAGGGTTATCAATTAACAAAGCCTCTTATTATCTATCATACAACCAACTCTAAAATCTGGTCGAAAAATATTAATTTAAGATTAAATTTTGAATTATACGAGAATAGTTCATTAAGATTAATTGATTTGTTCAGGGACACTTCAGAAAAAAATTTCTTAAATATTTTTTACAACTTTGATTTAAAAGAAAATTCTATTTTAAAAAATTACAAAGTAGATAAATTTGAAAATAAAAATATTAAGTATTCCTTCAATAATATTGAGCAAGAAAAAAATAGTATTTCAGAAACATTCATTTTATCCTCAGGATCAAATTTTTGTAAGAATGAAATTAATTGTAACTTAAATGGAGAATATTCATCAGCTTTTGTAAATGGTATTTTCTCTATAAACAATAATAAACATCATGAAATTAGAACAATAATAAATCACTTAACTGAATATACAAAAAGCTATCAACTTATAAAAAGTGTTTTAGAAGATAGTTCTAGAGCAGTATATCAAGGAAAAATATTTGTTAACTCGAAAGCACAAAAAACAGATGGTTATCAACTTAGTAAGGCAATTTTGTTAAATAAAGATTCTGAGTTTAATGCTAAACCAGAGTTAGAAATTTATGCAGATGATGTAAAATGTTCGCACGGTTCTGCATCAGGTAGTCTTAATGAGGACTCGATATTTTATTTAATGTCTAGAGGTTTAAATTATCAACAGTCAAGAGAACTTTTGATAAATGGTTTTCTGTTAGATGTTGTTGAAAAAATTACTGACTCTGAAGTAAAAAATTTAATTAAAAATATGATTGGAATTAAGGAATGAAAATAGAGAACATAAAAGATGAGTTTCCAATATTTGATGAAAAAATTCTAAATAATGATTTAGTCTATTTAGATAGCGCTAACTCATCACAAAAACCAAAAGTTGTAGCTGATAAAATAAATGAATTTTATACTAAACAATTTTCAAATGTTGGAAGAAGTGTTCATTATTTAGCAGTTGCAGCAACAAACTTATACGAAAATACAAGATCATCAGTACAAAAATACATCAATGCAAAAGATAAAAATGAAATAGTATTTACTAAAGGAGCAACTGAGGCATTAAATTTAGTAGCTAATACTCTAGGACAAAAATATCTAAATGATGGTGATGAAATTTTAATTACAGAGCTTGAACATCATTCAAATTATGTACCTTGGCATTTCTTAAGAAAGTCAAAAAATATTAAAATTAATTTTGCAGAGGTAAATGAAAATGGGGATATTTCTCTTGAGGATATTGAAAAAAAAATAACATCTAAGACTAAAGTAATAGCAATAACTCATTTATCTAACGTTACAGGAGCAATATTGCCTATTAAAGAAATAACAGATTTAGCTCATTCTAAAGGAATAATAGTTGTAATTGATGGTTGTCAGGGAGCTCCTCATCTTAAATTAGATATGCAAGACTTAGATTGTGATTTTTATGCAATATCATGCCATAAAATGTATGGGCCTACTGGACTAGGTGTTTTGTACGGAAAAAAGAAGTGGTTAGAAGAACTGCCACCCTATCAAGGTGGAGGTGGAATGATTAGAGAAGTAAAAAAAGATAAAATATCATATGGTGATTTACCAAATAAATATGAGGCTGGAACCATGGCTACAGCTCAAGTTATTGCATTTGATCAGTCAATAAAGTTTATGGAGAGTATTGGTATAGAAAATATCATGAAACATGAAGCTGATTTAGTTGAGTATGGTCAAGAGCTATTACAAAAAAATAATTCAGTTAAATTAATTGGTAATCCAAAAAACAAAGGTGGAGTTTTATCCTTCACATTGGAGGGTGTTCATCCACATGATATTGCAACAATACTTGATGAAGACGGAGTTGCAATAAGAGCAGGCCATCATTGTTGTCAAATATTGCATGATAAATTAAATATACCTGCTAGTGCAAGAGCGTCGGTTGGAATTTATAATACTAAAGATGATTTAGACAAACTAAATGAATCTATTAATAACTGTAAAAAAATATTTAATTTAAAATGAACTTAAAAGAACTTTATCAAGAAATTATTTTAGAACATGGGAAAAATCCAAGGAATCTTGGAAAAGTACATGAGTTTAATAAAGATGCAAAAGGTCATAACCCTTTATGTGGAGACAATGTTCATGTTTATCTTAAATTAAATGGACAAAAAATTGTTGAGGATATTTCATTTGAGGGAAGTGGATGTGCTATTTCAATGGCTTCAGCCTCAATCATGACTGATTTAATTAAAGGCAAAAATGAACACGAGGCTAAAGAGATAGTTGAAGATTTTTTAGGAATGATAAAAGAAAATCCAGACTTAAAATCAGAATACTTAAAAGAAGATGAGAAAACTAAATTAATGTGTTTATCCGGTGTTAAACAATATCCAATGAGAGTTAAGTGTGCAACATTATCGTGGCATACTTTTACATCTGCGATGGATAACTCAAAGGAAATCACTAATACCGAGTCTTAACTTTATGGAATTAAAAGAAAAAGTAATTGAAGAAATAAAAAAAATTTACGATCCCGAAATACCAGTAAATATTTACGAACTTGGATTAATTTATGATATTAATGTAGATGGAAAAAATATCAGTGTAAAAATGACATTAACAACTCCAAACTGTCCAGTTGCAGAAAGTTTGCCAAAAGAAGTTAAAGATAGTATTATGCAATTAGAAGAAGTTGACAAAGTAGATTTAGATTTAGTTTGGGAACCACCATGGGATAAGTCCATGATGTCAGAGGCAGCAAAATTAGAATTAAACTTATGACAAAACAAGTTATATCATTAAGCGATCAAGCAGCAGATAGGATAAAAGAAATTATGTCTTCTGCTGATAATGAATCTATTGGTGTTAGAGTTGGAGTAAAATCAGGTGGATGCGCAGGAATGTCTTATATCATGGAATATACCAAGGAAATAAACCCTAACGATGAAGTTATTGAGGATAAAGGAGTAAAAGTATTCATTGATCCAGCAGCAGTAATGTATCTTTTTGGTACTGAAATGGATTATAAAAAAGAGGAATTTTCATCACAATTTGTTTTTAACAATCCAAATGAAACTGAAAGATGCGGTTGCGGAGAGTCTTTTAAAATTTAATTAATTATTGGTAATAAGAAATAAACCAATATTGGCCTCTCTTATTCATAGAATAGGTTTTATTTTTTCTACGCTTAGGCTTCCTAATTTCAGGTTTTTTATAACCAATTATATTCTTTAAAGTAGACATTAACTTAGTCATGCCTTTAATTAACAAAAATGAATTAAATTAGAATTCTAATATGGGAATACCTGCTATTACTGCAAGTAATCCCATAAAATAAGCTTTTAACAGCTATAATACATGTCGAATTCAATAGGGTGCGGCGTATGTTCAAAATTATGAATTTCTTCGTATTTAAGTTCTATGTACGCATCTATTTGATCATCAGTAAACACATTACCTTGAGTTAAGAAACTTCTATCTTTATCCAAAGCCTCCATTGCCTCTCTTAAAGAACCGCAAACAGTTGGCACTTTTTTAACTTGCTTTTCTGATAAAGCATAAAGGTCTTTGTCGAACGATTTACCTGGATCAATTTTATTTTTTATTCCATCAATTCCAGCCATAAGCATAGAAGCAAATGTTAAATATGGATTTCCAGATGCATCTGGGAATCTTATTTCACATCTTGCACCTTTTTTGCTTAATGTGATTGGAATTCTACATGATGCTGATCTGTTTCTTGCAGAATATGCAAGTAAAACTGGAGCCTCAAATCCTGGTATCAATCTTTTGTAACTATTTGTAGTAGCATTAGCAAATGCATTAATCGCTTTTGCATGCTTTAATACTCCGCCAATATAGTAAAGAGCAGTTTGTGATAATCCAGCATATTTGTTTCCAGAAAATACTGGAGTTTTCCCTTTCCAAATTGATTGGTGAGTATGCATTCCAGAACCATTATCTCCTTTAACAGGCTTAGGCATAAAAGTTGCAGTTTTACCAAAAGAGTGAGAAACCATTTGAACTACATATTTATATAGTTGAACGTTGTCTGCTTGATCAACCAAAGTTCCAAATAACATTCCAAGTTCATGTTGACTTGGAGCAACTTCATGGTGATGTTTTTCTACAGTAATTCCAACATCTCTTAGTCCTTTAAGATATTCACCTCTCATATCTTGAGCACTATCAACTGGTGGTACAGGAAAATATCCTCCTTTTACTCCAGGTCTATGACCCATGTTTCCATTGTCGTAAGATTTTCCGGAATTATAAGGACCCTCTGTACTATCAATTGAAAAACTTGTTTCATTCATATCATTTTTAATTCTTACATCATCAAAAACGAAAAATTCAGGTTCTGGCCCAAAGTAAGCTGTATCACCTATACCTGTTTTTTTTAAATAAGCTTCAGCTTTTTTTGCAATTCCTCTTGGATCTCTTTCATACGGATCTTTCTTAACTGCATCTAAAATATCGCAAAATAAAATTAAAGTATTATGAGATGTATAAGGATCTATTACTTTTCTACTTAAATCAGGCTTTAAGATCATGTCAGACTCATTTATTGCTTTCCATCCTGCAATTGACGATCCATCAAAAAATACACCATCATTTAGCATTCCTTCATCTACGACAGTTGTATCCATTGTTAAATGTTGAAGTTTACCCCTTGGGTCTGTAAATCTAAGATCCACAAACTCAATATTCTTAGACTTAATTAATTTTAGTACGTCCTTAGCGCTCATATTATCTCCTATAAATTTTTCTTGTTCTCTTATCAGTTAAGAAAAGATAAATAATGTCTATAAAATAGATATCACTTATGCTTTTTTTACATGTATATTAACCTTAAAAATCGTAATTTTTCAATCAATCAAGAGTTGTACTAATGACAGCACTTAATAAAGAAGCAGTTAAAAGAGCAAAAGAAGCATTAAAAAAGTTTAATAGTGAAATAAAGGTAATTGAATTAGAGCAAACCGCAAGAACAGCAAATGATGCTGCAAATTCATTAAATACTGAGGTTGGTTCAATTGTAAAAAGTTTATTATTTAGGAATGAGGGAAATTTTTTACTCTGCTTAGTATCTGGCGATAAAAGATGTTCATTAAATAAATTAAAAAAAATTTTTAATAGTAAAGATTTGAGCATGGCCTCTCCAGATGAGGTTAAAGATCAAACAGGATATACTATCGGAGGAGTATCACCAGTAGGCCATAAAAATAAATTAGAAATTCTTGTTGATGAGTCTTTAAATAGATTTAAAAATTTATATGCCGCAGCAGGACATCCAAACTGTATTTTCAAAATAAATTTTGATGAACTGCTTAATTTAACCAATGGAAAAGTAAAAGATATTGTAGAATGACTTCACCCAAAACATCTGATTATTTCATATTAGTTTTGCTGTCACTCATATGGGCTTCAGCCTTTTTCAATATTAAAATTGCGACTTACTCTTATGGTCCAATAACAATTGCGTTTTTAAGGATTTTTTTTGGAATGATCCCAGTATTATTGTTATGTTTTTATAAAAAAATTAAAATTGAAGTCTTTTCAAAAGATTGGAAATGGTTTGCTGCAATTGGTGTTATTAATTTGGTTATTCCATTTTTTTTAATTGCTTACGGGGTACAAAAAGTCCAAAGTAATTTAGCAGCAATATTAATGTCTACCACTCCTATCAGCGCAACTATTTTAGCTCATTTGTTTATAGATAAAGAAAAAATAAATTTAGTAAAAATATTAGGTATAATTTTAGGATTTTTAGGAATAGTTTATCTTTTTTCTGAAAATCTATTAATTAATGATGAAAATTTATTTTCTGCTTTAATGATATTAGTTGGTTCAACATTTTATGTTATTGGTGGAATATTAACTTTAAAAATAAGTCATAAAAAAAATGAAAATGTTACTGCATCAATATTAATTTGGGGAACAATATTTGTTTGCCCAATTTCTTTAATTATAGAGCAACCTTGGAATTTAAATCCATCATTAGAGTCAACTTTATCTTTAATATATCTTGGTGTATTTCCTACTGGTATAGCTTGGTTATTGAGATTTATGATATTGAAAAGAAACGGTTTAGTTTTTCAAAGCCAGGTCGCTTATTTAATACCAATATTTGGAGTAATTCTTGGATACTTATTTCTTAATGAATTAGTTACTTCAAAAATATTAATTTCATTATTTATTGTTATACTTGGAATATATTTTGTCAAAAAATCAGGAGACAAAAAAATAGAAGGAATTTAAATTTTAATAAATTAGTTTTTCAAACTTTTTCGACTTTATAGAGTTCATTGCTCCCTCTGCCAATATAATTGATTTTCTTCCATCTTCAAAAACTGCTCTAGGTTTTATATTTTTTCTACAAAATTTTGCTAGATCGAATAATTGAAGTTTAAAAGCCTCAGAATATCTCTCAATAAAGAAGTGAAGAAGAGGTGATTTACTGTTTGTTGAGCTTTTTGAAAAATAATTTATTTCATCGTTTCTTTTATTGTCTGAAACTAGCATTCCTTTATTTCCAAATAATTCTACTCTTTGATCATATCCAAAGCTACAATGTCTTGAATTTGTTATAATACATTGAACCCCTTTTTTGGATTTGAGTATCGTAGTTGCCAATTCATAATCATTAATTTTATTAAAACGTTTATCCGATAAGTTACTGCCCATAGCAAAAATTGATTGGAATTCGTCTTTTCCTAAATAATATCTTGCAAGATCAAAATCGTGAATCATCATATCTTTAAATATCCCACCTGAAGTTTTTAGATATTTAAACGAAGGAGGAGAAGGATCCCGACTAGTAATTATAATTTTTTCTAATCGTCCAATTTTTTGTTTTAGGTGTTTTTTTAATGAATGGTGTCCAACGTCATATCTCCTATTGAAGCCTATTTGCACTCTTGGTTTAAATTTTTTTATTCTTTTTAGACAAGAATTAATTTTTTTTATATTCAGATCTAATGGTTTTTCACAAAAAATAATTTTATTTAGTTTTACACCTTGCTCAATAAATTTTAAATGCGTAGGTGTGCTTGACGCAATAAATATACAGTCAATGTCTTTATCATTGAAAGCTAGATCAGGCTTATTTATTGAAGTGACATTATATTTATTAGATATTTTTTTTAATAAATCTTTGTTTAGGTCAAAGATATATTTTAATTTAAATTCTCTATTTTCGATTAAATTTTTTGCATGCATTTGGCCAATTCTGCCGAGACCAAGCAAAGCAATTTTTATTTTATTTTTATCCACGCTTTTCTTTTATTTGAAATTTTACACGCTTCAATAAACTTTGCGGTTTCCAGCCCTTCATATTCATTTGGAAAAAACCACCTTTTTTTAGCTTTTGTTCTTAATGATTCTGCAAATTCTTTATAAATGTTTGCAAAAGCATCTAGATAACCCTCTGGATGTCCAAATTTAATTCTTGAAAATTTTTTAGATAATTCTGCATTAAAAAAACCTCTTTCTAAAAATTTTACAGCGCCTTTTAATGGATTAAATTTAAGATAACCTGGATCATTTTGAACCCATTCTATGCTGCCTTTTGTGCCAAAAATCCTAAATCTTAAACCATAAACACCGCCTCTTGCCATAACACTTGTCCAAAGTAAGCCTTTTGCATTGTTATTAAAGTTGATCATTACTTGAGCATTGTTATCCATTTTAACAGTTTTTGAAACTTGTTTGATATCAGCAAATACATTTCTACCTTTTAATCCAGAAACATAGCATGCTATGTGATAAGCGTGAGATCCAATCTCATTTAAAACCGCCGAGGTTCCAACTATTTTTTTATTTATTTTCCATTTTAATATTTTTTTTGCATTATTTTTATTAACTGTTTTTCCATCAGTCCAATCTTGAACATACTCTACATTTACATATTCAACTTTTCCTATTTTCCCTTTTTCGACCAATACTTTTGCTTCTCTAACCATCGGATATGCTGAATAATTATGAGTTAATGCATATTTTATATTTTTATTTGATTTAATTTTTTTAAAAAGTTTTTTTGCTTGTGATAGATCACCTGCAAATGGCTTGTCAGATATTATGTGAATATTTTTGTCTATAAATTTTTCTGCAATAATTTGATGACTTGAAGGTGGAGTCATAATCGCTACAACCTCAATACCATCAGGTCTTAGAGCTTCTTTATAAGCCATTTCTTGATAATTTGAGTAACATCTATCTTTATCAATTCCTATTTTTTTTCCAAAAGTCTTTGAAATATTTGAATTTCTTGAAAAAACTCCTGAGACAATTTCATATTCGTCATCAAATCTTGAGGAAATTCTATGGACATGTCCTATCCATGATTTTGGGCCACCACCAACAATGCCTAATTTGATTTTTTTGCCTTTAATTAATCTCATGATCAAATATCTTAGCAAATAAAAAAAATATGTCAGTAAAATTAGGGATAGCACCAATAGCGTGGAGTAATGATGACATGCCTGAACTTGGTGGAGATACTCCTCTAGAACAATGTTTATCGGAAGCGAGTCAGGCTGGATATATAGGTATAGAGTCAGGTGGCAAATTTCCTAAAACATCTAAGGAATTATTACCAAAACTAGATAAGTATAATTTAAAATTATGTTCTGGATGGTACAGCGGAAATCTTAGAAAAAATTCTGTTGAAGAAGAAAAAAAATTAATTCAAAACCAACTTCAATTATTTAAAGACTGCGAAGCTCCATGTATTGTATTTGCTGAAGTTTTTGAGTCAATACAAGGCGATCCAACAAAAAAACTCTCAAGTAGACCAAAAATGTCCAATGATGAATGGAAAGATTATTGTATAAAAATATCTGAACTTGCAAGATATCTCGAAGACGAGGGCATGCCATTAGCATATCACCATCATATGGGTACAGTAATAGAAACGGAAGAAGAAACTATTAGATTGCTAGAAAATACAAATGACAGTGTAAAATTAACTTTAGATACCGGTCATATGTTATTTGCTAGAGGAAACTCTATAAATATAATCAATAAATATAAAGAAAGAGTAATCCATATTCACTGCAAAGATATTAGAGAAGAAGTGTTGAATAAAGCCCTTTCTGAAGATTTAAGTTTTAGGGATGCTTTTTTAGCGGGTGCTTTTACTGTGCCTGGAGATGGTTGTATCGACTATAAACCTTTGTTTGATATTTTGAAAAAAAATAATTACCAGGGTTGGCTGGTAGTGGAGGCTGAGCAAGATCCAAAAAAAGCAAATCCTCTTGAGTATGCAATTATGGGTTATAAATACATTACAGATACTTTAAAGAAATCAAATTTAGAGATTGATAAACTATAATTTTACTTTTTTACTATCTTCAAGTTTACCATCAAAAAAATCAAAAATATTTTGTATAGTTTCTATTGCCATTCTAGTCATGCACTCTTCAGTAAATGCTGCTGCATGAGGGCTAAGGAAAACTTTTTCATTTTTTAATAATGGATTGTCAGCTTTCGGGGGCTCTACTTCAAATACATCGATACCTGCTCCAAAAATTAGGTTCTCCTTTAATGCTCTATCTAAGTCTTTCTCATTTATAATTCCACCTCTTGCAGCATTTATGATGATGCAATTTTTTTTCATAGTTTTAAGAAGTTCATAATCTATGATATTTTTAGTTTGATCAGTTAAAGGTATATGGAGTGAGACAGCATCCATATCTTTTATAGTTTCTGATAAATCTTCAACTTTTTTTCCACCCATTTTGCTTATTGTTTCTGCATCTACAAATGGATCATAAACAAAAACATTCATTTCAAATCCTAAACATCTTTTAATCAATGCTTTTCCAATTCTTCCAAAACCAGCTATAAGAATATTTTTGTTCCAAATCTCTATTGTTTTTGGCAGTTTATTTCTATCAGTAAATTTTCCACTTTTGACTGATTGATCGTACATATTTTTTCTTTTTGATATACTTAAAAGCATGAAAAGAACATGTTCTGCAACCGCTACAGCATTTGCTGTTGCAGTTATCGCTACATCGATATTTCTCTTTTTACAGCTATCTAAATCAATATTGTCGTAACCAACTCCATGTCTAGAAATTATTTTAAGTTTTTTTGCATTTTCAATTGCTTCTGCAGGTAAAATTGATGTTCTTAAAGACATTGCATCAGCATCTATAATTTTTTGTTTAACATTTTCAACGCTTAAATCCTCAACTACCTCGTAAGTATAGTTACTATTACTTTTTAATAATTCCATACCTTTTTCATGAATAGGTTGGACTATGAGAATTTTTTTCATAATTTAAAAATGAAATTATATTAATCTAGCAAGATCTCTTTTACTATTTTTAAATGTTGGAAGTGGATATTTAAATGCGTATTTTCTAGGTATACATTTATTTTTCGCTTTCTCCCATAAAGAGATCCATTGCTTATAATTATGAATAGTAATATTTTTTTTATTTCTGCTTCTTACGTAAAAATTTGGTAGAGGCTTTCTACCAGATGGAGTCCCAGCTCTGTTATATCTTAAGTCAGCACTTATTCTAAAATCGTTAGATCTATTAGGTAAAGAACAATGTATCGAGTGTTTGTGTAAAATAATTATATCACCCACATTTGCTTCCAGAAAAATTGGCTTAAATTTATCAAGTAATTTACTACCTTTTATCTCGACCTGACCTTTATATCCAGACACATGATTTAATAAACCCAGTTTGTTTATTTCTTTAACGGTAATCATGCATCCGTTATTTTTGGTAGTTTTTGTAAATGGTATCCAAACGGTCACCATATCCGTCAATCTTTGTCCAACAGATGATAATACTGCTGCGTCTTGGTGCCAAGGAGTTCTACCTGAAAGTCCATCATGAACAGAGTGTCTAGGCAATTTACTTTCTGGTTGTTTTATTCTTGTGTTTTGAACAGGATTGGAAAGGATTTCAGATCCTAATAATTGTTCTACAACATCTAAAATTTTTTTATGGTTTATTAAGTTCCATAAAGATTGTGATGCAAAGTAATCACTATCTTTTTTCACATTATCTCTAGGTAGTCTGGTATTAAAATGTTGGTCAAGATCATAAATATTTAATTTTGATATATAGGTATATTTTCTTTTAAAATCATATTTAAAAACTTTTTCTCTCATATGTCTGGGCGCAAACTTATTAACTAGATTGTCCATTACATATTCCATATCGTTTAAGATAGGTTTTAAATCTTTGTTGAAATTAAGAATATTTTTTATTCTTAGGTATCCATCTCTGTCTAAAATTTTCTTTAATTTGCTGCTAACTTGCATCATTACAAGATTTTAGCAGATAATTTGAATCATGAAAAGATGTAAGCATTCTTTTTTTCGTCGCAACTATATGAGGGTGGTATTCAAAATTTTTATATCTCCATATAACAGGTTTATTAAATGCATAACTTCCATAAATAAAAAATCTTTTTGGACAGTTTTTTTCCTTAAATCTTTTTACACCATGATAAGAATTAGGAGTAGATTTAAAAAAAATTACACTTCCCTGTTTTGGTGTAAATTCCATCAATTTATCAAGTTCATTATTTTTGGGAAATCTTCTAAAACTTTTTCTGAGGTTTTTGTTAGCTTTTTTTTTGTATAGAGTAAGAGACCCACCATTTTTTTTGGTATATCAGTTAAATAGATCAAAAAATTATATATTCTATTTATATCATCTCTATGCGGTCTCAATCTATACCCTCCTTTAGATACTGAAAAATCAATATCTAGATTTAAATTTGGGTTTTTATAATTTTTACCAAGCAGTCTTTTTAGCTCTTTAGAATTTACTTTTCTTTTTAATGTATATTTTTTTTGATTAAATTTTTTTGGTTTAAACAAACTTTCCCAAGTATTTGCCTTAAACTCTGTTTTAAATTTGTTATCAATTTTCTTATAAAATGATTCTGTGTTGAAAGTAGCAAAAAGTTTTTTTGAGATTTTAGAACTTGAGATATATTTGTTGAAATTTTTTGATCCTTTATTAATCCTACTTCTACCACCCATAATCATATCATCGAAATTTTTTGAATTACTAATTTCTTTAATTAAAGAATTACAGACTTTTTTACTGATTATTTGTTCTCCAACAATGACTGGGAAGTTTGATTTAATTTTCTTTAGTTTGTTAATTTTCAGCATTTAGCTGTACATACCCTCTTTTACTTTAATCATTTTGTACATAAGATCATTTAATGGTGTGGCTATTCCATGTTTTTTCCCTATTTTAGATACAGCTCCACTTATGAAATCAATTTCAGTTTTTCTTTTGTAAAGTACATCAAAAGCCATTGAGGACTTGTTTGTTTGTTTTGAATCAACAATTTTGTTAAACATAAATAAACACTCATCTTCAGAAACATTAACACCATCTGCTAAAGCAACTTCTCTTGTTTCTAAAATAATCTCTTTACCTAAACTTCTAGATACGTCATTGGCATTATTATTTATGTAAAGATCAGTATGATGTAGATCAAAAATAGCTGAAAGTGGGCCAATTGCAGTTAAAGCAAAAAGTTTCATCCATTTTCTTTTTTTTACATCTTCAGCTGCAATCATTTCTAAATTATGTGCTGTAAATGTGTCTGCAATTTCTGTTATTCTATCTGTTATTCCACCATCATATTCTCCAATCCAAGAAGGTAAAGCTGCATGGTTCATAATATGACCAGGGCCTAAGATATTTGATGCT
Organism: uncultured Pelagibacteraceae bacterium; assembly: GCA_902562645.1. Taxonomy (GTDB): domain Bacteria; phylum Pseudomonadota; class Alphaproteobacteria; order Pelagibacterales; family Pelagibacteraceae; genus Pelagibacter. The sequence continues at coordinate 16,603 of CACETY010000017.1, forward strand.
TGAGTTGTTGTTCCTCCAATTACTTTTTCATTGCCAACAATACTTTTAATTATAGCTTCATGTCCAATTCCATTTTGAAAAGACATAAAAACTGTTTTATCTCTAATAATGTTTTTAATACTTTTTAAAGCAGGTTCTAGAGCTGTTGCTTTACACATTACTATTACAGCATCAACTTTTCCAATTGTAGATGGATCTGATGTCGCAGGTATTTTTATAAATCTATCACCACCATGGCCATCCATTTTTAGACCATTTTTATTAATTTCTTCAACATGCTCTTTCCAAACATCAATGAGCGTTACATTAAGACCTTTTTCTGCTAGAAGGCCTCCAAATAGACAACCCATTGCTCCTGCACCAAGAACTGCAACTTTTAAATCTTTATTATTCATATTTAAAATCGAAATATATTTATGTAAAAAAATTATGCAATATATTATGTAACTAATTAATTTATGGAATTAAAAATAGAAAAAGGAATTTTCAAAAACTTTGAGTTAAAAGAAATATCAAACGCATTAGAAAAAGGTCTGTCAAATAATTATGACAGTGTAAAAGCAGAAGTAATTGATTGTCCAAATTTAAGAAATTGGGATTGTCCATCTGAAGGTATGAGTGGTAACCAAAGGATAATCGATGTTGGAGGAGAGCCTTACATGCACGATCCTAAATATCTTGGAACTGAATTTGATTATTCAGAAATCTCAAAAATGATCGGATCAGAAAAATCCTACGCACTTGGAGCAGGATCTGGAGCAATGTCTTGTCTCGATGGACACTGTGGAGAATTAGTTATAAATGAAAACTTAATAACAAAAGAAAATAAGTCTTTAATTGCAAGGGTAGGAAAAGATAAAGAATGTATAGTAGAGAATTATAATGCAAGTAAACATGGTGGGCTTGGTAACATTTATTATTCAGATGGTGTTAAAGGAAAAGTTATTTATTTAAAAATAAAAAAAAGAACTGGAAAACAAGGTTCATTGCCTCAATCAATTAGAACAGCACTTTCAGACAATCTTAAAATTGGGCATAAAATTCATATTGCTCTTGCTGGTGTATTTAGAGTTTTGAGTGGAAAAATAAGATCACACGTACAACCAGATTATAAGGATATAAAACATGAATATTATGATCCACAATTGATGAAATGCACAAAAGATTTTCTACAATTTTATGAGCCTGTTGGACCAAAATTACAATGCTATACTGTTTTATGGACTGGTGATCCAACGGGGGGAGAATTAAATTTAAGAGAGTCTGGGGAGCATACTCACTTCCACTCATATGAGCATAAAAGCGACGCTGGACATTATCATTTTGATGTATCGCCGGATGAAATTGAATATGAAGGATACTTTAATATTGCACAAGAAGTACATAGAGTGAATAATATCTATAAAGAATTAAAAAATATAAAATGAAAAAGATTTATACTTGGGCTGCTCAACCTGCCAACAGATCTCTTACAGTTGATGATCTTAAAAAGGCAAAAGGAAAAAAAAAATTTACTCAAGTCACAGCTAATACACTAGATGAAGCTGAGGCCGCAGAGAAGGCTGGATTTGATATGATAATCTGCAATGCTTTTAATGTAAAACAGGTGAGAGAGGGATCAAAGAAACTATTTTTAACTGCTGCACTGGTATTAAATAAGTTTGTCACTTCAGATGATATAATGAGAGGAGCGTTTCAAGCCTTAGAAAATGGAGCTGATGCTGTAATGACTCCTAGAAGCATGAAAATAGTAGAGATGTTGGCTAATGAGGATGTTCCAGTTATGGGACATCTTGGTTTAGTTCCAAGAAAATCCACATGGATTGGTGGATTAAGAGCAGTAGGAAAAAATAGTGAGGAGGCACATAATCTTTTTTTAAAATTTAAAAGATTGGAAAATGCGGGAGCTTTTTCTGCTGAATGTGAGGTTATCCCAGAAAATGTTATGGGAGAAATCTCTAAAAGAACAAATATAGTTACAGTTTCTTTAGGTTCAGGAAAAAAAGCAGATGTAATGTATTTGTTCATGGAAGATATATGTGGAGATACTTTAAATCCTCCAAGACATTCAAAAGCTTATGGAAATTTATTAAAATTAAAAAATGAAATAAAAGTTGAGAGAGTTCGAGCTCTCAAGGCATTTAAAAAAGATTCTATGTCAAATAAATTTCCTGGAAAGAAACAATCTATAAATTTAAATCAAAAGGAGTTTGAACTATTTCTTGAAAAACTAGATTAATAAGTTTCAGACTCTTTTTTATTTATTGAGCCCTTCATTTTTTCAACAATTGCTTTAGCGCCAGCACTCATTGCTCTTTGATCAGCTCCTATAGTCACAAAATTAAAACCTTTATCAATCATTTTTTTAGCATACTCAGTTGTTCCATTATGTATTCCTGCAAAGATATTATGTTTTTTAGCATGCTCTAATATTCTTAATATTTCAGAATATGCTTTTGTGTCCTCTCCTCTGTCAAAACCAGGCTTTTCTCCAATCGCTAAACTTAAGTCAGCTGGGCCAATATATATCCCATCCACACCGTCAGTAGACATAATCTCATCTAATTTATCTAATGACTCTTTTGTTTCAATCATAGCCAACTTTAAAATTTCATCATTTGCATGATCAGCATAATCAGCCCCACCATAAATTAATCCTCTAACCGGGCCAAAACTTCTATATCCTCTTGGAGGATACATGCATGCTTGTACAAATCTCTCTGCTTCTTCTTTATTGCTTACCATAGGACAAATTATTCCATAACAACCAGCGTCTAAAATTTTCATTATTTGTCCTGGTTCATTCCAATTTACTCTTGCAAGAGGCGTTACATCAGTTGAAGAAATTGTTTGAAGCATTGGAAGTGCGTTTGTGTAATCAACAAGTCCATGTTGCATATCAACAGTAAGGGAATCCCAACCTTGATGCGCCATAACTTCTGCAGAGACTGTACTTGGTATTTGTAACCAGCCGTTAACAACTGGCTTTCCTTCAGCCATCATTTTTTTAACTTTATTTTTTCTCATTAATAATTAAGACCAAAATGAGTATATTTAATATTTAAATAATCCTTGATAGCCATTGATCCACCCTCTCTACCATAACCTGTCTGTTTGATACCTCCAAAAGGAACTTCTGCAAACGCAATAGTAGGATGATTTACTGCACATGTTCCAGTTTCCATTTTTTCTGAGACTTTGTGAGCTTTTTCTAAAGAATTTGTATAAATATAGCTTGCCAAACCTAAGTCATTATCGTTAGCTCTTTGAACAACTTCATCTGTATCTTTAAACGTTAGTAGTGGAACTAATGGCCCAAAAGGTTCTTCTTTTGCAATTGTAAAGTTGTCTTGAACATTGTCAAAAACAGTTGGTTCATAAAAATATCCTTTATTAAAACCTGATGGTCTCTTTCCGCCACATAAAACAGTTGCTCCTTCTTTTTTTGTTTTCTCGACTAATGCCTCTATCTCATTCAATCTCTTCTCTGTTGTTAATGGACCTAATATTGTGTCGTCATCCATTCCATTTCCAATTTTAAGTTTAGAAACTTTTTCAACTAATGTTTTTGCAAACTCATCTTTTTTCTTTTCATGGATATAAAATCTTGCCGGTGATATACAAACTTGGCCGTTGTTTCTAAATTTTGCCGTTATTGCCATATCTGTAACTTTATTTATATCTACATCATCAAAAACTATAAAAGGTGAGTGACCACTTAATTCCATTGTTACTCTTTGAACTTTCTCAGCGGCTTGCTTTAAAATAAGTTTACCTACTCTAGTCGATCCAGTAATAGAGACTTTTTTAACTATATCAGAAGATATAAGTTGTGATGAAATTTGTGCTGGATCACCCGATAATAAATTAACGACACCTGGAGGAACTCCTGCATCATTTATAATATTCATTAGTTCCATTACACTTCCTGGAGTAATAACATCTGGCTTACATATAACTGAGCACCCAGCTGCTAGGGCAGTTGAAATTTTTCTAGAAGATAGAACTATTGGAAAATTCCATGGTATTAATCCTGCAACAACACCAACAGGTTCATATTTTACATACATTCTTGTGTGTTCAAATCTGCTCTCAACTATCTGACCATATATCCTTTTTGTTTCTTCTGAGTTCCATTCGAAAATGTCTGCTGCGCCTCCGACTTCTCCTTTAGCTTCTGACAAAGGTTTTCCAACTTCCAATGTAAGCCATTTTGCTAGTACATCAGTTCTCTCTCTCATAAGATCTGCAATTTTTCTTATAATTTTTGATCTTTGCCAAGGTGGAGTATTTCTCCAAACTTCAAGACCTTTTTCAGCTGACTTGAGTGCTTTATTTACATCTTCTTCACCAGCTTTTGATGCTTTGCCTATTACTTCTTCAGTTGCTGGATTTAACACATCGTAAGTTTCATTATTTTGAGATGATTGCCATTTACCATCAATGAATTGTCCAAATTTGCTATACATAATTTTTATTTTATGGTTTATTAGTTGAATTTTTGAGGAGAATATAACTAGAAAAATGAAAAAAATAAAGCTTACTTGCGCTCATGCTTTAGTTAAACATCTAATAGCTCAAAAAATCTATATTGACGGTAAAGTAGAGCCTTTATTTCCAGGAGCATTTGGTATTTTTGGCCATGGTAATGTTGCATGCATAGGTCAAGCATTAGAAGAAAATAAGGATAAACTTCCAACTTATAGAGGTCACCATGAACAAAATATGGCTTTAACAGGCATTGCTTTTTCAAGAGCTAAAAGAAGAAAACAAATTTTTATTGCAACAAGTTCTGTTGGGCCTGGATCTACAAATTTAGTCACTGCGTCTGCAGTAGCGATGAGTAATAGATTGCCTATTTTATTTTTACCTGGAGATACTTATGCGAATAGAATGCCAGATCCTGTGCTACAGCAAGTAGAGCATTTTTCAAATCCAGGAATGACTGCAAATGACTCTTTTAAACCAGTTACAAAATATTTTGATAGAATTACAAGACCTGAACAAATAATACAATCTCTTCCGCAAGCAATTCAAACAATGCTTGATCCTGCTGATTCTGGTCCAGCCTGTTTATCTTTGTGTCAAGATGTGCAAGGAGAAACATTTGATTATCCGGAGGAATTTTTTAAAGAAAGAATACATAATATAAGAAGACCTAAACCAGATGATTTTCAAATTAAACAAGCAATGGAAAAAATTAAAAAATCAAAAAAGCCAATTATTATTTCTGGAGGAGGAGTTTTTTATTCAGATGCAATGGATGAATTAGGAAGTTTTGCAATAAAACATAACATACCAGTTACACAAACAGTGATGGGATACTCAACAATGAAAAGAGATCATTCTCATTTTCTTGGACCAATAGGAGGTCTTGGTGGAAGAGCTGCAAATAACTTAGCAAAAGAAACTGATTTAGCTATTTGTGTTGGTACGAAATTGGCAGATTTTACAACAGGTTCGTGGGCTAATTTTGAAAACCCTGAATTTAAATTGGTTTCAATTAATATTGCAAGACATGATGCAAACAAACACTTAGCAGAGGCAGTTATTGGAGATGCTAAAGTTTGTTTATCAGAGTTGTCAAATTCTTTAGGAAATTGGAAATCTCCTGACAGTTGGCACAAAAAATCACAAGACGAACTTAAATCTTGGAATGAGTATGTTGATAAAGAAAGTGGTCCAACAAACCAAAAAACACCAAACTATGCACACGCCGTAGGGGCAATTTATCGAAATTCAGATCCAACAGATATAGCAGTTACTGCTGCTGGTGGACTGGTTGGCGAGGTAGTCCAAGTCTGGAGACCAAAAGAGCTAAATACGCATGAAACTGAATGGGGTTTTAGTTGCATGAGTTATGAAATTTCTGGTGCGCTGGGAATTAAGATGGCAAATCCTGACAAAGACGTAATAGCTTTTGTGGGAGATGGCTCATATTTATTAAATAATTCAGATATTTATTCGTCGGTTTTAACAAATAACAAATTAATAATAATTGTTTGTGATAATGGTGGTCATGCAGTTATAAATAGACTTCAATTGTTTAAGGGTGGAAAAGAATTTAATTGCTTATTTAATTCATCTAATATTCAAAATTTTAAAGAAGTAAATTTTGCTCAACATGCTGCAAGTATGGGTGCAAAATCTGAACATGTGTCCACTATTTCAGAATTAGAAGAGGCATTTAAAAGAGCTAAAAAATCAGATGTAACATATGTAATATCAATCAAAACTCATAGTTATGAATGGCTTGAAGGTTCAGCTTATTGGGAAAGCCCTACGCTTGAAATACCAACAACGAAAGAAAACGAGGAAGCTTTAAAACTTCATAAAGAAGGTAAAGCAAAACAAAGACAAGGTATCTGATTTCTTTATATGAATAAAGTTTTCAAAGTTGGTCTTATTGGCTGTGGACATATTGCAGAAACTTATTTCAGAGCTGAAAAATATTTTAATAATATCAAAATTATTAAATGTGCAGATATTAATTTAAAAGCTGCAAGAAAATGTTCTGAAGAGTATGGAGTCAAATGCTTAAGTGTAAATGAAATTCTAAAAGATAAAGAAGTGGAAATTATTTTAAATTTAACTATTCCAAAAGCTCATTACGAAATTTCAAAAAAAGCTTTAATAAATGGTAAACATGTTTACTCAGAAAAACCACTGGCAATTAATTTAAAAGATGGAAAAGAACTTTTAAAAATTTCTAGAAGGAAAAAGTTATATCTTGGTAATGCACCAGATACATTTTTAGGAGGTGGAATTCAAAAATCAAAAGAGCTAGTTGAAAAAAATGCAATTGGAAAAATCAAATTAGGTAATGCTGTTTTTGCCTTTCCTGGAATTGAATCATACCACCCTAATCCAGAACCATGGTTTGCAAAACTTGAAGGAGGTCCTGTAATTGATATGGGACCTTATTACATTACAGCTTTAGTAAACCTTTTAGGACCTGCAAAGAAAGTTAGTGGGAGAATAATAAATGGTCCAAAATACAGAACAATTGGAATTGGGCCAAAAAAAGGGAGAAAATTTAAAGTTAATTGCCCAACAACTTATCTATCAACAATCACCTTTAAAAATAAAACAGTAATTAGATTGACATTATCTTTTGATGTTATTGCTCACCAAAGAAATCATATTGAGCTATATGGTGAAAAAGGTTCAATGATTGTCCCTGATCCAAATATGTTTGGAGGATCAGTGTTCACATGTAAAAAACTTGGAGATAATTGGAAAGAATTTAAAACTACAAAAATGCATTTAGGTAAAATTAATATAAGAACACAAAGTTCAAGAGCAAATGAAGCTCCAACTAATGCAAATTATAGAGGTGCAGGACTTTCAGAAATGGCTTATTCAATCGAAAAAAAAAGAAAACATTTATGCAATGGCGAAATTTCTTTGCATGTCCTTGATATAATTACTTCAATTATGAAAG
>CACETY010000018.1 GCA_902562645.1 uncultured Pelagibacteraceae bacterium
GTATTGAGGCATTTTCAAGTTACTATTATTTTTTTTTAATTGAAAAACTCTCAAAAAAAATATTTAAAATAAAAAATGTATTTTATTTATTTGAAAATCAAGGATGGGAGAAATCTTTAGTTTATAATTTTTATTCAAAGAGTAATTTAATAGCAATTAATCATGCAACAATAAGATATTGGGACCTAAGATTTAACTTTCATTTAAATGGAAATAATAAATACTTACCCAATTTTTATGCAGCCAATAGTGATGATTCCTTTAAAAAATTATTGAAAGAAAATTTTCCAATTTCAAAAATTATAAAGTTAGAAGCATTAAGATTTTTCGATCTAGTTCAAAAAATATCTAAAAATAAAATTGTTTCAAAGAGTTCAAATAAAATTTTAATAGTTTCAGACTTTAGTGATAAAAGTAATAACTCTATAATTGAAGTAATGAAAAATATTGATAAGACTTTATTATCAAAATTAAATTTTACTTTAAAAGAACATCCTTTGAAAAAATTAAATATTCCAGATAATTTTAAAATTGAAAAAAATGATGATAGTTTAATTGAACTTAAAAAGAACCATAATTTAGCTATTGTTAGCAATACTACTTCAGCTATTACCGATCTAATTATGTTGGGCTACCATGTTATCGCATTATTGGATAAAAATACTGTCAATCTATCTCCATTAAGAGGATCAAAAAAAATAAATTTTATCAAAGATTTTACAAGAATTTCAGATATTATTGAACTAACTTTTAATAAAGCTAATTATAACAATGATGATGCTAATCAATTTTTTTATTACAACAAAGATTTAAATTTGTGGAAAAAAATATTAAATAATGACACTTGAAAATAAAATAGTTTTGGTTACTGGAATTGGCAAAGGTATTGGATATGAAATTTTTAAAAATTGTGTAAGTAATGCAGAATATACTTATGGAATAACAAGGAGTAAGAAGGATTATCAAAAATTAAAAAAACAATTTAAAAAAAAAAATTGCCAAATTTTTTTTGGCGATATTAAAAATATTAATCTAATAAATAAAATAATTTTTTACTCTAAAAAAAAAAGAAAAAGAATAAATTGTTTGGTCAATAATGCAGGTGAAAGGCAAAGACAGGATTTTTTAAAATTGAACAAAAAAAATATAAAAAATATATTTGAAAATAATTTTTTTAGTCATTTTTTTTTAACTCAGAAAATTGTTTTAGAATTTTTAAAACAAAAAAAAAATAATTTTTCTATTGTAAATATAGGTTCAATAGTTGGCGTAAATGGATTTAGTGGACTTTCTGGATATGCATCTACTAAGCAAGCTTTGGAAGGATTTACAAAAAGTGTTGCTGTAGAATTGGCAAGTAAAAAAATTAGAGTTAACATTGTTCATCCAGGTTTTATTAAAACTTCATACTTTGAGAATTTTAAAAAAAAAAGAAGAAAGATTTACAATTGGACCTTGTCAAGAATCCCATTAAAAGAATGGGGAAACTCTTCAGATATTTCAAACGTAGTATATTTTTTATTGTCCGATAATTCCAAATATATAACAGGGCAATCTATTATTTGTGACGGAGGATGGATATCAGGATGAATCAAAAAATAAAAGTTATTGGACTAATTCCAACAAGATTAAATTCTTCAAGACTTCCACAAAAAGCTCTGTTGTTAATTCACAAAATACCTTTAGTGGTTCACACATATAGAAGAGCTAAAATGTCAAAAAAATTAGACGATCTTTTTATTTGTTGTGATGATAAAAAAATTTATCAAACTGTAAAAAGATATGGTGCCAAAGCAATTATGACATCAAAACACCACAAAAATGGAACAGAAAGAATTAATGAAGCATATAAAAAAATAAAAAAAAAGTACGACATTGTTATTGATATTCAAGGAGATGAGCCCTTAATTAGTCCTTTCCATATAGACCAAGTAATCAATTTTCATAAAAAGAATTTAGAAACCGACATAATACTTCCAACTTTAAAAATAAAAGTTAAAAATAACACTAATATTGTTAAAGTAATTAAGGATAAAAAAAATTTTGTTCTTTATTTATCAAGGGGAAATGTTCCTTTTGAATTTAAAAAAAGGGTAAATTCTTATAATAAACACCTTTCAATTGTGTCATTTAGACCAGAATCTTTAGAAAAATTTGCTTTAAGTTCAAAAACCCCTTTAGAAAAAATTGAGGATATTGAGTTATTAAGAGCACTTGAAATTGGTTTAAAAATAAAATCTTTAAATTTAAATGGAGACAGTTTTTCTGTGGATGTTCCCGAAGATTTTGAAAGAGCCAATACAGTTATGGCTAAAGATAAATTCTTCAAATTATACAAGTAATATTAATGAAAATTCAATATAAAATAGACCGGATAGATCATAATATTTTTTATAAAAAAAATATAGACAATTCGATAATCTCAGAGATTGAGAAAATCAAAAGTGATAAAAAAATTTTATTTATTTATGATGGAAAAATTCAACAAAAAATTGTCGAACAGTTATTCAGAAAACTAAAAAATTCTGGATGCGATGTTTCAGCGTATGAATTTAAAGGAAATAAATACAATAAAACTGAGAAAACATTATTTAGTCTTATCAATTTGATGATGAATAAAAAATTTACAAAAAAATCACTTTTAATATCTTTAGGCGGAGGTGTGATAGGTGATGTATCTGCTTTAGCAGCAAGCTTATATTATAGAGGTGTTTTATATTTTTATATTCCATCGACAATGACTTCTATAGTTGATAGCTGCATCGGAGGAAAGACAGGTATTAATTATAAAAATATTATTAATTCAATTGGAAATTATTATCATGCAAATTCAGTATTTATTTACCATGATATATTAAAAAATATTCCTGATAGAGAATATTATTCTGGTATTCCTGAAATTATAAAATGCGGTTTATTAAAAAAAAACAAAATTATAAATATATTGCTAAAATCAAAAGATCAGATCATTAAAAGAGACTATAAAACATTAGAAAGTTTATGCACAGAAACTTTGAAAACTAAAATTATTTTATTTAAAAACGATATATATGAAAACGGTATAAGGCTTCATCTAAACTTTGGTCACACATTTGCCCACTCTTTTGAGATGGCAACAGAAAAATTGTTAAATAAAGAATTAATTAGACATGGTGAAGCAGTAGGAATTGGAATGTTATGTGAAATTCTTTTATCATCAAAAAAAAAAAATAAAGTTTATAATTTGTTAGAAAAAATATTAAAACAATATTCACTTCCAACTAGCCTTCACCAATATGATCTAAATATTTCAAAACAAAAAATGATCGACCAAGTTTATAAAGCAATATTTCTTGATAAAAAAAAAATTAATAAATTACCAAGATACATCGGTTTAAAAACAATTTATAAACCTCATATAAAAGAAATTGAAAATACTGGAGAAATACTAGAGGTAATCAAGAAATTTATATAATGATCAATTTAGTTCAAAAATTCTATAAAAATAAAAAAGTTCTAATATTGGGTCATACTGGTTTTAAAGGATCTTGGCTTACAGCTGTAATGAGTGATTTTGGAGCAAAAGTATATGGAATTTCTAATGGAATTGTATCAAATCCATCAAATTATGAAGTTTCAAAGATAAATAGCCTCTCCAAGAATTATTACATAGATATTAGAAATTTTAAAAAATTTAAAAATATTTTTAAAAAAATAAATCCTGATGTTGTTTTTCATTTAGCAGCACAATCACTAGTAAGAAAATCATATGATGATCCGTATGAGACTTGGTCAACTAATATATTGGGGACACTTAATTTTTTAGAAATTCTCAAAACATATAGTGAAAAAAAAAAAATTATTTCAGTAATTATAACTAGCGATAAGTGTTATAAAAATGTTAACAAAAAACAAGGCTATAAGGAAGATGAAATTCTTGGAGGATTTGAGCCTTATGGTGCATCTAAAGCCTCAGTTGAAATATTATTTCATTCCTATTATCAGTCATTTTTTAAAATAAAAAAAAACATTTTTACTGCTACTGCAAGAGCTGGTAACGTTATTGGAGGAGGAGATTGGTCTAAAGATAGAATTTTACCAGATTTAATAAAAACTCATATCAATAAAAAAATATTAAAAGTTAGAAATCCAGATTCTACAAGACCATGGCAACATGTTTTAGATCCAGTATTTGGATATGCATATTTAGGATTTAATTTAAATAAAAAACCAAATTTAATTAATGGTCAATCCTTTAATTTTGGACCTTATAAACAAAAAAATTATAGTGTTAATAGACTTCTTTTAGAAATAAATAAACACATACCAAAATTGAAATGGAAAATAAAAATTTTAAAAAATTCATTTCATGAAGCAAGTTTATTAAATCTCAATGCAAAAAAAACATACAAAAATTTAAAATGGAGCAACAAATTAAATTTTAAACAAAGTGTTTTATTAACAGCAAATTGGTATAATATTTACCTTAAAAGTAAAAATATGAAAAATTTTACTTTTTCTCAAATTCAAAATTATAAAAAAAATTTGAAGTAATATGAAAATTATTATTCTTGCAGGTGGCTTAGGGACCAGATTATCTGAATACACAAAAACAATACCTAAGCCAATGGTAAGAATTGGTAATAAGCCAATAATTATTCATATTATGAAACATTATTTTAAGTATGGTTATAAAGATTTTTATGTGGCGCTTGGTTATAAATCAAAAGTCATAAAAGAATATTTTAAAAAAAATAAATTTAGATGGAACATTAATCTTATTGAAACTGGTAAATCAACAATGACAGGAGGTAGACTTAAAAGATTAAGAAAATTCATAAATGATGAAACTTTTATGCTGACCTATGGTGACGGAGTATCAAATATTAATTTAAAAAAATTAACTAAATTTCATAAAAAAAATAAAAAACTTGTAACAATGACTGCTGTAAGGCCACCAGCAAGATTTGGTGCATTAAAAATTATTGGAAATAAAGTTAAATTTTTTAAAGAAAAATCAAGTTTAGATGAGGGATGGATTAATGGTGGATTCTTCGTTATTGAGCCAAGATTTTTAAATTATATCAAAGGTGACAAAACCTTTTTAGAGAGATTTCCATTAGAAAACGCTGCCAGAAAAAATCAATTAGTTGCTTATAAACATAATGGTTTTTGGCATTGCATGGATACTAAAAGAGATAAAGAAAATCTGGAAAAGATATATAAAAAAAAGAGAAGATTTGAGTAAAAAATTATTAATTATAGGTGGAACTGGATTTTTAGGGTACCACGTTGCAAAAAAAGCTATCAAAAAAAAATGGATAGTTCATAGCTTTTCATCAAAAAACCCAAACAAAAAAAGATTATGTAAAAATGTAAAATATATAATTTGTGACATAACAAACAAAAAGAAAATTTATCATAATTTAAAGATTAAATATGATTTTATTATAAATTTGGGAGGATACGTTGATCACGCAAATAAAAAAAAAACTTTTTTATCTCATTATAAAGGATGTAAATATTTAGTAGATATTTTACAAAAAAAAAATTTAATACCAATTAAATTTATACAAATAGGAACTAGCATAGAAAATCTTAAAATTAAATCTCCTCAAACTGAAGTTAAACCTTATAAAAATTTTAAAATTCAGTCTACATACGCAAAATCAAAGTTGCTTGCCTCAATATTTTTAATTAACCTTTATGCTGAAAAAAAATTTCCTGCAGTTATACTAAGACCATATATAGTCTATGGACCAAAACAAGACCCGAATCGATTTATCCCTTTTGTTATAGATAGTTGTAAAAAAAATAAAAAATTTGAATTGTCAGATTGTAAGCAAGCACGTGACTTTTTACATGTTCAAGATTTCGTTAATTTAATCTTTAAAATATTTAAATCAAATTCAAAAGCAAATGGAGATATATATAATGTTGGCTTTGGAAAAGCAACAATACTTAAACAAATAGTTGAATTCATTAAAAAAGAAATTAATAGTGGATATCCAGAATACGGAAAATTTAAACTAAGACCAGATGAAATAAAAATTTTATATCCAAAAATAAATAAAACAAAAAAAACTTTTAAATGGAAACCAAAAGTTAAATTATTTACTGGTTTAAAAAAATTAATAGATCAAAATTAAAATGAGTAAACTAGTCAGTGTTATAATGAATTGTAAAAACGGTGAAAAATATTTAAGAGAAAGTTTAAATTCAGTGCTCAATCAAACATTTAAAAACTGGGAACTTATATTTATAGATAATATGTCAACGGATAATAGTAAAAAAATATTTGACCAATATAAGGATGAAAGACTAAAATATTTTAGTACTTATAAATCGTTAAGTTTAGGAGGTGCAAGACAAATTGCTTTAAATCATTGCAAAGGTGAATTTATAGCATTTTTAGATACGGATGATATTTGGTTTGAAAATAAGTTAGAAAAGCAAGTCCCATATTTCATTGACTCAAAAGTAGGAATGGTAATTTCAAATACAATTTTTTTTTCTAATTCAAAAGAAAAAATTCTTTTTAAAAAGAGACCTCCAACAGGATATGTTTTAGAGGAATTATTAAAAAAATATTTCATTAGTCTTGAGACGCTAGTATGCAGAAGAGAATTTATTGATAAAATTTCTTTTAGTTTTAATACTGAATTTAATATGATTAGCGATTTAGACCTAACGCTTAGATTGGCAAAAATAAGTAAATTAGAATATTGTCCTTATCTTTTAGCAAAATGGAGAATTCATAAAAATAGTGAAACTTGGAGGAAATTAAACATTTTTTTTACAGAAAAACTCCAATTGCACTCTGAACTTCAAAATAACACTAATTTCAATAATGATAAAGCAATACAGTATTGTTTGAGCATTTTTAAAAATAACACGTATTTTAGTGTTATTTATAATCAAATAATGAATAAAGATAGTAGATTTGAAATTTTAGCAAATTTAAAAAAAATAAATATTAAAAATTTAAAATATTATTTAACTTATTTATTAATAAATATTCCTTTTAATAAAACTTTTATAAAGTTATATAAAAACTTTACACAGCTAAGACCAAAATGAAAAATATTTTCTATTTTTATAATGGAAGAAGTGCTCTTAATTTTATTTTAGAGTCTTTAAATTTAGGTATAGATCATGAGATTTTGTATCCAGAATTTACTTGTGATGTTCTTTTTCAATATAGAAAAAAATATAGATATGATTTTTACAAAACTAATAATGATTTTTCATTTAACTTTAATTTGATTAAAAAAAAAATAACTAATAACACAAAAGTTGTAATTTTAATTAATTTTTTCGGTATTATTCAAAATACAAAAAAAATATATAATTTTTGTAAAAAAAAAAAAATCTTTTTAGTAATTGATGATTGCCATACATTTTATAACCCAAAAAAAAAATTAAATTATGATTGTGACTTCAAATTTTTTTCACCTGGAAAAGTAATCCCTGAATTAGGATTTGGTGGAATTCTTATAGATTATAACAATGTTATTCGTAAAAACGAAAATTTCAGAATTTGTAAAAGTCAAAATACAAAATTATTTTTGAAACGATTTGTAAAATCAACAATTTTATACAAGACATTAAAAAGTTTAAAAAAAAGACCTAAGTATGAAAACCCAAATTTTTTCAGATCTAAATATATTGTCAAAAGGTGTTACTTAAATAAAAAAGACCAAAATATTATAAATAATTTTGAGTACATTGCCCAAAAAAAAATATCACATCAAAATTTCAAATTTTGGACAAGAATTTCAAAAGAACTTAATGTTAAACCTTTGATAAATTATAAATTTATAAAACATGGGATACCTCTTTATTATGTCGCCAAATGTAGAAATAAATTGCATGCAAAAAAAATTTTTGATTTTGGGTGGAGACATAATATAGAAATTACATCTTGGCCAACATTAAATAAAAAAATGAAAAAAAAAAAAGGTGTAATCAATTATTGGAATAAATTAGTTTTTTTTCCAAATATATACAAAATAAATTTTGATAATAAAAAAATCTCTTGGAAAATTTAAAAATAAAAATAAAAAAAGAAATTGATAACGAGTTAGATCATAATTGGTCAAAGCTTCAAAAAAATTCTAATTGCTCAATATTTCAATATTTAAATTGGATAAAAAAATGGAAAAATGAAATTTCTAATAAGGATAATAAATCATCCACACTTTTTGTTGAGATTTATTTAAAAGATATATTGATAATCATAGTACCTTTGCAGTTAGTTACTAAATTAGGATTTAGAGTGTTGAAGATTGCTGGGAGACCATTTAGTGATTACTCAGATATTATACTAGATAAAGATTATATTGACCTATTAAAGCAAAATAATAAAGTATTATTTAAAGAGATATTATCTAATATTTCCATAGATCTTGTTCATTTTGAAAATATCATAGAAAGATCTGATCTTTATTTTTTATTGAGTGATTTTAAATTGCAAACTCACAACTATAAGTCATATCAATTAATAAAAAAAAAAAATCATAAAATATTACCTAATAAATTTATTAATGATACTTATAGACAAATTAAAAGGTTAAATGAATTGGGTAAATTAGAATTTAGAACTATAAATAATTTTGAAGAAAAAAAAAATTTTTTTAATTTTTTTGTTTCAAATAAAGAAAAACAACTTATTGAAACTAATAATTGGAATTATTTGAGAAAGAATAATTATCTAAATTTTTTGAAAGAAATTTTTTTAGATAATGAAAATTCAGATATAGTTGGACTGTATATTAACAATAAATTAATAGCAGGTCACATGGGTTTTAAAAATTCATTGCAATTTTTTTATCTTTTTCCAACATATGATAGAAAATTTTCAAAATATTCACCTGGGAATATAGTTTTATTTAATTTAACAAAATTGTACTTTGAAAATAATGGTGAGACTTTCGATTTAACCACAGGAGATGAAAGATATAAAATAAAAATTTCTAATAATATAAAAGAAATATTATTTCTGTGTAAATCCTATTCAGTAAAGGGTTACATTTTAAAATTAATTATAAATTTTTATAATTCTATCAAAAAATTTAAAAATTTTTTTTCTAAAAATTAATATAAAATGTTACTCTTAAAAAAAATAATTAATATAATTCTTTATTTTTTTATTTTCTTAAGAATTTTAAAAAAAGAAAATAATTCTTTAAGGATATTAATGTTCCATGATATTAATGATCTAGAGAAATTTGAGAAAATTTTAATACATTTGAAAAAAGAGTGGAAATTTATATCACCTGATTTATTTTTTAAGATTTATAGAAATAATCAAAAAATTAAAAAAAAATTAATATTACTTACTTTTGATGATGGGTTTAAAAGTAATATCAAAGTTGCTGAAAAAATACTTTCCAAACATAATATTAAAGCTATATTTTTTATTCCTTTTCATTTTATTAATTTAAAAAAAGTTTCTGATAGAAGAAAATTTATAAGAAACAACCTAAAAATTAAAAATCTTACTAAAAATTTATATAATATGAATTTAATTGATCTAAAAAGATTAATTAAATTAAAGCATAAAATTGGTGCTCATACATATTCTCATAAAGATTTAAAGTTTACTAAGAATATTAAAATACTTAATTATGAGATCATTGCTTCAGCTAATAAATTTGAATCGATTTTGAGTAAAAAAATAAATTTATTTGCATTTAACTTTGGAAGATTAAAAAACATATCTCCAACAATGATGAAAATAGCAAATAGAAGATTTGATTTTTTGTTTACAGGAGTAAGGGGAAAGAATTCCCTAAATTCCAAAATATTATTCAGGGATAATATAAATCAAAACGATAACATTTTTGATATCACTGTTTACTTGAATGGCACATTTGACTTTATTTATAAAAAAGAGAGAACAAAATTGAAATCTTTCTTGCGTAGGCTTTAAATAGTTTTTTTAAAAAAACGATATAAATATGGATTAATTTTGTATCTTGAAATCGTAGTAAAAAAATTTGATCCCTCAACTTTACAAACATCTTTGATTTTAGAGGTCATCAAATTATAAACTAATGCAACTCTATTATTATTTCCATCTCCATTATAAGAATGCCAAGTTGACCTCTCTTTTCTTGAAAAAAAAACAGCTCTATTTTGCTTCCATTTTATCTCTTTTTTATCTTGTCCTGATTTTGAGCTATAAAACAAAGTACCACTATTTTTTTCAGGTTTAAGGTATATCACACCACTCAATAATTTATCTGGAGTGTCATCGTGAATAGGGAAAGAATAATTAGCCCCAGTTTCTATGATATGAAATTCTGAAAATTCATAAAGATCATATTTTTTTGGATATAATTCCTTTAAAATATTTAGAGTTTTTTCACTATAATCTCTGTGTAATTTTTCTAAAAATTTATGTTCAATACACTCTGAGGTTTGTATTTTACCATTTTTAAATATTTTATTGTGATATACCTTTATTTCATTTTTACTTATTTTTTTTAAATTAATTTTACACAATTCATTAAAGTCTTCGTTTGATAAGAAATTATCAATTATTTTTATTTTCATATAAATTTATTTTTTTTCTATAAAATCTTTTATATTTAACTTTTGTAATTTTTTATTATTTTCAATATAAAGAGTGCGTTTATCATTTTTTTTTCTAATAATATTGTATAATTTACCCAAAAATGGAAAAAAATTATTTAACATTATAAATAACTTTCGAATATTAAAATTATTATTTTTTATATCATTAATATTTTTTTTTTCTTTATATTTCTCTTTATAATCACTTTGTTGTAATTGATTTGAAATATTTTTGTTAACAATAATTGTTTTGCATAATACATAGGTTTCTTGATCACTTTGAATATTGATTCTTTTATTGTTAAATTCTTTAAGTTTGTACCAGTTTTTTGAGTCGTACGTATTACTTAAAAAAATTTCTGTATTTTTATAAGATTTATTTAAAGAATACACAGTATTGAAAAATTCTGGACTTAATTGATAAAATCCATGTCCACAAAAATTATTGGTTGGTGAAACATGTAAAATCATTCCATTTTTTTTACTCATCAAAGAAATATTCTCTATAGCAGTTTTGACATCAAATATATGTTCTAGTGTCCCAAAATCTAGAATCGTATCGTATTTATCTTCGAGTTTTTCAGGAATTTTTATATTAAGGTCATGTATAATATTCGCGCCTTCATAATCATCAATATCCAAAACGTCTACTTGTGTTGATCCAAAATAATTAATTAAAACTTCATCAATATATTTTTGTTTTTTATAATTTTTATTATTTAAAATTTTTTTGATGTTAAATTCATCAACATATATTTTAAGTTTTCCAAGAGTTAATGTTTTACCAAACTCACGCCTCTTTGAATTTAATAATAAAAAGTTTAATGAATGTAAGTTGACTCCCATATGCTTTAACTATCTTTTAATCAAAAAATTTTCAATTACCAGCGCATCCATTTCTGTTCTTATAAAACAGTCAATCGCCTCTGATGGTTGATTTACTATGGGTTCATTTTCATTAAATGAAGTATTTAAAAGTATTGGTACTTTTGTGACATCAAAAAAGCATTTAATCAAATTATAGAAATTTTCATTTATTTTCTTTGAAACTGTTTGAACTCTTCCAGTTCCATCAATATGTGTTACTGCAGGAATTAGTTCCCTTTTATTCTCGTTTATATTTTCAACTGTTGCCATATAAGGGTTAGAATTATTGTTATTAAACCAATCTTTTTTTTCCTCATAAAGAATTGAAGGCGCAAATGGTCTAAAATTTTCTCTTCTTTTAATTTTTTTGTTTATAACTTCTTTTATTTTAATATCACATGGATTAGCTATTATTGACCTATTACCTAAAGCTCTAGCACCAAATTCCATTTTTCCATTAAAGTAACCAATTATTTTATTTTCAGTGATCATATCAATAATTTCTTTATTTAGTTGATCTTTATCTAAAATTAATTCAAACTTTTTAATCAAGTTCTTGTAATTTTTATTAATGGTATTTTTAATTTCATCATTACTATAGCTTGGGCCAATATAAGGTGAATTTAAATTTTCTATAGAATTATATTTATTTTTTTTTAAAACATATATTGCCGAACCTATTGATCCACCTCCATCCCCTGGAGAATATGGAATAAATACATTATCAAAAATTTTACTTTCAATAATTTTCTTATTAGCTAAAGAATTCAATGCGCATCCACCAGCATACACGAGATTACTTGAAAAATTTAAATTTTTAATCTCAGTACATACTTCAATTAATTTATCTTCAAAAACTTTCTGAACTGAACTTGCAATATCTTTTTTTAGTTTATCATTATTTTTTATTTCATCATAAGAATTTATTTGAAATATTTCTAATACATTCTTATTGAAAATTACATCTTGATTTGGCTTACCATTGAATTTATATACGTAATTTTTATTTGTATGATTAAAATAATTTAAATTAAGTTCTAATTTTTTGAAATCTTTAAATATTTTTTTTTTAATTAAATCTGAATAGATAGGTTGGCCATAGGATGAAAGACCCATAAATTTATATTCATCACCATAATTTTCAAAGCCAGTTAACTGTGTAAATGCCTCATAAAATACACCAATAGAATCAGGAAAAAATTTTTTCTTTATAATTTTAATATTACTTCATTCGCATTCCGCAATAGCTAAGCTTACAAAATCTCCAAATCCGTCAATTGATAAACCTATCGCTTTATCAAAACCAGATGGATAAAAAGCTGATGAAATATGTGAAATATGGTGATCAACATATCTTAACCTTACTTTATTCGATATTTTATCTGGTGAAAAAGATTTATTAATTTCGTTAATAATATCAAATTTTTTTTTAAGCCTAGTTAATATTTCGTATTTTTTTTTTCCTCTAATATAGTTTCTAAAAAAAAATAAACTTTTCTTTAATAAATTAGACTTAGGATTGGTATTTACAGTTATCTCAGTAATTTCTGATAATTTTATATTTGATCTTAAAAGACACTCTCTAATTGATCCTATCGGTACTCCTGCCCAATGTTTAATTCTATTTATTCTTTCTTCTTCAATTCCAAAAATAAGTTTATTATTTTTTATAATACATGCTGATGAATCTGCATGATTACAATTTAAACCAAGTATTACATTCATTTATTGATTATGTTTCTTCTTTATTTCAGAAAATATCCATTGATATGTTTTTTCTAAACCTTTATGAAGATCATATTTTGGGTTCCATCCTAACTGTTTTCTTATAAGAGTATTATCACTATTCCTACCTCTTACACCTTTTGGTTTGTCGAGTTGATAATTTCTATTAACTCTTTTATTGGAAATCACTTCAATTTTATCTATCATTTGATTTATTGAAACCTTTTCCTCGCTACCAATATTTATTGGACCATGAAATTCAGAGTCAAAAAAATTTAATGTTGCCTCTACACAATCTTCAATGTACAGAAACGATCTAGTTTGTTCACCATCTCCCCAAACATCAATTTCATTGTCATTATTTAAAATTGAATTGATTATTTTTCTACATAAGGCCGCAGGTGCTTTTTCTCTTCCTCCATCATAAGTACCATTTGGTCCATAAATATTATGATATCTAGCAACTTTAACGTCTAATTTGTAATCTTCATAAAAATGCCTACACATTCTTTCACTAAATAACTTTTCCCATCCATATCCATCTTCTGGATTTGCTGGATATGCATCTTCTTCTTTCAACCCTGTGATCCCAGTTTCATTCTGTAAATCTTTGTTATATGCACATGCACTTGATGAAAAAAAATATTTTTTTACTTTAAATTCTCTACATGCCATTAAAAGATGAGTATTAACTAAAACTGACAACATGCACAAAGCTTTATTATTTTCAATAAATCCCATACCACCCATATTACATGCCATATTTATCACTTCATCACATCCATCCACCATTTCGTAACAACTATTTTTATCCGATAGATCTCTCTCATAATTCATTGCTCCATCAAACATTTGAAACCATTCATTAAATGGCTTTAT
Organism: uncultured Pelagibacteraceae bacterium; assembly: GCA_902562645.1. Classification (GTDB taxonomy): domain Bacteria; phylum Pseudomonadota; class Alphaproteobacteria; order Pelagibacterales; family Pelagibacteraceae; genus Pelagibacter. The sequence continues at coordinate 14,032 of CACETY010000018.1, forward strand.
GTCTGCAGCTTTTACTTCATATCCTCTTTTCATTAGTTCTTTGACAATATGACCACCAATAAATCCGCCAGCGCCAGCAACAAATATCTTTTTAGACATAGAAAATAAATATATAAAATGTTTATTAATTTTAGGTTATTTATTAAATAAATTAATTATTATCAAGACTTATATGAAATTTGCTATAGATTTAGTATGCACAAGCAATAATAGTGGCTCAAAAACATATAATTCAAAATTTTTAAAATATTTATGTAGCACAAAAATTGATGGTGAAATTATAATTTATATTTGTAAAGGTCTTTATACATCATTAGAAAATGAATTAATTGATAATAAAAATATAAAATATGAAATAAAATCAAATAAACTTACCAAACCATTTAATAGATTATTTTGGATGCAGTTCATTTTGCCATTTGATCTAAAAAAAAAGAAAATAAATATCTTATATTCTCCATTAAATATAATTCCGTTATTAAATAAATTTTTGAGAATAAAAACTATTTTATGTTTGCACTCTAATCTTCCTTGGGTATTTTTTGAAAAAATGCCAGGAAATTATTTGAGAAACTTATTTACAAAATTTTTAATGGAGGCATCTATTCATTTAAGTGAAAAATTAATAGTAAATTCAGATTTTGCAAAACAAGAAATTGAACAAAAATTAAACTTAAAAAAAAGTAAGATTAAAAGAATTTATTTAGGATTAGATAAAGACTCCAACAATGATCAAAATGAATATTATATAGATAATTTCGACTATAATCAGAATTATATATTATCTGTTTTATCTTGTGTTAAATATCATAACATAGAAAACTTAATTTTAGCATTTAACAAATTAAAGACTAACAATAAAATTAATCACAAATTTGTTATTGTGACCCAGGTTCTTGATCAAGAGTACTATATTGTAATTAAAAGATTAATAAAAAGTCATAATTTAACAGATGATGTGATAATATTTAAAAATTTAGATCAAGCTTATTTAAATAAATTATATCGTTCATCTAAATTGTACTTGTTTTCGTCATATTGTGAAGTTTTTGGCTTTACGTCTCTTGAAGCCATGTCAAATAGGTGTAATGTCTTAATATCTAACACTTCATCTTTACCAGAGATAAATTCAGATGCAGCAGATTATTTCGATCCAGATAATGTCTCTGAAATTGAGAATAAAATGAAATTAAATTTATTTGATGAAAACCATAGAAAAAAGCTTCTTCAAAATTCTATTAATAGGATTAATTTTTTTAATTGGGAAGACACTGTTAAGCAGACAATTAATTTTATAAAAAAACCATAATATTATTTAGAAATAATATTAAAAATGAAAAGCTTGGTATAATTATATTCACTTAAGTCTTCATTTCCGATAGGAAATTTGTCATTCCAACCATTGTAATAATTAAAAGATTCTAATTTTTTTAACTTAGGAGCTTCGTACCAGCCAATATCTTTAATTAACATTTTAGGATTATTGACAAAATCTTTCTCATAAATTCGCTTGATATTTTTTGATAAACTAAAACAAATAATTAATATTAAAAAAGAATAAAAAATATTTTTTTTTACATAGATTTGTTTTTTTCTAAAATGAAATAAAATAATAAATATTCCAAATATTAGAAACAAATGATGAAACATTCTTATTACAGGAGTTTTTAAAGTTATAAAAATAGTCAAAATAAATATTGTAGACAAAAAGTATATAAATTTTCTAATATTGTTTGTTTCAATTTTTGCTTTAAATGTTGAATAAATGGTAAAGAAAGCACAGATTAATGTTGTTAACAAAAATTCAAATAATTCGATAAAATTTCTCTTAACCCAAGTTTCCACCCAATTAAAGTTTTGAATATATAGGGGGGGAGTCAAATCTCCAGAATAATTTCTAAAAGATTTATTCGTAGACTCTGTATTTATGGTTAAGTCTTGAATTAATGTAGAGCTGGACCAAGGTATTTTATTAAAACAAAAAATATCAATAGGATAAATTATACATCCACTAATTAAAATATTTTTCGAAATATAACTTATCCCCAAAACTAATAAAACAATATTAAATTTTGATTGAAATATTTTTAAATGATTATTTTTAATTAAATTATAAATAAATAAAGTTATTGACATGATCAAAAAAGGTAAAAAAATAACTTTAATTGAAAATAAAAAGAAGCTTATTAATACCAAATCGTAATGTTTATTTAAATATTTGACATTATCTACTAAGTAAAATTTAAAATAATAATAGAAAAAAAATATAACGATTAAAAATCCAGGTCTATCAATTCCAAATTCTTTTAATCTTGTATATTTTAGTATAATAAAAAAAAGAAAAAAAATTAATATCGAATTAAAATATACTGCTCTTTTATTTTTTATATTTATTAAAATTTCATTTATTAATAGGCCTAAAATTGAAACAAATAGAATACCATTTAAAACGTGAATATCCTGTAAAAGGTATTCATTAAAGTTGAGATAAGAATGTAAAATTAACCATATTGATGAATAACCATAGTGATTATGTAAAAAATTTAATCCAAAAATATAGTTTAAGTTATCAGTGTTTATAATATATCCACCATGATAATGATTTAGATCATCGGAAAATTCACTACCATATATTAATATAGAAATAAAAATTAATAAGAGAAATTTAATTAAATAATCTTCTTTTAATACTTTAAAATTAAAAGTTTTATATTTTCTAAAATTAACAAATATTATTAAAATAAAGTTAACAAAAATTAAGTTATTGTTAAGAGGAATGAAAAAATTTAAAATTTGACCAAAAAAGCCTGTAATTATTATACCAAAGATTAAAGTTTCGAAGAAATTGAAAATTCTTAAATTATTATTAATAAAATCTAAAAAAATTTTTCCATTAAAATAAATTATAAATGAAAAAAAAATTAAGTGTGAGAGAATAATGATCACAAAGAATTTTTCTTAAAGTAAATAATAATTAAGATATATAAGGCTAATGATATAAAAAAAGCATAATATGTTTTCAAACCAAAGCAACTAATTATAAAAGGTAAAATAGTTAAAGCTATATAAACAATTAAAGTATAAATATGACTTAATTTATTTAACAGTAAATGATGTAAATGAATATTATCTGCTTTAAATGGTGATTGTCCTCTCATAGCTCTTTCAATAGAAACTCTTCCTGCATCAATTGCTGGCACAAACATTAATAGAAAAATTTCATCACATAATAATGTTTTGTTATTATTATATTCCGAAATAAATAAACAACTCAGTATTACAGATAGTAAAGCTGATCCGCTATTACCTAAAAATAAATCATTTTTTAAATTATATACTAAAACAATAAAGAGACATATCAAAAAACTAATTAAATAAAAAAAATTGAATTTTGAAAATATTATAAAAATAATTACCCAAAAAATACTTATTAAAATAGTTAATCCATTTATGCCATCAGAAAAATTTAATAAATTAAAAAAAAAATAGAAGCAAAATATAGTAAAAAAAATACTTCCTTGATTTAGTAAAATATTTATCTCTATATCTTTGAATTCTAAGTTTTTAACAACTAAATTTTGGTCAATAGGCAATATAATAAATAAAATTGAAAAAATTAAGATAGTTTTTTTGAGTGGGCTTATACTTTTTTTATCGTCTAAAAAGCCTATTAAAAAAAAAATAAAAAAAAGTAAAAATAAAATAATTACTAATTTAAGTTTATAGTTAAAGCTTAAAAGCATGAAACCTAATAAAATGAATTGGTGTATAAATATTATAGGTCCACCTATTAATGGGATTGGTCTTTTGTGAATTTTTCTTATATTATCAGGATAATCATAAATAATTAAAAAGTTTTTATTCTTTTTTAAAAATTCAATTATTAGTATTGATATAAATAATGTAATTATATTAAAATATATTAAACTCATATTATTAATTTATATGTCACTAAGTATAATAATACCTGTATATAACGAAAAAAATACTATTAAAATAATCATCGAAAAAGTTTTAAAATTTAACAAATTAAAAAAAGAGATAATAATTATCGATGATTGTTCGAATGATGGAACATCAGAAATTATTAACGATTTAGAAAAAAATAATAACGAAATAACCTCAATAAAGCATACAAAAAATCAAGGAAAAGGTGCAGCTATAAGAACTGGTTTATTAAAAACAAATAATGATTTTATAATTATTCAAGATGCTGACTTAGAATATGATCCTAATGACTATAATGAATTACTCAAGCCTCTATTGTCAAATAATGCAGACATTGTTTTTGGTTCAAGATTTTTAGGTGGTGGTCCAGTTAGAGTACATCTATTCTGGAATTATCTAGCAAACAAAATTTTAACTTTAATTACAAATGTATTTGTTAATATGAATTTTACAGATATTGAAACTGGATATAAAGTTTTTAAGTCCGAAGCAATAAAATCGATAAATTTAATTGAAAATTCGTTTGGTATTGAGCCAGAAATAACAATAAAACTTGCGAAAAAAAAATATAAATTTTATGAGGTTCCAATCTCTTATTATGGAAGAAATTACGATGAAGGAAAAAAAATTAGACTCAAAGATGCTTTTGAAGCAATTTATTGTATCTTTAAGTATTCAATATTTAACAAATAAAAAAATATAAATTTAAT
>CACETY010000019.1 GCA_902562645.1 uncultured Pelagibacteraceae bacterium
GATTGATAGGTATTAGGTAATTCACTTATGATATCACTCATTTTTTTATGATTATTATTCAGTAAATGGCAAACTTGGATAGCTGAATTTATACCATCATCATATCCGTAACCTAAAGGTTTGTTAAAAAAGAAATGACCACTTTTTTCAAAGCCTGCAAGTGCTTTTTCATTATTTACTTTTCTTTTGATATGGGAATGTCCAGTTTTCCAATACAATGTTTCACACGAGTTATTTTTCAAAACTTCATCTGTTGAATACAGCCCAGTTGATTTAACATCTACAACAAATTTAGACCCCTTGTGGTTTGAAGATAAGTTCCTTGCAATCAATAATCCAATTTTATCTGAAAAAATTTCATTACCATCGTTATCTATTACGCCCACACGATCACCATCTCCATCAAATCCAAATCCGATATCAGCATTATTATCTTTTACAGATTTACTAATTGCATGTAACATTTCAAGATCTTCAGGATTAGGATTGTACTTTGGAAAAGTATAGTCCAAATTGCAATCTAGCTCTATTACATCACATCCTATTCCTCTTAAAATCTCTGGTGCAAATATTCCTGCTGTTCCATTTCCACAGGCAACAACAGCTCTAATTTTTTTCTTAATTTTATTTTTATTTATAAGATCATTTTTATAAACACTTTGAAAATCATTAATTTCTTTTTCATTTCCTTGACCTTCAATAAATTTATTATTTAAGGTTATATCTTTTAATTCTTTCATCTCTTCCGGTGCATGGGTTAATCCTTTCTTTATTCCCATCTTTACACCTGTCCAACCATTTTCATTATGACTTGCTGTCACCATTGCAACAGCATCACTTTCTAAATTGAATTGTGCAAAATAAACCATCGGCGATAACGCTAATCCTACATCTTCAACACAACAACCTGTTGATATTAGTCCTGTTTTCAAAGCTGATTTTATTTCTTCACTATAAGATCTGTAATCATGACCAACTATGATTCTTGGATTGCTTTTATTTGTATGATTAATAATCTGTGTTCCTAAACCTTTTCCCAAATTTGTCACACCTTCTAAATTGATATTATCAGGGTACAACCATCGCGCGTCGTACTCTCTAAAGCCAAAAGGATCAATTTTTATTGAATTATTCATGTTAATATTTTTATATTTTGTTTATTTTTTTATTGATAATTTTTTTCTTAAGTTCTATAAATGTTCTATTGATTTGTTGGTCATATAGTATATTTACCAAACCATCATACAACATCTAGTTGTTTTACTTAATTAAGTATAGTACAAAAAAGGAGCTAAATGAACAAGATTTTATCACAAGCTATTAGGAAAGCTGTCTCTGATTATACACCAAATGTGAATCAAGATCCTAAAGATAAAAGATTAGATTTATTTTCTCTAAATAGCGAAACAGAACTATTTCAAAATTCAAAAGGTATAACAATTAAAATTGATAGAAGCAGAGATGATAATTTAACTGACTTTGGAAAAGCTACTCTTAAAGATAGATATTTGGGTGCTAACGAATCTTTTCAAGATTTGTTTGCTAGAGTTGCAAGTCATTATGCTGATGACAACTTGCACGCTCAAAGATTATATAATTACATTAGTAATCTTTGGTTTATGCCAGCAACACCAGTATTATCAAATGGAGGAACTACAAGAGGATTACCAATATCTTGTTTTCTAAATGAAGCTAGCGATAGTCTTAACGGTATTCTGGATCTATGGAGTGAGAACGTTTGGCTTGCAGCACGTGGTGGAGGTATCGGAAGCTACTGGGGAAACCTTAGATCAATAGGTGAGAAAATCGGAAGAGTTGGTAAAACTTCAGGCATAATCCCATTTATTAAAGTGATGGACTCTTTGACTATGGCGATTAGCCAAGGCTCATTAAGAAGGGGTTCTGCTGCTTGTTATATTCCTATAGATCATCCAGAAATTGAGGAATTTATTGAGATGAGAAGACCAACTGGAGGAGATCCCAATAGAAAATCATTAAATTTACATCATGGTGTCTTGGTTTCAGATGCGTTTATGAGAGCTGTAGAATTAGACGAGCAATGGGGACTAAAAAGTCCAAAAGATGGAGCTGTTCAAGCAACTGTTTCTGCTAGAAATTTATGGATAAGATTATTGACTGCAAGAATTGAAACTGGAGAACCATACATTGTTTTCATTGATACTGTTAATAGACAAATTCCTCAACACCATAAACTTGCTGGTCTTAATGTTAAAACTTCAAACCTTTGTAGTGAAATTACTCTTCCAACAGGAATTGATAAAGATGGAAGAGACAGAACTGCTGTATGCTGTTTATCGTCTTTAAATGTAGAGAAGTACGATGAATGGAAAGATGATGAAAACTTTATACAAGATGTCATGAGGTTCCTAGATAACGTTATGACTGATTTTATAGAAAACGCACCTGAGCAATTTAGTGATGCAACATATTCAGCAATGAGAGAACGAAGTGTTGGATTGGGTGTAATGGGACTTCATTCTTATTATCAAAAGAAAATGATCCCAATCGAATCTGTTATGAGTAAAGCTTGGAACAAAAAGATCTTTGAACATATTCATAAAAATGTCGACAAAGCATCTAAGGATTTGGCAGAGGAAAGAGGACCATGTCCAGATGCTGCAGATTACGGAATTATGGAGAGGTTTTCTAACAAAACTGCAATAGCACCCACAGCATCTATATCTATTATATGTGGTGGAACTTCACCTGGTGTTGAGCCAATTGCTGCAAATAGTTTCACACATAAAACGCTTTCAGGATCTTTCAATGTACGTAACAAATATTTAAGAAAACTATTAGAAAAACATGGAAAAGACACAGATGAAGTTTGGTCAAGTATCACAACCAACCAAGGATCAGTCTCACATTTAGATTTTTTAACTCAAGATGAAAAAGACGTTTTTAAAACAGCTTTTGAGTTAGACCAAAGATGGCTTGTTGATTTGAGTGCAGACAGAACACCTCATATTTCTCAAGCTCAATCTATTAACTTATTTTTACCTGCAGACGTACACAAAAGAGACTTACATCAAATCCACTTCCAAGCTTGGAAGAAAGGTTTGAAGAGTCTTTATTACTGCAGGTCTAAATCAATACAACGTGCTGAAAATGTTAATGATGCAAACTCAACAGACATTGCAGCAAACGTATATAAATCTAAAGAAGAAAATAATAACCAACAAGATTATGAGGAGTGTTTATCGTGTCAGTAGCAGAAAAAATAAATAAAGAAATAATTCAACCAAAAAAAATGGGTTTATTAGTTGAGAACCCAGTTTATAAACCTTTTAGATATCCATGGTGTTATGATGCTTGGTTAACTCAACAGAGAATTCATTGGTTGCCTGAAGAAGTTCCATTAGGAGATGATGTAAGAGATTGGCAAAAAAACTTATCACAACCAGAAAAAAATTTATTAACTCAAATTTTTAGATTTTTTACTCAAGCTGATGTTGAAGTTAACAATTGCTACTTAAGACACTATACAACAGTATTTAAACCAACTGAAGTGCTAATGATGATGACAGCATTTGCATCTATGGAAACTGTTCACGTTGCAGCTTATTCACATCTACTTGATACAATTGGAATGCCAGAGTCAGAATATTCGGCTTTCATGAAGTACAAAGAAATGAAGGATAAATATGATTACATGCAAGGTTTTAATGTAAATTCAAAAGAAGATATTGCAAAAACAGTTGCTGTATTTAGTGCATTCACAGAAGGTTTACAATTATTTGCAAGTTTTGCCATCTTACTTAACTTCCCAAGACATAATAAGATGAAGGGTATGGGCCAAATTGTTACTTGGTCAGTAAGAGATGAAACACTTCACTGTAATTCAATGATTAGAGTCTTTAAAGAGTTTATTAAAGAAAACCCTGAAATATGGACACCAAAACTTAAAAAAGAACTTTATGAGGCATGCAGAACTATTGTTGAGCATGAAGACTCGTTTATTGATCTAGCTTTTGAAATGGGACCTATGGAAGGTTTAACAGCAAAAGAGGTTAAAGAATATATAAGGTTTATTGCAAATAGAAGATTAGATCAGTTAGGTTTAGAACCTATTTATGACGTTCAAAAAAATCCATTAACTTGGCTTGATACCATGTTGAATGCAGTGGAACATATGAACTTCTTTGAAGGTAGAGCAACTGAATATTCTAAGGCATCTACAAGAGGATCTTGGACGGAAGCTTTTTCTTAAGATTATCTTTGATTTAATTGAAGAACCCTACGGTGTTTGCTACCTTTATAGCTAGCCAGTGGTCTGATTAGCTTATTTGCAGCATGTTGTTCTATAATATGAGCTGACCAGCCAGTAATTCTTGAGATAACAAAAATCGGAGTGAAAAAATCTGTATCAAATCCCATTAAATGGTAAGTTGGTCCAGTAGGGTAGTCTACATTTGGATGAATATTTTTTCTGTCTATCATTACCTTTTCCACAATATCGTAAATTTTTTCAAATTTTTTGTCTTTTTTAATTTTAGCGACTTTACCAAAATATTCCCTCATGGTTGGAACTCTAGAGTCTCCACTTTTATAAACTCTGTGACCAAAACCCATAACTACATCTTTATTATCTAGAGCTTTATTTATCCATTTAAGTGCGTTCTCAGGTTTTTTAATTTTATTCATCATATGCATTACCTCTTCGTTAGCACCGCCATGAAGGGGTCCTTTTAAACTAGCTATTGCGCCAGTTATTGCACCATGAATATCTGACAAACTACTTGTGATTGTTCTGGCGGTAAATGTAGAAACATTAAAACTATGCTCTGCATACAGAATAAGAGATACATCAAATGCTTTTACAATCTCTTTGTTTGGGACTTTTCCAAAACACATATGAAAAAAGTTTTCTGAAAATGAAAGTTTACTTTTTGGTGGTATAATTTTTTTACCTTTTCTTGCTCTATAAAAAGCAGCTAGTGCAACTGGCATTTTTGCAAAAATTCTCATAACTTTTCTCATATTGGCCTTAGGAGAGTTATCTTTGGTCTCTTTATCTTCAAGACCCATAATACTGACAGCTGTTCTTGCAACATCCATAGGATGAGCTTTTTTTGGAAATTTTCTTATATCATCTATCAAAGTCTTAGATAACTTCCTTTCTTTTCTCTCTTCTTTTTCAAATTTTTTTAATTGTTTTTTGGTTGGAAGTTCCCCATTAAGTATAAGATAAGCAACTTCTTCAAATTTACATTTCGCACATAAATCTTGAGCAGCATATCCTCTATAAGTTAAAGAATTAATCTCTGGCATTACTTTGGAAACTTCTGTTTCGTCAACAACTATACCTAGCAAACCTTTTTTGATTTCGTCACTCATTATTCATGTCCATCTGTGTTAAAATTATAAATCTTTTCATCTAAAGCATTATATTTTTCGTATTCTACTAAATCATACAACCTTTTCCGCGTTTGCATTTTATCAATAATATTGTTTTGATGTCCATCAGCAAAAATGGCACGCAAACCATCCTCTACATTTTTCATTGCTAATCTTTGAGTCGAAACTGGATAAATAACAATATTGTATCCCAAATCCTCTAGCTGTTTATAATTAAGTAATTTAGATTTTCCAAACTCAGTCATGTTAGCCAAAAGATAACAATCAAGGGATTTTCTAACTAATTCAAACTCTTTTTCATCTTTTAAAGCTTCTGGAAATATTACCTCAGCACCAGCATTAACATATGCTTTACATCTATCAATCATGCTGTCTATTCCTTCAACACTTTTTGCATCTGATCTAGCTATAATTTTGAAATTTTTATCTTTTCTTGCGCTTACACATTCTTTTATTTTGGAGACCATTTTTTCTTTAGTTATTAGTTCCTTGTTATCTAAATGACCACATCTTTTTTGTTCAATTTGATCTTCTAAATGAACTGCTGCAACGCCAAATTCTTCGAATGTTTCAATAGTTTCTTTACATGATTTAAATCCAGTATCAATGTCAACAATTGTTGGAAGATTTGTAACACGTGATATTAAGTAAGATCTAGTACTAACATCTTGTAAAGTAGTTAAACCTATATCAGGAAACCCTAAATCATTTGCCATAACTCCACCTGATACATAGACTGCATCGTAGCCAATTTCCTCAATTAACTTAGCTGTTAAAGGATTGTAAGCTCCAGGAACTCTGAGAATTTTATTAGATTTTAACTTAGTATCTAAATCTATTCTTTTTTGCGTCAAATCCTTTTCAACAAAATGCATTTAAAATATACCTTTTTTATTATTATTTTTTATATATTTTTTACTTACCTCAATATTTAATTTATCAAGATTACCTTTTTTTAATTTTTTTAAATTTTGAACAGATTTCAAAAATCTATCACTTTCTTTTTTGGAAATAATATTTTCAGTCAACGTTGTAAATTTTTTAATATAATCTTTCCTTTTAAAAGGTCGTGCACCATAGGGATGTGCATCGGCTCTTTCTAATTCTTCAGATATCTTTTTACCATTATTTAAAGTCACAACAATTCTTGCACCGAATGACTTCTTTTTTGGATCAGGATGATGATATTTTTTTGTCCATTTTTTATCTTCATGAGTTGTTATGGATTTCCATAATTTAATTGTACTTTTTCTATTAGCTCTTGCTTTTGTATAAGATTTTACATGATGCCAATCAGCATCTTCTAAAGCAACAGCAAATATATACATAATTGAGTGATCTAATGTTTCTCTTGAGGCATTTGGATCCATTTTTTGGGGATCATTTGCTCCTGTTCCAATTACAAAATGTGTGTGATGACTAGTGTAAATATCAATTTTTTTTATATTTTTTAAATTTGGAATTTTTTTGTTTAACTTTTTACCTAAATCTATAATTGCCTGGGCTTGGTATTCAGCTGAATATTCTTTTGTATATGTCTCTAGAATAGCTTTTTTAGGCTCATTCTTTTTTGGCAATGGAACATTATATTTTGCATTCTTTCCATCTAGTATTCTTGCAATAATACTGTCTTCTCCCTCGTAAATTGGGCTAGGTGCACCCTCGCCTCTCATTGCTCTATCAACAGCCTCTATTGCTAATTTACCAGCATGAGCTGGTGCATATGCTTTCCAGCTTGATATTTCCCCTTTTCTAGATTGACGTGTTGAAATACTAACATGGAGCGCTTGTTGAACTGCTTGATAAATGGTTTCAGTATTTAATCTTAGCATTGAACCTATTCCAGCAGCAACACTCGGTCCTAAATGTGCGATGTGATCTATTTTATGTTTATGAAGACAAATTCCTTTAACCAAATTAACTTGAACCTCATAAGCTGTAATAATTCCTCTTAGAAGCTCCACTCCACTTTTTTTAAGCTTTTCACCAACAGCTAGTATAGGAGGAATGTTATCACCTGGATGGCTATAATCAGCTGCCAAAAAAGTATCATGAAAATCTAATTCTCTAACAGCTGTTCCATTTGCCCACGCTGCCCACTCAGCATCAAATTTCATTTTTGAATTAATACCAAATAAGGTTGAGCCTGATTTTCTTAAATGACCTTTGGCCATTTCTCTAGCAGATATAACTGGTTTTCTATTTAATGAGGCAATAGCAACTGAGGCATTATCAATTATTCTATTGATAACCATATCTATTGAGCTTTTATTTAACTTGGCATTATCACTTGCTATTTCTGCTATTTTCCAGGCAAGCTGTTTCTTCTTTGGAAGGTTAATTTTTGACGGGTATACTTTAACACTATTTAACAACAAAATAACTCCTAGCTTATGATTTTGTTTTAATAGTTAAAATAAATTAATCAATATTAAAGATATTTAGTTATAATTTTCTCAATACCTACAAAATCTTTAATTAAGTGATTGTGATATATTTCATCTGATTTCTTTTCAGTATATCCGTATTTTAGCAAAATTATTGGAATTTCTGCAGCTTTGGCTGCATTTGCATCTGTTTCACTATCTCCAATCATGATTGTTTTGTTTTTATCCCCATCTAAAATTTCAATAGTGGTGGTTAAATGTCTTGGATCAGGTTTGCAATATTCAAAAGTATTGTATCCAGCCACATATTCAAAATAATCATAAATTCCAATTTTTTTTAAAAGATCAACTGCCAAATGCTCAGTTTTGTTAGTGCATACAGCCATAGAAATATTTTCTTTTTTACACCAATTTAGAAATTCCTTTACTCCATTTATTAACTTGCTTTCATGTAAAATATTTTCTCCGTAGTAAGACAAAAATTCATTAGTCATTTCGTTTTGAATCTTTTCATCAAACCATTTCCATTGTCCATTGGCTTTTGCCATCATTGCTTTTGCACCTCTACCAACAGCATTTTTCAATTCACCCAAAGTTTTTGTTGGATATCCAAATTTTTTCATAACATGATTATGAGCACGAATTAAATCTGGAGCAGTATCAATCAAAGTGCCATCTAGATCAAAAAGAACGGTAAATTTTTGTGTCATTTAAAAGTATTATTAAGAAATATATTGTGAATTAATTAAACTAATACTCAAATATATAAAAATATCAAATGAAACGAAAAAAATTAATTAATATTCAATCAAAATTAAGAAACAAATTTTTAAGAAATGGTGTCAAAATGATTGCTCCAGAGACAGTATTTTTTTCTAAAAGCACAAAAATAGGAAAAAACGTAATTATAGAACCATATGTAGTTATTGCTGACAATGTCTCAGTAGGAAATAATGTAAGAATTTTATCCTTCTCGCATTTAGAGGGAGTAAAAATTGAAAATAATGTAAATATTGGACCTTATGCAAGATTAAGACCAGGTACAATTCTTAAATCAGGATCTAAGGTTGGAAATTTTGTTGAGGTGAAAAAAAGTATTATAGGCAAAGACTCTAAATTAAATCATCTTTCATATATAGGTGATTCAAATTTAGGTAAAAAAGTAAATATTGGTGCAGGTACAATTACATGTAATTATAATGGTATTAAAAAAAGCAAAACATCAATTGGTGATGAAGTGTTTGTAGGTTCAAATTCATCACTAGTTGCCCCAATTAAGCTTGAAAAAAAAAGTACAATTGGTGCAGGATCAGTTATTACTAAAAAAGTTTTAAAAAATTCATTAGCTTTAGCAAGAGCTGAACAAATTGAAATTAAAAATTATAAAAGAAAAAAATAAATGTGTGGAATAATTGGAATAATAAGCTCTAAAGAAGTTTCAAATAGAATAGTTAATTCACTTAAAAAGCTTGAATATAGAGGATATGATTCTGCCGGAATAGCCACCCTAGTTGACGGAAATATAAACGAAGTAAAGTGTGAGGGTAGGGTTGATGCTTTAGAAAAAGATATATCAAAATTAAATCTTAAAGGAGAGATTGGTATAGGTCATGTTAGATGGGCAACACACGGCAAGCCTAGCAAAGTTAATGCTCATCCTCACTCATCAGAACAGGTTTCAGTTGTTCATAATGGAATTATTGAAAATTCAACAATTTTAAAAAAATTCTTAGAAAAAAAAGGTTATATATTTAAATCACAAACTGATACTGAGGTAATAGCTCATCTAGTAACTGATTACTTAAAAAAAAATTCACTGAAAGATACTATTATCAAAGTTTTGAAAAAACTTCATGGGAGTTTTGCATTAGGTATAATTTTTAAAGATCGAAATGATTTAATGATTGGAGCTAGAAGGGGCTCTCCTTTAGCTGTTGGATATGGTCCAAATGAAAATTATCTTGGTTCAGACTCTTACGCTCTTAAATCTATGACTAATAAAATTACTTATTTAGATGATGGTGAGTTTTGCATTGTTAAAAGAGATCAAATTGAATTTTTTGAGGGAGATGGAATAAAAATAAATAAAGAAGTGATGAATCTTTCTAAAGAAGAACTTAGTTATGACAAAGGCGAGTATAAATATTTTATGGAAAAAGAGATAGATGAACAGCCTTCGACTATCAATGACTGCATAAACGAATACGTGGATAAATATAATAATCAAATAAATATATACAATTTCCCATGGAAGATAAGCTCTTTAAAATCAATTGTATTGATTGGTTGTGGAACAGCATACCATTCATGCTTGGTAGCAAAATATTGGTTAGAGCAAAACACAAATTTAGATGTTAGCATAGATATAGCCTCAGAGTTTAGGTACCGAAAAGTTAGATTTAAAAAAGATTGTCTTTATGTATTTGTATCCCAATCTGGAGAAACTGCTGATACATATGCTGCTTTAGAATTGTGTAAGAAAAATAAAATGAAAACTTGTGCAATTGTAAATGTTGTAGAAAGCTCAATAGCAAGAGACGCTGATTTGGTTTTACCTATATATTGCGGACAAGAAATAGGAGTAGCATCTACAAAGGCTTTCCTTGGGCAAATGTTAGTGCTTTATATACTGTCCCTAAAAATTTCTTTTGATCAGGAAGTAATTACAAAAAAAACATATGAGTCAAAAATTAAAAGTTTATTAACATTGTCTAATTCTGCAAAAAAAACCCTTAAATTAGATCATAAACTTTTAAAGATTGGTAAAGTTTTTGCAGAAGCTAAAGGATGTATGTTTTTGGGAAGGGGTTACTCTTTCCCTATTGCTTTGGAGGGAGCATTAAAGCTAAAAGAATTAGCCTATGTACATGCAGAAGGTTATCCAGCAGGTGAAATGAAACATGGACCATTAGCTTTGATAGAAGAAGGTATGCCAGTAGTCGTTATAGCTCCAAGAGACGAACACTATTTAAAAACTATGTCTAATATGCAGGAAGTGATTGCTAGAGGAGCAAAAGTTCTCCTTATTACAAATAAAAATAAAGATGAAATAATTTCTGAAAATATTTGGGAGCAAATAGAAGTTGATAAATTAAATGATGAACTTATTCCTTTTTTAACAACTATTCCTTTGCAAAAATTGGCTTTCTATTCGGCACTGGAAAAGGGTTATGATATTGATAAACCAAGAAACTTAGCTAAATCAGTAACAGTAGAATAACTTGTATTATTATTTGTCAAAATTTTTAGGCCCCCTTTTAAACCCAACAAATTTTTTATTTATACTTTTTATAATTTTATTTATTTTTTACCTAATTAGTAAAAGAAAAATTATATTAAAAATATTAAGTTTAAATATATTTTTAATAATAATTGTTGCTTTTTTTCCAGCAGGATCTTTAGGTTTAAAGTATCTTGAAAAAGACTTCATAATTAAAAAAGAATACAAAAATATAAAAAATATTTTAGTTTTATCTGGAGCAGATGAAAGAATAATAGCTTCAGTTAGTTTAGCTTATCAATATCCAGAAGCAAAAGTTTTTTATGTTGGTGGAAATGCTTACTTAGTCAAAAATAATGAAAACGATGATCCAACTATAGCTAAAAAATTTTATAATAAACTTAATTTTGATATGGATCGTATAAACTTTATTGGAAAGTCAAGGAACACAATAGAAAATTTTAAAGAAATTAAAGATTTAGATTTAAAATACTCTGAGACTATCTTAATTACCTCTGCTTATCACATGAAAAGATCTATGATGATTGCTAAAAGGCAAGGATTAGAGGTAATACCTTATCCTGTTAATCCAATTTCAAGATCAACAACACATTTACTTAATAGTTACCAGGTTTTTGATGTAACTAACAATCTTTCAAATTTTAATACTTTTTTTAGGGAAATTCTTGGAATAATTGCTTTCAAAATTACAAGCTAAACTTAAATTTTTTATATAAATTTAAATTAATAAAAAATTTACTTTTTTTTATTTAAATCAGATATATATACACTTATAGATTGAATTATGAAGAAATGGAAACCAAATAGTTGGAGAAATTATCCTGTAAAACACATTCCTGATTATAAGGACGAAAAAGAACTTAATATTGTTTTAAACAAATTAAATAATTTTCCTCCTTTAGTTTTTGCTGGAGAAACAAGACATCTTAAAGATCAATTAGCAAATGTAGTTGATGGAAAAGCTTTCTTGTTACAAGGAGGAGATTGTGCTGAAAGTTTTGTGGAATTTCATCCAGATAATATCAGAGATTACTTTAAACTTATGCTTCAAATGTCATTAGTATTAACTTACTCAGCTTCTTTACCTGTAGTTAAGCTAGGAAGAATTGCTGGTCAATTTTCAAAACCAAGAAGTGCACCTACAGAAAAAATTGGAGATGTAGAGCTACCGAGTTATTTAGGAGACAATATTAATTCTATAGAGTTTACTGAAAAAGGAAGAACTTATGATCCAAAGAGATTGTTTAGAGCCTATTCACAATCTGCCTCAACCTTAAATTTATTAAGAGCATTTTCCAACGGTGGTTTTGCTGATTTAAAAAATGTTCATATGTGGAATTTAGGATACATAAAATCCGCATCTCAAGCTAAAAAATTTAAGGAATTAGAAGATAAAATAGCTGATGCTCTAGCCTTTATGGAAGCTTGTGGAATTACATCTGATTTCAACAGAAGATTGTATACTGTCAATTTCTGGACATCACATGAGGCTTTACATTTACCATTTGAAGAAGCCATGACAAGAATAGACTCAACAACTGGTGAGCATCACGATACCTCAGCACACTTTGTTTGGATAGGTGACAGAACAAGACAAATTGATGGAGGTCATGTAGAATTTTGTAGAGGAATTGAAAATCCAATAGGAATTAAATGTGGTCCAACATCAAAACCAGAGGAAATTGCAAAAATTTGTGAAAAGATAAATCCAAAAAATGAAAAGGGAAAAATTACTTTAATTTCTAGATTTGGACATGATCAAGTAGAAAAATATCTACCTAAGTTAATTAGAGGAATTAAAAAAGAAGGTTTAAACGTTATTTGGTCCTGTGACCCTATGCATGGAAATACGATTAAATCATCAACAGGATTTAAAACAAGACCATTTAATAACGTATTAAGTGAAGTTAAAAATGTGTTTGCAGTTCATCAGAGTGAGGGTTCATATGCTGGTGGCCTTCATATTGAGATGACTGGTCAAAATGTGACAGAATGTACGGGTGGAGCTCAAAAAATATCAGATACTGATTTATCAAGTAGATACCATACTCAGTGTGATCCAAGATTAAACGCAAATCAAGCTTTAGAGTTAGCTTTTTTAATTTCGGATGAGATTAAAAAGAATACCTTGTATGCTAAAAATGGTATTAGAGCGGCATCTTAATCATTTAATTTTTTAAATTAATTATTATATTTTCATTATGGAACCGAGCAAAAAAGTAATATTTATTAAAGATTGGATATTGAATTATGTAAATTCAATGCCCAAAAAAGCTGATTCATTAGTAATAGGAATCTCTGGGGGAATTGACTCATCCGTTTCAAGCACGTTGAGTGCAATGACAGGACTAAAAACTATTGTTTTGTCTATGCCTATTAAACAAAAAACTGCTCAACATGATTTAAGCCTAAAACATCAGGAGTGGTTGAAGCAAAATTTTAAAAATGTTGAAGGTATTACAGTTGAACTTGATAGTCTTTTTTCTACATTTGAAAGCACTTTAAAGGATTTTAGTAGCTTACACGGAATGGCAAACTCAAGAGCCAGGTTAAGAATGACTACACTTTATCAAGTAGCTGCAGCTAATAATGGAATAGTTGTTGGTACAGGAAATAAGGTTGAAGATTTTGGAGTAGGCTTTTATACCAAGTACGGCGATGGTGGAGTTGATATATCACCTATAGCTGATTGTAATAAAACCGAAGTATGGGAATTAGGAAAAGAATTAAAAATATTACAGGAGATTATTGATGCTCCTCCAACAGATGGACTATGGGATGACGGAAGAACAGATGAGGGTCAACTAGGTCTTAGTTATAAAGAACTAGAAGAAGCCATGGAGAATGAAAACTCAAAAAATAGAGAAAAATATATTAAAATAAGAAATGCAAACCTACATAAAATGGATCCAATTCCAGTTTGCAAGATTCCAAGCTAATCAAATAGATTCACAAATCTATAATTAAAGTATATTCCTACATTAATGAACAAAGATATTTTTTTGACAAATAGCTATGGTGGTAAAAAAGAAAAATTTCAGCCGATAGACGAAAATAATATTAAAATGTATGTTTGTGGCCCAACAGTCTATGATGATCCACATATAGGTAACGCAAGACCATTAGTTGTATTTGATATTCTTTATAAAGTTTTAAAATGTAAATATGGCAAAGATAGAGTTACTTATGTCAGGAATATAACTGATATTGATGATAAAATAATCCAGTCTGCAAAAGACAAAAAAATTTCAATAGCTGAATTAACAAATAAAATAAATACAAATTTTCAAGAAGATTGTAATTACCTAAATTGTGAAACACCAAACTTTCAACCTAAAGCAACAGAAAATATAAATGAAATGATTGAAATGATCATTAGTTTAATCAAAAAAGGTTATGCTTATGAAAGCAAGAAACATATTTATTTTGAGGTAAAAAAATTTGATGATTATGGAAAATTATCAAATAAAAAAATTGAAGATTTAATATCTGGATCTAGAGTAGAGGTATCAAGTAATAAGAAAAATCCAGAAGATTTTGTTTTGTGGAAACCATCTAGTGAAGATGAGCCTAGCTGGCCATCTCCTTGGGGAAATGGTAGACCGGGCTGGCATTTAGAATGTTCAGTAATGTCCAAAAAATATCTTGGTGATAAGTTTGATATTCATGGGGGAGGAAGAGATTTGATATTTCCACATCACGAAAATGAAATTGCACAGTCAAGATGTGCTAATGGAACAGAAGTTTTTTCTAATTACTGGGTTCATAATGGATTTATTACTTTATCAAATGAAAAAATGGCGAAATCACAAGGTAATATTTTAAAGATAAGTGATTTTAAAAAAAATGTTAATGGTCAGGCTCTAAGACTAGCTTTAATTACTACACAGTATAGACAACCTTTGGATTGGAACAAAAAGCTTTTAGATGAGAGTCAAAAGACTATAGACAAATGGTACAAAAGTTATGTAGCATTAGAGAAGCCCAAACTAATATCTGATGATGATCTTTTGCCTTTGTATGATGATTTAAATACACCTAAATATATTGCTAATCTTCATAAATTATTTGAAAAATCTCAATCTGGTAATATTGAGGATAAAAAAGAATTTGTGTCGGCTTGCAATTTTATTGGTTTATTAACAGAAACTAAAGATGAATGGGATAATTTTAAAAAAAATAAATCTATTTTAAGTGATGATTACATTGAAAATAAAATTAAAGAACGAAATCAGGCTAGAGATAGTAAAAATTATGAATTAGCAGATAAAATTCGCAATGAACTTTTAGAAAAAGGAGTTCAAATAGAGGATAAAGATGGTAAAACCTCGTGGAAATTTAAATAAATGTCAGACAAAATATACATATTTGACACTACTTTACGAGATGGTGCACAAACACAAGGTGTTGACTTTTCGTTAGACGATAAAGAAAAAATATCTACTGCATTAGACAATCTTGGTGTTGATTACATTGAAGGTGGGTGGCCAGGTGCTAATCATACGGATACAGAATTTTTTAATAAAAAACACTCATTTAATCATTCAATACTAACTGCTTTTGGAATGACAAAAAAATCAGATCATAGCGCTGAGAATGATCCAATGATATCATCTTTAATAAATTCAAAGGCAAATTCAATTTGTTTATTTGGAAAATCTTGGGATTTTCATGTTGATGTTGCTTTAGGTATATCTAAAGAACAAAATTTAAAAAATATAAGTGAAAGTGCTAAACATATTATTAATTCTGGAAAGGAATTTATGTTTGATGCTGAACATTTTTTTGATGGATATAAATCAAATAAAGAATATGCTTTAAGTTGTATAAAGTCTGCATATGATCAAGGTGCAAGATGGATTGTATTGTGTGATACTAATGGTGGAACTTTACCTCATGAAATATCAAAAATAGTCACTGATGTATCAAATCATATTCCTGGAAAAAATTTAGGTATTCATGCACACAATGATACAGAAAATGCAGTTGCAAATTCTTTAGTTGCAATTCAAGCAGGTGTAAGACAGGTACAGGGTACAATCAATGGTTTAGGTGAAAGATGTGGAAATGCCAATTTGATGTCTCTAATTCCTTCTTTGTATTTAAAAGATGAATTTTCAAAGAATTTCGAAATCAATATAAAAGATGAGAATATTAAACATTTAACACAATGTTCTAGATTATTGGACGAAATTTTAAACAGAAAGCCTAATAAACATTTACCTTATGTTGGTGCTGCAGCTTTTTCACACAAAGGAGGAATGCATGTCTCTGCAGTTCAAAAAGACCCAAAAACATATGAACATATTGATCCAAAAGAAGTTGGTAATGTGAGAAATATTGTTGTTTCAGACCAGGCTGGTCAATCGAATATACTATCAAGATTGGAAACCATAGGGATTAACATAAAAAAAAATGATCCTAAAATAAAAGAACTTTTAAATGAAGTAAAAGGAAGAGAGTTTATTGGATATAGTTATGACGGGGCTGATGCTTCATTTGAATTATTAGCAAGAAGAATAGTCGGAGAAATACCCAGATATTTAATTATCAAAGCTTACGATGTATCTGTTAAAAAAAA
>CACETY010000020.1 GCA_902562645.1 uncultured Pelagibacteraceae bacterium
TCCTGAGGGGAGTCCTGATATATCCGATTCAGATTTAGAAAAAGCTATGATAGATAAAAAGCCTTATGCTGATTATATAGTTACTCAATGGTTACTTGATGCTCAGCCTATCGTTGATTTTATTTCTAAACAAACGATACCAGTTCATGTTGGAATAACTGGGCCAATGAAAATTTCAAGCTTAATAAAGTTTGCAAATATTGTAGGGGCAAAAAATTCCATTAACTTTCTTAAATCTAATTTTACTAAGGCATTAGATTTATTGAAACCTAAAGACCCTAATGATCTAATTGGGAAAGTTAAATCGCATACTGATTATTTTCACATTTATACATTCGGCGGCTTGAAGGAAACAAACAAGTGGTTGAAGGAGAATAACTATGTCTAAAGAATTTGACTATAGTAAGCTAAGACACGTAACATCAGTAGATCAATCTGATAGAAAAGTGCCTTATAATTTAAGACAAAGCGGACCAACAAAAGTTGAAATGTTAATTTCAACACGTGTAAGAAAGTCACCATACTGGCATTTATCAATGCAAGCTGGTTGTTGGAGAGCAACTGTATATAATCGTATTTACCATCCAAGAGGATATGTAAAACCTGAAGATGGAGGTGCAATGGTTGAGTATGATGCAATTGTTAATCATGTAACAATGTGGAATGTTGCAGTTGAAAGACAAATTAGAGTGAAGGGTCCTGATGCAGAAAAATTTGTAGACTATGTAATTACAAGAGATGCTACAAAAATTTCTCCAATGAGAGCAAGATATGTAATACTTTGTAATGCATATGGCGGCGTATTAAATGATCCTATACTTTTAAGAATATCAAAAGACGAATTTTGGTTTAGTTTGTCTGATAGTGATATAGGTCTTTATTTACAGGGTGTAAACTCCAACGAGAGATTTAATGTAGAAATTGATGAGATAGATGTAAGTCCTGTTCAAATTCAAGGACCAAAATCTAAAGCGTTAATGAAAGATTTATGTGGAGATCAAGTTGATTTTGATAACATGCCCTTCTATGGTTTGGCAGAAGCTAAAGTTGGTGGAAGAAGCTGTGTAATTTCTCAATCAGGATTCTCAGGAGAAGCAGGTTATGAGATATATTTGAGAGAGTGCACTTTATACGCTGAGGATATGTGGAATGCTGTTCTTGAAGCGGGTAAAAAACATAGTTTAATGGTAATCGCTCCAGCTCACCATAGAAGAATTCAAGCTGGAATTCTTTCTTGGGGGCAAGATATGGATAATCAACACAATCCATTCCAATGTAATTTAGGTTATCAAGTTTCATTATCCGGTAAAGGTGAATGGAATAAAAAAGCTGACTATGTTGGAAAAAAAGCTCTTGAAAAAATGAAAGCTGATTTAAAAGCTGGACATAAACCTTATAAACTTCAATTGGTTGGTCTAGAATTAGGTGGAAAGCCAATTGAGGAATACGCTCCTGATTTTTGGTTAATTTCAGATGAAGGTGGTGGAGAGCCAATTGGATTTATTACTTCACCTTGGTATCACCCTGAAAAAAAACAAAATATTGCAATGGGATATGTGCCTTTTGATGGAACATTGAACGCAAATGGTTTTCCAAAAGGAAAAGTAGGATCTAAATTCAAGGTACACTTGCCTGAAAAATATTCTGAAACTCCAGGCAAACCGGTAGATGCTGTAATAGTTGATATACCATTTAAAGAGTCTTACAACGCAAATACGAGAGAAGTTGTAAAAGGTTAAATAATTATAAGGGAGGAGCAAAACTTCTCCCTTAAAACTTATGCTAGCACAATTTCTAGAGATTTTTTTTAAATCCTTAAAGTTAGATAGAAGCTTATACAAAGATAATAAATACTTTGGAGAAGCTGCAATATATTTTGCAGGTCTTGTAATGATACTGGATGGAGTTGCAGGAGCTGTAGCAGCAAATTCAATAATAAAAACCTCAATTGGCATATCTGGATTAACTGCTCTTCTAACATGGTTTGTTTGGGCAATTTTTATATTTGTAATAGGTGTGAAAATTTTTCCAGATAAAGGGAGTAAGGTGCCGTTTAAAAAAGTTTTAATTGCGGTAGGATATGCTCACGCACCAGGTTTAATAAGATTTTTTGCAGTTACACCAGACTTAGTTTTGCCTATTATTTTTCTTACACAGTTTTGGATATTTGCTTCTTTAATTATATCTACAAAACAAATATTAAATTTAAAGTCTAATTTAAAATCTTTTGGAGTAGTGTTTTTATCTTTTCTTATAATTGCTTTTCTCTCAATAACATTCATTATAAATAGAATGAACTCAATTCCAGTCAGCAATATTAGTTAAAGAGGAAATACAGTCTTTGAGGTTCTGCAAGATTTACACAACTTATATCCTGTCATAATTAAATTTTGTGTAACGCTTTCATCTTCTTTATGACATTCTTCACAAATCTCGTCTAAATCTTTTAAATTTTTCTCTAAAAAATCATCTTTTATTTTATCAGTCATTATCTGTTAAACCAGCTCCCGCAGTTCTTGATTTAGACTCCTCGCTTTCCTCAACATAAGTTTTAATTGAAAGTTTATGCATTTCTAACCAATCATCCTCGGAGAAGTTATTTTTATTATCTAAAAATTTAATATTTATTTTGTCTGATTTTTCTAAAATATCTCCACTTAAATAATTAGAATAAATAGACTCATTAAAATTAAACAAAAACTCTTTATTGTCCATTTTTAAGAATATTCTTTTACCAATAATCTCTGACGCCCTGCTCAAAAAAGATAAAAATATCAGAGGAAAAGCTATTTTATTAATTTCAATTTCATTAAATTTTAAAATTACAGGTGATTGATCATAAAAATTTAACCCACAAAGTACCGGACAATAATATCCTTTTGCTGTATTTGAAGAAGAAATTTCTCCAATATTTTCAAAGTTACTAATATTATAAATTTTAAAGTATTGGTTAAGATTTTTAAGTCCTGGCAAACCAAACATTTCAAGCAATCTTATATTTTTTCCAACTTCCTCAGAAATACCCCATGAA
Organism: uncultured Pelagibacteraceae bacterium; assembly: GCA_902562645.1. GTDB lineage: Bacteria > Pseudomonadota > Alphaproteobacteria > Pelagibacterales > Pelagibacteraceae > Pelagibacter. The sequence goes on from CACETY010000020.1 coordinate 3,032, forward strand.
AAACCTTTAGCCTTAGTTGCTCTTTTAATTGTAGTTTCTATTTCGCTATAACTTCTCATACGAAATTAATTATACATCCAATAATTATCAAAATTTGAGAGTTCTGATGGCAAAGGTGCGCCCTGAAACATGCAAATACGTAACCATTTGTCTGATCTAGGATCAAATTTTATAGCACCAAAAAAAGACAACTTTAGCCTTAACATATCAATAGGCATTAATTTAGAACCAATTGTATTATCTTGAATTTCTGCATAAGGACATTTTTCAGAAATAAATACTCTTCTTACTACATGTCTTAAATGATTATTATCCAATAAAAATTTTCCAATTTTGGAACTATTTTTTTTTGTGAATACTATGTCATAAAGCTTTTTGATATCTCTTGCGATAGCAAGTGGTTGTTCTAAATTTGATCCATCATCGATATACCTATCCCCTATTCTTGGCTCCTCTTTATTTTTTGAAATAAACCAGAAATTTTTATTATTTTCTTCCTTACTAAAATCAATTTTCAAAATTTCAGAGTAATTCTTTTCAATTATATTTCTTAAATCCTCGATAGTTCTTTCAACAGGAATATTAAAGTATTTTTCTTCATTTGAACTCATTTTAGATACTAAAGGATCTACTATTTTATCATATGGCTCCATCATCATAGAAACAATATACTCAATACACTCATCATTTAAATTCTCCTCAGCCCACATATAAATATTATTAAATTGATAAGAATTTTCAAATTTAAACTCATCTTTCATAAATTTTATAAATTTTTTTAAATCAAATATTAAATTTTTAATTTTTTCTTTTTGAAATTCACTGTCAGTGTGCCAGCTTGTGATATTTTTTAGCGATTTAATTAAACACTGATAAAAAATATCTAAATCATTTTTAGAAACTTTTTCTATTTCTCTTATTTTTTTTAAAACTGTTTCTCTAGCGGTTATCCAGTTGTTAAGTAGAGTGGGATGGTTTACTATAAATGGTGCCATACCAAGTCCTGTAGAATTTCCTATGCCTAGAGTTCTGCTGATGTTGTTATCTAGTTCAACAGCGTTCTTCGGACTTATACTTTTGGCAATATGATTAACTTGGTCAAATGTAAATTGTCTAACCAAATAAACCAACATCATCTCTAGTCTAAATGGCCCACAAATTTCATCTCTATTTTTAATCCTAAATCTATCAGCTAAACCAAATTTACCAGATCCATAGACTGCAGTGGTTCTATAAAGATAACCAACTTTAGATATAAATTCTTTATCTGGTTGTTGACCTTTAGATAAATTTTCAACTACATGATTAAACAACCTTACAGATTTATTGGCTCTTGATAGGGTTAGTTCTTTGTAAGATAGCCTTCCAACCTCTTGTTTAGGGACATTATTACTAAGTCTATCAACATCTTCTTTTGTTGGAATTCCATCAAATAGAGTAAATGCTGCATCCCATTTAGTGGCAATAACTCTATCTGATCTTTCATCATCCTTAATTTCATTTGCAAAACAAATTAAAGAATAAGTTTTTTTTTCTTTAGTGAAAGAATAAATTGCTCTTCCAAATCCTTTGTCATTTAATTGAAATAGGTCTCTATTATATTTCCAATCTTTAAACTCTTTTAAGAAAGATCTCAAAAAAGAGAGTTTTGATTGATGAAAAGAACCAAGTTTAGACAACTTCATCAGGAATTTAGGGTCTCTTAACTTAATTTCCATTAATTAATTCCTTTATAAAAATTAAACCAATTGTTTCCTAAAATATCATTTACTTCATTTTCATTAAAACCTATTTTTTTCAATCCTTTTTCTAAATTACTAAACCCTCGTGCATCAACAAACCATTCAGGTTGATCAGGAAATTCTGGTTTACTTTTACTTCCCTCACCATAATTTTTTGTTTTACTCCACGTTCCATTCCTCATCCACTCAACGATACTATCTGGTTGATTCAAACAAAGGTCAGAACCAATGCCTATATTTTTTACTCCCATTATTTCAACCGTTTTTGCAACCATTTCACAAAAGCTATCTAATTTACAATTCGTTCCATCTTTTAGATGATGTGCATACAAAGAAAGCCCAAGAATTCCTCCACTATTTGATAAATGTTTTAAAAGTGTTTCAGATTTATTTCTTAAAGCACTATGCCAAAAAGATGGATTGGCATGAGTAATTGCAATTGGTTTTTCACTAATATCTATAGCGTCCAATGTACTTTTTTCACCTGAATGCGACATATCAATAACTATTCCAATTCGATTCATTTCTTTTATAGCTTCTCTTCCAAAATTTGTAACACCAGAGTCGTTTTTTTAATAACATCCTGTAGCTAAAAGAGATTGGTTATTGTAAGTAAGTTGCATGAATCTACATCCATGATGATGAACTTTCTCAATTAAATTAATATCATCCTCAATTGGAGAACAGTTTTGAAAGCCAAAAAATATTGCAGTTTTATTTTCTGACTTAGCCTTTATTATATCCTCAAAAGTTTTTCCCAGAAATATTAGATCTGAATTTTCATTAAATAAGTTATCCCATTCTTTTAGCTTAATTAAAAATTCATCATAGTCCTCATGATATACTACTGTCGCATGTACTGCGTTCAGTCCAGCATCTCTGTTGATTTTAAAAATATCTCTTGACCAGTTGCAATATTGAAGATTATCAATTCGATAATTCATATTAAAAACACATTATAATTATTACAAATTTTGTCGACTAGTTTTAATTTTAAGACTATATTAATTATATTAATTCAAAAACTTAGAATGAAAAAGAAAAGATATAGTCACAGAGTATCCATTGTAATGGGAAGCAAATCTGACTATTCCACAATGAAATTATGTGAAAAAACTCTGAAATTACTTAAAGTTAATTATGAAACTAGTATTGTTTCCGCTCATAGAACACCTGAGAGAATGTTCAATTATGCAAAATCAGCAGAGTCAAGAAACATTAACGTAATTATTGCAGGCGCAGGAGGATCTGCACATTTACCTGGCATGATTGCTGCATTGACAAGAATACCGGTAATAGGCGTTCCTATTGAAAGTAAAAAACTAAAAGGTCTAGATAGTCTATTATCTATAGCCCAAATGCCTAAAGGTATTCCGGTTGGAACAGTTGCCATTGGAACTGATGGTGCCATAAATGCTGCATTGTATGCAGCATCTATAATTTCTAATTTTGATCCTAAAATTAAAAACAGCTTAATAAAATGGAGATCCAAACAATCCAAATCTGTTAAGAAAAAACCAAAATAAATGAAAAATCCTATTTTAGGAATTATAGGTGGAGGTCAACTTGGAAGTTTGCTGTCAGTAGCTGCTAACAAAATTGGCATTAAAACTGTTATTTTAAGCGATGATGAGAATGCGCCAGCTAAAAACTTTACGGAAAAATTCATATATGGAAAATATGATAACAAATCAATTATTCAGGAATTTATTAATAGTGTCGATTTAGTTACTTACGAATTTGAAAATATTCCATTTAATATTCTTCAAAGTATAAATAATGAAAAAACAGTTTTGCCTAAACCTGAGATTAATAATTTAATCCAAAATAGATTGACAGAGAAAAATTTTCTCAATGATATAAATATTCAAACTACCCAATATGTTTCTATAAAACATATAGACGAATTAAAAGAAAATGAAAATTTTTTGCCAGGATTGCTAAAAACAACTACATTAGGATACGATGGGAAGGGTCAATACAAATTAAATAGCAAAAAAGATATATCTAATGAAATAGATTTTTCTAAAGAATACATATTAGAAAAATTCATTAATTTAAAAAGAGAAATATCCGTTATCATTACGAGATTTGGTAATCAAAAATATGAAATATATGAACCAATTGAAAATGTTCATGAAGACCAAATTTTAAAGCACTCTAAAATCCCTGCAGATGTTTCGAAAGCAATTATAATTAAATCCACTGAGTGGTCAAAAAAAATTGTAGAGGATTTAGATTATATTGGAACATTATGTGTAGAGTTTTTTGTTGACAAAAATGATAATTTATATGCTAACGAAATAGCTCCCAGAGTTCATAACTCAGGACATTTGACAATTAATTCTCACAATATAAGTCAATTTGAAAATCATGTTAGAGCTGTATGTGGTTTAGAAAAAATTAAAACAAAGAAAATATATAATGCCAAAATGATAAATTTAATAGGTGACGATATTTCAATATATAGAGACAAAAAATTTTCTGAGAACGAATTCTTTTTTGACTATCTTAAAAAAGATATAAAAAATAAAAGAAAAATGGGTCATATAACAATCATTGAAAAATAATATCTTAAATTTGTTGAATTAATGAGGCGCTATTATTTGTTGGTTTATTGACATCTTTAGATATTTCGTGAAAAGTCAAACTTACTTTGTTACAATCTTTTAAAAAAGTTGAACCAAAATGTTCAATGTTTAAATATTTATCTATATCTTTTTCATAGAGTATTACTGGTTGTCTATGATGAATTTCTGAAATATTTTGGCTTGCCTCCTCAGTTATCATGCAAAATTGGCCTTCATCGTAAATTGCAGCTATAAAAATTGTTTTTTTATCATTTCTGAAAAAATAATATGGAATTTTGTTATCTTTTGTTCTTTTCCACTCGTAGAAGCCATCGGCAATAACTACACATCTTTGCGTTTTTATAAGTTTTTTAAATGAAACCTTTTCATCAATTGTTTCTAGTCTTGCATTTATCAAGGCTTTAAAGTCTTTCTGTTTTGCCCATGATGGAATAATTCCCCATTTAAGATTTTCAACAGTATTGCCATTTTTATATTTTTTGACTACAGGAAGATTTTGATATGGGTGTGCATTATAATTATCACTGTCTTGAACATTAATCGCAGTTTTAACGATATTTTTTGTTTTTGTTACAGCATTTGTAATTACGTATCTTCCACACATATATTAAATATTGGTTTAATTTGTTTTTAGATTATATGTTCTTCAAAATGATTAAATCAATAGAAAATAACTTTGATAACCCACAGGTAAATGAACTTCTAAGAATTCATTTTATTGAATTAAGATCTGTATCTCCAGAAGGCAGTTCACATGTGTTAGATGTGCAAGGTTTGAGAGTTCCCGGTATCAAATTTTGGAGTTTATGGGAGAATAATGATTTAATTGGATGCGGAGCTTTAAAAACCCTTACAGAAGAACATGGAGAATTTAAGTCAATAAGGGTTGCAGACAAATTTAGGAAAAAAAGATATGGAGAGAAAATTATCACACATTTAATAGATAAATCAAAAAAAATTGGAATTAAAAAATTAAGTGTTGAAACAGGAGCTGGAGAATTTTTTGCCCCAGCAAGAAAATTATTTAAAAATTTTGGATTCAAAAAATGCAAACCTTTTGCACATTACAAAGAGGATCCAAATTCATGTTATTATTCTCTAAATTTATAATTTCATGAAAAAAAATTTGACTAAACCTTATATACTTTATGTTGCAGAGGTTATTTATTTGGCAATAAGTGAAATTAAAAGTAAAGAGCAAAATATAAGTAATATTGATGCTATGGAAAGATTCATTGGTTCACCGCTATATGAAAAAATAAGTAGTGGTAAGTATCATGATGATTGGTTTGAAGAGTTAAAGAAAAATAATTATATTGATAATAATTCTGGAGAAAAAATTTCTGCCGAAGTAATTCGGCTTTTAAATCTTCAAAAAGAAGCAATGATGAAGCAATTAATTAAATTTCCTGATTTATACTATGCAAAAAGCCATTTTCCTTTAGATATTTCTCAAAGAGCTATTAATCATCTGTGGAGAGTGTGTGAAAGTTACGAGTTGTGGTGTAATGAAACAAAGAATACTAAGTTAATAAAATTAAACATAATTGAATAAATTTATGAATCAAATTTCCAGATTTATCGACTCCACTTTACTAGATTTAGGAAGACAATTTAAACTATCTTATTTACCACCTTTAATGATTTATCTTGCAGCTGGAATTTCAGGTTTAACAGGAATAGTGGGTACATTTTTTGTTAAAGATTATCTAAATTTATCAGCAGCCTTTCTTGCTGGGCTAGGGTTTTGGGCTGGTATTCCTTGGGCACTAAAAATGCCATTAGGTCATTTAGTAGATCTAATTTGGAACAAAAAAAATTATATGGTTTATGTAGGAGCTACACTAATTGGTTTAAGCTTATTGATAATGTATGGATTAATTATCCATACGGAATGGATGTCCACAATTCTAAAAGTAGAGACTTGGTTTGTAATAAGTGTTCTTTTAGCTCCCATTGGATATGTAGTTCAAGATGTTGTTGCAGATGCAATGACAGTAGAGGCTGTTCCAATTGTAAATGAAGAAGGTCAAAAATTTTCACAAGATCAGATTAAAACAATGCATACTACAATGCAGACACTTGGACGATTTGCAATTATTGGTGGTACTGTTCTTGTTGCTTTAGTGAATGTGATCTTATTTAAAGGAGTAGATAGTTTAGAGCAAACAGATAAAATAGAGCTCTATGGATCAATTTATATTTATGCACTAGTAATACCATTTGTTTCAATTTTAGGAGTAATTTTTGCTAACTATCTTAAAAATAAAAAGAAAAATAAATTAATAGGTCAGGGTTTAGTTGGTAACGAAGATAATTACGAACATGAAAAAACAGAGATTAATTGGTGGATTTTGGGTGGTAGTTTAATTTTTGTAATTTTTACACTCAGCGTTGGTTCCTTCGGAGTTCCTTTTGCTCAAGAAATAGTTTTTTTAGGATCTATGGTAATTATTTTGTTCCTGATGAGTAAATTGATAAAAGAATTGCCTCAAAATTTAAGATCTACGATTGTGGGAACGGCTGTGATTATATTCGTATTTAGAGCAATGCCAGGTCCAGGTCCAGGACTATCTTGGTTTGAAATAGATGTACTAAAATTTAACGAGCAGTTTTTTTCTGTATTATCATTACTAGCTTCGGTCTTAACATTGTTAGGAATTATTTTGCTAAGACCTTTTATGTCAAATAATTCAATAGCAAAAATTATTGTAGTTTTGTCAATTGCTGGTGCAATATTATTTTTGCCAAGTGTTGGGATGTATTACGGATTTCATAATTGGACTTCATCGATAACAAACGGAATTGTTGATGCTAAATTTATTGCACTAATTAATACAGCTTTAGAGTCACCTTTAGGTCAGGTCTCAATGATACCTTTACTAGCATGGATTGCTAAGAATGCGCCTTCGCACTTAAAAGCTACTTTTTTTGCAGTTTTTGCGTCTTTTACAAATTTGGCGCTATCAGCAAGTGCTTTAGGAACAAAATACTTAAATGAAATTTATACAATTACTCGTGAAGTCAAAGATAAAGTGACTAATGCAATATTGACTACTGCTGATTACTCAGAATTGGGAATATTATTAATAACTGTAACATTGCTGACTTTAATTTTACCAATTTTGTTCGTATTTATTATTCAAAAAACAAGATTTAAAACTTTAGAATAGTTTCTAAATACATTTATAGCCATATTCTAGTGAAGCATCAGTTATTGAGTGGTACATAGATTCCCCAAAACTACGAAGTGAAAAAATTCTAGCTTTTTCAGGATCATCTTCAACCATATCAACTAAAAAAGATATTCCGTTATATGATGAGTTGATGCACATATTTTTACTAAATATATTGAAATTAAACGGACAACCTTTTTTTAAAACCTCTTTAACATTAGGTCCTTCTATTTCTATAATTGCTTTTGAGTGTGAGAGATCTGTAACAGCAAATTCGCTATCATTAAAATTTTTCAAAATTTCACTAAAAAGTTCTTTTTTTTTGGAAACAACAAGCCAATTGTTTGGTGAATTCCACAATATTCTTAAATTTTCATTTGCGACAACTCTTTGTGCTTCATTAACAAATTGCAAATTATTAAGTTTTATATCATTTATTTTAATTGAAGAATTTTTGTACTGAACTATTTGAACAATTAATAAATTTTTTAACTCAGAAATTTTCAATAATTCATTTTCAGTTTTATTTTCAAAATTTCCATAAGAGCCCTCTGAATGAATGTTCTGTAAAGGTGATATCATTGTCATGATCTAACTCTCTTTCCTTCAGGATCTACATAATGAGAAGAGACAATCTCTACAGGTATCGTTTTATTTTTTAAAGGTGACATAGCAAAGAGTTTTTGTCCTATCATATTTTTACCATCTTTAATTATTGCTAAAGAAAATGGGTTATCATATTCAACACTCCAACATGAGGCCGAAACATGACCTAATTTTGGGTTAGGTAATTTTGCTTTTGGATCTTTTACTATGTAAGATCCCTCAGGTATACTTGTAGTTTTATCAATTGGAACTACGCCAACTAATTTTTCTCTATCCGTAGATGTAAAGGCAGATCTGTTTAAAGATCTTTTGCCTATAAAATCTTTTTTCTTACTAACTAGCCCTTCTAAAGATGCATCGTAAGGGATTGTTCTTCCATCTAATTCAGATCCTGCAACATGGCCCATTTCTATTCTTAAAGTTGATAAAGCTTCAGTTCCATATGGTTGTATTTGAAATTCTTTTCCAACTTCCATGATTTTTTCCCACATGAAATATCCGTTATCAGATTCAACGTTAATCTCATATGCTAACTCACCAGAAAACGAAATTCTGTAAATTTTTGCAGGAACTCCAAATAAATCAGCCTCTTTATAACCCATAAATGGCAAACCTTCGTTTGAAACATCTAAATTAGGGAATAATTTCATTAATAATTTTCTAGAATTAGGTCCTGCGATTGCCGCACCTGCCCATTGCTCTGTGGTTGATACAACGTTTACATTTAATTCTGGCCACACTAGTTGTAAATAATATTCTAAATGAGATAGAACATTTGCTGCTTGAGCTGTTGTAGTTGTCATGTGATAATGATTTTCGGAAATCCTTGTTGTCGTTCCATCATCCATTACAATTCCATCTTCTCTTAACATTACACCGTATCTTGCTTTACCTACTGGAAGTTTTAGCCAAGCGTTAGTATAAACTCTATTTAAAAATTCTGCTGCATCTGGTCCTTTAACATCTATTTTACCTAATGTTGTAACATCACATACGCCTACATTTTGTCTTACATTCTTTGCCTCTCTTTTTGATGCTTCAAATAACCCTTCATTTCCTTGCTTGTAATATCTTGGTCTTAACCAAACCCCTGCATCAACAAAAACTGCATTATTTTTTTCATGCCATGAGTGCATAGGTGATTTCCTTGTTGGTTTAGAATGCTTACCAACTTCTCTTCCTACAATTGCTCCAATTGAAACTGGAGTATAAGGAGGTCTAAAAGTCGTATGTCCTACTTGTGGAACAACTTTATTCTCAATATCAGAAACTAATTGTAATCCATTTAAATTACTCGTTTTTCCTTGGTCGGTAGCCATACCAAGTGTTGTATATCTTTTTACATGCTCGATAGACCTGAAACCTTCTCTTAGCGCTAGCTCAATATCAGAAACCGCTACGTCATTCTGAAAATCTAAAAACCTTTTATAAGATTTACCTTTTGGTAAAGGAACACACCAAAATTTGTCATGATCCGTTGATTTTTTTTCTACTACTGTCGGTATTGAAACTTTATTATTTTTTTCAGTTATTTTATTTGAAACATCAAAACCTTTATCAAAAGCATCTTTAATTGTTTCTTCCAACGTGAATATTCCATTTGCTGACCCAATTGTATTTTCTTTTTGTTTAGATTTATCTGGTACAAATGCATCAATTTTTTCGTTAAATTTAGATTTGTTTCCTGACTGTGATGCTAAATGAATAGATGGTGTCCAAAAACCTGATACACAGATACAATCGCACTCTATATTTTCTATGTTAAATAATTCTTTTTTATCGTCAGATATTTTAGCAATATCTGCTGATTTAACTTTTTTATAGCCTTTTGCAGCAACAACTACATAGGAGAATTTAATTTCAATATTTAAATTTTTTGCCTCAGTTATAATATCTGAAGAAGGATTACTTCTTGTATCCAATATGATTGGATTTACTCCGTTTTTTTTAAATTCAATTGCAGTTTCATAACCACTATCATTGTTTGTGAAAATTAAAGGTTTTTTTCCAACTAATACGCCATAAACTTTCATATACTCTTTGGCAGCTGACGATAACATAACGCCAGGAGTATCGTTATTTCCAAAAACTAGAGGTCTTTCAATTGAACCTGATGAAATCAATACTTCATTTGCTCTTATGTACCACAAACGTTGTTTAGGGAGATATTTTTGAGTTTTTGGCAAATGATCACTAATACGCTCTGACATTACTAACATATTGTGATCATAGTAACCAAAAACTTGCGATCTATTTTTTACTGTAACATTAGGCATGGACTTTAATTCTGCTATAATCTTTTCTGTCCACTCAACTCCTGTTTGGTTTCCGATATTTACATCACTTGTTAATAAGCTACCTCCAAATCTTGGTTTATCCTCAGCCAATATTACCCGGGCTCCATTCTTGGCAGCGGCATAAGCACTTGCTAAACCTGAAGGCCCAGATCCTGTTATTAATAAATCACAATACTCATATTTATGCTCATATCTTTCTTTATCATGTTTGATAGAGGCTTCTCCAAATCCAGCCGCCATTCGAATAAAAGGTTCATATATTTTATACCAAAAGCTAGGAGGCCACATAAATGTTTTGTAATAGAAACCAGCTGGAAAAAACATTTTTAAGAAATTGTTTATCGCACCAATGTCAAAATTTACACTAGGCCAACAATTAACACTCTTAACCTCTAGCCCTTCAAAAATTTCTTGTTCTGTTGCTCTTATATTTGGATCTCTCTC
>CACETY010000021.1 GCA_902562645.1 uncultured Pelagibacteraceae bacterium
TTATGGGATATTATGGGTTTTAAATATAATCGTCAACAATTAAAATCATTCACATATATTCTTGATTTGTTCTAAACTTCCAAATCTAAAAAAATAAAAATAATTAGTGATTTAGATAACTAAGAGCTTGGATTGTAAGATTATATTTTTGCCAGATAAAATATAAGCCGGGTTCTGTCATTTAAACTTATCATTTCTCTAGGCCTTAAATCACTTTAAGGCTCAAGCAACTAACCCAGATGACTAGCCAAAGACTGCTTTTCGTTATTTCTAACAGTGTCATCTCTACTCAGTCTTGCTCCCAGTGGGGTTTTCCATGCACTAGCTGTTACCAACTTAGCCGGTGTGCTCTTACCACACCTTTTCACCCTTGCCTTGATAAGGCGGTTTATTTTCTGTGGCACTGTCCCTAGGGTCGCCCCCGCCAGCAATTAACTGGCACTGTGTCTTTGTAGAGCCCGGACTTTCCTCTTTAATAAATTAAAGCGATAAGTCATTTATCTGGCAATAAGACATTATAAATTTTCGTAAAAAATTCAACATAAATTATTTAAGATTAACAAGGGATTTTGCAATCATATAACATTCTAAATCTAATTTACCATCAATTAACTCAGGTCTAAATCTCATTTGAAAAATTTTTATCAGTTTTTTTAGTTCATTAGATTTGGAATATTCAATTCTATAACCAATTTTTTTTAAATTATTAATAAATTTAATTAAATTTGACTCTGATATTTTACCCCTAAATGTTTTGATTTTTCTTGAATTTATATTGTGCCAAATTCCAATTTTATTTTTATATAAAAGTTTCCATGGAAATTTTTCTCCTGGGTCAATTTTTCGTAAAGGAGCTATATCTGAATGACCTAAAATATTCTTTTTATTAATTTTATATTTTTTAATTATAAACTTTGAAATTTTAATTAAAGATTTTACTTGGTTATGATTAAAATTTTTATAGCCATGTTCATGACCAGGATTTGATATTTCAATACCAATTGAATTATAATTTAGAGACTCATGATTTCTCCAATGAGATTTACCAGCATGCCAAGCTATGTATAAATCAGGAACCATTCTAATAAGATTTCCTGAAGCAGTAATATAATAATGACAACTTACGTTAGAATTAGTACTTGTTAACTTTTTAATCGCTGATTTATCATTTTTCATGCCAGTATAGTGATAAATTAAATACTTTATTTTATTTTTGTCTCTTTTTTTTAAATTAAAATTTGGGGAATAGTTAATAATCATTTTTTCAACATTTTTCTGCATTATTTTAAACAATTAAATCTTTAAATAAGTATAAGATATAATATAAATAGTTTTAATGAAAAAAATTTTAATAATAACTATTTTCTTAGTTTCTCAACTTATAACGCTTAACGTTTTTGCCGGATCGGATGGTACGTTAGAAATAAAAAATGAAACTAAAGAAAGTACTTCTGAAGTAAAAGATTGTTTTGAGACTGTTAATAGAGGTATTTTTGCTTTCAATCAGGGTTTAGACAAAATCTTTTTTAAACCTGTTGCAAAAGGCTATAGATATTTGCCAAAAGCTATTAGATCAGGAACTAGTAATGCTCTTAGTAATTTATCAAATGTTGTAACAGTTCCTAATAATATTTTGCAAGGACAAATAAAAGAGGCGGGAATTAATGCATTGAGATTTTCAATTAATTCAACACTTGGTATTGCAGGCATATTTGATGTTGCTTCATATTATGGACTAAATAAGCTAGATAAAGAGGATTATGGACAAACATTAGGGACTTGGGGGGTAAAAGAAGGGTGTTATTTTGTACTTCCTATTATTGGGCCTACGACTGTTAGAGACTCTTTAGGATCAATAGTCAATTTTTCAGGAGGTGATGCATGGTACAATGTTACAGTATCGAACAATACTAGATACTTTGAAGATTCCGATTATTATTATTCTAGATTATCCACAGGAATAGATTTTAGAGCAAAGAATTTGGAAGCATTCGATAGTCTAGAAAAAAATTCGTTAGATCTTTATGCATCAGTCAGAAGTCTTTATTTACAAGATAGAAAAAGAAAAATCTTAAACCTTGATGAGACTACAGAAACTATGAACGATGATGATTGGGAAGAAATAGATACCCAATAATCAAGAATGTTTAAAAATAAATTTTTTTTATTAATATTTTTATTTCCACTGTTCTCAATTCCTATAGAGGCAAAAGAACCAAGTAAATTAATAAATGAAATTGTAAATGAAGCTTCAGCTATATTATCAAGCTCAGACCCAGTGGAGTCAAAAATTATTAAATTAAATAACATTGCAGAAAAGAGTGTAGATATAGATGGAATAGGAATGTACACGCTTGGTAAATATCGGAAAAATTTAAATGAAGATCAAAAAATTAAATATAAAAAACTCTTTAGAAGTTATTTTTTAAAAAGTTTTTCTAGTCGCTTAGTTGATTATTCAAATCCCAAAATCAACATTGTGTCTGAAAAAAAAATAAATGAAAAATATACAATTGTTAAAACAGTATTAGAAGAAACATCTAAAAATCCAAGAATTGAAATCGATTGGAGAATTTATACTAAAAACCCCCAAAGGCCATTAATAAGAGATCTCATTGTTGAAGGATTAAGTTTAGCTAGAACTCAAAAAGAGGAGTTTAAATCTATTATGCAGAATAATAATGATGACATTAATTTTCTTTTTAAATCCTTTGAAGAATTCTTAATCAAATAAATACTTAATTAAATCAAATTATATTTGGTGGGCCCGCCAGGACTCGAACCTGGGACCAATACATTATGAGTGTACTGCTCTAACCAACTGAGCTACAGGCCCTAAAATAAAAAACTTTTACTCCTTTTATAAACTGCATTCAAGATATTATCTCAAAGTATTATTAAAAAATAAAGTATGCTGATAAATGTAAAAAGCAAATACCAATTCTTGAAATTCTGAGAGTCTAATAAAATTAAATGTAAAAAAATCGTATATATCAGCAAAATTTATTGAATATGTATGACTATATCCTGGGTGTAAATTCAATTTATCTACAAAAAAATCTGGGAGTAAAAATATAATCAAAATAAATGAAATATATTTTAATTTTTCAGATGGAAGGATAAAATTAATGTATAATTTATTTAATTTTGTAAATTTAAAGACTTTTACTAGAAATATTGAAAACCCACACCATAAAGTTAAAATTCCTCTGGGAAGTTGATCGAAAATATTAGATATATTATGTATATTTGTTTCACCTTGGTTATTTAATTCTTTAAGTATTTCAATGGTTTCCCATTTTAAATAATGTTGTCCCCAAGATATTTCCTCCAAGAAAAAATATATTATTCCAAGAGTGTAAAAATACATAAAATATTTAAAATTATTAGAAAGTTTATGTTTATTTTTTAAAATAATATTTTTAATTAAATGATAGATTGTTAATATAAGAAATAAAATTTGTAGTGATTCAACTAATTTACTCTCATTCCAAATTAAGGGATTAAATCCAGTTCTATATTTATCAAAAAAGTTAAAATCCGTATCATAATAATCTTCACCATTACAAATATTTGTAAAACTGAATTCAGCAAAACAAAAATAAGATAATCGTTGAGAATAATAATAAAAAAAACCTTCAACTAATAAAAAGATAGTGAAAATTATGAATAAGTTTAATTGAAATTTAAAATTAGTATTTACCATAAATTCTATCAAGTTGGTGGGCCGTGTTGGTTACGCTCCAACTACCCCTGCAATGTCAATGCAGTACTCTACTATTGAGCTAACGGCCCTTTTTTAGCTCTTTCTATATTTTAGCTTTCTAAGAAACTTTTTAATTGCTTTGATCTGCTTGGGTGTTTTAATTTTCTTAAAGCCTTCGCTTCAATTTGACGAATTCTTTCTCTAGTTACAGAAAATTGAAGACCTACCTCCTCTAGAGTATGATCAGTATTCATACCTACTCCAAACCTCATCCTTAAAACTCTTTCCTCTCTTGGAGTTAAAGTAGATAAAATTTTAGTTGTAGCTTCACTCAAATTTGATTTTATCGCTTGTTCTAATGGTGCTAGTGCTTTTGTATCCTCTATAAAGTCTCCTAAACTACTATCCTCTTCATCCCCAACTGGTTTTTCAAGTGATACGGGTTCTTTTGATATCTTTAATACTTTTCTTACTTTTTCCAATGGCATTCTTAATTTTTTTGCTAACTCTTCTGGTGTAGCCTCTCTACCAAATTCGCTCAAGATTAGTCTCTGGGTTCTAACAATTTTATTTATTGTCTCTATCATGTGTACTGGTATTCTTATAGTTCTAGCTTGATCTGCAATTGATCTAGTAATTGCTTGTCTTATCCACCACGTAGCGTAAGTAGAAAATTTATATCCTCTTCTGTACTCAAATTTATCAACTGCTTTCATTAATCCTATATTACCTTCTTGAATTAAATCTAAGAATTGCAAACCTCTATTAGTATATTTTTTAGCAATAGAAATAACTAATCTTAAATTAGCTTCGACCATCTCCTTTTTTGCTATTCTTGACTCTTTTTCACCTTTTTGAATTCTGCTTACCATTAATTTAAATTCTGTAACAGATATTCCAAGTTTCTTACTTATCTCTACTAGTCTGTCTCTTATATTCTTGAATTCTATTTTGTTCTTTTGAAAAAACTTTTTCCACATTTCATTTGTATCTAAGAAACTTTTCAAATTGGGATTTATTTCATTACCAATATAAAATTTTATAAATTCGTCTCTAGAAATTTTCTCATTTAGCGCAAGTCTCAACAAATTTCCCTCGAGTGATACTATTTTTCTATTTTCTATGTAGTGTTTTTGTACCAATTCCTCTAAGACAGAAGGAGATAACTGGAGTGATTTAATATTTTCTAATACATCATCAACTATTTTTTTATAATTCTTATCTTTAGATGGTGAAAATGATTTTGAATTTAAAACGCATTCTAATTTTTCATTCTGATATTTTATTAGTTTATTGTATTCTTTTGTTAAAGTATTAATTGTTTGTAAGACTTTAGGTTTAATCTCAGTTTCCATCGCAGCAAGAGTCGGGTTGAACTCGTCATCATCAGAATTAGAGTTATTCTCCTCATTATTTTGAGTGTCACCTCCATGATCTGATTTTTTTTGTTTTGCACTTTGTCCAGTATCTTCGTCTTCCATATAATTAGTATCAATATCAATAATTTCTCTAACTAGAATTTCATCATTCTGAAGCTTGTCATTCCACTCAAAAAACTGTTGAGCTGTGATTGGACTTTGGGAGAGAGCATTTAACATTACATCTTTTCCTGCTTCTATTCGTTTGGCAATGGCAATTTCACCTTCTCTAGAAAGTAGTTCTACTCCTCCCATCTCTCTTAGATACATTCTAATTGGGTCGTCACTTTTCTCAATTGATTTGCCTTCCTCTTTAGATCCGTTATCTTTTTTTCTTAGAACTTTGAAGTCAGCTTTCTTCTCAACAAGTATTATTTTTTCATCTAAAATATGGATGAATGCTTGTTCCAAGTTTTCGTTTGATAAATTTCTTTTTCCTAAAGATTTATTTAATTCTTCATGAGTGATGAAGCCTCTATGGACACCTCTGCCCATCAATCTAGCAAATGATTTTGTAATTATACGTTCCACAATAAAAAACCCAGGATGTATATAATGCTAAAATAGAAAAAATCTATTGGATTCTAGTTATTATTTAATTGATTTTTTGCAGTTTTTTGAGCTGTTTTAGCTCATTGAATGTAGCTTCACTCAAATCTTTCGAAAATCTTGATTCTAGCTCCTCAATTCTAATTTCTAACTCATAATTTTTTAAATCTCTTATCAATTCAGATAGAATTTCGAGAATTTTTTCGTCATCGTTCAAATATTTAATCATTATGTGTTTGATTGATGCATATTTTAAAACTCTGTCTATTAAATTTTGGTCAACATTAATATTTTCTATATTTGTAATTTCAAAATTCCTAGATTGGCTTAAAATTTCACTCAACAATAATTTATTTTCATTTGAAAATAATTTAACATTTTCAATTAAATTGAAATTGTCTTTAATTAACTTTGGTTTTTTTAACAAAATATATAAAAACGAAAATTCTTTAATATCAATTGCTTTAAAGGATTTTGTCTCATTATAAAAATTTTGTGTTGATTTAAGTGATTTAAAAGATTTGGAATAATTTTTATTATATTTTAAGTTTATATTTGGAGTAAATTCTGAAATTTTCTCTAAAAAATACTCTAATACATATTTTCTGATAAATTCATCTTTAATAGTTGATGCAATCGACCTTAGCCTTTTCTCAAAAATAGCTCTAGAAGATGGACTGTCATCCATATTTTTAAAATAGTGATTAAATATAAATTTATGAATAGAAACTGAATTACTTTTAGAAAATTCCAAAAAAAATTCTTTTCCCCTTTCATTTACAAAACTATCTGGGTCATGATTGTTTGGTAAGAATAAAAATGAGATTTTTTTCTCTGGTTTTAGTTCAACTATAGAATTTTCTGCTGCTCTTAACGCAGCTTTATAACCACTTTCATCACCATCAAAGCATATAACTATTTCATCAAAAAATTGGTTTAAAGTTAAAATTTGTCTTGTTGTCAAAGAGGTACCTAAATTTGCGACTACATTATCTATTTTATTTTTACTTAATCCAATAACATCCATATAGCCCTCAACTAAAAATATATTATTTAAATTACTTGAAAGTTTACGTGCAAAATCTAAATTAAATAAATTTGATCCTTTTTTGAAAAAAGGAGTTTCAGGAGAATTTATGTACTTTGCAAAATATTTACTATCTTTTAAAGTTCTTCCACCTAGTGCAATTGGATCACCAGATATATTTTTAATTGGAAATATTACTCTATCTCTAAATCTTGATACATATTTCTTTTTATTTTCATCAAAATAAAAAAGCCCAGTATCTTTTATTTCACTTTCATTATATTCACTAAATATATTTTCTTGAAAACTTAAGTCATTAGTCTCAAATCCAATCTTAAATTTTTGAACTTCTACCTTAGTTAATCCTCTTTTTTTAAGATAATCTTTAGCTCCACTTGAGTTTGAATTTTTTAATAATTCGTTATGATAATGATCTACATACCTGTTAAATATAGCTTTATAACTATTCCATTTTTTCTCTCTAATCTCATCTTCTTTTGAAAAAGTATAAGGCCTCATTCCTGCAAGATTTGCAAGTAACTTTACAGCTTCCCCAAATTTTAAATTTTGTGTTTTCATTACAAAATCAAAAATATTTCCATGTTCTGCAGTACTAAAACAATGATAAAACTCCTTTTCATCATTTACAGTAAAAGATGGGGTTTTTTCAGTTTTAAATGGAGACAAGCCTACATATTCTTTGCCTCTTTTTTTTAAATTTACAGTTTTAGATACAACTGTTGAAACTTTTAGTCTTGTTTTTATTTCCTCTAAATACTCTTTTGGATACTTCATTTTTGGTTTAGTAATTCTTTTATGATTGCTCCAGCTTTAGAGAAATCAATAGTATCAGCATTATTTTTTTTTAATTCTCCCATCACTTTTCCCATATCTTTTATTGAACTCGCCCCAGTAGAATTAATAATCTCAGAACATAGTTTTTTAGTATCTTCATCGCTAAGTTGTTGTGGTAAATATTGACTTATTACCCCCACTTCTTTCTCCTCTATTTCTTGAAGATCACTTCTATTATTTTTTTTATACATTTCTATTGATTCGGATCTTTGCTTTGTCATTTTCTTTAAAAGCTTCTTTATATCTTCATCATTGGTTTCTTTTTTCTCTGCTTGAGATCTGTTAATAATATCTAAATCCTTAATTCCTGACAGAATTAACCTATAGGTTGATATTTTATTTTTATCTTTCGCTTTAAGAGCATTTTTATAGTCTGTTTCGATATTTTCTCTTAAACTCATATTATAATTTTAACGCATCAAAAAAATACTTCAAAAAGAAAAAGATTTTTTTTGCAAAATATACATTACATGTGTTGCGCCAAAAAAGGTTTTATTGTATAGACCTTTAACTCATGAGTTGTAATTGAACAAAAAACAAAAAAATAAAATTGCAATTAAACATCAATTTCCAACAGGTATTTTAGTTCTAGATAACAAGTTAGTTTTTAAGGGTATTGGTCTTGGATACCAAGGTACCTCAACAGGAGAGGTCTGTTTTAATACTTCTTTAACTGGATATCAGGAAATTATATCTGACCCGTCATATGCTGGGCAAATTATAAACTTCACATTCCCTCACATAGGAAACGTTGGAACCAACAATGAAGATTTGGAGTCAGACAAAGTTTGGACAAAGGGTGCTATATTTAATTCTGAGATTACTTCTCCCTCAAATTACAGAGCATTAAAAACCTTAGATGAATGGCTTAAAAAAAATAAAATAGTTGGTTTAACTGGATTAGATACAAGAAGCTTAACAAATTTTATAAGAGATAAAGGCGCTCCAAAAGGAACGATATCAAATAATAAAAAAGGTAAATTTAATATTAAAAAATTAATTAATAATTCAATTAAATGGCCTGGACTAGATGGCCTAGATCTTGCAAAAGAAGTTTCAACAAAAAAAACTTATTCATGGAAAGGTTTTAAAACTTGGAGAAAAGAGACTGGATATAAAAAAAATACCAGAAAAATATTTAAGATTGTTGCAATTGATTATGGAATTAAAAAAAATATTTTAAGATATTTCTCTGATTATAATTGTGATGTAAAAATAGTTTCTTGCAAGTCAACAGCTGAGGAGATTTCAAAATTAAAACCAGATGGAATTTTTTTGTCGAATGGGCCGGGTGACCCAGCAGCAACTGGTAAATATGCAATTAAAACTATACAAAAATTAATTAATAAGGATTATCCAATATTTGGTATTTGCTTGGGCCATCAAATTTTAGCTTTGGCATTAAATGCTAAAACAAAAAAAATGAAATTAGGTCATAGAGGGGCAAATCATCCAGTAAAAAACTTACTTAACAATAAAGTGGAAATCACAAGTCAAAACCATGGTTTTGAAGTAATAGAAAAAAGCCTGTCAAAAAATGTTCAAATAACTCACAAATCACTTTTTGATAACAGCATTGAGGGAATAAGATTAAAAAGCAGACCAGTTTTTTCAGTTCAATACCATCCTGAGGCAAATCCAGGACCACAGGATAGTAAGTATTTATTCAAAAGTTTTATCCAAGATGTAAAAAAATATGCCAAAAAGAAAAGACATTAAAAAAATATTAGTTATTGGAGCAGGCCCAATAATAATCGGACAAGCATGCGAATTTGATTATTCAGGTACTCAAGCTTGTAAGGCACTTAAAGATGAAGGTTTTGAGGTAATATTAATAAATTCAAATCCTGCAACTATTATGACAGATCCTGGAGTTGCTGATAAAACTTACATAGAGCCTATTACGATTCCAGTTCTTGAAGAAGTGATTAAAAAAGAAAAGCCAAATGCAATTCTTCCTACTATGGGCGGCCAGACAGCTTTAAATTTAGCAATAAGTGCAGAAAAAGCTGGTCTACTTAAAAAATATAAAATTGAACTAATTGGAGCTAAATCAAAAGCAATTGAAAACGCTGAGGACCGGAAAAAATTCAGAAAAAATATGTCTAACATTGGTTTGGATTTACCCAAATCAAGGATCATAAATAACTTCAAAGATGCCTCAAAATGTTTGAGAGAAATAGGTTTGCCTGCAATTATAAGACCTTCATTCACTTTGGGTGGATTAGGTGGAGGTATTGCAAAAAGCAAAAAAGAATTCTTTAAACTTGTAAGAAATGGAATGAATGAGTCGCCTCAAAATCAAGTATTAATTGAAGAGTCTTTAGAGGGGTGGAAAGAGTTTGAGATGGAAGTTGTAAGAGATAAAAATGATAACTGTATAATCATTTGTTCTATAGAAAATGTAGATCCAATGGGCATACATACTGGAGATTCAATAACAGTAGCTCCAGCATTAACACTTACAGACAAAGAGTATCAAGTAATGAGAAATGCATCTATAGCTTGTCTTCGAAAAATAGGTGTTGAGACCGGAGGATCAAATGTTCAATTTGCCATTAATCCTAAAAATGGGAGAATGGTTATAATTGAAATGAATCCAAGAGTGTCTAGATCCTCAGCTTTAGCCTCTAAAGCCACAGGTTTTCCAATTGCAAAAGTAGCTGCTAAGCTTGCAGTTGGATACACTCTTGATGAATTAAAAAATGAAATAACAAAGGTAACGCCCGCTTCATTTGAACCAACAATTGATTACGTGGTTACAAAAATACCGAGATTTACATTTGAGAAATTTTCTGACACCAAAGCTGTACTTGGAACATCAATGAGATCAGTTGGAGAGGCAATGGCAATTGGTAGAAATTTCAAAGAATCATTCCAGAAAGCTTTGGTTTCATTAGAAACTGGATTATCTGGATTAGATAGTTTTTTTAATTATTCAAAAAAAGAGATTTTAAAAAACTTAAAGGTTAACATTCCAAATAGACTACTATTAATTGGTGAAGCTTTTAGGAAAAATATTCCATTAAACACAATTTATAAACTATCAAAAGTTGATCCTTGGTTCTTAAATCAAATCAAAGATCTTGTTGATGAAGAAAAAAATATAATTAAGAAAGGAATTCCAAAAACATACAATGAGTTTAATAGAATTAAATCCATTGGTTTTTCAGATAAAAAATTATCAAAACTCACAGGAATTAAAGAGAAAATAGTTAGATCTAAAAGAGTTGCTCTTAAAGTTTTGCCTGTCTTTAAAAAAGTAGATACTTGCGCAGCAGAATTTAAATCCTTTACTCCTTATATGTATTCAACGTATCAAAGAAATTTTTCATTAAATACTGAGTGTGAGGCCGATCCTAGTAATAAGAAAAAAGTAATTATTCTTGGAGGAGGTCCAAATAGAATTGGACAAGGCATAGAGTTTGATTATTGCTGTTGTCAGGCAAGCTTTTCTCTTAAGGAAGCTGGATTTGAGACAATTATGGTCAATTGCAACCCTGAAACTGTTTCGACAGATTATGATACAAGCGATAGATTGTACTTTGAACCTCTTATAGAGGAATATGTTCAAAATATTATTATAAAAGAAAAATCAAAAGGAAATCTTATTGGAGTTATTGCTCAATTTGGAGGTCAAACACCAATTAAATTAGCAAAATTTTTGCATGAAAACAAATTACCAATACTTGGTACCCAATATGGTTCAATTGATTTAGCAGAGGATAGAGATCGTTTTAGAGATCTATTAATCAAACTGAATTTAAAACAAGCCGAAAGTGGTATAGCTAATAAATTTGATCAGGCTATCAAAATAAGTGAAAGAATTGGACTTCCAGTTGTTGTTAGACCTTCGTATGTCTTGGGTGGAAGAGCGATGGAAATAGTTCATGATAAAAGCCAACTTAAAAAATTTGTTAATGAGGCTTTCAGAGCTTCAGAACAAAATCCAATTTTAATTGATAAATTTATAGATCATGCTATGGAAGTTGATGTAGATGCTATCTCTGATGGTAAGGATGTTTATGTTGCAGGTATCATGCAACACATTGAAGAAGCAGGAGTTCATTCTGGAGACTCAGCATGTTGCTTACCTCCAGTATCAATCAAAGATAATCTTTTAAAAGAAATTAAAATCCAAACTAGAAAATTAGCATTAGCGCTAAAAGTTAAAGGTCTTTTAAATATTCAATTTGCAATAAAAAAGGATGAAATATTTGTTATAGAAGTCAACCCAAGAGCAAGTAGAACAGTTCCATTCGTTTCAAAAGCTAATGGGGTTCCGCTAGCTAAAATTGCATCGAGAATTATGGCAGGAGAAAAACTTTCAAAGTACAAATTAAAATATAAAACAAATAAAAAATTTGCAGTCAAAGAAGCAGTATTTCCATTCAATAAATTTCCTGATAGCGATCTATTGCTTGGACCAGAAATGAAATCTACTGGAGAAGTAATGGGGTTTGATGATGACTTTGGTATGGCAATAGCCAAAAGTCAAATAGCAGCAGCAAATTCATTGCCAACAAAAGGTTTAGCATTTTTATCTGTTAAAGACTCTCATAAGCAAGAAATAATTGGTATTGCACAAAGATTATTAAAGTTAGGTTTTTCTTTATCAGCAACCAAAGGGACTGCAAGTATTTTGATTAAGAATGGGATGAAGTGCAGAAAAATTAATAAAGTGAGTAGTGGCAAACCACATATAGTAGATGTACTTAATTCAAAAAAAATCTCTTTGGTAATTAATACTGGTGGTGGAAATAGTGAAAATAGAATAAGTGATGCAAAAGCTTTAAGAAGAGGAACCTTAGCTAATAAAATTCCATATTGTACAAATATGTCTACTGCATATTCATTTTTAGAAGCAATTAATGCTCTTAAGACTAAAAAACTTCAAGTTAAAGCTCTTCAAGAAAACTAGGCATCCACAACCATTGTATCTTTAGACCCACCTCCTTGTGAACTGTTTACAATGGTACTTCCTTTTCTCAAGGCAACTCTTGTAAGACCGCCAGTTGTAACATAGGAAGTTTTGCCAGTTAATATAAAAGGCCTTAAATCTAAATGTCTTGGCTCAATACCATTTTCACAAATAGTTGGTATTGTTGATAATATTTCTAAAGGTTGAGCTACAAATTCTCGAGGATTTTTTTTAATCTTTTTTACCATCTCCTCTCGCTCTTTTTTTGGTGCCTTCGGACCAATCATTATTCCATACCCTCCTGAAGCATTTGCTGGTTTAACAACAAGTTTAGCTATATTTTCAATTACATGTTGTCTATGAACTTTGTTTTCACACAAAAATGTTTCCACTTGGTTTAGTATAGGTTGCTCACCTAAATAATAGACAATCATTTTATTAACATAAGAGTAAACAGCCTTATCATCTGCAACTCCAGTTCCAAGGGCATTAATAATCCCAACATTTCCTTTTTTCCAACATTTAAATAAACCAGGAACTCCGATGAGCGATTCTTTATTAAATACTTTAGGATCAAGGAAAGTATCATCTAGTCTTCTATATATACAATCAACTTTTAATTTTCCTTTAACTGTTTTCATATAAACAAAATCATTTTCGACAAATAAATCTTTACCTTCCACCAAGGCTATTCCCATTTGTTGAGCTAAAAATGAATGTTCAAAATATGCCGAATTGTAAATGCCTGGTGTCAAAACAACCATATGAGGATTTTCAGTTTTTTTTGGTATGCACTCAACCATACTTTGGTAAAGTTTATTTGAATATTGGTGTATAGAGGAAACTTTATATCGGGTAAATAATTCGGGAAATACATCCCTCATTACCATTCTATTTTCCAACATATAAGACACCCCAGATGGGACACGTAAATTATCTTCAAGAACTAGATATTCTCCATTAATATTTCTTATTAAATCAATTCCTGATATATTTGCCCAAGCTTTATACTTTGGGGAAAAACCTTCACATTCTTTTAAATAATAAGGTGAATTAAAAATTAATTCTTTTGGTACCACCTTATCCTTAAAAATTTTTTTTTTATTATAAACATCATCGATAAATAAATTTAATGCTTTTACTCTTTGAATTAATCCTCTTGATATTTTATTCCATTGAGACTTTGGAATAATTCTTGGTATGATATCTAATGGCCATTTTTTTTCCTCTGCTCTATTGTTTGCTGCATAAACTCTAAAATTAATACCTCTTGCACTTAT
>CACETY010000022.1 GCA_902562645.1 uncultured Pelagibacteraceae bacterium
ATACTCATCCATTCTATCTTTGTTGTCTGCTAATCTAATATTTGAAACAACACTAAAACCGACGTTTTTGCCTGTTTCTTCTTCTAAACTTTTATAAAGGTTAACAGCATATTTATGTAATTGGCCAACTGAGTAACTCATGTTAAATAATGGAAGTAATCCAGCTGCGTGCCATGTTGAACCTGAAGTCAATTCTTTTCTTTCAATCAAAACAACATCTGACCAGCCCTTTTTAGCTAAGTGATACAGGGCGCTAACACCAACAACTCCACCACCTACTACTACAACTTTTGCTTTTGATTTCATCATGCGATTTTTACTAAATTTTTCCTATAAACTAAACATAATTCTAATAGTGATAATCGTCGTCATCGTCATCTCTCCAACCCATTTGGTACATTAAATATGCAGCAGTTATGACACTAAAAACTCCTGCGGCCATACCAAAATTTACTCCCATCTCCTGCCCAAAATAGTACCACCCTATTTGAGTGGCACCAATTGGTGGGATACAAAGTATTGCCATAAGTATTGCAATTCGTACAGGAAAACTTGGTTTTTTCATTAAATAGAGGAGCCCATTGGTATTGGTTGAGATACTGCAGTAGTGAGCCAACAATTTTTTAAAAATCCATCAATTTCATATTTTTCAACTTGCCATTTGAATTTATAATATTTTTTATCCTTGTCCATAATGGTTACTTCAAATGTCGATACACCTTTTGATTTATAAACTTCTACAATTTCATAATTTTTGTGGTTTAAAAGCATTGAATAAGAATCGGTCTTAATCATGTTTTTAAATCTCTCAATAGGTCCTGTAACTCTTTGATTGTTTGGGTGAGCAAAAAACCAGGTTTGAATGATACCACTGTCTTTTTCAGGATCATCGTTCTTCATTAAAGCATTGAGTTGTATCTCAACAACTTCTCTGGGCTTTATTTCTGGATTTGGTTTTCTTATCTCAGCAGATAATTCATTTAAAGAAAAAATTAATAAAAAGAATATACTATAAATTGCTGGCTGTATTTTTAACATCTTCCAAAAATTCAATTCTTTTTTCATTTGAAACAAATGGTACAGCAAAATATCGTTTATAGGTAATGTCATAAATACCACACTTATTAAAAATACCTTTTTTAATTCTTCTAAGTGGTAAATTTAAAAAAAAATCTGTAATTGAAAATCTTGGAGAACCATATGTGCAGAAAATAATAGCTTTTTTACCTTTTAGTTTTCCTACAGCATAACCATGATTTCCGATAAGTTTCTTAAAAGAAAAAGCCCAAGGTGGTGCTAATACTTTATCTATCCAACCCTCTAATATTGCTGGCATTCTATAGTTCCAAATAGGTGCTACAAGGACAATTAAATCAGTTTCATCTATTTTTTTTCTATGATCTAAAACCGCTTCGTCGGCCTTTTCGCCAGCATATACTGGGTTAAACTTTTCTTTATATAAATCTATACATTTTACTGAATGACCTTTTTCTTCTGCTGATTTTATAAAAGTATTTTTGATTGCTGAATTGAAAGATTTTTCATTATAATGGCCATAAACCAAAAATACTTTTTTCATTAATCTTTAAGAACGGGAAAAACTGGATTAGATTTTTGAAAAAGTTTTTGATATTCTTGCTTAATGCATCTATTAGAAATAAATTCAACATTTTCTTTATCAGCGATCGCTTTAGCCTCATCACTATGAATTCCATATTGTAACCATAAAACTTTAGTTCCCTTTTGAATTGCTTGTTTAGCAATACCCTCTGCCTCATTTGAAGGTCTAAAAACATCAACTATATCGATCTCTTCTTTGATTTTATCTAAGCTTTCAACCATTGGTTCACCATTTACAATTTCACCAACTGCAAAAGGATTTATAGGTATAACTTTATAACCAAAATTTTGCATATATTTCATGACAACATTTGCTGGTTTTCTCTTAAGATTTTTTCTATCCTCTCCCTTTTTTTCAGAGCTTACTCCAATCATTGCTATAGTTTTTGATTTTCTTAAAATAGATTTAATTTCATTATCGTTCATTATTTTCTTCCTGAATAACTATTATTTATTTTTCCAGTTTGGTTTTCTTTTTTGTAAGAATGCGGATATTCCCTCTTTTGCATCTTGTGAGGCCATATTTAAAGTCATCATTTTACTTGTAAACTTATAAGCATCTCCTAATGGCATCTCTAATTGTTTATAAAATGCTTGTTTGCCAATTTTAATTGTTAAATTTGATTTTGAAGAAATTTTTTTTGCAATTTTTAATACTTCCTGATTTAGTTTCTTGTTAGAAAAACAATCATTAATCAAACCAATTTCTTTAGCATATTTTGCGTTTATTGGATCACCAGTTAAAAGCATTTTCATCATAATTTTCCGATTTACTTTTCTGCTGACAGCAACCATTGGTGTACTGCAGAATAGACCAATATTTACCCCAGGGGTTGCAAATGTAGCTGTTGTTGCGCTGTATGCAAGGTCACAACTTGCGGCTAACTGACATCCAGCTGCATAAGCTGCACCATGTACTTTTGCAATAACAGGCTTCTTTCCTTCAACAATTTTCATCATTAATTTTGAGCAAAGATTAAATAATTTTAAGTGATTTAATCTATTTTTAATTCCACCAACCTCTTTAAGATTATGGCCGGCGCTGAATCCTTTACCTGATCCCTCTAATATTATTACTCTTGTATTATCATCCTTATCTAATCGAGTAAAAGTATTCAAAAGATCCCTTAAAGTTTTAAATGAAAGTGAATTATAAGTTTTAGGATCATTAATTATTACATTTGTAATTCCGTTTCCTAATTTTTTTGTTTTTACATTCATATTGTAATTATTTTAACTCACCATCTTCACGCATTTTAGCTCTAATTTTTGTGGCAGAAATTTTTTGTATTTCTTCAGACAATACTATCTCCTCAATTTTGTAACCAACTCCTCTCCCGTAACAAATATTTGTAATATTTGGCACCATCATTATTTTAAATCTTCCTTCAAATTCAGGATTTAATTTATTTTCAATATTTTTTTTTACCGTTTCAAAGTCGAATGGATTGTCATCAACTCCTTGAACGTCTCTTATTTGAATACACACTTGACCGGTCTTTTTGATGATCTCTTTAAATAAAGTATAGTGACCCTCATGAAATGGCTGCCATCTTCCAAGCATTTGTGCTGTTGGTTTTTTATTATCCCATTCATAACTCATTATGATATCTCCTTTATTATTTTATCCGCCCAAAACTTAGCATCTTGAGTAGTTACATGAAAATCATATTTTTCTGGTTTGACAAACATTTGATTAGTATCGTCAAACCTTCCTTCTTTAATCGTGTCTACCCAAATAACAAAATCTGCAGGGAATAAACTTCTTGCTTCTGGAGTTGGGCAAATAAAATCTGCCACAACATAATTTCCTTGATTTTTCAGCTTTAAAGCAAAGTCTGCCATTCTTTTAGCTTGTCTTTTTCTACCCTCCTCAGAAAAATCCCAATCATTTGCTTCTTTTCTAACTTCGTCAGCATTTAATCTTTTTGCATTCAGTTTTGGAGCAAGTTCTTCTGCCAATGTTGTTTTGCCAGCCCCAGGCAAACCCATAATTAAAACTATTTTCATTAAATTTGTTCTAAAGGATGATGAGACATTAATTCTAATCCATTTTCGCCAACTAAATATTGTTGTTCTAATTTCACTCCCTCATGACCTCCAACTTCGCCGATATAACTTTCTAGGGTAATTGTCATATTTTTTTGAAATATACCGCTTCTTTCTCCACCATCAGTCGGATATCTAATTGCTGGCCACTCATCACATAAACCTATTCCATGAAGCATGACTGAATATCTATTTCCGTAATATTTTTCAGGAAGTATCCATGCCTTTTCAGTAAATTCTCTAAATGATACTCCATCTTTAATTAATCTTGAATTATAGTCAATCTGCTCAACTGCTGTTGAATAAATTTTTTTTTGATGTTCATTAAATTTATTTCCACAAACAAAAGCTCTAGAAATATCTGCACAATATCCATAAGGGCCTACCATATCTGTATCAAAGGATACGATCTCACCATCTTGAATAATCTTATTACTACTTTCTTGCATCCAAGGATTGGTTCTAGAGCCTGAAGATAATATTCTACACTCTATCCACTCTCCACCATTTTCAATGTTCGTTTTATGTAAAATCGACCATAACTCATCTTCAGTAATTCCTGATTTCAAATAATCTCTCATTTTAATTATTCCAATATCAGCAACATCTAAAGCTGCTCGCATGCATTTAATTTCTTCAGACGATTTAATAACTCTAGCCTGTTCAAGTATTTTTTTCGCTTCTAAAACTTGAATTCCTTTTTTATTAAGCTCATTTACGGCTGGACCATTGATTACATCAATTGCGATTTTTTTACTTTTAAAATAAGAGTTAGATAAATCATTTACTTCATTGACCCATTTTTTAAGTTGCAACTCTGATTGGTCACCATTGCTAAAATAATCCCAAGTAATTGCTGGTCTTATTTCATCTATTAAATTGAGACCTTTAGATAATATTTCACAGTTAAAATATTCATATAATATTGTTGGACCATCAACAGAGATAAAACAATATCTTGTAAGATTATGCATATTATAAACACTCATATTCACAGTATCTAATGCATACCTTACATTTACTGGATCAAATAAAATACATGCCTCTATATTATTTTTCTTTAATTCATTTCTTAATCTGTCAAGTCTATAAGATCTAAGTTCGTCAAAATCTATTTCATCTTCTCTTAATCTTTTTTTTGAAATATATTTCTTAATTGGTTGGTTTTCTGAAAGAATTTTTCTATTAAACTTCATCTCTATAACATCTGTACACCAACTCCTGTTTTTGGATAGGTGTATAAATTATAATTTGCACAAAGCTCATCTCCTGGTTTCAAATCTTTTATTGAAACCATAAAAAAATATTTTGCGTCTGGTTTCTCTCTTAAATTATAATACATGTTTTCTAAATTATCATCATTTTCGTTAAATTTTTTTGCTTTTGCGGTAGGATCAATTGGATCACCAAATTTTAATGTAGGTAAAATATTTGATACCATTCTTTGAACTGTAGGATTGTCAGAATGATTATAAAAACCACCTAATGGAGTTCTTATATATTTATTTTCAAACTGCTCATCTCTTATGTGAGTAATTCCGATAAAAGTATTAGCTTTAATTTCTTTGGTTGCGAATAATCCCAAACCTTCGATTGGTGAACTTTTTATTGTTAATGCATCTGGTAAAGGTCTGTACATATATTTCGCACTTTCTACACAATGTGAGTTGCCACCCACTTGTGAAATTGATGCGTTGGATTATCCATATCAGGAGAAAAATTTCCACCATTATATGCATGTGAGTTGCGGCCTAATTGCATTCTTTGAATTATACCAACATCTTCTTTTTGAATATCTTCCCACAATTTATGATTTTGTTTTCTTAATGATTTAAATTCTAATGATTTTGCGGCTTTTTCACCTACATAATATATTTCCATGTGCTCTAAAGTTTTTTTATGACTAATGGGTTCTAACCAATATGCGTAGAAATGATCTTTATGTATACCTAACATAACATTGGGAAACAAAGCTACATACTCTGCAATATTTTCTTTTTCTTTGGGCCAGTTAGGAAAGCAAGGAAATTTTTTCTTACCTTTAAATTTTGGATTGTAAACAACTGTGCCTTGGCCTGCAAAGCGGTTTGGTAATCCTTGAATATGATAGTGATCTTCTATTTTTGAATAGGAGTTTAAACCTGGATGAACCCATGGCAAATGATAACTTTCACAATAATTCTCAATTGCAAATTTCCAATTACATTTTGCATTTAATTTAAAATAACCAAAATCTTTTGCATGATTAATTAATTTCCTATCTTTTATCTTCCAAAATTTAGCCCACCTATCACTTAAGGGTTTAATATATTTTTCAAATGGAATTTCGTTGTTGCTGATATTAATAAAAATTAAATCTAACCAAACATATGATCTTATTTCTTTTAAATTGTTTTTATCTTTTTTAAATTTCGGGCTACTATGTTGGTTCATCCCGCCTATATGAGGTGTTGCAATTAGATTTCCATCTGATGTGTATGACCATGAATGATAAGGACATCTAATAACATTTCTAATATTGCCTTTTTTGCTTACTAGCTTTACTCCTCTATGACTACAGACATTATGAAAAACTTTTATCTGATTTTTTTTATTCCTTACTAAAAATAATGGCAGTCCTAACAAGTTAAATGGTTTTACATCACCGATATTTGGCAAAGAACTTGCTACTCCTATTACAGTCCATTTATTTTCAAATATTTTCTCTCGTTCTATTAAAGTGTAATCTTTACTTGTATAACATTCGTTGGGAAGTCCATGGGCTTTAGAAATTGGTCTCTTAACTATATCTAATTTTTTTTTATCTATAATTTTATAAATTGCTGACATTTTATTTTGTCACTTCATATAGACCAAGCCATGCATTTACATCTTTACTAGCAATATAATCAGATTTAAAAAACTCTATTTCTTTCCATTTATTTTCATTTTTTAATAGTTTAATTTTTTTATCAAATCCATATTCCTCATATATTCCCTCATTAATAGTGAAACAAATTAGACCTTTGTTTTTAGTAATTCTAATAAACTCATCTAACGCAGGTGGTTTTACATGTCCAAAAGTAAATGTGCCCACACACATTAAAGCATCATATTGATCATCCTTTTCATTTATTGGTTTGTTTAAATCAACTTTATCTAATTTTTTATAAAGGTTATTTGGAACCAAATCTAAAAGTTTTTGGGATAGATCGGCGCCAAAAAAATTAGTGAAACCATACTTTCTTAATTCAACACCAACCAATCCAGTTCCACATCCAGCATCATAAATATTAATATCTTTTTCTTTTTGATGTTTATTGAAAACTTCTACCGTTTCCTTTGGGCCAGTATAATTCCATTCAACCATATCTTTATCATATTTATTATCCAGACCCCATTCATCATAAAAATCCATGACCTCTTTTGTTTCTTTTAATTTATAAATTGGAACTTTGTTACCTACATCCTTTTGGGCCATTACCCTCTCATTTTTTCTCCACTTGGATCATAAAGTGGTTCTTTGATAATTGAACAATTGAATAAATCACCATTAATTTCTACTTGTATTCCATCTTCAGATGATAAATTTTTTTGATCTAGATATGAAAAAGCAACACTTTTATTTACAAAATGTGCAAATCCACCAGAAGTTATATACCCAATGCTATTATCTCCCTTCATTACTGCTTCATTGTTTGTGACATCTATGTCGTTTGTTTGAATTATTAAAGGAACTAATCTATTCGAGCTATTGTCTTGCTTAGCTTTTTCTTTACCAATAAATTCTTTGTTCCAATTAATGAAACTATCTAATCCAGTTTCTTTAGCAGTAAAATCAGGTCGATAGTCTAAAGTCCACGCACCCCAATTTTTCTCTAGTCTCATAGACACTAAAGCTCTTCCACCAAAAGGTTTAATACCAAATTCTTTTCCCGCCTCCATTAACTCCTCATAAAGTTTAATTTGGAAATGTGGCGCAACATATATTTCATAACCAAGTTCACCCGTGAATGAAATTCGGTTTATAATTGCTGGAACACCTCCAACAAACATTCTTCTTGAGTCTCTAAATCTAAATTTTTCATTAGATACATCGTCTCTAACTATTTTTTCTAAAACTTTTCTCGAATTAGGTCCTGCTATAGATATTCCATGAAATTCATCTGATCTATTTTTATATTCAACATTAAATTTATCTAAATGGCTTTCAAACCAACGTCTATGCATTTCTTGAGCTGCACCTGAACCAAAAACCATAAATTCGTTTTCATCAAGGCATGAAACTGTAAGATCGCCACATAATTTTCCTCTATAAGATAACATTGGAGATAACGATATTCTTCCAGGATTTGGAAGCTTACCTGCCATAATATGATCTAAAAATTTTCTTGCATCTTTTCCTTTAAATTGATGTTTTGAAAAATTAGCAACTTCAATAAAACCAACATTTTCTCTTACATTAATAACTTCTTTGGAGACATAATTATGCGATCTAGATCTTTTTATAGTTGGCTCTTCGTATGCATCTTTTTTATCATTTGCAAACCACAAAACATTTTCTAAACCAAAGCTGTCTCCCATAACTGCACCTTGATCTACAAAACGGTCATAAAGAGCTGTTGTTTTTTGTTTTCTTCCTTTTGGTAAAGTTTCATTTGGAAATGTCATAATAAATCTTCGTTCATAATTTTCAGAAGATTTAATTGTTCCGTATTGAGGTGATGCATAATCTCCAAATCTTGCAACATCCATTGCCCAAACATCTATTGATGGTTCTCCGTCAATTATCCATTCAGCAATACATTTTCCAACTCCACCTCCTTGACAAAAACCAGCCATTACACCCACTGCTACCCAATAATTTTTCATTCCGGGAACAGGACCAATTAATGGTGATCCATCAGGTCCAAAAGTAAAAGGCCCATTTACAATATTTTTAATTCCTGCTTTTTCTAAAGCTGGCATTCTTTCAAAACCTATTGCTAATCTATCTTGAATATTATCTAGTTTTGGTTCTAATAACTCATGACCAAAATTCATAGGTGTTCCTTCAACCTTCCATGGTGTTGATTTTGGTTCATAAGTTCCAAGAAGCATTCCTTTTCCTTCTTGTCTAAAATAAATGTTACCTTCAAAATCAGTTCCAATAGGAATTCTTTGATCGCCCATTGCTTCAATTTCTGGAATAGCTTCAGTGATTAAGTAGTGATGCTCCATTGGTTGAACTGGTAGATTAATTCCTGCAAGCTGTCCGACTTCTCTTGCCCATAAACCTCCAGCGTTAATAACTATTTCTGCTTTTATATTACCCTTGTCAGTTATCACATCCCATGTTCCATCCTCTTTTTGTTTTGTGTCTTTTACAACTGTATGTGTATAATATTTTCCACCATGAACTTTTGCTGCTTTTGCAAAAGCATAAGTCACACCTGATGGATCTACTTCCCCATCAATAGGGTCCCATAATGCCAGAAGGTATCTTGATGGATCAATTAAAGGATTTTTCTTTTTTACTTCCTCTAAAGAAACAAACTCTTGGTCAAGACCCATATATCTTGCTTTAGACCTCTCTCTTTTTAAATAATCCGCCCAAACATCATTTGAAGCCAAATAAAATCCCCCACTTGGTTTGAATCCAACTGAATGGCCAGACTCTTTTTCAATTTCTTTGTACAATCCGATTGTATAAGCCATCATTCTAGAAATATTTGGGTCAGATGAAATCACATGTACATTTCCAGCTGCATGCCAAGAGGATCCAGATGTGAGTTCATTTCTTTCAAGAAGAATACAATCTTTTAAACCAAACTTTGATAAATGATAAAGAATGGAACAGCCTACTACGCCGCCACCTATGATGACTACTTTTGCATGATTTTGCATGTTAGTATTTTATTTCTTTATTGACGTCTTTCAATGTCTTGTCTGTCCCATGGTGAAAATGTTTAGTCATATCTGGCATGTACTTCATGGCAATTGGTTTTTTACCAACTGCAACAGCCATTTGTCTAACATGATGAGCTTCAGCACCACAACAAATACCGATTAAATTAATTTTTTCTTTAAGACATTCTTTTGCAAATTCAGCCATTTCAAATCTGTTACAATATAAATTATCTAGAGCAACAGGGAATGCATTTCCTCCAGGAATGCAGTCACATCCGTGATCTGTTTGATTCAAAAATCCTGGTTCTTCCTCTGTTGTTCTATATGGAACAGGAAGACCTGCAACATGACAGGAAACTTTTTTTCTTATTTTTTTTAAAAGTTTCATGGTCATTTCTGGACCTCTATAACAATTCAAACCAACAACATCAGCACCAAGATCTTCAATTATTTTACATGCATCTTCAGCAGTGTGGCCATCTCTTGTCAAATCACCACGAGGTATTGCATAATTGGCAACTGCAATCAAACCTTCATCCTTAATTGCTTTTAAAGCTATCTTCATTTCATCTACCCAATTAATTGTTTCTGCGACTACAAAGTCAACTCCTGCCTCTTTTGCCCAAAGCACTTGCTCTTCGTACATCTTTTGACATTCTTTGAATGAGTTTTTGTCTTTTGGATCAAAAATATTTGTATTAGCAACATCTCCACAAACCATTAAATCTAAATCTTTAAATTCTTTTGCAGCATCCTTTGCAATTTTAAGTGCATTTTTTTGCATCGGCTCTAGCAAATGTTCTTTTCCAATAATTCTTAATTTCTCTCTATGTCCATAATAGGTGAAAGCTTGAACAATATCTGAACCAGCTCTAATAAATTCTCTATGTAATTGTGTAACTACATCAGGATGTTCTAGCACTACTTCTGGCACAAATGGACCTGCAGAAAGATATCCTCTCCTTTCCATCGCAAATAAATATCCCTCTGCGAATATTACGGGACCCTCATCTAATCTTGATAATAAATTTTTTTTCATATTTATTTAATAATTTATTTCTAAATAAAAAGAGTATAAAGACAATTTTAACACAACTCAAAGTTGAAACTAGTTTGCAATTTTTCCATCTATATGTTCTGATGATTTATAATTAATTAATTAGGAGAAATAATGAAAATCAAAAAATTACTTCTATCTGCTGCTGTAATATTTGGACTAACTTCTTTTGGAAGTGTTGCCAACGCAGCTTGTGGGAACATAACTATCGCTAATATGAACTGGGCTTCAGCAAACTTCATGGCTGAAGTTGACAAAATCATATTAGAAGAAGGTTACGGATGTTCTGTTGAATTGGTGCCAGGTGCAACAATGCCTACATTTACATCTATGCAAGAAAAAGGTGAGCCAGATGTTGCTCCAGAATTTTGGGCTAACGCTGCAATCATTGCTTTAAATAAAGCAGTTGATGAAGGAAAAATGCACTCACTTAATAAAGCACCTATTACTGGTTTAGGTGAAGGATGGTGGGTGTTACCTGCTACTTTAGAAAAACATCCTGAACTTACAACTGCTGAAGCAATTTTGGCAAGACCGGATCTATTTCCTCATCCAGAGGATCCATCAAAAGGTGGGTTTCATATTTGTCCTCCAGGATGGAACTGTGAACTAAGTAATAGAAATCTTTACAAAGCTTTTGACATGGAAGCAAAAGGTTGGGCTATTGTTGAAACAGGTTCTGCTGCAGGATTAGATGGATCAATTGCTAAAGCTGCTGAAAGAGGTGAAAACTGGTTTGGTTACTATTGGTCACCAACAGCTATCATTGGTAAATATGATATGAGAGCTGTGGACATGGGAGCTTGGGGTGGAAAAGATAACTGGGATAAATGTATAGTTTTACCAGAACAAGAATGTGGAGACCCTAAAGCAACTTCATGGACAAAATCTGAAGTTTACACAATCGTAACTGACAATTTCAAAAATACAGCTGGAAGTGCTGGTATGGATTATTTCAAAAAAAGAACTTATCCAGGTCCAGTAATGAACGGTATGTTAGTTTGGATGGGTGAAAACCAAGCAGAGGGTGCTGATGCTGCAATTGAATTCCTAACAAACCAAGAAGATGTTTGGTCTAAGTGGGTTTCAAGTGAAGCTGCTGCAAAAATAAAAAAAGCACTTTAATAAAATAAAATATTGCCAAACCCACTCTTTAGTGGGTTTGGTTGAGTAAAATTATGGATTTCTTTAATAAAATTCCTGTAATGGATCGAACAGCTTTAAGAGAGCTTAAAAAAGGAATAGACTCTAGTTTTAAAGAATTTTCAAGAGCCTATGGAGATGGAATTGAAGGTTTTTTTGATCCACTTTTGCATTTTTTAATTTGGTTGGAAAAATTATTAGTCAATAGTCCTTGGCCATTAGTAATTGGTGTATTTGCTTTGTTGGCATGGATTGGATCAAGAAGTATTAAACTGGTAATAGGTACAATAGTTTGTTTTATGATTATTGGTTATTTTGGAATGTGGAAAAACTGTATGGCTACTGTTGCAATAATATCTGTTTCAACATTAGTTTGTATTGTAGTCGGTATTCCAATTGGTGTGTTAATGTCTAAATCAAGCAGAGCAGAAAAAGCAATTTTACCCGTTTTGGATATGATGCAAACTATTCCAAGTTTCGTTTACCTTATACCTATAATTATGCTTTTAGGTATTGGAAAAGTGCCTGGTTTATTGGCAGTTTGTATTTATGCTTTACCACCGGTAGTAAGGCTAACAAATCTTGGAATAAGAGAAGTAGATAAAGAAACACTTGAGGCAAGTGAGGCTTTTGGTGCAACTCCAATGCAAAAATTAAAATCTGTGCAAATACCATTGTCGTTACCAACAATTTTTGCTGGAATTAACCAAACAATTATGATGGCTTTAGCTATGGTGGTAATTGCATCAATGATAGGTGTTAAAGGTCTGGGAGTGCCTATTTTGCAAGCTATTTCTAATCAATATTTAGCACTTGGAATGATGAATGGTTTAGCAATAGTGGCTCTAGCAATCATCTTTGACAGAGTTACACAGCAGTATGGTCAAAGAATTCAAAAACACAGAGGTCAGAAAAAGTAACCCTGACACTTTGATCTAATATTTTTCTAGACAGTTATTTTAAAATAAATAATTATTCATTAATGAATTTTTCATTAGAAATTGGACCTCACACCGATCTTGATACTTTACCAAGTGTGAAAGATGTATATGTCACAATGCTACCTGGAGGTGATTATAAGGAGACTGCTGACAAGTCTGGAGATTTGGTAAAAAAAGGTTTT
>CACETY010000023.1 GCA_902562645.1 uncultured Pelagibacteraceae bacterium
TTTATTGAGGTAGATTTTACTCCTATAATCTCGTCGTCTTTTATATCTTGATATCCATAAATTGTGTCGTAACCGAGTGTCCAAAATATGGCCCCCAGATAAAACAAAATTGGAACTATAGAAATACTGTTATTTATTGATATCCAAGCAAGAACAAGTCCATAATTAAATGTAATACCTAAAAATAATTGGGGCCAGTAAGTAAACCTTTTCATCAAAGGATAAGTAAATGCAAGCGGCATTGATAAAAGTGCCATCGATATTGTGAATATATTAAAATTGATTAAAACTAAAAATGCCAACCCGCACAAAACTGCTGAATATATAATTCCAAGTCTAACTGAAACTTTCCCAGATGCTATTGGTCTATTTTTAGTGCGTTCAACTTTTTTGTCGAAATTTCTATCTACTATATCATTTACTATGCATCCAGCAGATCTCATTAATATTGAACCCATTAAAAATAGAAAAGAATAAAAATAATATATTTCTAAGTCATAATTGAAATCATAAGAAATAGTTAGACCCCATAAGCAAGGCCAAAATAAAAGCATATAACCTATTGGCCTGTTTAATCTTGTAAGCTCAACGAATAATTTAAAGTTTTGCATAATAATTTACTTGTAAATAGCAAAGCAGAGTTTCATAATCAAATTGATTCGAATGAATATAGATTACACTGTTACTGCATTAATGTTTCCAGCAATACCTCTTATAATGAGTGTTTACAGCAATAGGTTTCATACCCTTAGTGGACTTATTAGAAAAATTCATGATGAATACGTTTTTGAAAAACACACCCCGCCAGAGTGGAAAGATCAACTTATCAACTTGAACAGTAGAATAGGAGTACTAAAGTTTGCCATTATGTCAGCAGCATTTGGTTTTCTATTTAATATGCTTACTGTGTTTGCTCTTTATTTAGACAGTTTAATTATTGCAAGAGTAATTTTTGGATCATGCTGTTTGTCCATGATGGTTTCAATTATTTTTTTTATAAGAGAAATACAAATTTCTGGAAAAGCTTTAAAACTTCATCTATCAGATATGGATGTACAATTTAAGGAATAATTACTGCTGGACCGGTGATCTTTCTTCCCTCTAAGTCCATGTGAGCTTGAACTGCATCCTCTAATTTATATTTTTTATAGATTTCAATTTTTACATTTCCTGATGAAATTTGCTTAAACAACATATTAGCAGCCTCATGTATTTCCTCACTATTTGTAAAATATTGATTCATTGCTGGTCTTACAAAATATATACCTTTTGGTTGCAAAGATTTTGAAACAATTATTGGATCAAGTGCTCCAGATGCATTACCAAATGAAACCATGGTACCCCTTAATTTTAAACATTCAATTGATTTGTCGTAAGTTGATTTACCTACACCATCATAAACGACAGAAACACCTTTGCCATCTGTAAGTTCCATGACTTTTTTTGCAAAATCTTCTTTTGAATAGTTGATTACTTCGTCACATCCATACTTTTTTGCTATTTCTATTTTTTCCTGACTTCCAACTGTTCCAATTACTTTTAATCCTAAACTTTTTGCCCACTGACAAAAGAATTGTCCAACACCTCCTGCTGCTGCGTGAAATAAAACTGTTTCTCCCTTTTTTGGAACATATGTTTTGTGCAATAAATAAAAAGTTGTCATACCTTTTGTCATAGCACTCGATATAATTTCTAAATCAATATTATCTGGAACTTTAACAATATTTTTTGAAGGGTAATTTCTGTGAGTTGAATAAGAACCTAATGGAGCTGCAGCATAAGCAACTTTATCTCCAACCGAAAAATTAGAGACATTTGAACCAATTTCTTTAATTATACCTGCCGCTTCCAAACCAATTCCTGTAGGAAGTTGAAGAGGATATAAACCTGATCTATGATAAGTGTCTATATAGTTTAATCCAATTGACACATGTTCTATCTGAACCTCATCAGCACCTGGTTTATCTAAAGTAATCTCCTCTAACTCTAGAACTTCAGGACCACCTGTATTTGTTACTTTAATTGATTTCATTTTTACAAAAGTAGTTTTATTTTACAAATGTACCTTTATGATAATCCTCGACTGCTTGCAAGATTTCTTGTTTAGTATTCATGACAAAAGGGCCACCTCTTGCAATTTGTTCGCCTATTGGTTTTCCAGCAATCAGAAGGAACTTAGCATTAGTTGAGCCATAAACCTTAAGTTTCTCACCCATTTTTAAAAGAATTAGTTTTGAATTTTCAATTTTTTGATGCTGTTGATTCCCAATTTTTATCTCTCCTTTAATTAAATAAATAAATGAATTATGAGTTGAGGGTAAATCAAAATTGAACTCTTTATCTTTATTTAATTCAATATCAAAATAAATAGGCTCAACATTATGTTTTTTTATAGGTCCCTCAGCTTTTCTAAATTTACCAGCTATGACTTTGACTATTTTTTCTTCATCTAGGTGAGTTTGCATCTGATCAGCATCTATGTAGATGTAGCTAGGTTTACTCATTTTTAATTTAGCTGGCATATTGATCCATAATTGAAACCCATGTAACCTACCTTCTTTCATTGCAGGCATCTCAGAGTGAATTATTCCACTCCCTGTCTTCATCCATTGAACATCTCCTGCAGTCATTCTACCTTCACCGCCTGTACTATCTTTGTGCTCAAAGTCTCCAGCTAACATATATGTTACCGTTTCTATGCCTCGATGAGGATGAGGCGGAAAACCAGCTATATAATCTTCACTATTTTCTGATCCGAATTCATCTAACATTAAAAATGGATCAAAGTAATTAGGCTCTACACCAATGCTTCTTTTTAATTTTACCCCAGCACCGTCAGATGCTGGTATAGGTTCGATAATTTGTTTAACTTCAATATTTGACATTTTATGTTTAGAATTTTTTATCTAAGCTAAAATCTTTAGTTCCATTTATGAAAATAAATAAAAACCCACCTGCTAAAGCTATATTTTTCAAAAATGATCCAAGTTGCATTTGGTCAGAAAAATCGTTGTGAAATATTACAGCTGTTGTAATACAAAATAAACTTAATAAACCAGCAGATATTTTTGCCTTATATCCTAGTATAATTAATATTGGTGCAATTATCTCAAGTATTATTGCTGGAATAATTAAAATTCCAGGCAATCCAAAGCTCTCCATCCACTCAATAGTTCCATCATAATTACCAATTTTAAAAAAACCATTGAGAAGGAACAATGCTGAAATTAAAATTCTTGCGATGAGATCTAGAATATTTGTCATGGTAATAAAGTAGTATCTTGCCTAAACAATATCAAGCAACTGTTTAAGATTATTTATTTCATTTTTTGGTTTGTAATCTAAATTATCAAAAATTGCATTGTTTCTATTGACCCAAATTGCGTTAAAACCGTAATTGCCACCTCCAGAAACGTCCCAAGTATTTGCGCTTAAAAAAGCAACTTCCTTCTCTTTAATGTTATATTTTTTAATTGGCATATCGTAAACTTTTGAACTTGGTTTAAAAATACCTACTTCTTCTACAGACATAATATCATCAAAAATATCATTGAGATTATTTCTATTCACTAATTCATCAAGAAGAGAAGGGGTGCCGTTTGAAAGTATTGACAGTTTATAATTTTTTTCTCTCAATAATTTCAGGGTTTCTTTTACCTCAGGGTATGGAGATAAAATTTTGTAAAGATCCAATAATTCAGTTCTCATATCTGGATTAATATTGAAAACTTTCATTGATTTATCTAGGCTATCTTCTGTTACTTTCCAAAAATCTTTATGCCTGCTCATTAAACTTCTAAGCCAAGTGTATTCTAATTGAGTAGTCCTCCAATAATTTGAGAAATTTTCCCATTTAATACCAATTTTATCTTTACACTTTTCAGCTGCAGAATTTACGTCAAATAGAGTTCCATATGCATCGAAAATTATTGCTTTAATATTTTTCATAAATTACTTTCTTGATATGAGTAATATTAGAATATTTTTCTCTGAAAGTTTATCTCTTAATTTAACTTCTTCACTTGCTAAACCACAATCTCATTATTTGACGAAAGTCATGCGAGTGAAAATTGGAGAAAATTTTTCTGTATTTAATAAAACTGGTGAATGGTTAGCCAAAATAGACAAAATTCATAATGGAAATGTAGAATTTAGCATTCAAGAACAATTAAGAAAAAAAGAAACTCCCCAAGATATTTGGTTAGCATTTTCACCCATAAAATCAAATTATTCAAATTTTATGATTCAGAAAGCTACAGAATTAGGAGTTACAAAATTTTTTCCTATTATTTTTGATAGGTCTATTGTTAGAAAAATTAACTTTGAGAGATTGGAAAAAATAATAATAGAGGCTACAGAACAGTCAAATAGATTGAATCCTCCATATTTAGAAAAAACTCAAAATTTGAAAACTTTTTTAGAAAAAAATCAAAGTACAATGGATCTAATTTTTACAGATCTAAATTCTAACCAAAAAAAAATCGATTTAGATAAAAAAAGTAAAAAACCTTTGTGTATCATAATAGGACCCGAGGGAGATTTTTCCGAGAAGGAAAGAGAAGCTATTTTAAATTTTAAAGATGTAAAATCAGTTAAGATCAATGAGAATATATTGAGGTCAGAAACAGCAGTTATATCTTCAATATCAATTGTTAATTATATCTTAAATCTATAAATATTCATTTATCAATTTGATAGATTTTTTAATGTCGTCTCTATGAGAAATCTTTGCAATATATTTTCCATCTTTTAAAAGTATCACTGGTGAACTATGATCAATATTATAATCACCATTTTCAAAAAATATTTTTTGGCTAATTATTCCCCAAGATTGTGAAAGTAAAAAAATTTCACCTGGATCTCCAGTAATCCCAACAAATTTGTTATCAAAATTGCTGAGATAATCTTTTACCACTTCAGGAGTATCTCTTTTAGGATCAACGCTAATAAAAAATACTTTAATATCTTTCTTTTTATTTTTTTTTATTCTGTTCATAACTATATCCATTTTATTTAATGTCATTGGACATATGTCAGGACAATTTGTAAATCCAAAAAAAATTGCAGTCAGAGGTCCGTTAAAGGACTCTTGTGTTATTATATTATTGTTCATGTCTTTAAGTTCAAAATCTGAGCCTTTAAATGCTGCGACTGATTGATCTTTTTGTTCTTTCATCGATAAAAAGACAGGAAGCATTAAAAATAAGAATATAGTTAAGCACCCTGTTAATACTGCAATGGAGGTTTTTATTTTCATTATTGTAAAATTGTATATTCGGACTATATAAATAATATGTCTTTGATAAAGAAATTATTTGGCGCATTAACTGAGAAACCTTGGGAACAAAATCAAGCAGTAATAGATAGTGGTCACTCGGGCAAAACATTTGAAATATCAAATCAAATGTCTGCGGTAATAATTATATTTGGAGTAAGTACAACATTATTTAGTTTAATTTTCACTGGTTATCTTTATTCACTTCCACCTGAACAGGATACTACTTTTATTCTTAAAACAAATTTACTTTG
Source organism: uncultured Pelagibacteraceae bacterium (assembly GCA_902562645.1). Classification (GTDB taxonomy): domain Bacteria; phylum Pseudomonadota; class Alphaproteobacteria; order Pelagibacterales; family Pelagibacteraceae; genus Pelagibacter. The sequence goes on from CACETY010000023.1 coordinate 5,530, forward strand.
GATAAATACATTAGTTTTAATTTTAGTAACAATATTTTTTAACAAGATAAGCAAAGATCTAAAAAATGGTATTACAAGTTCAATAAAAAAGAATTTAATTTATGTTGGAGGACTAAGTTATATATTTTTGTTTCTTCAGTTAGCTCTTTGGTATCAATTAATGCAAACTGGAAATTTTGTCTCAACAAATACATATTTTTCATCTTACTATTTCTTCACTGCACTACATGGTATTCATTTATTAGGAGGACTCTTTTTTTGGGGCAAAGTTAGTTCAAGAATTTTTAAATCAGAGGAGAGTGAATACAAAAAAGAAGAGAAAAGTATAAATGCGCTTTCTTTGTACTGGTTATTTTTATTTATTGTTTGGCTAGTATTTTTTACAATAATGTTTGCGTACAATGATACTGTAATTGAATTTTGTAAATCTTTGATTGCTTAGATTAATTCTAAAGAAATAAAACTAACACAGATCCAAACACTGCAATAATTATTAGCAAAATGTTTACCGATCTAAGATATTTCTTTGTTTCAGGTTTAGCCTCTCCTTTTGAAAATCTTCCAGCGCCTAAAGAAATTACAAAATAGAAAGCTAAAACGAGGGCAAGTATAGTTATTAAAATACCTAATTTACCAAACATAAATATATTGATTATATTAGTATAATTAATATGTTTTATGACATTTTGTCATAGGTATTTATAAAATTATTATTCTATACAGGCACTATGCATGCAGGAATTATATTTTTACTAGTCATCATAGGATCGATACTATTTCATATCTTTACACCTTGGTATTGGACGGACATAGCATCAAACTGGAAAGGAATGGATGACACAATCACACTTACTTTCTGGGTAGGTGGAGGGGTTTTTGTAGCAGTATGTCTATTCATGATTTACTGTGTTTTTAGATACCAACATAAAGAGGATAGAAGAGCAGAATATAAACCTGAAGACAAAAAATTAGAAAAAATTTTAACTTGGGCAACAACATTAGGAGTTGCTGCTCTGCTAGCGCCAGGACTTATAATTTGGAATCAATACGTAAATGTTCCAAAAAATGCGATTGAAGTTGATGTAATGGCATGGCAGTGGGGATGGCAATATAGGTTACCAGGCAAAGATGGAAAATTAGGTACAACTCAAGTCAGAAACATTGCAGATAATAATCCATTTGGTATCAATCCAGATGATCCATTTGGCAAAGATGATATAATGGTCGAGAGCGATGTAATAAATTTAGAAAATAATAGACCTGTAAAAATTTTATTAAGATCTGTAGATGTTCTTCATAACTGGTATGTACCTCAGTTCAGAGCAAAAATGGATGCTGTGCCTGGGACAGTAACTTTTTATTGGTTTGAACCTAACAAAGTTGGAGAATATGAAGTTTTATGCGCAGAGTATTGCGGAGTTGGACACTATGCAATGAGAGGTGGTGTTGAAGTTCAGGATAAAGCTGATTACGAAGCTTGGTTAGGAGAGCAAGAAACTTTTGAACAATTATCTGCTAGATATGAAAAATTAAACGTAGATGGGAACAAATTAGCTAAAAAATAACAATTTAATAATTAAAAAAAATATATATATAAAGGATAAAAAATATGTCAGAGGAATACGATAATAATAAATCTTATCAAGCACAATCATCAGAGGTAATGGATGGTTCAACAGGTTCAGTGAATCCTGACATAGATTATGTAAGACCTTCAGAAGTCGGTGAACAAGAATTATATCACCCTCATAGTTTTATTGAGAAATGGGTATTTTGCCAAGATGCAAAAGTAATCGGTGTGCAATATTTTTTAACAGCAGTATTTACAGGGGTTGTAGGATTAATTTTATCTTGGTTAATGAGACTTCAGCTAGGTTTTCCTGAGTTAGCTGGTTTCATGACTGCAGAACATTATTATCAATTCGTAACCATGCATGGAATGATAATGGTAGTTTATTTTTTAACCGCGCTATTCCTTGGAGGATTTGGTAACTATTTAATACCATTAATGGTTGGAGCAAGAGATATGGTTTTTCCATATGTGAACATGTTAAGTTTTTGGATGTTCTTTGTTGCTGTTGCAGTTTTGATGGCAAGTTTCTTTGTGCCAGGTGGCCCAACAGGTGCAGGGTGGACCTTATATCCTCCTCAAACAATTTTAGAGGGTACTCCTGGAGCAGGTATGGGAATTTTATTAATGCTTATTTCTTTATCTCTTTTCGTAATTGGATTTACAATGGGTGGATTAAATTACATGATTACAATTCTTCAAGCTAGAACCAGAGGGATGACATTAATGAGAATGCCTCTTACAGTCTGGGGTATATTTACAGCTACAGTCCTTGCAATGTTAGCATTTCCAGCATTATTGGTAAGTGCTATAATGATGACTTTAGATAAGGTTTTACAAACTAGTTTCTTCATGCCAACAATATTAAAGGCTGGTGAAGTTCTAGAATATGGTGGTGGAAGCCCAATTCTTTTCCAACACCTGTTTTGGTTCTTTGGACACCCTGAGGTTTATATTGTTGCGCTTCCCGCTTTTGGAATAGTTTCAGATTTAATCTCTGTTCATGCTAGAAAAAATATTTTTGGGTATAGAATGATGGTGTGGGCAATTGTTGGAATTGGAGCATTAAGTTTCTTTGTTTGGGCACACCACATGTATGTAAGCGGAATGAATCCTTGGTTCGGTTTCTTCTTTGCAACAACTACATTGATTATCGCGGTTCCAACAGCCATGAAGGTTTATAACTGGATACTAACTTTATGGAGAGGAAATATAAGAATAAACGTAGTTATGTTGTGGTGTTTAGGTTTTATAGTAACATTTGTTAATGGTGGAATCACTGGAATATTTTTAGGAAACGTATCAGTTGATGTTCCATTATCAGATACTTATTTCGTGATAGCACATTTCCATATGGTAATGGGTATTGCACCATTAATGGTAATTATGGGTGCAGTTTATCACTGGTTCCCATTAGTTGCAGGGAAAATGTTAGATGAAGGTCTTGGAAAATGGCACTTCTGGATTACTTTTTTAGGAGCTTACTCTATTTATTTCCCAATGCACTACTTAGGATTTATCGGAGTTCCAAGAAGATATTTTGAAATGTATGATAGTCCATATATGACATCAGCAGTGGGAATGAATGAATTCATTAGTATTGCAGCATTCATAGTAGGAGCAGCACAATTTATTTTAATTTTCAATATAATTAAAACATTAAAAACAGGAAAAAAGGCAGAGCAAAATCCTTGGAAAGCTAATTCATTAGAATGGTACACTTCTACTGTTCCACCAGAACATGGCAACTTCGGTGAAAGACTTCCAGTTGTGCACAGATGGCCTTATGATTTTAGTGTTCCAGGAGCTAAGGAAGATTATATTCCACAAACTACTGCTCCAAGTGAAGTTATACATACAGAAGTAGAAAAAACATAAGAGAAATAAATGTCTGAACCAAAAATAGACGGCTTCGAACTTAAACCAGGGTTTAAGGGAATGGCGTCTGACACAGCGTCAGACCAAACAATGTTTAAAGGTGTACATTGGGGTAAAGCCATGATGTGGATCTTTCTATTAAGTGATACTTTTGTTTTTAGTTGTTTTTTAATTTCATACATGAAAGGAAGAGGTTCAACTCCTGTAGAGTGGCCAAATCCTAGTGAAGTATTTGCACTAGAGGCATTTGGTGTACCTGTTCCGTTATTACTGATTGCTCTTATGACCTTTGTCTTGATCACCAGTAGTGGAACAATGGCTATCGCTGTTAAATATGGATACGAAAAAAATAGAAAAATGTGTGGATGGCTATTATTGGCGACTGCGCTCGGCGGTTTAACTTTTGTTGGGATGCAGGCTTATGAGTGGTCAAAATTAATTCATGAAGGTGTACGACCGTGGGAAAATCCATTCGGAGCTGCACAATTTGGATCATTTTTCTTTATGATAACCGGTTTTCATGGCTTTCACGTATCTATTGGAGTAATCTTTTTATTTATATATACTTATAAAGTGTTTGCTGGCCACTACGAAAAAGGCAAAAAAGGATGGTTCACAAAATTAAAGGGCGATTATGTAGAAATTGAGATTTTAGGTCTTTATTGGCACTTCGTAGATCTTGTATGGGTTTTTATTTTTGCATTCTTTTACTTGTGGTAAAATAAATTATGGAAAATACAAATAATATAGAAAAAACAGACAAAAAAGAAGAAGCTTCCACACATAAAATTGGAATTTATCTTTGGATTTGGACTTTGTTATTTGTTCTCAGTTTTTTTTCTTACATGGTTGACTGGTATCAATTCCAAGGAATGCTAAGATGGTCATTAATATTATTCTTCATGTTCCTAAAAGCTGGGCTGATAATGGCATTTTTCATGCACCTTTTTTGGGAAAGATATGCATTGGTAAATGTTCTTTTATGGCCAATGACGGCTATAGCTTGCTTCATATTTTTAATGACAGCTGAGTTTCAGTATACATTATTTTCAAGACTATTTTATTTTGTCGTTGGAGGTGGAGCTTAAAATGGATGCTTACGGTTATTTAGCTTTCTTTTTAATTCTTTTTGCAATTTTTATTTATATTGTGTGGTTTGGTTATTCAGTAAAAGTTGAAAACCAAAAAGAACAAGGAGATAAAGTCTCGATAAATCCTTATGATCAAATACCTTTGCGTAGAAGATTAATTGATAAGAAAAACAGCAAAGTAGGAATATTTGATCTTGGAAATCACATCTTAATAGCGGGTGTTATATTACTTGTAATATTTGTTTCACTGAATGTTGAGTAGTAGTGACCACAAATACAATTAAAAAAAAATCAGTTTCAATAAATTTTCTATCATATTTTAAATACCTATTATTATTAATGAAACCTAGGGTAATGTCTTTGGTTATCTTTACTTGTGCTGTTGGCTTGTTAACTGCCCCTGTTTCAGTTTCATTTCTAAATTCAATACTAGCAATTTTTTTTGTAACAATGGGTGCAGGTGCTGCTGGTGCTCTAAATATGTGGTATGAGGCTGATCTTGATAAATTAATGACAAGAACTTGTCTTAGACCAATTCCTACTGGAAAAGTAAACAGGGAGCATGCTCTTTTGTTTGGTACATTACTATCAATTATTTCAGTAGTTGGACTTTATTATTTTTCAAATTTAATATCAGCTATACTATTATCTGTAACCATAGCATTTTATGTTTTTGTTTATACAATTTGGTTAAAAAGAAAAACCCCACAAAACATTGTTATTGGAGGAGCATCTGGCGCATTACCACCAGTTATTGGTTGGACAATAGCTACTAACTCATTAACATTTGAACCGATAACATTTTTCTTAATAATATTTTTTTGGACTCCATCTCATTTTTGGGCTCTTAGCCTTTATAAAGCAGATGACTATCAAAAAGCTAAAATCCCAATGTTACCGATTACTAATGGAATTGAGGAGACAAAGAAGAATATATTTGTTTATTCATTAATAATGTTACCAATAGTAATTTTGCCTTATTATGTTGGGTTTGTTGGTGAAACATTTTTAGTTGTATCCCTATTACTGACATTTTATTACAACTATGTCTGTTACGATCTTCTTAAATTCAAAAAAAACAAATTTGAAATAAAGAAGGCTAAAAAGGTATTTTCTTACTCAATTTTTTACTTATTTTTGCTATTTGTCTTATTTTTGGTAGACCAGATCATAAAATAAATAATCCTATTTATTTTATAGGAAAATGGTAAAAAAAATTCATGAAGTATGTAAGTACAAGAGATAATACGAAAGAATATAGTTTTGAGGAGGTTTTCATTAAAGGCCTTGCTGATGACGGAGGACTTTATGTGCCTAAATCTTTAAAAAAATTCAGCTCAGGAGAATTGTCAGATCTTAAAAATCTAAATTACAATGATTTATCTACTGAAATAATAAATTTGTTTTCATCTGATTTTATATCTAAAGAAGATCTTTCTGAGTTAATTGAAAAATCTTATTCAACTTTTAGAGAAAAAGAAGTTATTAAAATCTCAACTCTTGGTGATCTAAAATTGTTAGAACT
>CACETY010000024.1 GCA_902562645.1 uncultured Pelagibacteraceae bacterium
TACCCCCTACATGATAAAAAATAATTATGGAAGAATTGTTAATATTGCTTCGATTGCAGGAAAAGAAGGTAATCCTAATGCGAGTGCTTATAGCACTTCAAAGGCAGGAGTAATTGGACTAACTAAATCATTAGGAAAAGAGTTAGCATTAAAAAATATAGCTGTTAATTGTGTAACACCTGCTGCTGCAAAAACAAGAATATTTGATCAAATGACTGAGGAACATATAAATTATATGTTGTCTAAAATTCCTAGAAATAAATTTGCCAAAGTAGATGAATTAGCATCTCTAGTGACTTGGTTATCAAGTGAAGAAAATTCTTTTTCAACAGCTGCAGTATTTGATTTAAGTGGTGGAAGAGCAACTTATTAGTTATGCAAATAGGAATTGATGTAGGTGCTACAAAAATTGAAAGTGTAGTGTTAGATGAAAATGGCAATGAAAGTAATCGTGATCGAACAGATTGTCCAAAAGATTATTTTCAAATTATCAAAACTATAAAAGAAATCGATAAGAAGTTAGAAAAAGAATTTAATAAAGAATTACCAATTGGCGTTTGTCATCCTGGCGTACATTCTCCTCAAACTGGATTAGTTAAGAATGCACCAAATTGTTATTGGTTAGAAAAAAAACCATTTCAAAATGATTTGAGGAAAGAATTAGGTAAAGAAGTATTTTGTGAAAACGATGCAAATTGCTTTGCTTTGTCAGAGGCTTTAGATGGTTCAGGAAAACACTATAAAATAGTATATGGAATTATAATTGGTTCTGGTGTTGGTGGAGGTTTGGTAATAGATAAAAAAATTGTTAGTGGGCCTAATGGAGTAGCAGGAGAGTGGGGACATAATCAAATTACTCATTTAATCGCAAAAAAAGAAAACTTTGAATCTACCAATTTAAGGGAAGGCGAAATTGAAAGCTTTATGTCAGGTTTAAGTTTAGCAAAAAAATTTAATAAAAAGTTTAAAAAGAATTTAAAGACAAATCAAATTTTTGAATTATATAGAAGGCATGATTTAGATGCTGAAGATTTAATTGACAACTTTAAATTAAATTTAGCAATGTCCTTAGCAAATATAATTAACATTCTTGATCCCGATTGTTTTGTTTTTGGCGGGGGTGTTTCAAATGAAATTGATTTTTTAAGTGAAATCGAAACTATCGTAAGAAAATTTGTAACTGGTAGAGAGTATGAAGGTGTGTTTCTTAAACCAAAATATGGAGATGCTAGTGGTGTAAGAGGAGCGGCAAGGTTGGGTAGGAAATCTATTTATTAAAATACAATTTAGAATTTTAAAAAAGTTTTAAAAAAAAATTCCTTAAATATCAGTAATTAAAAAATTTATTTAATTTTCTAAAATCAATTATAGGTTGTAATTTTTTTTTATTGTAGATTTACCCCAAAACAATCTATACTTGATTTTTTTAAGTTAACTTAATTTAACAAATAAGAGGGAAATATATGAAAAAAATGTTAATTGCTTTAATAGCATTTGCATTCACATCTACTTCTTCTATTGCTGGACCAAAAATTGAGGTTTTGCACTGGTGGACATCAGGTGGTGAAGCTGCTGCTCTTAAAGTATTAAAAGATGATTTTGCTGCAAACGGCGGTGAGTGGTTAGATATGCCTGTAACAGGTGGTGGTGGAGATGCTGCTAATGTTGCTTTAAAAGCAAGAATAGTTGCAGGAGATCCTCCGTCAGCTTCTCAAATTAAAGGACCAACAATTCAAGAATACGATCAAGAAGGTGTAGTTGCTCCATATAACATTGATCCAATTGCACAGTCAGAGGGTTGGGATAATTTATTAGATCCAATGATTGCAGCAGTTCACAAATGTCAAAATAATAGTGGTCCATATTGTGCAGCTCCAGTAAACATTCACAGAATTGATTGGATGTGGGCAAACAAAGCAGTATTCGATGCTAATGGAATTTCGGTTCCAACATCATGGGATGAATTAAATGCAGCAGCAGAAAAACTACAAGCAGCTGGTGTAATTCCATTTGCACATGGTGGTCAAGCTTGGCAAGATGCAACAGTATTCGAAGCAGTAGCTATGGGTATCGGTGGAAACAACTATTATAAAAACTGCTATGTTGATCTTAAAGAAACTTGTTTAAGAAGTGAAACAACAGTTAAAGTTTTTGATCAAATGAGAAAACTTCAAGGGTTCACAGATGAAGGTAGCCCAGGAAGAGATTGGAACGTTGCTACTGGAATGGTTATTGAAGGAAAAGCTGGTTTCCAAATTATGGGTGACTGGGCAAAAGGTGAATTTACTGCTGCTGGAAAAGTTCCAGGTGTAGATTACTATTGTGCTCCAACACCTTCTAATAATGGATACTTGTACAATGTAGATAGCTTTATATTCTACAAAACAAGTGACCCAGACAAACAAGAAGGTCAAAAATTATTAGCTAAGTTAATGATGGGTAAAAACTTCCAAAAAGTTTTTAACCTTTACAAAGGATCAATTCCAGCAAGATTAGATGTTTCTATGGATGAATTTGATAAATGTGCAAAAACCTCAAATTCTGACATTAAAACTGCGGGTGCTAGTGGTGGTTTAGTACCAAGTTTTGCTCATGGAATGGCCCAAGGCAATACTATGAAAGCTGCACTACAAGATGTAATAACAGAACACTTTAATTCTGATATGTCATCTGTTGATGCTGCAAATGCTTTAGCTGATTCTGTATTAGATAATATGTAAAAAATAAAAATTGAGGCCACCTAATTTTTAGGTGGCCTTTTTTTTTAATCAAAATTAAAAAATATTTATAATGTTCAAGTGGTTGGAAAAAAACTTACCAAAAATTGTAATGGCGCCTGCTGTTGGATTAATTGGTTGGTTTGTATATGGTTTTGTGCTTTGGACTTTATATATATCTTTTACTAATTCAAAAATTTTACCCAAATATGAATTATGGGGTGTTGGCCAGTATGTTAAACTTTGGGGTTCAAGAAAGTGGCTAATAGCTGTAGATAATTTACTTATTTTTACAGCATTATTTTTAATCTTCTGTGTGGTAATTGGAATTATTCTTGCAATATTTTTGGATCAAAAAATTAGAGCAGAGGGTGTTTTAAGAACAATTTACCTATACCCTATGGCTTTATCTTTTATTGTAACAGGTACTGCATGGAAATGGATTTTAAATCCAACTCTTGGTATCCAAAAAATGTTTATTGATTGGGGATTTGAAAACTTTACATTTGATTGGTTGGTTAATCGGGAAATGGCCATTTATACCATCGTAATTGCGGGTGTCTGGCAATCTGCTGGTTTTGTAATGGCATTATTTTTAGCTGGATTGAGATCAGTTGAAGATGAAATTGTTAAAGCAGCTAAAATAGATGGAGCAAATCTGTTTACAGTTTATTGGAAAATATTACTTCCAATGATGAGACCAGTATTTTTTACAAGTTTTGTAATTTTAGTTCATATATCAATTAAAAGTTATGATCTAATAGTTGCGTTAACACAGGGTGGTCCAGGAATATCCACAACTATGCCTGCATTATATATGACTCAAACTGCTTTTCATAAAAGTCAAGTTGGTTTATCAGCTGCAAGTGCAATGATGATGTTTATGGCAGTAGCAGCGGTAATAATACCATACTTATATTCTGAGTTGAGGAGAGAAAATGCAAGATAAGATACACACTTCTTATAAGCAACTTGAACAAAGATCTAAATATACAAACATGTTCTTGAGATGGTTTTTGTACTTTGTGCTAATACTTTTTGCGTTATATTTTATATTTCCATTATATGTAATGATCGTAACTTCATTAAAAACAATGGAGGAAATTCGTCAAGGTACATTATTAACTTGGCCAAGTGGATTAAACTTTGACTCTTGGGCTGTTGCTTGGGGAGGTAGAGGATATGGTGCAGGTGATACTTTTTTAAAACCATACTTTTGGAATTCAATTAAGATGGTTGTACCAGCTGTATTTTTCTCTACATTTATTGGGGCAATGACAGGATATGTTTTAACAAAATGGAGATTTAAAGGAGACCAATGGGTATTTCTTTTTTTATTATTTGGTTGTTTTATACCATTCCAAGCAATCTTATTGCCAATGGCTAGAACTCTTGGCGTTTTAGGAATATCCAACTCAGTAATTGGACTTGTATTAGTCCACACAGTTTATGGAATTCCATTTACAACTTTATTTTTTAGAAATTATTATATTTCTGTTCCAACAGAATTAGTAAAAGCTGCAAGAATAGATGGAGCTGGGTTTTTTAAAATATTTTTCAAAATTTTGCTTCCTATATCAGCACCAATTATAGTAGTAACAGTTATTTGGCAATTTACACAAATATGGAATGACTTTTTATTTGGATCAACTTTTTCATTTGGAGAGGCGGCACCAATTCAAGTTGCATTAAATAATATGGTTTTATCAAGTACAAGTGTTAAGGAATATAATGTAGATATGGCTTCAGCAATAATTGCTGGTGTTCCTACCCTTATTGTTTATGTATTAGCAGGCAAATATTTTATAAGAGGATTAACTTCAGGAGCAGTAAAAGGATAAATATGAAAACGTTAAAAATTGATGAATTATCAAAAAATTTTGGAACAACAGAAGTTTTAAGAAAAATTAATTTAGAAATAGACGAAGGAAATTTCTTAGTACTTTTAGGTCCTTCGGGCTGTGGAAAGTCAACGTTATTAAATATTATAGCTGGTTTAGAAACAATAAATGAGGGGAATGTCTACATTGATGATTACAATGTAAGCAAAGTAGAACCAAAAGACCGAAATATTGCAATGGTATTTCAGTCTTATGCTTTGTATCCATCCATGAATGTCAGAGAAAATATGATATTTGGCCTTAAACAAGCCAAAGTATCAAAAGAAAAAATAGAGGAACAGTTACAAAAAGTTTCAAAATTTTTGCAAGTAGATGCTTTGTTAGAAAGGAAACCTTCGCAACTTTCAGGAGGTCAAAGACAACGTGTGGCAATCGGAAGAGCATTAGTTAGAGAGCCTAGAATATTTTTATTTGATGAACCTTTATCCAATCTTGATGCAAAATTAAGAGTTGAAATGAGAAGAGAGATTAAAAAACTTCATCAACAGCTTAAAACAACTGTAGTTTATGTTACTCATGACCAAACTGAGGCTATGAGTTTAGGCACCAATATTGCAATAATGAATCATGGTGTAATCCAACAAAATGATACGCCAGAAAATATTTACAACAAGCCTAGCAATACATTTGTGGCAGATTTTATTGGTTCACCTTCAATGAACTTGATTAAGGGTAATCTTAAACAAAATTCAAATCAAATTTCATTTGTTGCTAATGGCTCAAACTTTGAAATTCCAATAAATGGATATGATTTTAAAGAAAAATCTAATTTAGAAAACAAAGAAGTTTTTTTTGGTATTAGACCAGAGCATATATTCTCAAAAAAATCTAATGACGGAGATTTTGAAATTAATTTAAGAGCGGATTTAAGTGAGTATATTGGTCATGAGCAAATAATGACTTTTGATTATGAAAATCAAGAAGTGTTAGCTAAATTTCCCTCTACGATAAAGATTGAATTATCAAAAAACACAAAATTATATTTTGATTTAACACAAATTTCATTATTTGATGCTAAAACAGAGGAAAGGATATAAATGAAAGTAAAATATTTTGATCTTAAAAATAAAAGAGTTTTTATTACAGGAGGAGGATCTGGAATAGGTGCTTCTATAGTAGAGCACTTTTGTGAACAAGATTGCGAAGTTTATTTTGTGGATATAAATATAAAAGAGTCCAAAAAATTAATTTCAAATTTAAAAAAAAAAAAGATTAAAGCTCCACACTTTATTGAATGTAATCTTTTAAAAATTAAAAAATTAGAAAATATAATTAAAAAAATAATAAATTCAAAAGGGCCTATTGATATTTTAATAAATAATGCAGCCAATGATGATAGGCATTCAACTAAACAGGTAGATGAAAAATATTGGAACAATAGAATGGATGTAAATTTAAAACATTTTTTCTTTACAATTAAAGCTGTTTTAAAAGGTATGATTCAAAAAAAAAGTGGAGCTATTGTAAATTTAAGTTCAGTTTCCTGGATGTTGGGAGAAGGAGACAAGGTTGCATACGAAACAGCAAAATCAGCTGTTATTGGTTTAACCAGGTCTTTTGCAAGAGAATTTGGTAAATATAATATTAGATGCAACTCTGTTACCCCAGGATCAATTGCTACTGAACGCCAAATAAAGCATTGGCTAACGCCCAAATATAAAAAGTTTATTCTTGATAAACAATGTTTGAAAAGGCAATTAAAACCAGCTGATGTAGCAAGTTTAGTTGTTCATCTTTCTTCTGATGTGTCCTCAGGATGTACTAAACAGAACTTTATTATAGATGCTGGTATCACCTAAGATAAAGTTTCGTGCCTAAGAAAGTAAAAATCTCAGTAATTGGAATTGGTTTAATGGGATTACAGCATATTAAAGCAATTCAAAGATCCAAAAATGCTTCTCTTCACTCAATTGTAGAAATAAAAAAAACAGGTAATGAATTAGCGAAAAAATTCAAAGTTCCACTATATAAAAATACTAAAATACTATTAGAAAGTGATAAGCCTGATGCCGTTGTAGTTGCAACTCCAAATGTTTTACATGAAATGGATACTGTGCAATTTTTAAATTCAAAAATACCTGTTTTGTTAGAAAAACCTATTTCAGATAATATTAAATCAGCAAAAAAAATTATAAGTAGTGCAAATAAAAATAAAACATCTTTATTAATAGGGTATCATAGACGACATAATTCTATTGTTAACAATGTAAAAAAGATAATAGAAGCTAAAAAACTTGGCAAAATTGTATCTGCAAATATTTTATGTTGGCTTTATAAACACAAAAATTATTTTAATGAAAAATGGAGAATAAGTGATGGTGGTGGACCATTAGGTATTAATTTGGTTCATGATATTGATATGATTTGTTATTTACTTGGCCCAGTAAAATATGTTCAGGCTTTTAAATCAAATCGTATAAGAAAATATAAGGTTGAAGATACAGCCTCAGTAAATTTATTTTTTAAGTCTGGTGCTTTATGCACTTTAAATATATCAGATACAATTACTTCTCCTTGGAGTTATGAGTTAACTGCTGGTGAAAATCCTGCTTATCCAATAACTGATCAATCATCTTATTTTATAGGAGGAACAAAAGGCTCTGTTCAATTTCCAAATTTAAAATTTTGGTATTATCAAAAAGAAAGAAGTTGGTGGAATAGAATTCATAATAACAAAATTAATATTCAAAAGAGTAATGAAACCTTAATTAATCAAATTGATCATTTTGCTAACGTCGTAATAAAAAAAGAAAAACCCAAAGTGACAGGTAAAGATGGTTTAAACTCTCTTATTATTTTTGATGCAATAAATAAAAGTTCAAAATCAGGAAAAAAAATAAAAATTAATTAACTTTTTTAACCTTTTTTGATCCTTCAACTCTAATAAACATAACTCCAAAAATTATAATACCAATTAGACCTATAATTTTACTTATATCTGCAGGCACACCAAAAATTAAAAAATTAATTATGGTTGACCATAGTAACTGAGAATATTGAAAGTTAGTTACAAAAGATAAATTTGATAATTGAATCGCATAAATAATTATAAAGTGACTTATGAAACCAAAAATACCCATTGCTACTAACCCTATCCAATAAAAATTATTTTCAATTGGTGTCCAATTAAAAGAAATATAAATAGTAAAAATTAAAGCACCAGTAACAGCGGTATAAAAAACTGCTGAGAAAGGTTCATTGTTCCCAGAGATTAGTTTGGTAAAGAATTGGTAAAGTGCCCAACATAATGGTGGAACTATTGGAAATATTAGCTCAGGTGATAATATTTTCATACTAGGGCCTAAAGCGTAAACAATTGACCCAAAACTTAACAACATTAAAATTATACCTTTGGGAGATAAAATATCTTTTAAAAAGTATGCTGATAATAACGAAACAATTAATGGTGCACTAAAAAAAACCACGTATATATCAACCAAATCAAATCTTTGTAATGAGTTAAACATAAAGAATGTTGCTGTAACCATTAATAAGGATCTAATAATTTGAATTTTAAAGTTTCTTGTTAAATTTAGTTTTGGTTTAAACAGTAAAAAATAAACACAAAGTGCAATAAAATGGAAAAAAAATCTGCCCCATACTGCTTGAGTAACAGGCATAACGTTTCCTAAATATTTTGCTGTAGAATCCATGCATACAAATAAAAAAAAACCAGAAGCAGATAGAAAAATTACTTTAAACAAGGAAGCTTTTGGATATTTAGACATTGGAGGTTTTTATCAATCAATCAAAAATTACATTACAACGCCTACTTGCCAAGGATTAAATTCCTCATCACCGTAGCCATTAATTTCGCTTTTTGATTTATTTCCTGAAGCGGTATTTACAACAAGATCAAATATCTTACTTCCAACTTCTTCAATATCTTCTTTTCCTTCAGCTATTGTTCCACAATTAATATCCATATCTTCTTCCATTTTTTCATACATTGCAGAATTAGTAGACAATTTTAAACTTGGTACCGGTTTACATCCAAAACAAGAACCTCTACCTGTAGTAAAACATATGACATTTGCGCCAGAAGCAACT
>CACETY010000025.1 GCA_902562645.1 uncultured Pelagibacteraceae bacterium
GTTTATTGAAGTATAATGCTTCCACCATTCTAGTCTTTTCATAAGTTTATCTGCTGTTTCTTGGCAGTTTGCTCTGTTGATTAAAAGGTGTTCTGCACCATAAATTTCAGGAGTTTCTGATAATATAGAACTTCCCCCTTTTTTTACCAACATATCAGCTGCTACACCCAAAGCTGGATTTGCAGTTATACCCGAATATCCATCTGAGCCACCACATTGAAGAGCTAAAGTTAAATGACTCACTGACTCTGGAGTTCTTTTAATATCATTAGCCTCTGATAACAGATTTTTAATTTGAGATAAGACTTTATCAACAATTTTTTTTGTGCCACCCTCATCCTGAATCGTTAAAAAATGTATCCTGTTATGTTTTTTGACAGACTCATCAAATAAACTTACTTGTGCACATTCGCAACCTAAGCCAATAACAAAAACATGTGAAAAATTTGGATGATTTTTAAAACCATCAATTGTTCTTTGAAACATTTGCATTCCTTCACTAACTGTATTCATGCCACATCCAGTAGAATGCGTAATTGGAACGATTCCATCTATGTTAGGGTAATCATTTAAAATGTTTGAATATTTTATCTTTTCAACAATCATCTTTGTTACAGTTGCCGAACAATTTACTGTACTTACAATTCCTATATAGTTTCTTGTAGCAACTTGACCATTTTTTCTCAAAATTCCGTTGAAATAAGTATCTGCATTTTCATCAACAATTGTCTTTTTATTATTTACTTTAAAGGCTCTTTCAAATTCTTTGAATTCTAAATTATGAGTGTGAACATGCTCGCCTGCACTTATATTTTTTGAGGCAAATCCTATTATTTGATCATATTTGATTATTGGGTCGCCTTTTTTAATTGGTTTTAAACAAACTTTATGTCCAAAAGGTATTGGATCAATAGTGCTAATATTCTGATCATTTATTTTTGTTTTTTCTGGCATAATGAATTGACTTACGCCAACATTGTCATTTTTATTTAGAACAATTAGACTATTCATTTTTCAATATAAGTTTTATAAAACATTATAAATTAATTTAATTGAAATAAAATATTTATAATTTGATGAAAAAAAAGAATTTAAGAAGCAAACAATGGTTTGACGATCCTAAAGACCCTGGCATGACAGCCATGTATTTAGAAAGATATCTAAATTATGGACTTACAAGAGAAGAGCTTCAATCGGGCAATCCAATTATAGGTATCGCACAGTCAGGTAGCGATTTATCCCCATGCAATAGACATTTTTTATCTTTAAGCAAAAGAATTAAAGATGGAATTAGAAGAGCAGGCGGTATTCCGATGGAATTTCCTACTCATCCAATCCAAGAAACTGGAAAAAAACCAACTGCGATGTTGGACAGAAATTTATCTTATTTATCATTAGTCGAAGTTCTTTACGGATATCCAATCGATGGAGTAATACTTACAACTGGTTGTGATAAAACTACTCCAGCAGCTTTAATGGCTGCTGCTACAGTAAACATTCCTGCAATTGTTTTATCTGGCGGCCCAATGCTGGATGGAAATTACAAGGGTAAGAAAGCTGGAGCAGGAACCATTATTTGGGAAGCAAGAAGATTACATGCTAAAGGAGAAATTAATTACGAGGAATTTATGGATATGGCAGCTGCATCTTCACCAAGTCCTGGTCATTGCAATACAATGGGTACTGCTTCCTCAATGAATTCAGTGGCCGAAGCATTAGGAATGTCTTTACCTGGATGTGCTGTGATACCAGCACCTTATCGAGAAAGAGAACAAATTTCTTTTGAGACAGGATCGAGAATTGTAAATATGGTCCATGAAGATCTTACACCTTCTAAAATAATGACAAAGAAAGCTTTTGAAAATGCAGTTGTAGTTGCTAGTGCTATAGGTGCATCAAGTAATTGCACTACTCATCTAATTGCAATTGCAAAACACATGGGTGTAAAATTTGATTTATCCAATTGGCAAAAATTAGGGCACAAAATTCCTTTATTAGCGAACTGCCAACCTGCTGGAGAGCATTTAATGGAAGGTTTTTACAGAGCAGGCGGTATACCTGCAATCATGAAAGAATTAATGAAGCATAAAAAAATCCACCAAAACTTAATGACTGTGACAGGAAAAACAGTTGCTCAAAACTTAAGAAAAAAAATCAATGTCGATAGAGATGTAATAAAAACTTTCAAAGATAATTTAACTGATAAGGCAGGTTTTTTAGTTATGAAAGGCAATTTCTTTTCATCAGCAATCATGAAAACTTCAGTTATTAGCAAAGAATTTAGGGAAAGATATTTGTCAAATCCTAAACATCCAAATGTATTTAAAGGTAAAGCTGTAGTTTTTGAAGGACCTGAAGATTATCATAAAAGAATAAATAGCAAAAAGCTAAAGATTGATGAAAATTCAATCTTAATAATAAGAGGATGTGGACCTGTTGGATATCCAGGATCTGCTGAAGTGGTGAACATGCAACCACCAGATAGATTATTAAAAAAGGGCATAAATGCTTTACCAACACTTGGTGATGGTAGACAAAGCGGTACCTCTGAGAGTCCGTCAATACTTCATGTATCACCAGAGTCTGCAGTAGGTGGAGATTTAGCTATTGTTAAAACTGGCGATAAAATGACAATAGATTTAAATAAAAGAAGAGTAGACCTTCAAATAACAAAATTAGAATTTATAAAAAGAAGAAAAAAGAAAAAAATAAAAAAGCTTACTAACCAAACTCCTTGGCAAGAAATTTCTAGATCAAATGTTGGTCAACTCGAAGATGGAGCATGTATAATGTCAAGAGATCAATATTTAGATATTACTAAAACTAAGGGTATTTTAAGAAACTCCCATTAGATGAAACCAAAAATACTAGTTTCTAGAAAAATCTCTGATGGAGCAGAGGAAATATTAAAACAAGAATTTGATGTTACTTTAAATTTGGAGGACAAACCCTATCCCTATGAAGAATTAATTAAACTTGCAAATAATTATGATGGATTAATTTCAACAAGTTTTGATAAATTAGATAAGAATTTTTTTGACAATTTGACAGGTAGGCTAAAAGTAATTGGTCATGTTGGAGTTGGGTACGACAACATACATACCCAATCAGCTAAAGAAAAAAACATAAAAGTATCGAACACACCGAATGTTTTAAACGATGCTGTAGCAGAAATAACTATTCTGCTAATTTTAGCATCCTCAAGAAGAATAGGAGAGGCTTATAATTTAGTGAAAACAAATACTTGGAAAGATCATAAACCTGATATTACAAAATTAATGGTGGGTAATGAAATTACAGGAAAAACTTTAGGCATAATAGGAATGGGAAGAATTGGTCAGATCGTAGCTGAGAGAGCAAGAGCTTTTAAAATGAAAGTAATTTATTTCAATAGAAACAAATTACCTAAAGATTTTGAAAAAGATGCTACCTATTATTCAGATTTAAAATCTATGCTACCTAATTGTGATTATATAAGTTTACATACACCCGCTACTCCTGAAACCAAAAATATAATTAATTCAGAAACATTGAAATTATTTCCAAAAAATTCAGTATTCATAAATACATCAAGAGGCTCAACTGTAGATGACGATGCACTAATTGAAGCTTTGAAAAACAAAAAAATTTATGGTGCTGGACTTGACGTATTTAATAATGAACCAAATCTGGATGAAAGATATTTAGAATTAGATAATTGTTTTGTCTTACCTCATGTTGGTAGTGCGACACATGAAACTCGATTAGCTATGAGCATGCTAGCAGTTAATAATTTAAAGTGTTTTTTCTCAAATAAACCATTACTTTCAGAAGTGGTTTAATATTCGACTAAAAGTTGTACTATTCAAAATTATATTTTACAAATATATAAATTCTCTCTTTTATTTGAAATCTTTTTCTCTTTGTGTTTAAATTTAACTAATAACACAACTGAGAGGAAATAATGTTAAAATTAATATCAAAACTAACAGCTGCTATTGCTGTGGTATCTATTGCTTTATTTGGTTCTGCTCATGCAAAAACTCTTAAAATAGAAACCCACTTCACAGCAAGCTCACCAAATGGTGAAGTTGCAGCGCAATTTGCTAAGAATGTAGAAAAGTTCTCTGGCGGTAGCTTAAAAGTACAAATGTTTTATTCATCATCTGTAACAGGTAAGTCTGCTGAGGTATTTAACTCTGCTCAAACTGGAATTATTGACTGTGATATGACAGGTGCTGGTTACCAAACTGGTAAAAACGCAGCTTTCCAATTCGCAGGTGATGTAATGGGTGGATACGATAACCCATATCAACAATATGAATTCTTGAATTTCCCAGGAGCTCAAGAAGCTGTTGATGCACTTTACAATAAATATGGAATGACATTAATTGGTTGGTGGATACCAGGACATGAGTCTTTAATTTCTAGCAGACCAATTCCAGATGTTGCTTCACTAAAAGACTTTAAGTTTAGATCACCTCCAGGAATGGAAAGTATGATCTTTACAGCATTAGGAGCTAAGCCAATCGTTATGGACTTTGGTGAAGTTCCAACTGCTTTACAAACTGGTCTTATCGATGGTGCTGATTATTCATCATTAGCAACAAACTACGCTGGTGGACATTATGAGCAAAATAAATATGCTACATATCCAGGTTTCCACTCTATGCCAGCTGACCACCTAGCTTGTAACACAAAAGTTTGGAACAAGTTAAAACCTCATGAACAAGGTGCAATGTTAGCTGCAATCGAAATTTGTGGTAGAACTATTACTAGCTTAGTTGAAAGAAAAAACGCAGAAGCTGTAAAAGCTTTACAAGAAATGGGAGTTACTCTTCATGACTGGTCTAGAGAAGACAGACTTAAATTCAGACAAGCTGCACTTGGCGCTTGGGAAGAATGGAAGAAAAAGTCTCCAGAAGCTGCTGCCCTTATAGAGATTCATAAAGCTTACATGAAAGCTAACGGTATCCTATAATAAAAAGCACTTAATAAAATATAGAAGGGCCTTAAATAGGCCCTTCTTATAAAATTTTTTTGCAAATGAGTGATAAAGAATTACAAGACAAGCAATTACAAGAGCAAAATGAAAAAGTTGCAAGTAAAGATGATTTTCCAATAAATTGGATTGATAGAATTTCATTATTTTTAAGCCACACAATTAAATATTTAATCCCTGTAATAGTAATCGTAATGATGTATGAAATTTTTATGAGGTATGTACTATTTAAACCAACACTATGGGCTAATGAATTATGTTTATGGTTGGCAGGTGTTTGTTATTTAGTTGGTGGAATATATGCTACAAGACTTAGAAGTCATATTAGAATTGTCTTATTATATGACTATGTAAGCAGACCAACTCAGCGTATTTTTGATCTAATTAGTACTGTAATTATTGTCACTTTTGCAGCTGCTGTAATTTATGGAGGAATGGAGGATGCATATAGATCATTTATAAATTGGGAAAGATTTGCAACTTATTGGGATCCACCAATACCTGCAACCATGAAACCACTGACTCTTATTTGTATATTTCTTATAGCTCTACAGTCAATAAATAATTTAATTATTGATTGGAAAAATCCTAAAGAAAAACAGTACCAACCTGCCAAAGATTTAAAATAAAATGGAATTTGAGATAGGGACACTCTCTATAATACTAATAGTAGGATTATTAGCATTGATATCAATAGGTGTGCCTATGGGTTTTGCTTCAGGTTTT
Source organism: uncultured Pelagibacteraceae bacterium (assembly GCA_902562645.1). Classification (GTDB taxonomy): domain Bacteria; phylum Pseudomonadota; class Alphaproteobacteria; order Pelagibacterales; family Pelagibacteraceae; genus Pelagibacter. The sequence continues at coordinate 5,708 of CACETY010000025.1, forward strand.
ATGGGAGCAGTGCTTGTATTTTTATATATAGGTGAACATGCTTTAGGAATTTTGCTTTCAAGATATTATTCTCTTGTTGTAACTTACTCATTCTTATCGGTACCATTATTTATATTCATGGCCTCCTTACTTGAACGCTCGAATATTGCAAGAGACTTGTATGATGCGTTAAATGCTTGGTTAAGAAAAACTAGAGGTGGAGTAGGTGTAGTAACAGCAATCATGGCAACAATCATGGCAGCGATGAGTGGAATTATTGGAGGAGAGATAGTTTTATTGGGGTTGATTGCACTACCCCAGATGTTGAGATTGAAATATGATCAAGATATGTCGATTGGTATTATTTGTGCATCAGGTTCTCTAGGCACAATGATCCCACCATCGATTGTTTTAATTATTTATGGACTAACAACAGAAACTTCAATTACAATGTTGTTTCAAGAGGCAATTGTTCCTGGCTTAATGATCTCTGGTTTAATAATTACTTACATTCTTATTCGAACAAGAATACAACCTCATCTTGCACCATTAAGTGATGAACCAGCTTTAACTTTGAAAGAAAAGATGTCTTACCTTCCTGGTCTTTTACCACCAATTGGTATCGTAATAATTGTTTTGGGATCAATTTATTCTGGTATGACTGGTATTACAGAAGCAGCTGGTATGGGTGTAGTTGCAACACTAATTATAATAGCTGCCAGAAAAGAGTTAACATGGTTTCTGTTTAAAGATGCACTTGTTAGAACCTTTAAAGCTTCAGGAACTATATTAACAATTACTTTTGGTGCTACAGTTTTAGCAGGAGCTTATTCTCTTGCAGGAGGACCCACTTATGTTGCTGAAACAATTTTAGCCTACGATTTAAAGCCGATGTATCTAATTTTTATGATGCAAATAATGTTTTTAATAATGGGTGCATTCATGGATTGGGTTGGAATAGTTCTATTAGCAATGCCAGTTTTTTTACCAATCGTACTAGCTCTTGGTTTTGATCCTATTTGGTTTGGAATATTATTTTGTGTAAATATGCAAGTTTCGTTTTTAAGCCCCCCATTTGGTCCTGCAGCATTCTATTTAAAATCAGTTGCTCCACCACACATTTCACTAACTGATATTTTCAGAGGCTTTGCACCATTTATAGTAATTCAATTGATTGTTTTGGCTTGTGTTATGTTCTTTCCAGAAGCAATGACGCAAAACTTCCACGATTTTGTCCCTAGAAAATAATGCAAAATATAGGCTTTATTGGCACTGGCCTTATGGGCTTTCCGATGGCAAAAAACATATTGAAAGCTGGATACAAAGTTAGAGCATTTAATAGATCCAAAAATAAAGCTGAACCACTAAAAGACTTTGGTGCCGAAATTTCAAATTCAATAGGAGAACTTGTTAAAGAAAGTCATATAGTAATTACAATGTTAACTAATGATGATGCGGTCAATGAAGTTATAGGTAGCGATGATTTTTTAAATAATTTAAAACCTAATTCAACTGTAATTGATATGAGCTCTGTAAAACAAACTACAGCAATTAATCACGGAAAAAATTTAAAATCTCGAAAAATTAATTACTTAGATGCACCAGTTTCAGGTGGAACAATAGGAGCCGAAGAGGCATCTCTTGCTATAATGATTGGGGGAGAACAGATAGTTTTTGAGTCAGTTAAGGATATTTTAAAATCAATGGGAAACCCAACTCTTGTTGGTCCAATAGGATGTGGCCAGGTCTCAAAATTAGCAAACCAAATTATTGTTGGATTAGCTATTGGTGCTGTTGCTGAAGCGGTCACTCTTTGTGAAAAGGCTGGCGCTGATCCAAATAAAATGATTAAGGCTTTATCTGGAGGCTGGGCTGATAGTAAAGTTCTTAGAACACATGGAAAAAGAATGATAGATAAAGACTTTAGCCCTAAAGGTAAAACTTCAAGTCAGTTAAAAGATATGAATAACATCTTAGAATGTGCAAATAATTATAATACTCAATTACCTATTTCAAATTTAGTTAAAGAAATGTATAAATCACTAGTTGAGAATGGACATGGTGAAACAGATCATAGTTCACTATATAAAGAAATTGAAAGGATAAATAATGGGAAGACTTGACGGAAAAGAAGTAATCATTACTGCAGCTGGACAAGGGATAGGAAAAGCAACAGCTATAACTTTTCATAACGAAGGTGCAAATGTCACAGCTACAGACATTAATGAAAATACTTTAAGTGAACTAAATAAAGAATACCCAAAAATTAAAGTAAAA
>CACETY010000026.1 GCA_902562645.1 uncultured Pelagibacteraceae bacterium
TTTGTTTTTCCACCAGCTTTGAAATCAACGTTATTTACTTCTAAAAAGTTATTAGCCATTATTCTCTTTTAAAATATAATTTGACGTTATTGTAATAAAAAAGGCAGCAATTAAAATTAAAAATAATGATGGTACCGCTGCTGCTTCAAGCATATCCTCTGATGCTGAGATATAAGCAGTAGTTGCAAATGTTTCAAAGTTAAATGGGCGTAGAACCAAGGTAATTGGCAATTCTCTAATTATTTCAAGAGATATCAAAATTACCACAAATAATAATGAATTTCTTAAATATGGCACATGAATATTTAGAAATGTTTTTCTTTTTGAATAACCAAGAAGATATGCGCTCTCATCAACTGAAACGTTTATTTTTTCATATCCTGATTTTATTCCATTGAAAGCTAGTGAGTAAAAACGAACAAAATATACAATAACTAAACCTAAAATAGATCCGATAAATAATTTTTTAATTGATAAAAAACCTAAAGATTTAATTATATTCTCATCAAACCAGGCGATAAAGGTTATAAAAGCGACAGCTAAAATAACACCTGGTATGGCGTAACCTGAAATCGACAGTGTGGATAAAAAATTTAATGTTTTATTTCTTGAAACTCGATTTCCATAATTAGAAATCAGAGCAAATGTTATTAGAACTAAACTGGATAATCCTACTAAATAAAGTGTGTTTAACAAAAGATTAATTACATTTATGTCAAAGAAATTTTCTGGAAATTTTATTGTCCAATAAAGCATTTGTCCTAATGGAAATAGAAAACTTATAAAGAACAATAAAAAACAAAATAAAAAGGCAAAAAAAGAATTTGTTCCAGAAAGTTTTATTTTTTCTTTTTGTTTAAAAGCGCCTCTTGTATCCAAGTGATATTTCGCTTTTTTTCTAGATAGATTTTCAGTCAGAAAAAGAATAAATATAAATAACAATAGAAAAAATGAAATTCTATTAGCAAAAGCTAGATCATCAAAAGTTATCCAAGCATTATATATACCTGTTGTAAGTGTATTAACTGAAAAAAAATCTACTGCCCCAAACTCTGCTAGTGTTTCCATTGCAACTAAAGAGAGACCAGCAACTATTGCAGGTCTGGCAGCTGGTAATATTATTGAATAAAAAGATTTAAATTTTGAAAAACCCAAATTTTTTCCAAGGTCTATTAAATTTTGTGATTGATATAAAAAAGAAGATCTTGCAAGAATATAAACATAGGCATAAAGAGAAAACGAAATAGATAATATTAAACCAAACATTCCATCAAACTTTGGTATACTTTTATTGTACTCACCATCACCAAATAAAGTCTTTAATATAGTAAATGCAGTGCCATAATTGTCAAAAAATGCAAATAAAGAGTATGCATAAATATAGGGTGGTATAGCAAAAGATAAAATTAATGCCCATTTAAAAAAGTTAACTCCTGGAAATTTGTAAAAAGAGACTATGTAAGCAGATCCAACACCTAGAAAAAAAGTTAGTATTAAGACACCAACTAAAAGTGACAAAGAATTAAAAATATATTCAAACAAAAAAGTTTTTTTAAGTATGTCAAAATATCTGGAAGTATCTTCAAAAAAGCTAAAAGAGACTGTCAAAATAGGAATTATAACAAGCAATGAAATAAGCAGAGAGCTTAAAAACCAGATGTTAAATTTGTTTGTAAACATAGAGATATTTGTAATTTAAATGACCTATATAGTCTCTTTTAATATTTTTAAAAGTGCCTACGAAGGATGCATAGGCACTTTAATTAAGAAAAGTCAGATATTGAATACCTTTGAAATGTGCGGAAAATCTTTAGTACTTATCTCTGATAATTTCCTTTTATTTATTCTTTTGTTAATTTTTTTACACTCCTCAGCACATGGTACACATGCATTGGCTGATTTATTTAAATTAACCTCAGACATAAATTTTTTTTTTACTTTCAATGTTACTTCCAACCAGCAGCCGTCATCACCTCTAAGGCGTCAGCTTGCTTTGCTCCATAACTAGCAACACTCGTTGTTAGATCTTGTTTAAAATCTAAACCTAAGTTGTTTACTACCAATGGACTTGGTGAAACTCCAGCTATCATTGGAAACTCAAAAGTATTATTTGTAAAGTGTTCTTGAGCTTCTGGTGATAATAAGAAATCAACAAGTGCAATTGCATTAGTTTTATTGGGCGCTCCTTTAACTAAAGCTGCACAACTTATATTCATGTGTGTTCCTCTATCGTTTTGATTAGGAAAAAAAGCTTTAACTTTTTTTGCAGCTTCTTGTTGTTCAGGTCCTTTATTCCCAGATAACATCAAAGCTAAGTAATAAGTATTTGCAACAGCAATATCAGCTTCTCCTGCTGCTACAGCCATAATTTGTGCTCTATCATTACCTTTTGGATCTCTAGCCATGTTAGCAACAACACCTTTTGCCCACTCTCCAGCAGCTTTTTTTCCATTATTTTTTACTAATGATGCTACTAAAGATTTGTTGTAAATATTGCTAGATGCTCTTATTGCAATTCTACCTTTCCATTTAGGATCAGCCAGACTTTCATAAGTTAATCCGGATAATTCTGCACCACTAACTCTTTCTGGAGCGTAATAGACTATTCTAGCTCTCTTAGCTACACCAACCCAGTGAGTTGTTCTAAAGTTTTTCGGAACTGAAGATTTGATAGTTGATGATACTAACCCTGATTGTGTCATACCTTTAGCTTTAAAAGCACCACATCTTCCAGCATCTGCTGTAATGTATAGATCGGCAGCTGAGTCTGCGCCTTCCTCGATCATTCTTTTTTCTAATGCTCCAGCTTTACCGTTAATTAAATTTACTTTAATTCCAGTTGCTGCAGTAAATTTGCTATAAAGTTCAGCGTCAGCTTTATAATGTCTAGCATTGAATATATTAACCTCATTTGCTATCGCAAAACTTGAAACAAATAAGGATAGAATTAATGCTGAAATTGATATTTTTTTCATTTATCTCTCTTTATCTTAATTGTTAATTAATTTATAATGATTTTGAGAATTATTCGCAATGATAATGATTATCAATCTCAATAGTGTCGCACTTAATTGTTATGTATTTAAGGGTTTTTTAAGACTTAAACTCAGAAATTTTACTATAAAGAAAATTTCTGAAAGTTGTAACTCTAGCCACGTTTTTAAGAGATTCTGGAAAAACGAAATGAGCCTCTGTAATCGGACCTTCAACGCTGGGTAGAACTTTAATAACATTTCTCGATAATGAGACTAAATAATCTGGAAGAGCCGCAAGGCCTACTCCACTTTCGACTGCTAATAGTAAACCCATAACGCTATTTACCTTCATAACAGGTTTTCTCTTTTTATTATCTTTTACTCCAAGTTTTAATGCCCAATCTGGATTAAATACTGGTGATGGTGCTCCTCTACCAAATGATATAAAGTTGTGCTTGCTTAAATCATTTATAGATTTAGGCATACCATGTTTTTCAAGATACTTATTTGAGCCATATATATGGTAATTTATGTCCATTAGTTTTCTTTGAATATAATTAAGTTGCTTTGGTCTTCTCATAAATATTCCGATATCGGCTTGTCTTGTGCTTAAATCTAACTCTTTATCGTCAAAAATTAATTCTATTTCAATTTCTGGATTTAATTGCATAAACTCTTGAATTCTCGGGGTTAACCAGTGAGTACCAAAACTTCTAACAGTTGTAATTGTTAGTTTTCCAGTTGGTTTATGTTTTTGATCTCCCAAAGTTGTTTCTACTTCTTTAAGTTTACTTATAACTTCATGTGCAGTTTTATAAACATATTCACCATTTTCTGTAAGCGTTAATCCTCTTGCATGTCTTTCAAATAGCTTTACTTTTAAATCTTCTTCTAAAGATTGAATTTGTCTACTAATTGCAGATTGGCTTAAATTTAAAATTACAGTAGCACTTGTAAAACTACCAGCTTCAGCTACTGCATGAAAAATTTTTAATTTGTCCCAATCCATTATTTATTTACATCCACTAGAATTCTATTTTTCAATTTTCCTTCAAGCATTTCCGGAAATACAGTCAATAGTTCCTCAAGCGCAACTGTTTTAATTGATTTTTCTATAACGCTAAAATCTACTAAACTTGGAACTTCACCCCATACAAACTCTTTTCTTTTGTTGCTTACATTAACTGAGTCAACGCCCCACAGTTTTACAGCTCTGATATAAAAAGGAACTACAGATGTATTTAATTTGTTAGTTCCACTTGCATTACCACAGACAGCTACAATTCCTTTTAATCTTGTTTGAGATATTGCATTTGCTAAAATATTTCCACCTACAGTGTCAACAACACCATCCCAAGTACCTTTACCAATTAACCTTGGTTCACCTTCAAATTCTTTACGATCTAAAACAGTTTTTGCACCTAATTCTTTTAAATAATCGGCTTTTTCAGGTTTTCCTGTTATAGCAGTTACATTGCATCCCATTTTCGAAAGAATATTTACAGCAACCATCCCTACACCACCTGTTGAACCTGTTACAAGGACATCGTTCACTTTACTTTGTAGTAATAATTCTTCTTTTGCTTTAACGGCAAATGCACACAACATTGCTGTAAAGCCTGCAGTACCCATCATCATTGCTTGCTTCAAATCAATACCTGAAGGTTTCTTTATCAGAAATTCTTTTTTAACTCTTGCATATTGAGAGAATCCTCCATGAAATAATTCTCCAACCCTACAACCAGTAAGTATTACCTCATCACCTTCTTTAAATTCATCTGACTTGCTTTCTGCTACTGTACCTGAGAAATCAATTCCAGGAATTCTTGGAAACTCTTTAACTAATTTTGCACCATCTTTTAAAATCAAAGCATCTTTATAGTTTAAATCAGAGTATTGTATTTTAACTAAAACTTCACCCTCATTTAAAAAATCAAAATTTAAATCTTTAACTTCTTGAGAAAAATTTTCACCATCATGGTTTACGACCAGAGCTTTGAAAGTTTCAGGCATGTATAATTAAACTCTATTTTGCAATAAATCGCAAATATCTATTCTGATAACTAAGATCGTCTTTAAATTGACCTAAGTAAAAATTAGTAACAGTTGTAGCTTGTTCCTTTTTAATACCTCGCATAGTCATACACTGATGAGTTGAGTCAATTGTTACTGCAACTCCTTTTGCATCTAATGACTCCATTAATGTATTTGCGATTTGAACTGTTAATCTTTCTTGTGTTTGAAGCCTTTTTGAAAAAACTTCTACAACTCTTGCAATTTTGCTGAGTCCAACAACTCTCTCATTTGGAATATAAGCAACATGTGCGATTCCAATAATAGGTGCCATATGATGTTCGCAGTGACTTTGTACAGAAATATTCTTTTGAACTACCATATCGCTGTAGCCTTCAACATCTCCAAAAGTTTTGCTTAAAATTTCTTTAGGATCCTCTTTGTAACCTTTAAAGTACTCTTTGAATGCTTTCGTAACCCTTTTTGGAGTTTCTAATAAACCTTCTCTAGACGGATCTTCACCTATCCATTTTAAGATTTTTATAAACGCTTCACGCGCCTCTTCATCTGTTACAACCTCAGTATTTTTGTTATTTTCGTTTTTTACTAATTTCATGATGGGTTTTTATATATATAAATCCTTAAATTTAAAATATTTAATATATTCAGTAATATGTTAGATATTGCGACTTATATATGTTTAAAAAAAGAGAAAATGTCGCTGATATAGAGGAAGGTAACCTATTATCTCCAAAATTCGATAATGATGGTTTAATTCCTGTAATTACAACATGTACAAAAACCAAAGAGATTCTAATGCACGGTTATATGAATGTTGAGGCTTTAAAATTAACAATAGAAACAAAAGAGGCTCACTATTGGAGCAGGTCTAGAAAAGAGATTTGGCATAAAGGAAAAACTAGTGGCTTTACTCAAAAAGTAAAAGAAATAAGAATTGATGATGACCAAGATGCAGTTTGGATTACTGTAGATATTGGTGATGGTGCAAGTTGCCATGTTGGTTACAGATCATGTTTTTATCGATCAGTACCTACAGGAAAAATTGAAAATGGACGTAAAGTAGAAATGAAATTTGAGGAAGAAAAGAAAAAATTCGATCCAGAAATTGTTTATAAAGGACATCCTAATCCAACTAAAATTTAATGAGTGAGACTCAAAAAAATGTTCTTGGTGAAGATCTTGAAGAATGTTCTAAAAATCCATTAACTGGTTGGTTCAGGGATGGTTGTTGTAACACAGATGAAAACGATCGTGGTTTGCACACAGTTTGCGTAAAAGTTAACGATGAATTTTTAGAATGGTGTAAAGAGGCTGGTAACGATTTGATAACACCTCACCCTGAATTTGGTTTTCCTGGATTGGTAGATGGAGATAACTGGTGTGTATGCGCCAGTTGGGTTGCAAGAGCTTTGGAAGCAGGAATTGGATGCTCTATATATTTGAAAAAAACTCACGTTAATACTTTAAAGTTGGTACCAATTGAAACTTTAAAAAAGTTTGCAATAGATCTTTCTTAGCTACATATTTCCGTACTTAGGTCCACCCCCACCTTCTGGTGTAACCCATGTAATATTTTGTGATGGCTCTTTTATATCACAAGTTTTACAATGAATACAATTTTGAGAATTAATTACAAATTTCTCAACATCATTTTCTTTTTGAATTTCATAAACTCCAACTGGACAATATCTTTGTGCAGGTTCATCGTATTTACCTAAAGTATATTTTATTGGTAAATCTTTGTCTTTAAGTTGAAGATGTACTGGTTGATTTTCAGCATGATTAGTTCCTGTTAGATAAACTGAACTTGTTTTATCAAATGTAATAACATTATCTGGTTTTGGGTAATCTATTTTTGGCATTTCACTTGCTGGTTTTAAAGTTTCATGATCAGCGTGTTTATGTTTAAGTGTGAATGGCAATCTTCCTTTAAATAAAATTTGATCAATCCCTGTAAAAATTATTCCAAGAATTAAACCCCAACTAAAACTTGGTTTAACATTTCTGGCTTCATATAATTCCTTATAAACCCAACTATTTTTAAATTTTTCCTCATAAACAGATAATTCTTTGCTTGATTTTATGTGATCAATAATAGTTTCAGCTGCAATCATTCCACTTTTCATTGCCGTGTGAGAACCTTTTATTTTTGGCATATTTAAAGTACCAGCATCACAACCAACCAATAATGCACC
>CACETY010000027.1 GCA_902562645.1 uncultured Pelagibacteraceae bacterium
CAGTTTTCAAATTATTAGGTGGAAGAACTAAAGAAAAAATTCCAGTTTATGCCTCAAAACTTTATAGCCAACCAATAAAAGAGCTACAAAAAGAAGCTGAAAGTTACGTTAATCAAGGTTTTAAAATGTTTAAAATGAGATTTGGATGGGGACCAAAAGACGGACCTGATGGAATGAAGAAAAATTTAGAATTAGCAGAAGCCGTTAGAGAAGTGATTGGCTATGACACAGATCTTATGATGGAATGTTATATGGGATGGAATTTAGATTACACTAAAAGAATGATTCCTAAATTAGTAAAATTTAATCCTAGATGGCTAGAGGAACCTGTTATAGCAGACGATATTCATGGTTATGCTGAACTAAATAATATGAATGCTATTCCAATATCTGGTGGAGAACATGAATTTAACTTATTTGGATTTAAACAATTGTTAGATTTAAAAGCAGTTAGCTATATTCAATATGATAATAATAGAGTTGGTGGTTTTACTATTGCGAATAAAATAAATGCGTTAGCGGAAGCTTATCAAGTGCCGGTTATTCCTCATGCTGGGCAAATGCATAATTATCATTTAACAATGTCTAACTTTAATTGCCCTATATCCGAATTTTTTCCTGTGCACGATGTAGAAATTGGTAATGAGCTATTTTACTATATTTTTGAAGGTGACCCAGCTCCTGAAAACGGATTTATTAACTTGGACGACAATAAACCTGGCCTGGGTTTAACTACAACTGATAAATTTAAATCAGATTTCAAAATAATCGAATAACTAATAATTTTCTACTTCATTAATACTGGGCATTGAATTTGCTGCGCCTGCTTTTGTTGTGGAAATTGCAGCTACTTTATTTGAAAATTCTAAAGCATCTTTGATTTTTAAATTATTGGATAAAGCATAAGCAAATGCTCCATTAAAAGCATCACCTGCTCCCGTTGTATCTATAACTTTATCCTTTAAACTATAAACATCTATAAAAAAACTTTCATCAGAATTTGCAAAGTAAAGACCTTTTGGGCCTAATGTTATAACTATATTTTTTACTCCTTTTGCCAAAAAAGTTTTTGCAGCTTCTTCAATTTCTGTTTTACTTTCAACCTTTTTATCTAAATAAAAACTTGCTTCGGTTTCATTAGGAGTAAAATAATCAATACATTTAAAATCACTTTCTTTAATATCTGATGCAGGAGCAGGATTAAAAATTGTAACAGATCCTGTTTCTTTTGCTCTATTGAGTGCATAACTAGTTACTTCATTAGGAGTTTCTAGTTGTGTTAAAAAAATTTCTGATTTTTTTATAACATCAATATTTTTATCAATATCTCTATTAGATATCGAACCAGCTGCCCCTGGTACAATATTGATAGCATTATCCCCTGTTTTTTCATTTATCATTATACCTGCAACACCTGTTGACTGATTTGGGTCTTGGATTATTGAACCTGTATTAATTCCAGCTTCTTCATAAAGCTTAAGAGCCATCCTTGCATTTTGATCCTTTCCTATTTTAGTGATAAAATTTACATTTCCACCAAGTCTTGCAGCAGCAATTGCTTGATTAGATCCTTTGCCGCCTGGTCCAATTATATGATTTTTACCTAAAACTGTTTCTCCTTTAACAGGAATTTTTTCAGCAAAGAAACATAGGTCAGCTACGAATACTCCAAAAATGCATATAGAGTTCATTATTTATCAAGAACCCAAACGCTACCATCTGGTTTAATTACTCCTTTTGTTAGTATAAAACATCCATAAGGCCTTGTTTCAGAAGTAGATACGATTAATTGAGATTTTTTTGCTACTTTATAAAATTCTTGCCTCTCAATTGAACCTACTTTCCAATTTTCTCCAGAAGTTTCTTTCACAGCTTTTATAAAATCTTTGTGACACTCTGTTAATTCATCTGGTTTATTGTCAACTTGCATTCTTTCTGCAGCAGAATCTATAAAACTATCTAGTGGAAAAACTGAAAGAATAGCTTTTGCAGCTTCATAGATATCAACGCCATCTAATCTAATTACTTTATTATTTAAAGAATGAGAATAAGCAGGAAAATTAGCATCTGTTAACACTAATTTATCACCATGTCCCATGGCTCTTAAATGATATAAAAGTTCAGGATTTAAAATTGGATTAATATTAATTAGCATTTGAATACTATATTACATAAAAAAAAGGGTGAAATAAAATTCCACCCTTTTAATTTTGTTTTCTCTAAAGATTATTTAAAATCGTTAGCGTTTTCTTTAGTTACTAATTGTGTTCCTGTATCAATATTAGGATCGATACTTCCACCATTAGCTAACTCAAGAGCATATTTAACTCCATATGCACCCATGTTGTATGAGAACTGAGCTATTGTTGCAGTCATCTCTCCTTTTAAGATACTTGTAGCAGCATCAGGAGTAGCGTCGAAACCAACAACGATTACATCATTCATATCAGCATCCTTAAGAGCTTGCATTGCACCTAAGCCCATATTGTCGTTAGAAGCAAATATTGCTTTGATGTTAGGATTTTTCAAAATGATTGACTCAGTAACAGATCTACCTTTTGCAGTATCCCATTCAGCAGTTTGAGTTGCAACAAGATTTAAACCACAATTTTTAAATCCTTTAATTGCACCATCTCTTCTTAATAATGCAGTTGATTGAGACTCAATTCCTGTAAGAATTGCGACATCTGAACCTTTTGGAGTTTTATCACAAATAAATTTTGCAGCTAATTCTGCACCATTCATATTATTTGTTCCAATAAAAGTAACACCTTCGTTTATTCCTTTTGTATCAACAAATACAACTGGAACTCCGCTCTTAATAGCATCATCTACTATTGGCGCAAATGCATTTGGATCTCCTGGCGCAAGAGCTAAAGCATCAACACCTTTTGCAAGTTGATCTTCCACTTGGTTAATTTGTGCTTGAACATCTCCCTCTTGTGGTGGAGCAATCAAAATTAGTTTTACCCCTAATTTTGCAGCTTCTTCTTCTGCACCTTTAGTTACAGAAGCCCAAAATGGGTTTCCTGAACCAGGTCCTTTTATACTAAATAAAATTTTCTTCTCAGCACTTACACTTGTTGTAATACTTAAAAGAAGAAAAACAGATGCTGTGAAAGCACCTATTAATTTAAACAATTTACTCATTAATATCCCCTTTAATAATTATTAAAAATCAATTTAATAAAATTTTTTAAAAAAATTCAACTGTTACAATGGTAACTATTTTTAATTCAACTTTTACGTGTTTTTATTTTCTTGTCCCAAAATCTCTTCTTAATACATCAACATAAACAGCTAGTACTATAATTGATCCAATTAATACTTGTTGCCAAAATGAACTCACATCCATCAAATTAAGACCATTTCTTAAAATTCCCATTATCATCACTCCTGCAAAAACGCCTAAAACGGTTCCTCTCCCACCAAAAAAACTGGCGCCACCGATAATACATGCTGCAATGGCATCCAATTCGGACTGTAACCCTGCATTTGGGTAACCTGAGTCTGTTCGACCAGCTAAAATTAAAGCTCCAATTCCAGATAAAAAACCACAAAGCGAGTAAACTATTACAAGAATTTTATTCACATTAATACCTGAGGCTCTTGCCGCGTTTGGATTACCACCAATTGCATATATCCATTTCCCTGTCCGGGTTTTGTTCATGAATATCCAAAATATTATATAGACAATTGCAATAAGAACTAAACTAACAGGAAGGTATTGCGACTTTTCTAAACCAAGCCAAGTTAAATCAATTCTTCCATGCCCAAGGTATCTCACTTCATCTGTGAAGCCGCTTATTGGAGTTCCGCCAGAAATTAAATTACCCGTTCCTCTAAATATATATAATGTACCTAATGTCATTATAAACGGATGGGGCATCCTTAGTAAGGTAATCCCTAAACCATTAAATAACCCACATAAAAATCCAGCTATAAGAGGTGTGATAACAACAATATACCATGGAGCACCAGCCTTAGCGACAATTGCAAGTATCATCAGTGACAACATCATTATAGATCCGACTGAAAGATCTATACCAGCGGTTACAATCACCATAAATACTCCTAGCGCTAGCATTGACTGCCAAGATATTTGTTTGAAAACATTTGTTACATTTCTCCATGATAAAAAAACATCAGGTTGAAGAAAATGCATAACAACTATCATTATCACTAATAATAATAATATTCCGTATTTCTCAAAGTAAGGAATGAGTTTTAGATATAAAGAGTCTTTATCTTGATCTTTTGAGTCCATGATTATTTTTTACCCATTATCCATCCAATAACTTCATCTCTTGAAGTGTTTGATAATTCAGATTCTGCAAAATTTGTTCCTTGAAACAAAGCCATCACACGATCACAAACTGCAAAAATATCATCCATTCTATGACTGATCACAATTACACCTACCCCAGTCTTTTTCAGACCATTTATTAAATCCAAAACTTTACCAACTTCTTTAATAGCTAATGCTGCTGTTGGTTCGTCCATGATCACTACTTTTGCGTTAAATGCCGTTGATCTTGCAATTGCAACTGCTTGTCTTTGTCCACCTGAAAGTTCCTCAACTTTTTGATCAGCACTCTTTACATTAATTTTAAGTTTACCAAGATGTGCTTCTGTAAGTTCTTTTATTTTTTTATAATCAAGAAACTTTAATAATCCCAAATTAGTCGTTGGTTCACGGCCTAAAAAAATATTTTCGCCTATTGGAAGATTGCCTGCTAAAGCTAAATCTTGATAAACCATTTCTAAACCTAAGTTTTGAGAGTCCCTAGGACTTTCTAAAACTTTTTCTTTTCCTTCAAAATGTAAAGAGCCTGCACTTGGTTTATATAGGCCAGATAAAACCTTCATTAATGTTGTTTTTCCTGCTCCATTGTCTCCTACAACTCCTAAGCATTCACCTGCATGAATTTTAAGGTTTACATTTTCAAGAGCAGTAATTGTGCCAAAGTATTTTGTAACATTTTTAGCTTCTAATAATAATTGATTGGCAGATGACATAATTCAAGAAAATATAAAAAAATCAGTTAATTGCAACTGGTTTTGAGGCTAAAAGTTTTACAGTTTCTCTTTGAGCTCTTTTGCAGAATTTAGGTGGCATATTTTTTAAAATAAGCTTCATATCTTTCAAAACTATTTCACCCATATTATAAAAAGCTTCCTCTAAAGCACCAGCTCTATGAGCAGAAAATAGTGTATTTTTTAACTTTCTTATTGGATCATTTTTTTTTACTGGTTCATCTGGAAAGACATCGGTTGCGACATAAATATCTCCCTTTTTAATTCTCTTAATCAAATCTTTAAAATTAACTATTGCTGCTCTGCTCATTAAAATAAAAACAGTTCCAGATTTCATTTTATTTAATAATTTCTTATCAATTAAATGTTTATTCTTTTTGGTGATTGTGGCTAATACATAAATTACTTCACAACTACTAAACATCTTGTTTAAATTAATTGGGTTAAATCCAATTTTTTTTATTTTATTTTTAGGTATCCATGGATCATATACATTAATATTTTTTGAGAATGGCAAAAGTAAAGGATATAAAGATTTTGCTAAGTCTCCAAACCCTAGCAAACCAATTTTTTTATTTGTAAGAAGTGAAGCTTGTAAATTACTTTCTAAACCATATTTCTCTTTAGATTTAATAAAATCAAAGTGTGCATTGTGGATATTTCTTAGAAGAGACAATGTCATACCTAAAGCAATTTCAGCTACGGGCCTTGAAAATACTGGCGAAGTTGCAATAACATGAATATTTTTTTTGAAACAATAATCATAGTCTATATTATCCATAAAATTGCTTTCCACATTTATAATACATTTTAGTTTTGATGCTTTAGACAACAAATTTTTGTCTAAATTTGGTTGTCCCATGATAAATGTTGCTTTGCCAATATTAATTTCATAAAAATTTTTTTTATTTTTTTTTGGAGCAACTATTATTTTATATTTGGTTTTT
>CACETY010000028.1 GCA_902562645.1 uncultured Pelagibacteraceae bacterium
AGGTGTTCCATCAATATTAAAAGCAATGATTGGTGGATTAAGTAATGTTTTGATTGGAGGAGATCCTATTTTAAGTAAAACCATAAATTTAATGACTTATGAAAGTGAAATAGCTAGTTCTTTAACCAATGTGCAAGATAATAATAAAGATGTAGAAATAGGAAGTTACCCATTTTTTAGACAAGGAAAGTTGGGCGTTTCAATTGTATTAAGATCAAAAGATAAAGAAAAAATAGATTTATGCAGTTCATTAATTCTTGAATTTGTTAAAGCAAAAAATATTAAAGTAGTTGAATTATAGTAATGTTATATTTTGCTTACGGAAGTAATCTTAATCTTTTTCAAATGAAGCGGAGATGTAAAGACTCTGTTTTCTTAAAAAAATATGAACTTAAGGGCTATAGATTAAACTTTAGAAGTAAATATAGAGCCGCTGATATAGAAAAGAGCAAAAATTCTTTAGTTCCCGGTGCTTTATTTGAAATATCTAAAAGTGATGAAAAAAAACTAGATGTTTATGAGGATTATCCAATTCTTTATAAAAAACTTTATTTTACTTATTATAATAAAACAGTGATGACTTACATTATGGTTAATAAAACTGAATTTAGATATCCAACTGAAAGATACTTAAATGTAGTAAAGCGAGGATACAAAGATTGTAAACTCGATATGAAATATTTAAAAATTGCTTTACAAACAGTTAAGTAATGTTCACAAAAAAACAATTATTAACAAAGGGTTTATTGTCTGTAGCACCTCATATGTTTTCAGTAATTCCTTTTGGAATTGTCTGTGGTGCAATTGGAATAGAACTCGGTTTTAGCCCTATATTAGTTTACGCAATGTCTATCATTATTTTTGGCGGTGCGTCTCAAATAGTATTCTTACAATTGCTTTCAGGGGGAGCTTCTGCGGTAATAGCGATCACATCAGTAGGGGTAATTAACTCCAGACACTTATTATATGGGGCAGTTTTGTCTGAATATTTAGAAAAACTCTCATTTATTAAAAAGTTATTGATATCTTATTTAGTGGTAGACCAGGGGTTTGCAGAGTCGAACAAGTTCTTTAAAAAAAATAAAAATGAACCATATCTTCATTATCATTTACTAGGTTCAGGAGGTACTCTTTGGATTTTTTGGCAGCTATCGACATTGTCAGGAATAATAGTTGGTTCATTTGTGCCAGAGGAGCTAGGATTGAAATTTGCAGTCCCTTTAACTTTTATTGCGATTGTTGTTCAAGATTTAAAAAAATTAGATCATGTAATAGTTATGATCACATGTGGATTAAGTTCATTGTTATTCTTTGATGCACCTTTCAAATCCTACATAATAATATCACCAATCATAGCATTGTTTGTAGCTGCATTAGTATTGAGGTTAAAAAAATGACTTGGTCATCAATTATCATTGCAGGGATAATTACTTATTTTACAAGAATGACTATGGTTGCTCTAGTAGACAGAGATTTATTGGGAGAAAGAATTAAAGCAGTACTAGCATATGTTCCTTCAGCAGTATTTCCAGCAATTATATTTCCAGGAATTTTTATTAATGATTATGGAACATTTATTGAAATGAATGATCCTAAAATATTTGGAGCAATAATTGCTATATTAGTTGGTTATTTTTCTAATAATGTAATTGCTACAATTTTATCAGGTTTATTTTCATATTGGATAATAATTTTTTTATTATAGTTAATTTTCATTTTAGATTATTCAAATTATAATATAGTTTAAAGATAAATATGGATTTATTATTTGCAAAACTTGATCAATTAATTTTAATTAAAACTTTATTGGTGGCTGGTGGAGGTTTGCTTGTTTTCTATATTCATAGCTTTATTCTATTCAGCTACTTTAGAAGCCCTAGTTATTTATTTACTTCAATATTGCTTCCACCAATAGCCATGATTATTACATCTGTAATATCAAGCAATCTTGCTCTTTCATTAGGTATGATAGGAGCTTTATCAATTGTCAGATACAGAACTCCAATAAAGAGTGTTTATGAATTAGCATTACTATTTTTTCTAATCACATTGGGAGTGACAGCATCCGTCAATATTAAATATGCTATTTTTCTTATTCTAATAATAATTGTATTCCCAATTATATTAAGATTTTTATTTAAATTTAATTTTCTTAAAGTTCAGCATTTATTAATTAACGATCAAGACAAATATGTAGAAGCAAATTACGTTTTTGAAAATACTATGTCTGAAATAAATAATGTAATTGATTTAAATAATAATATTCAAAATATTGATGAGGATTATATTAACAAAAAAACAGAAATAATGTTGAAGTTTGATAATATAGAAGAGCACCATAAAATTAAAAATAAAATTGATACATTAAAAGAGCTTAAAATTAAAAATGTTTCAGTTACAAAAAGAAACTAAAATTATAAATTTTAAATTTATAATATCTATTTTATTCATTTTATTTTTTTCCCAACAAAGCTTCTCTTATGATCTTAAAAATATACCTAAAATAAATAAAAAAATTGAAATCAAGCTTTCAGAGAAAAATTTAAAAAAATTTTATAAATTTTTAAGTGAAATAAATTTTAACAGTGTAAAGAGTAGAGAAGAAAAAAGGTGGATAAAAGCAAAAATTATTTATGATTTTAAAAAATATAACGCAAAAATTAGAATTAACGGTAGTCCAACAACTATGGATCATATCGATTTTAAAAGAGGTATAACTTCCTTTCATGTAAAAATTATAGATGGAGATATTGAAGGAATAAGAAATTTTCGTTTGTTATTGCCAAGAACAAAAAATTATGAAAACGAAATATTTTGGTCATTATTGATGGAAAATTTAAATTATCCAACTCCTTTTTCATCCATGGTTAACTTAAAGTTTAACAAACTTAAAACTCAAATGATATTTCAAGAAAAGACGGAGGCAGATTTTCTCAATAGATGGAGTTTATATGATATTCCTATTGTAGAAGGAAATACAAGTTATTGGATGAAAAAAAGAGTTCAATGCATGAAAAGTAACAAAAATAATTTTGAGAATTGTTTTAATGAAAAAATCTCTAATTTTGTTGAAAGTTATAAAATTGAAAACAACAGTTTTATTAAAAAGAATAATTATAATATTTCATTAAATGCGATTTTAAGTGAGAATTTTTATTCCCAAAAAAAATTTGAGGAACTAAATGAGCCATATGGTTCTCACGGTTTATCATTTAAAAATTCTAAATTTTTTTATGACCCCCATTATAACCATAAAGTAAGTATATATTTCGACGGCGATATAGTCTTTAATAATTTTGATATGAATAATTGTAATGATAATACACCAAATATTTTAAAGGAATTTAAAAAAAATTTTCAATTAAGAGCAACAACAAAATTAAATAAAAAATTTGAATGTATTGCATCATATTATTTGACAAGAAAAGATTTATTTTTTAAGAAACCAACTTTTAGCGAAATAAATACAAATTACGAATTTGGAATTCAAAGTTTCGAAAAAAATAAAAATTTAGAATATTTAATTTTTAACAAAAAACATCAATTATTTCAAATGTGTAAACCCGAACTTTATTGCAAAAACATCTCATTTAAAGAGGCAAAAAAAATTTTAACTGGATCGCACTCAATATATAAAAATAATGATATACAAAAGTTAGTTCTACCAGTGGCTGAAAATATAATTGATATGTCAGTAAATAAAATAATTGTGAATAAGGAAAATTCAGATATTGAAACAAGAAATAATAGTTTAAATTACTTTAATTTTGATAAAAACATAACAAAAGCTATTTTAAATATAAAATTAAATACAAATTCAAAGATATATATTGCAAATTCTAAACTAAAAAAATTAGTATTAAGAATTATTGATCAAAAAAATGAAAATGAAAATAGTAATTTAAATAACATATGTTTAACTTTTTTAGATACTTTAATAGAAAATGTTGAATTAATATCTACTGTAGATATGTGTAAAAATAATATCAATTATGTTCGTTCTAAAATAACAAACATTAATTTAAATTAATGATTACATTTAGATCTGAAAAAAAAATTTATGATACTCTCTCTAATAATCTGAAACGTATTCAAAGTTTAAATCTGGAGAATCATCATGTTATGAGAACAATCTCATCAATTTATTTTGATACTGAAGATTTAAAACACTTTAACAGAAGCGAAGAGGGTATTACTCCGAGAAGCAAATTTAGAATTAGAAGTTACAATAATGATAATAAATATTCCTTAGAAATTAAATCAAAAGTTAATGAAAGGTCAAGTAAAAAGGTAATTAAATTGAACCATTTTAATCTAAATGAAATTAAAAATTTAATTTATAAAACTTGCACAGAAAAATTAGTTCCAAAATTACAAGTATCTTATAAGAGAAAATATTTTTTATCTGTTGAAAAAAAAATTAGATATACATTGGATTACGATATTAAATTTTCAAAACTTGATTACAATTGCAATATTTTAAATTCTTTCAAGGAATTAAAGTCTGTGATTGAGGTCAAAAAAAATAATGATACTTATCACAGTGAATTAGAGGATCTATTTGGTGGTGATATTAAAAGATTTTCAAAGTACTGCGAAGGTATTAAAAAATTCTTTTAATTGTTGAAAATTCGTCTTTTGATATCATTCTTTTATTGGCATTACATGAAGTTAAATTTTCATTATAATTTATTTTGCTGTAGTTAAACAAAATTTCTTTTCTAAATACTTTAAAACAGTAATCAACTTTATTTATTAAAGCTTCTTTTAAAAACAACTCAGATCCATCTTTGACAGTTATAGCAGTTTCAGAGTTGATACTTTTGAATTTATCTATTTCAAGTTTTCCATTTTCACCTATAGAAATTCCATGAATGCAATCCTTAATATTTAAATTTTTGAAATTATAATTTCCTGTTTTTAAGCTGAAACATTCTGATCCAGATTGAACAATTGTTGCATTTTTTATTTTTAAATCTGAAAAATCTATATCAAAGGCATCATTACTTAAGTATTCTCCTTTTAATTCATTTATATCACCTCTTGAATTTATTATATGAACTGAATTTTTACATCCAAGATTAGAAATAAATATTGTAGTATTTTTGAAATATACATTTGAAAATGTCACACAACCAATATCGTTCTCCTCATCTATATTTCCTGAAATTTTATTAATTCTTTTTTTTAATTTTGTTGTTAGACGTTCATCGCTAGTAATATTAAATTTCCAGTTATCAATGAAAGCATTATCTATTAGAATTTTTCCAT
>CACETY010000029.1 GCA_902562645.1 uncultured Pelagibacteraceae bacterium
TACATGGAAACCACTAGACCGGTCTTAGATTTCTATTCTAAAAATAGAAATTTTTATGAAATCAATGGTGATGAGGAAATACATGTAATTTCAAGCAAAATAGAGCACATTCTATCAGTTTAAGACATTGACTTTAAAAAAACTTATTATATAAAAGGCTAAATTTTATCTCAGTATTATGGCTCGTATAGCAGGTGTAAACATACCACAAAATAAATTAGTTCGAATAGGTCTAACTTATATTTATGGAATTGGTGAAAAAAATTCTACAGATATTTGTAACTCATTAGATATACCCAAAAATAAAAGGGTTAATGAACTTACTGATGAGGAAATTTTAAAAATAAGAGAGTTTATTGACCAAAAATTCTCTGTTGAAGGTGATCTGAGAAGAGATATTTCCTTAAATATAAAAAGATTAATAGACCTTGCTTCATACAGAGGTTCAAGACATAGAAAAAAATTACCTGTTAGAGGACAAAGAACAAGATGTAATGCAAGGACTCGTAAAGGAAAGGCAATAGCTATTGCAGGTAAAAAATTAACACCACTTAAAAAATAATATGGTTAAAGAAACAGATAATAAAGATCAATTAAAAGAAACATCTCAAAAGTCAAAAAAAAGCTCATATTCAAAAAAAAAGAAAAATAAAAAAAATATTTTGAATGGTATTGCATATGTTCAATCAACATTTAACAATACTATTGTTACAATTGCTGATACAAATGGTAATGTAATCTCTTGGGCATCTGCAGGTCAAAAGGGTTTTAAAGGTTCAAGAAAGTCAACACCTTATGCTGCTCAGGTAGCAGCAGATTCTGCAGCTGCAAAAGCTTTAGATGTTGGTATGAAAATTTTATCAGTTGAAGTTAAAGGACCTGGATCAGGAAGAGAAACAGCATTGAGAGCTTTACAGGCTAGAGGTTTTAAAATTATATCAATAAAAGATACAACACCGATGCCACATAATGGTGCAAGACCACCTAAAAAAAGGAGAGTATAAATGGAAACATCAGAGGTAAATATAAAAAATTGGAAATCACTTATTAAGCCACCAAAACTTGATGTTAACTTAAGTGATGATAAATCTTATGCCAAAATTGTAGCAGAGCCTTTAGAAAAAGGCTATGGACTTACACTTGGAAATTCCTTAAGAAGAATTCTTTTATCATCAATAAGAGGAACAGCAGTTACAGCAATACAGATAGATGGTGTTCTGCATGAATTTACATCAATTAAAGGAGTTAGAGAAGACGTAACAGATATAGTTTTGAATGTAAAATCTTTAGCTTTAAAAAGTAATTCTGAGACAACAAATAAACTTATCTTAGATGCCAAAGGCCCAGGCGAAATAAAAGCATCAAATATTACAACATCAGCAGATATTGAAATATTAAATCCAGATTTAGTAATATGTAATTTAGATGAAAACACGAATTTCCATATGGAAATGACAGTTAGTAATGGTAAAGGCTATGTTTCAGCAGATATGAACAAACCTGAGGAACCACCTTTAGGTCTTATTGCTATAGACTCATTATTTAGTCCTGTAAAAAAAGTTTCATATTCAGTAAGCACAGCAAGAGAAGGTAAGGCTTTGGACTATGACAAACTAACTATGGAAGTTGAAACAAATGGATCCATATCAGCTGAAGATGCTGTAGCTTACTCAGCTAGAATATTTCAAGATCAGCTAGGAATGTTTGTCAACTTTGATGAACCACAAGAAGTAATTGTTAGAGAACAACCAACTGAGCCAGAATTTAATAAAAATCTACTTAGAAAGGTTGATGAATTGGAACTTTCAGTAAGATCTATGAATTGTCTAAAAAATGATAATATAATTTATATTGGTGATTTAGTTCAAAAATCTGAGGGAGAGATGTTAAGAACTCCAAATTTTGGAAGAAAATCTTTGAATGAAATAAAAGAAGTTCTAACAGGTATGTCATTATATTTAGGCATGGAAATACCAAATTGGCCTCCAGACAATATAGCTGAATTATCTAAAAAACTTGAGGAAGCAATTTAATGAGACATAAATTTGGTTATAAAAAACTAAATAGAACATCTGAACATAGAAAAGCTTTAATAAAAAATATGCTTAACTCTCTTGTAAAGTATGAGCAAATCACTACAACATTACCGAAAGCTAAAGTTTTAAAACCACAAGCTGATAAATTAATCACTTTAGGGAAGAAAGATACGCTGCAAAACACAAGAACTTTAATATCTAAACTTCAAGATGAAGCATCTGCAAGTAAAATTAGAAAAACTTTATCAAAAAGGTATCAAAATAGAAAAGGTGGATACACAAGAATTATTAAAGCAGGATTTAGATATGGAGATAACGCACCTATGGCAGTAATAGAATTTGTTGATCGTGATATAGAAGCAAAAAAAGTAGATAAAAAGAAAACTGAAAAAGCTAAAGCAACAGATAAAAAAGTAGAAGCACCAAAAGAAGCTACAGCCTAACTACCATTCATTATGAAAAAAACTATCAACGTAGATACTACGTATGCTGGTATGCGTATTGATAGATTCTTACGTAAACATTTTGAGTCAATACCTCAAAGTTTAATAGAGAAGAGTCTTAGAAGTGGAAAAATTAAACTTAATAAAAAAAAAGTCAAAAGTTCAATCAAGCTTCAAATTAATGATTTGATTGAACTCCACAACTTTAAAATTAATAAAAAAATTATTACTAATAAAATCAAATTTAAACCTTCAGATACAATAATCAAGGAAAATGAGGATTTTATTATTGAAAATAACGATAACTTCATTGTTCTTAATAAGCAAGCAGGTATATCTGTTCAAGGTGGGACAAAGTCAAAAAAAAATCTTATAGATATTTTTTCTAATAGTGAAATTTTTAAAGATGAAAAGCCATATTCAGTGCATAGACTAGATAAAGAAACTTCTGGAGTGTTTCTAATAGCAAAAAATAGACCAACAGCACAACTGCTCACAACTTTGTTTAGATTAAGAAAAGTTTATAAGACCTATATTGCAATTTGTCATGGAGAAATAACAATTAAAGATAAAGGTTCCATAAATAATAATCTTATAAGATATGATGGAAAAAAAAAGATAATAGAGAATGCTGAGACACAATATGAAATCTTAGATAAAAATAATAATTCTACTTTCATTCAGTTGAAGCCAATTACAGGAAGAAAACATCAGTTACGAAAGCAATTATTTGATTTAGGTCACTCAATTATAGGTGATAAAAAATACAATTCTTTTAAAATACAAAAAAATAATAAAAATCTTATGCTGCATTCATATGAAATTAAATTTCAAATAAATAAAAAAAAATATACATTTCGAGCTATACCACCTGAATATTTTAGGAATATGCTTAAAGCAAAAAGACTTAATTTTTAATTTCTTTTAAAAACTTTTTAATTAATATATCTGGTAAATTATTATATTTTTGTTTTTTTATACTAATCAGATTTGTGACTTCTTTATCCTTTATACCACATGGGATTATTTTTTTATAAGCATCTAAATTATTTGATATATTTATTGAAAAACCATGATAAGCAATCCATTTTTTTACTTTTATTCCTATAGCTGCTACTTTTTCAAATTTAATTCTATTATTAAATTTTCTTTTATACCAAATACCAATATTTTTTCTATCTGCAAAGACATTAATTTTAAATTCTTTTAGAGTATCAATTATTGTATTTTCTACAGAGGTAATAAGTTTTCGAATATTTTTTTCTCTTTTATTTAAATCAATTACAAAATAAAAAACCAGTTGCCCAGGACCATGATGTGTAATTTTTCCACCTCTATTTGTTTTAACTAACTTTATAGATTTATCTAATAATTCATTATTTTTATAACTCACACCTGCTGTATAAACGTCTTTATGTTCTAAAATCCATATTAGTTCATCACCCCTTTTTTCAACAATTTCATTCAATCTTTCTTCTAATAAAGAAATTGCATTTTCATATTTTATAGGTTTTATTGACTTTTTGATCCTAATCATCATTATAAATTTGTAATATTAATATTTTGTATTAATAGTGCCAACTAATTTATAGATAAATTTATGACTTTGGTAAAAAAAATTAAAGATAAAAAAGTTAACTTTGAATTTAATAAAGAATTCATCAAAGTTGTAACAAGTAAGATCTCTGATAATGATGCAGAATTTATTACAAATTCATTTAATGATATGCACCCTGCAGATGCTGCTGATATTATTGAACATTTAAGTGAAAATGATAGAGAGAATTTAATAAAATTAAATAATTTTAAAGTTGATCCAGAAGTTTTTATTGAATTAAATGAGTCTATACAATCTGAATTAATTAATTATTTATCGTCAGATACCATTGTTAATATTTTAAAAAATTTAGAATCGGATGATGCAATCAAAATTTTAGAAAACGTTGATGAAAAAGATAAAAATACAATCTTAGGCTCGCTCCCCCCAAAAGATAGATTTGCTTTACTTGAAAGTTTAAGTTATCCCGAAGACTCGGCTGCACGAATTATGCAGAGAGAATTTACAGCAATACCAAGCAATTGGTCTGTGGGTCAAACAATTGATTATCTTCGTGAAAACAAAGATCTTCCTGAAGAATTTCTTGAAATTTTCATAGTAGACCAGGAATTCAAACCAATTGGTACTGTGCCATCATCAAAAGTTTTAAGAACA
>CACETY010000030.1 GCA_902562645.1 uncultured Pelagibacteraceae bacterium
ATTTGTTTTTTTTATTAGGATCAAATATAGCTTTTTTAATTAGCTCATTTACTATTTCGTCAGTTGCGAAATCTCCTTTTGAAATAATATTTTCTATATCTTTTCCTATGTCAGTTTGGTTTTTAACTTCATCCCTTAGAAGATCACCAGTTGAGATTTGATATAGCTTAAATTTTTTTACAATATTATTGGATTGTGTACCTTTACCTGCTCCTGGTGGTCCAAATATTATTACATTCACTTAAATTTATCTTCCAAATTTTGTTTTCTTAATTAATTGCTCATATTGAGAGCTCATTAACCTAGTTTGAACTTGCGTAACTGTATCAATAGCTACAACAACTACTATTAATACTGAAGCTCCTCCTAAATAAAAAGGGATAGGATAATTTGCAATTAAAAATTCTGGCATTAAACAAACTAAAGTAAGATATAAAGCACCAATTGTTGTTAATCTTGTTAATATTGTGTCTATATAAAGAGCTGTACTTTCTCCTGGTCTTATTCCTGGAATAAAGCCACCATATTTTCTTAAATTCTCTGCAGTTTCATTGGGGTTAAATGTTATAGATGTGTAGAAAAAAGTAAAAAAGATTATACCAGATGCATACAAAAGCATATATAGAGGTTGTCCCTGTGAAAAATAAGAAGAAATATTTAAAAATGTTTCATTTTGTGAAACGTTAAAATTTGAAAAAGTAACTGGTAGTAATAATAGTGCAGATGCAAAAATTGCTGGTATCACTCCAGCAGAATTAATTTTTAGAGGTAGGTGTGAAGACTCTCCTCCATACATTTTATTTCCCATTTGTCTTTTTGGATAATTAATAAGAATTTTTCTTAATGCTCTTTCCATAAAAACAATAAATAAAATTGTTAATATTAACAGAATAAATATAAATATAATCATCACAGTTGATATGGCGCCTGTTCTACCTAATTCAAATGTTGTAACTAAAGCTCTTGGAATTTCGGCAACTATTCCTGAAAATATTATTAATGATATTCCATTACCAATACCTCTTTGGGTTATTTGCTCTCCTAACCACATTAAAAATATAGTTCCTGCTACAATTGTTGTTACTGTTGAGATTTTAAAAAAAACCCCAGGATTTATTACTAAGTCAGCTGAAGACTCTAAGCCTACTGCAAGGCCGTAACCCTGAACAGTAGCTAAAAGTACAGTTCCGTATCTTGTTATTTGTGTAATTTTTTGTCTACCGATTTCACCTTGGGCTTTTAAATTCTTAAAATAATCAGTAACACCTGTTAGTAGTTGTATAATAATTGACGACGATATGTATGGCATTATTCCTAATGCAAATATGGCCATTCTGCTAACAGCCCCTCCAGCAAATACATTAAACATACCAAGTAATCCTTTTTGATTACTGTCCATCATAATTTGTAATTGCTCTGGATCTATTCCCGGTAATGGAACGAAGGTTCCCAATCTATAAACTGCTAAAATAAATATAGTAAATATTATTCTATTTCTTAAATCATTTTTTTGAGATGACTCGCTCATTTTTTATTTAAGATCTTTTAATTTTAAATTACCACCTAATTTCTCAATTTTTTCTTTTGCTGAAGCAGAGGAGAAGTCAGCCAGTATGTCAATTTTTGATGTTAGATTGCCATTTCCCAGAACTTTATATTTTAAATAAGATTTGTTAACTAAATTACTTTTTTTTAAAACTTCTAAGTTAATTTGAGCAGTGGTATCAATTTTTTTATTATCTACAAAGGTTTGTATTTGATCAAGGTTAATTTTTGCCACTTTTATTTTTCTTATTGGATTAAAACCTCTTTTTGGAAGTCTTCTATACAAAGGCATTTGCCCACCCTCAAAACTTTTAATTGCAACTCCAGATCTAGATTTTTGTCCTTTTACACCTCTCCCTGATGTCTTTCCTTTCCCAGATCCAATTCCTCGACCAAGTTTTTTTTTTGGAATTTTAACCTTTAATGTATTATTTAGAATGTTCATTACCCTCTTTTCTCAATTATTTCTGAAATTTTTTTATTTCTGATTAACGAAATATTTTTTGGAGAGTTTTGTTTAATTAATGCCTTCATACAAGCTCTGATTACGTTGTGAGGATTGGCGGTTCCTAGTGATTTTGCAACTATATCTTTTATCCCTAGCACCTCACATACTGCTCTTACAGCTCCACCTGCTATAATACCTGTACCTTTTGGGGCAGCCCTTAATTTAATTTTACCGGCACCATCTTTTCCAAAGATATCATGATGAATAGTTCTTCCTTCTCTTAATGGAATTTGAACAAGGTTCCTTCTTGCAAGTTCATTGGCTTTTTTAATTGCATCTGGAACTTGTTTTGCTTTTGCGTGTGCAACACCTATTTTACCATTTTGATTACCAACAACTACTAAAGCAGAAAATCCGAATCTTCTTCCACCTTTTACTACTTTAGTTATTCGGTTTATGTGAACTAATTTTTCAACAAATTCAGTATTTTTTTCCATTTTCAAAATTCCATTCCATTCTTTCTTAATTCATCTGCTAGTAATTTTACTCTTCCGTGATATTTGTAAATACCTCTATCAAAATAAACTTTGGTTATTTTCAAATCTTTTGCTTTTTTTGCAAGTTGTTGAGCTACAATTGTAGACAATTCTTTCTTATTTATTTTTTTGGATTTTATTTCTTTGGTATTTGATGTTGCTGAAACTAATGTAATTTTTTTTGAGTCATCAATTATTTGAGCACTAATATTTTTTGCAGATCTACTTACGCTTAATCTAAATCTCTCATTAGAGGAAACTTGTTTCACCTTATTTCTAATTCTGAATTTTTTTCTGTCGGATTTTGATAAATTCATTATTTCTTTTTTCCTTCTTTTCTTAATATATATTGACCTTGTTCTTTGATACCTTTCCCTTTGTAAGGTTCTGGTGGTCTGATACTTTTAATTTCAGAGGCTACCGTGCCAACCAGTTGCTTATCTGTCCCTGAGATTTTTAAAATAATTTGCTTTTCAACTTGAATTTTTACACCATCTGGAATATCAAAATTAATATCATGACTAAAACCTAATTGAAGATTAAGCACATTTCCCTTTAAGGCAGCTCTATAACCAACACCCGAAAGCTCTAGGATTTTTTCATATCCTTTGCTTGTACCGATTATAGCATTATTTATCAAACTTCTATTCATTCCCCATAATCTTTTAGTATCTTGATTATTTTTCTTTGGTTTAATTGAAACATCTTTTCCATCATTAATTTTTAAATCAAAAAGATCTAAATCAATACTTAAAGATTTTTTACCAAGTGGCCCTTCAATGTTAATCATATTTCCACTCAATAATACCTTCACTTTTTCTGGTATAGATATATTTATTTTTCCAATCTTTGACATTAAAATACCTTACAAATTACTTCACCACCAACTTTTTGCTTTCTTGCATCTATATCAGTCATAACTCCTTTTGGCGTAGATATTATTGCGATCCCTAATCCATTATTTACTTTAGGTAAACTTTCAGCGCTAGAAAATATTCTTCTCCCAGGTTTAGAAACTCTTTCTATTGAGCTTATAACTGGATTACCTGAATTATATTTTAAATTTATATGCAAATTAGATTTGTTTTGATCTGATTTAACCTCGTAATCAATTATATATCCCTCAGATTTCAAAATTTCAGCAATTTTTGTTTTAAATTTTGATGACGGAAGTTCTACTTTCTTATGATTCCTCATTTGAGAATTCTTTAATCTTGCTAACATATCGCCTATTGGATCACTCAAACTCATAATATCCTTTCTACCAACTTGATTTCACTAATCCGGGAATTTTACCTTCAAGACCTAATTGTCTTAAGGCAATTCTCGATATTTTTAATTTACGATAAACACCATGTGGTCTACCAGTTATTTGACATCTATTTCTAACTCTAATTTTTGCAGAGTTTCTTGGCAATTTTGATAGTTTTTGCTGCGCTTTAAATCTCT
>CACETY010000031.1 GCA_902562645.1 uncultured Pelagibacteraceae bacterium
TGAATTTCAGACTTTTTTAATTTGATATAACTGTTTAAAACATCTTTTCCAAAAGCATTTTTCATTACTGTATTTAAATTTAACATTTCTAAGGAATCTTCTAATGTATTTGGTAATTTTGGTAGGTTGGGATATTTTTTGTGATCAGCGTACATATTACAGAATAATGGTTTTCCAGGATTAACTTTTTTTCTAATACCATTTATACCTGCTGCTAAAACTCCTGCTTGTAGTAAATATGGATTTGCTGATCCATCCATTAATCTTAGTTCAAACCTTCCTGGATCTGGAACTCTAATCATATGTGTTCGATTATTTCCTGTGTAAGAAATACTACTTGGAGACCATGTTGCACCAGATTTTGTCGGTGGTGCATTTATTCTTCTATAACTATTTAAAGTTGGATTAAAGAATGCTGATAATGAACCTGCATTTTTAATTACACCACCTAAAAAATTATATGCTAATTTACTAAGGCCAAGTTTGTCGTTTTTATCTAAAAATTTATTCTTTTTCTTATCCCATAAAGAAATATGAGCATGACATCCGTTTCCCGTTAGTTGTTCAAATGGTTTTGGCATAAATGTTGCTCTTAAGCCATGCTTTTCTGCTATTGACTTAACCATAAATTTAAAAAAAGTATGTCTATCTGCTGTAGTTAGGCAGTCAGTGTAGTCCCAATTCATTTCAAACTGGCCATTAGCATCTTCATGATCATTTTGATATGGGTTCCATCCCATTGTAATCATACAATCACATATCTCTTTTATTAAATCATATTGCCTCATCAAAGCTGATTGGTCGTAACAAGGTTTAGATTGAGTATCCCTAGTGTCTGCAATAGAACTACCATCAGGTGATATAAGAAAATATTCACATTCAACACCTGATTTCATGGTGTAACCTTCATTTGATAGTAATTTTATTTGCTTTTTTAACATCACTCTTGGTGACGCCTCAACAGGTTTACCGTTCATCCACAGGTCTGAAGCAAGCCAACCTACTTCTTTATTCCAAGGTAATTGAATTAAACTATTTGGATCTGGCACAGCAAACATATCAGAGTCTGCTGGTGACATATCAAGCCAAGCTGCAAATCCAGCAAATCCTGCACCATTTTTTTGCATCTCTTTTATTGCTTGTGCAGGTACTAATTTTGATCTTAATACACCAAACAAATCAACGAAACTTATTAAAAAATATTTAATTTTTTTTGATTTAGCAATATTAGATAAATTTATGGGCATTAATAATTATTCTACGAATTATTTATTAACTATCAATAACTATTTCTTTTTTATACCTGGCACCCAGCTAGTTCCTGCTAAGGGAACTCTAGCCATTGCTGCGGCTTCAACAGTTAATGCACATAAATCCTCTGGTTCCAAGTTGTGAAGACTATTTTTTCCACATGCTCGTGCAATAGTTTGTGCTTCTAAAGACATGACCTTTAAATAATTTGATAATTTTCTACCTGCTTTTTTTGGATCTAATCTTTTCATTAGCTCTGGTTTCTGAGTTGATATTCCTGCAGGATCATTTCCTTCATGCCAGTCGTCGTACGCTCCAGCTTTACTTCCAAGTTTTCTATATTCTTTTTCCCATTTCGGATCATTATCACCAATTGCAATCATAGCCGCACTCCCAATTGATACTGCATCTGCTCCTAAAGCAAGAGCTTTAGCTACATCCGCACCATTTCTAATCCCACCTGAAATTATAAGCTGAACTTCTCTATGAGAATTTAAATCTTGCAAAGCATCAACAGCTGGTCTTATGCAAGCTAAAGTTGGTTGACCAACATTTTCAATAAATACTTCTTGTGTTGCTGCTGTACCACCTTGCATTCCATCCAAGACAACAACATCTGCTCCAGCTTTTACAGCTAATGCTGTATCATAATATGGTCTTGCTCCAGCAATTTTTATAAATATTGGAACTTTCCATTTAGTAATTTCTCTTAATTCTAAAATTTTTATTTTTAAATCATCTGGACCAGTCCAGTCAGGATGACGGCACGCAGATCTTTGATCAATACCCTTTGGTAGAGTTCTCATTTCTGCAACACGATCATCTATTTTTTGACCAAGCAACATTCCACCACCGCCTGGTTTTGCACCTTGTCCAATTACCACTTCAATTGCATCCGCTTTTCTTAAATCATTTGGGTTCATCCCATATCTTGAGGGCAAAAGTTGATAAACTAAATTTTTAGATTGACCTCTTTCCTCTGGTGTCATTCCTCCATCACCTGTTGTGGTAGATGTTCCAGCTGCACTTGCTCCTCTTCCTAATGCCTCTTTTGCTGGACCGGACAATGCTCCAAAACTCATACCCGCAATCGTAATTGGAATATCAAGCTCTAATGGTTTTTTTGCATATTTTGTGCCTAAAGTAACATTTGTAGTACATTTTTCTCTATATCCTTCCAAAGGATATCTAGACATTGAGGCACCTAAAAATAATAAATCATCAAAATGTGGAAGTTTTCTTTTTGAGCCTCCTCCTCTGATATCATAAATTCCTGTTTCAGCTGCTCTTCTAATTTCTGAATTAGTGTATTCATCAAAAGTCCAAGACTGACGTGGGTGAGTTTTATTTTTCATTATTAATAGTTAGATACATTATCAATGTTAAAATTATATAATTTTCTAGCTGATCCATATCTTTTAAATTGTTCAGGTTTAATATTTGATCCAGCTTTCTTTAAAAGTTCTTTCAATTTAGTTTTATGATGTTTATCCATTTTTTTTTCTTCACAATCTGCTCCTAAAGATTTTACTTTTCCTTTTACGTATATATTTGTTTCATATAAGCTATCACCTAATGCTTCACCTGCATCACCAAAAACAACGAGGTTACCTGACTGAGCCATAAATGCTGACATGTGACCTACAGATCCTTTAACTATTATATCTATACCTTTCATAGAAATTCCACACCTTGAACTAGTATCACCATCTATGATTAATATTCCACCATGTCCGGTTGCACCTGCTGATTGTGATGCATTTCCCTTTACATGAACTTTGCCTGACATCATATTTTCTGCTACTCCAGTTCCTACATTTCCTTCAACTGTTATATTTGCATTTTGATTCATGCCAGCACAATAATATCCAACGTGTCCTTTTATAATTACATCTATGTTATCTGTTAAACCTGCGCAAACAGCATGATTGCCCTCTGGATTTGAAATAACAAAGTCTCTTTTATTTTTTTTTCTATCAATATTTTGTAATTTTTCATTAACAGATCTTAATTTTAATTTCTTTAAATCAAGTATCATTATTTCCCCCAAGAATAAACGATACCTGGATCAGGTTCAAAAATTTTTGCATTATTAACATTTGGCAAATGTGCCATTGCTTGAAATTCTGAAGAAATTGCTACATAGTC
>CACETY010000032.1 GCA_902562645.1 uncultured Pelagibacteraceae bacterium
TTCAAATAACCTTAATCTTAAAAATATCTTTTACAAAGACGAGTCAAAAAGATTTGGACTTAAATCTTTTAAAGCACTTGGAGGTGCTTATGCAGTAGCGGAAGTTTCAGCTGGAAGAAAGGATGTTGTTGTTGCGACAGCTACTGCAGGAAATCATGGAAAATCAGTTGCCTGGGGAGCAAAAAGACTAGGAATTGCATGTAAAATTTTCATAAGTGAGTTTGTTAGTGAAACAAGAGCTGACGAGATGCGAAAACTTGGAGCAGAGGTAACAAGAGTAAAAGGAAATTACGAAAGTTCTCTAGATGAGTGCATAAAGCAATCTAAAGAAAATGGTTGGGAAATTGTACAAGATGTTGCTTGGGAAGATTATCAAAAAGTGCCAAAACTAACCATGGCTGGATATTCAGTCATGATAGAAGAAATCTCCAAACAAACTGATCATTATATTACACATATATTTTTACAGGCAGGCGTAGGAGGAATGGCGTCTGGTGTAATAGCGGGAGTTGCCAGGTATTTTAAAAGAATTCCAAAAATTATTATAGTTGAGCCAAAAAATGCAGACTGTGTCTTAAAAAGTATTGATGTTGGTAAACTAACTAGAGTTAAAATAGAAAAAGAGAGCATTATGGGAGGAATGTCATGTGGAGATGTATCATTAGTCCCATGGCAAATTCTAAAAAATTCAGTAAATAATTGTCTGAGCATTCCAGATGATGACATACCATTATCAGTTGCGATGTTAGCTAAGGGATACTTTGGTGATGATTATATTGTTGCAGGGGAATGTTCAGCACCTGCACTAATAAGTATAAATGTTAGTTGTAATAACGAACAAATTAAAAAGGATCTTGAATTGGATATGAATTCGAATGTTTTATTAATTGGATGTGAAGGTGATACAGACATAAGACTTTATAACGAACTTCTATCTAAAGGATCAGAACAGTTGTCAAATGGTTAATACAGCACTGGTTTGGATAAGAGATGATTTTCGAATACAAAATAATGATGCGCTGACTTATGCTACCAATCAACATGATATTGTTACAGCAGTATTTATTTTTAACAGTAATATTTTCGATCATAAAAGAGAAGCTCAAAAATGGTGGGTAAGTAAATCCCTAGAAAACTTTAAATCAGATTTAAAAAAACTAAATATTGGATTGGAAATAATTAAAGACGATGCAATAAATTTTTTTTCTAAAATAAAATCTAGTAGCAAAATATCTGTTTATTGGAATAAAGTTTATGAGCCTACTGAATTAGAAAATGATAAAAAAATTGTGGGTGATTTTTCAAAAAAAAATATTGATTTTAAATTTTTTAAGGGAAATGTGCTTAATGAATATGACAAAATTACAAAAAATGATGGTACGCCTTTTAAAGTTTATAGTCCTTTTTGGAGAAATGCAGAACAATTTTATTTAGAAAGACTGCCTGATAAAATAAACAAAGTTAAAAAGTGTAAAAAGATAGATAAATTATTTAAAAATCAAATTAAGTCTGAGGATATTTTGCCTAAATCTAATTGGTATAAAAAATTTGAAAAATATTGGGAGCCTTCAGAACAAAAAGCCCATGAATATTTAGATAATTTTGTTCAAAAAAACATACTTAATTATGGCCTAGATCGGGACTTTCCATCAATTAAAGGAACATCATTGCTTTCTCCATATATTAGAAATGGACAAATTAATGTTGGAGATATTTGGCAGAGGTGTAAAAAACTAAAATCAAAAAATGTAAGTGTAAAAAAATTTACCAATGAAATCGGTTGGAGAGAGTTTTCACATAGTCTTATAAATTACTTTCCACAAATGCTAAAAGGAAACTTAAGAAAAGAATTTGACAAGTTTCCTTGGGTAAATAATTCTAAATTTTTAAATGCATGGAAAAAAGGGATGACAGGTTATCCAATTGTAGATGCTGGAATGAGAGAATTATATGAAACAGGTTGGATGCACAATAGAATCCGGATGGTTGTTGGATCTTTTTTAGTGAAGCATTTAAGAATTAATTGGCAAGAAGGAGAAAAATATTTTAGAAACTGCCTTCTAGATTTCAATGAAGCTAATAATGTTGCTCAATGGCAATGGGTAGCCGGTTGTGGTGCTGATGCAGCACCATATTTTAGAATTTTCAACCCTATTCTACAAGGTGAAAAGTTTGATAAACAAGGAGAGTATGTAAAGAAATGGGTTCCTGAATTATCAAAAGTTCCATCAAAATTTATTCATAAACCATGGGAAATGGAAAAAAAATATCAAGAAGCAATCAACACTATCATAGGTGTTAACTATCCAATGCCAATTGTTATTCATGAGAAAGCAAGGGCGGATGCTTTAAGTGCTTTTCAATCA
This sequence comes from uncultured Pelagibacteraceae bacterium, assembly GCA_902562645.1. Lineage (GTDB taxonomy): Bacteria > Pseudomonadota > Alphaproteobacteria > Pelagibacterales > Pelagibacteraceae > Pelagibacter. The sequence continues at coordinate 2,367 of CACETY010000032.1, forward strand.
ATTAAGAAAAAAAATTAGTCTCCTATAAAATGATGAACTACAGTTCTTGTAGTTGGCTCTAATCTATGTTCAAATAAATAAATACCTTGCCAGGTTCCTAAAAGTAATTCACTATCTTTTATACTAAGGGAAATTTGATTATTAGTTAAAGTAGATTTTATATGAGCTGGCATATCATCTTTTCCCTCTGTAGTATGAATATACAATTTGTTATCCATTGGTGCCAATTTATCAAAATAGTTAATTAGATCTTTTTGCACATCTGGATCAGCATTTTCTTGAACTATCAGTGATGCACTAGTGTGTTGAATGCTTAAATTAATAATTCCATTTTTAAATTTATTGTTATTAATCCATTCTTCTGTTTCATCTGTAAACTCATAAAGCTTTTGACCATTTGTATTTATTTTTAGATTATAAAATTTTTGCCTCATAGATTAATTAAAACTTTGTGATGTTAGTTCATGCAGTCGACTAACTGTTCTTTTGAAAGGGTCTTTCATGCTTTTAGAGGACTCAAGTGAATTTAATTCTACTTCTGATTTGATCATCAATGGTATTTTTTTTTCATAAATAATATCGATAAAAGTAATAAACCTTTGTTGTTGATTAGAATTAATTTCATTAAATTTAGGAAGATTCTCAATAAAAATAAACTCACTTTCTTTGGCAATTTCAATATAGTCCTCTGATCCAAGATTTCTATTACAAATTTCATCAAAAGAAACCTTGAGAACTCCTTCATGAAAATTTTCAAATACTAATTTACGACCCTTAACCTCTATGGACTTGGTGGCTAATTTTTTATTCTTAGTGGCTTTTCTAAAATGTTTATTAAACTTAAAATTTGATGAGTTATTTATAGGTGATAAAAAACGACTCAAATTTGTATTTTTTGTAGCTCTATAATCTTCTTTAATTTTAAGTTCTAATTCAGTGCAATTATTCTTTAGAATTTTTAAAAAAGGTAGAAATTGATCTCTTTGCAATCCATTTTTATAAAGATCATTAATA
>CACETY010000033.1 GCA_902562645.1 uncultured Pelagibacteraceae bacterium
TATGATTAAAAAAAATGAGAAAGCCATCAGAGATGACACTGATCATCATGAAGATGTGTTATAAATGCAGGAAAATACAATAATCTCACTAGCAGATTCAAATTACTTCAATCTTCTTAATGAATTAATAGACTCAATTAATAGATTTCAACAAAGTAAAACAGTTGATATTTGCATTATGGATGCAGGATTAACTGAGGAGCAAATTAAAATATTAGAAAAAAAAGTATTTCAAATCAAGAAGGCTGAGTGGGATATAAAAGTTCCTAATTTTAAGGTAAAAGGAAGAGAGTGGTTGAAGAGTCAGGTATCAAGAGCATTCTTACCAAATTATTTTCCAGGATATAAAAAATATTTATGGATAGATGCAGATGCATGGGTAAACTCTTGGTATGCAATCGATCTTTACTTTAAGGGCTGTGAGAATAAAAAATTAGCTATAGCAACATCAGCAGATAGATCTTACGGAAGAGTTTTAAGAGCAGATTGGGTATGGGGAGGTTTTGCAAAAATAAAATCACAAAATTACAAACACGCTAAATCATCTGGTTTTTCAGAAAAAATTTCAAGAGAGGTTGCACTTAAACCCCATTTAAATATTGGATTATTTTGCTTAGAAGAAAGTGCTCCTCATTGGGAAGTATGGCAAAAAAATTTAAAAAAAGCTTTATCCTCAGGAAAAATTTGGGGTTCAGAACAAATAGCAATGAATATAACAATATATTCTGATAAGTTAGATGTAGAAATTTTACCAGCTTACTGTAATTGGACTCTTATTGAGGCGATTAAATTTGACAAAAAACAAAATACTTTTGTTGAGCCTTATTTACCAAACCATGAAATAGGAATTATTCATTTAGCAGGAAAAAATAATGATAATATAAGAAATAATAAAAATTATATATCCAAAATTAAAACATTGGATGGAGATATAATTGAAAAATCTTTAAGATTTGAGAATTAGTTGAAAAAGAATAAATTTTCAAAGAATTGGATCATTAAGCAAAAAAGAGATATTTACGTAAAGAAATCAAAATTAGAGGGTTACAGGTCTAGAGCTATATATAAATTACAAGAAATAAACGATAAATTTAAAATAATCAAAAATAATATTTTAGTTGTAGATCTTGGTGCAGCCCCAGGTAGTTGGTCTCAGTATATATCTAGAAATTTTAATAACTCCAAAATAATTTCTATTGATCTAAAAGATATTGAGCCAATCAGGAATTTAGTGCATATAAAAGGAGATTTCACTGAAGAGTATCATAAAAAAAATATTCAGAATTATTTTGGTAAGAAAGTTGATCTGATTATGTCTGATATGGCTGTTAATACCACAGGTAATAAAAGTGTAGACTCACTAGTCACAGGTGAATTATGTATTGAAGCAATGAATTTTGCGGTTGAACTTTTAAATAAAAAAGGAAGTTTTATTTCAAAACTTTTTATGGGATCATCTTTTAACGAGATTGTCGCATTAGGCAAAAAATCATTCAAAGATGTTGATATTTTTAAGCCACCTTCAAGCAGGAAAGACTCTAAGGAAAATTTTATAATTTGTAGAAATTTAAGATAGTATCTCTTTTATTTTTTCAAGAATCATTTATATAAGGACATGGATACTATTAAAGAGGCTTTAACATTTGATGATGTTACTTTAGCTCCAAATTACTCAGAAATTCTGCCTAGTGAAGTAAGCACTTCAGTCAATTTGACAGATCAATTAAAGATAGAAATACCGCTTTTATCATCTGCAATGGACACTGTCACAGAGTCATCAATGAGTATTGCAATGGCAAAAGCTGGAGGATTAGGAATAATTCATAGAAATTTAAATATTGAGGAACAAATCAAGGAAATTAGAAAAGTAAAATCAAAAAATAAACTCGTAGGCGCAGCAGTTGGAGCAAGTGAAAAAGAATTAAAAAGAGCTGAAAAAATATTGAAGGAGAATTTAGATATAATAGTTATAGATACTGCACATGGTCATACCAAAAAAGTTGGAGATGCAATAAAAAAGATCAAAAAATTACGTCCAAAAAAAACAGCAATTTGTGCTGGAAATATAGCTACTGAGGAAGGTGCAAGGTTTTTAGTTGGATTAGGTGTAGATATTATAAAAGTTGGGATTGGTCCAGGATCTATTTGCACAACAAGACTTGTAGCAGGAATTGGAGTCCCACAATTAAGTGCGATATTAAATGTTAAAAAGGGAATTGGAAAAAGTAAAACAAGATTAATTGCTGATGGAGGTATTAAATTTTCTGGTGATATTGCAAAAGCGTTAGCCGCTGGTGCAGATGCAGTCATGATAGGTTCATTATTTGCGGGAACTGATGAAGCACCTGGAAAAAAAATAAAAAAAAACGGCAAATTATATAAATATTTTAGGGGTATGGGATCCATAGGTGCAATGAATAAAGGATCAGCAGATAGATATTTTCAATCAAAACAAAAGGATACATCAAAATATGTACCAGAAGGAGTAGAGGGATATATTAAATATAAGGGTAACGTTGATAAAATAATCTATAACTTAGTTGGAGGTTTGAAATCTTCCATGGGCTATATGGGAGCTAGGAAAGTGATCGATTTAAGAAAAAAACCACAGTTTGTAAAAATTACTAAAGCAGGTTTTTATGAAAGTATGGTACATAATATAGATGTAATAAAAAAATAATTATGAAACACCTAATTTTAATATTTAT
>CACETY010000034.1 GCA_902562645.1 uncultured Pelagibacteraceae bacterium
ATTAGAGGTAAACCAAATTTAAATATTTTTGTTTTACATCCTAATAATAGAATTTCACCAGTTCAAAGAAAATTAATGACAACAGTTGAAGATGAAAATGTTTTCAATATCGCAATTGATGGAAATTTTGATGACTGCCAAAATATTGTTAAGCAAATGTTTTCAGATTTAGATTTTTCAAATTCAATCAATATGTCAGGGGTTAATTCTATTAATTGGGCAAGAATTATAGCTCAAGCTGTTTATTATTTTTATACTTATTTTAAACTTGATATTGACAAACCAATTTCTTTTTCAGTACCAACAGGAAACTTTGGAGATGTTTTTGCAGGTTATATTGCAAAAGAAATGGGATTGCCCATAGATAAACTTATTGTTGCAACTAATGAGAATGATATTTTGCATCGAGCAATTTCTAAAGGTGATTATATTTCAAAAAAAGTTAAAGAAACACTTTCTCCAAGTATGGATATTCAGTTAGCAAGTAATTTTGAAAGATTAATTTATTATGTGAATAATTCTAATTCTGGCATTACATCAGATGTAATGAAAAAAGTTAAGAATAATGAATATAAAATAGAAAAATCAAACTTAGACATTATCCAAAAAGATTTTATTTCAGAAAGTTGTGATGAAAATGAAACTTTAGAAATTATTAAACAACATTTTGACAAAAGTAGTGTCATATTAGATCCTCATACTGCAGTTGGAGTAGGGGCTGCAAATAAGCTAAATTTTAGTGATTGCGTAGTTTTATCTACTGCTCATCCATGCAAATTTCCAGCTGCTACAGATAAGGCTATAAATAAACATGAAGAACTACCTAAAGAGCTACAATATGTTCATAGTAAAAAGGAAAATTTTCAACTATTAAAAAATGATACAGAGGCAGTAAAAAATTTCGTTAAAAGTAAATTATGAAGTTAAAAGTAAACGATCAAATCCCTGACGTAAAAATCTTCCATTTAGTTGATGGTGAACCTAAGGAACAAAATATATCTGAGTTATTAGGACTAAAAAAAATAATATTGTTTGGTTTGCCTGGTGCATTTACAGCAACATGCTCTAAATTTCATTTACCAGGTTACGTTAAAAATGCTCAACAAATCTTAGATAAAGGTATTGATAAAATATTTTGCCTAGCTGTTAATGACCCTTATGTTATGAATGCTTGGGGCGAGGCGAATAATATAGGAGAAAATATTAGTATGTTAGCTGATCCTTATTTGTCATTTACTAAACTAATAGGTGCTGAAGTTGATAGAAACTCAAAAGGTATGGGAATGAGATCAAGCCGTTATGCAATGGTTATAGAAAATCTTCAAGTTCAAAATATTCAAGAAGAAGAAGAAACTAAAAATTGTGGAGTATCCTCTGCAGAGGGAATTTTAGGTATTATTTAGTAAGAATGGGTGTTCTGTTGCCAGGTACCCCGTTAGGAGTTTGCAGCTTCTCTAGCAATTAAATCTACCTCATTGTTTAAAACATCTGTAGAGTGACCTTTGACCCAACTCCATTTTATTTGAAATTGAATAGTCATTTGATCTAATTCATTCCAGAGATCTTTATTTTTAACAGGTTGTTTACTAGCTGTTTTCCATCCATTTTTTTTCCAATTATGTATCCATTCAGTTATTCCTGATTTCACATATTTAGAGTCTGTGAAAATCTGAACATTGCTTCCTTTAGGAATTTTTTTAAGAGCTTTTATTGGAGCAAGTAATTCCATTTGATTATTTGTGGTATTTTTTTTACTACCCTTTATCTGAATTTTTTTTTTATCGTCCATAATAATAGCAGCCCACCCACCATTTCCTGGATTACCCAAACACGATCCATCAGTATAGATTTTTATCATTAACTGTAATCCTTAAATGAATTTAATTTTCTGTGAAAATTTAATTTATCTAAATATTCTTTTGGGTCTTTAATTTTAATTAATGCTTTTTTTGGAGTATTTAAATAATCATATGATCTTGTAAGCAGATATCTCAAAGCTGAACCTCTACATAAAGTATTGAAATTACTCTTTTCTTTGTAATTCAATTTTCGGACGGATTGGTAACCTTTTAACAATTGAGAAGATTTAGTTTTGTCTAAAATAAAAATTTTATTTCTTTTTTTAAAACATAATGCATTCACACATGTAGCTAATTCATAGGCTAAAAAATCATTTGCTGAAAAATAAAAATCAATGAACCCATAATATTTTTTCTTATAGAAAAAAATATTATCAATAAACAGATCGCTGTGTATTATTCCATTTGGCATACTTTTTGGCCATTTTTTCTTGATATCGACTAAGTCTGTTCGCATAGTATCTATTAAATTACTTGAAAGTTTATTAATTCTTTTATCTATTCTATTCAATAAAGGTCCCCATGTATTCACTGATAGTGAATTTTTTCTATATAATCTTAATTTTTTTGCAGCCAAGTGTAACAGAGCTGCGTTTTTTCCAACTTGAAAACAGTCTTTATTTGTTAGTTGATTTTTGTCTTTTCCCTCTAAAAAACTTACCAAACATGCAGTTTTATCTCTAATTTTGAATAAATATTTCCCTTTTTTATTCTTTATTGGCTCTGGACATTTGATTTTATTTTTTGATAAACCAAACATAAGGTTCATAAAAAAAGGTAAATCTTTTTTTTGAACTCTTTTTTCAAATATAGTCAGTATTATTTTTTTTTTATT
>CACETY010000035.1 GCA_902562645.1 uncultured Pelagibacteraceae bacterium
TTCCAACATTATCTAATCTAAAATCCTGGGACATTATTCTATTGCTTCGTTTGCTTTATAAGTTTTAAAAATTTCGTGAGTTGATGTATCTCTCTCAACTTTAATCCATTGTCTACATCCAGAAATATGATGCCATAATTCTAAATGTTTTCCTCTTGGACTTTTTCTTAAGTATACAAAATTATCCCACTCTTGATCGCTTATTTCTTTATTAAGTTCAGGACGCTTTACTCTTGCATCTCCGCCATAAGCAAATTCATTCTGAGATCTAAGTCCACAATGTGGACAGTTGATATATAACATTTATGATATCCAGGTTTTAGTTCCTAGGCCTTTTTCATCAATTAAATTTCCAGTGCTAAATCTGTTTAGGCTGTAACCAGCATTTAAATCATGAACTCTGTCTTGAGCAATTGTATGTGCAAAAGTCCATCCGGAAGCTGGAGTTGCTTTAAATCCACCATAGCACCAACCACAATTTAAATATAATCCGTTAATATGTGTTTTATCAATAATTGGTGAACCATCCATGGACATATCCATTATTCCACCCCAAGTTCTTAACATTTTTAATTTGCTAAGAAATGGAAACATCGCAATCCCTTCTGTTAAAACATGTTGAAGAGTTGGTAAGTTTCCTCTTTGAGAATAACTATTATATCCATCTAAGTCTCCACCCATAACCATTTCCCCTTTATCTGATTGGCTACAATAAAAATGTCCTGCACCAAATGTAACAACATGATCAAGCAAAGGTTTAATAGGCTCTGAAACACATGCTTGAAGCAAATGAGTTTCAATTGGTAAAGTCATATTTAACATTTCTGCTAAAATATTTGTACTTCCTGCAACACATAAACCAACTTTCTTTGCTTTAATTTCTCCTTTGGAAGTTCTTACTCCAAGAATTTTTCCATTTGAGACATCAAATCCTGTAACTTCGCAGTTTTGAATTATATCAACACCCATGGAGTCTGCTTGTCTCGCATAACCCCAGGCAACAGCATCGTGTCTTGCTGTTCCAGCGCTTGGTTGCATCAAGCCTCCAAAAATTGGAAACCTTACATTGTCAGAAAAGTCTGCCATTGGAATTAACTTTTGAACTTCTTCTCTATTTAGCAAAACCGCATCAATGCCGTTCAAACGCATCGAATTTCCCCTTCTTGAATAGGCATTCATTTGTGCATCTGAGTGGGCAAGATTAATTATTCCTCTTGGGGAAAACATTACATTGTAATTTAAATCTTGGCTCATCTTTCTCCATAGGTCCATACCAAATTCACTAAACAAACCATTCTCATCATGCATATAATTAGACCTGATAATTGTTGTATTCCTTCCAACGTTTCCTCCACCTATCCAACCTTTTTCAATGATAGCAACATTTGTAATGTTGTGTTCTTTTGCTAAGTAATATGCGGTTGCTAATCCATGGCCTCCCCCGCCAATGATAATTACATCGTATTCTTTTTTAGGTGTTGGGTCTTTCCATGCAACTTCCCAATTTTGATGATCTGAGAATGCATTTTTTATTAGACTAAAAACTGAGTATTTTTGCATTGTATAATTTTATCTAATTAAACTTAAATTTTTTCTTATTTTTTATATATATATTTTTTAGATGTTTAAAATCCTATTAAAAAAGTATAGAAATTTTGCACACTAATTTATTATAGGTTTTAAACCAAATGTCAAAAACAGATATCCAAATTGCAAGAGAAGCAAGTATGAAACCAATTCAAGAGATTTTGGATGGAGTTGGAGTTCCAGATAATGCTGAGGCATATAGTCCAATAAGTAGATACATAGCTAAGATCAAACTGGAATATCTTGAAAAATTTAAAAATAAAAAAGACGGAAAATTAATATTAGTTACAGCAATTACTCCTACTCCAGCTGGAGAAGGAAAAACAACCACATCAGTTGGATTGTCAGATGGATTAAATAAAATAGGTAAAAAATCTATTGTTTGTTTAAGAGAGCCAAGTTTAGGTCCTTCATTTGGAATGAAAGGTGGTGCGGCTGGTGGTGGTTATGCGCAAGTCGTTCCTATGGAACAAATAAATCTTCATTTCACAGGTGACTTTCATGCAATCACTTCTGCTCACAATCTTTTATCTGCTTTAATAGATAACCATATATATTGGGGTAACAAATTAAATATTGATGTAAGAAGAATAGTTTGGAAAAGAGTACTTGATATGAACGATCGAGCGCTAAGGTCTATCAATATTAATCTTGGTGGTGTTGCGAATGGTTTCCCTAGAGAAGATGGTTTTGATATTACAGTTGCATCTGAAATCATGGCGATCTTTTGTTTATCTAATGATTTACATGATCTTGAAAATAGAATTGGAAATATAACTGTTGCTTACACAAGAGATAAAAAACCAATTTATGCAAAAG
>CACETY010000036.1 GCA_902562645.1 uncultured Pelagibacteraceae bacterium
CACAACCATCGCATCTTGTCATGTATACAAAAGTTGACATAATTTATATTTTCTCCTTAAAGTTCTGTATCATATTAATAATGTTTTGGCTCTTCTCTTTTTATACCTAGGCCAAATTGCTCAGGAGCATCAGCTTCAGGTGGAAGATTATCCCTAGATCCATCAGCTTCAGCTAAATTCTTCTGCAATGCGGCACCAGGTTTATAAAACATGTGAGCAAATTTAGACCAATATACACCACCAAATAAAACTAAATTTGCAGCTATAAATAATCCTAAAAATACAAAATCATCCCATCTACCTTGTAAGTTTAAAGATTGAAGATATGACCAAATTAATCCAAATAGTGAAGATGCAATCAATGCAAGTACAAATAAGTCTGCTTGGATTATTCTATACCATGGTTGAGCTTCGGAATAGACATCAACTCTTAAAAAAAACCAAAACCAACCTCCACCTAGAACTGTTAAAGCCGCACCAACATGCCAAATGATTGGCCAAAAAACAGGTGTTACTGAATTTGGAGAAGTATAAAAAAATATCATCACAACTGATCCAACCCAAAACAGAATTGTTCCATACATTCCCATTACATGTGCCAATCTTCTTTTGCCTGCCCCAAGCTCAGAAGTAGTTGCTATATCGCTTGCAATAGTTTTAGATATTACTGATATTCTTTCAGAAGTAGTTAATTCTTTTTTAGCTGACAATTTTGCTTTTTTTGCATTTTGGAAAAAATATTTAACATTTTTTTTATGGATAATATCCATAACAGTCCCCACTAGTATTAAAATACCCATAAGTATTACGAACGATTGCATTAAAATAGCTGGTACACTCTGTGATAAAATAAAAAATGGGTTTGTTGAAATCATTATGATGTTCCTTCCGCAAATGAATTCTTAGTATACTTATTATAATAGATCAACTACGATAAAGTGACATTTTAGCACTGGTATATTGTTAAAAATTTATTTTTTACGCTGATAATGCTGTTTTGAAGGTATTACTCCCCTTACGCCACCTTGCGGGTTATCCACATCATTTTTTCTTCTTGGAATTAAATGTATATGGCAATGCATTATAGATTGCCCTGATACTTTACCTGAATTTGAGCCAATATTAAAACCATCTACAGTCGGATCAAGCTCTTGGATTTTATTTCTCATTTTTTTTATTAGCTTATTGCAGGATGAAACTTCTTCCTCAGACATATCAAAATAGTTTTCAACATGTCTCTTTGGAATTATTAGCGCATGATATTTTGAAACTGGATAAGAATCAAAAGTAGAAAAAGCTAAATTATTTTCAAATATATAATCACTTGATGGAACATTACAAAAAAGACATGGATTATTTGGATCTCTCATTAATTATATTTATATATATTTTTGCTGAACTCACTTTTAAAGGTTTTAAAAATTTTATTAAACGTTACTTTACTTTTTCTTTTCCAATTATGTCCTTCAATAAAACTTACAGATACAACACCTTTTCCTGATCCAACTAATATAATTTCTTCGAACTGATTGATATCTTTTAGGTAAATATCCTTTTTAATAATACGAAATTTGTTTTCATAAAACTTAATATTTGTTCCCTTGTAATAATTCGATTTTGGCGAATAAATCTTTTTTTTATAAACAAACAAAAGATTTGAAGTTCCAGTTTCAAGAATTTTATTATTTACGCATAGAGCGATATCCTGTTTTGACGTATTCATTTTTGATAAAAATTCTAATATTTTTTTATATTTCAGATTTTTATACTCAGGCTTTACTCTCTCATAATTTACTAATTTCAAACTAAATTTACTTTTTGGTATTACTCTTTCTCTAATAGAAACGGATATAATTTTTTTATTTAAAGCAATTCTGAGTAAATGATTGTAAGAAATTTTTATATTAACATTTTTTTTTATTAAATTTAGAATAATATTTTTAATATTATCCTCGCTAATTTTATAAGCTTCTAAAGATTTTATTAAATTTTGAATATGTGATTTAAAAAAAAGAATTTTTGGTGGCTTGCTGTATATCCACATTGTGGTAAAGACACCATTTTTATTCCAAAGATCATTAAATTTAATCTCTTTAAGTGTGTCACGCTGATAGGATTTTTTTAATAAGTAGTTTACCATTTTTTGTTAAGAAAGATTCTGGGTGAAATTGAAATCCATATACATCATCTTTAATGTTTTCAAAACCCATTGCAATACCAGTATTTGAGCATCTGAGTGTAATTTCAAAATTTTTAGCCGAAAATGGCTCTTTTAATTTTAATGAGTGATATCTGCCAACTTTAAATTTTGAATTTTTTTGAAAGATTGACTTGTTATTTGTTACTTTTACTTCCGACTGATATCCGTGAAAAATATTTTTT
>CACETY010000037.1 GCA_902562645.1 uncultured Pelagibacteraceae bacterium
TGATGATGCAATTGTATTTAAGATAGAAAGTCATAACCATCCTTCATTTATTGAGCCCTATCAAGGCGCAGCAACAGGTGTTGGTGGAATTATGCGAGATGTATTTACTATGGGAGCAAGACCTATTGCTAATTTAAACTCAATTCACTTTGGTTCAATTGATCATGAAAAAACTAGAAATCTATTAAGAGGTGTTGTTAAAGGTATTGGTGGATATGGCAATTGTATTGGTGTTCCAACTATAGCTGGCCAAACTTGCTTTGACGAGTCTTATAATGGAAACATTCTAGTCAATGCAATGACGCTAGGCTTAGTTAATAAAAATAAAATATTTTACTCTAAAGCTGCTGGAGTTGACAAGCCTGTTATATATGTTGGGTCAAAAACAGGTAGAGATGGAATTCACGGTGCTAGTATGGCATCAGCTATTTTTGATGATAAGATTGAGGAAAAGAAACCAACAGTTCAGGTTGGTGATCCATTTACTGAAAAACTGCTTTTAGAAGCTTGTTTAGAGTTAATGGCAGGTAAATCAATTATATCAATTCAGGATATGGGAGCTGCTGGACTAACTTCATCAAGTATTGAAATGGCATCAAAAGGTGACTTGGGTATTGAAATAGATTTGACAAAAGTACCTTGTAGAGAAGAAAATATGACACCTTATGAAATAATGCTTTCAGAAAGCCAAGAGAGAATGTTAATTGTATTAGAGGCTGGAAAAGAAGATGAAGCAAAAAAAATATTTGACAAGTGGAACTTAGATTTTGCCATTATTGGAAAGACAACTAATAGTAAAAATATAGAATTATTTTTTGAAAATAAAAAAGTTGCTGAAATTCCAATAGATTTTTTAGCTGAAAATGCTCCTATGTACGATCGTAAATGGACAAAAGCTAAGTTACCTAAAGAGAATAAATTTTCAAAAAATGATTTTAAGTCTTTGAAACTAAGTGAATGTCTAAATAAAATTCTAACTGATCCAAACATTGCAGATAAAGAATGGATATGGGAACAATATGATCATACGGTTATGGGTGATACAATTCAAAAGCCCGGTGGGAACGCTGGGGTTGTAAGAGTTCATGGAACAAACAAAGCTGTAGCTGCGGCAGTGGACTCATCTGCAACTTATTGTCATGCTCATCCATTAACAGGAGGAAAACAAGTTGTTTGTGAAAGTTGGAGGAATATGATTTCCGTTGGAGCGAAACCAATAGCAATCACAAATTGCCTTAATTTTGGAAACCCAGAAAAAGAAAAAAATATGGGAGAATTTGTTGAATGTGTTGAAGGAATCACAGAAGCTTCAAAATATTTAAATTACCCTGTAGTTTCAGGAAATGTTTCTTTCTACAATGAGACAAAAGATAAAGGAATTAAGCCTACTCCATCTATTGGAGGTATTGGTTTACTATCTAATTATAAACAGATGATTACAATGGAATTGAAAAATAATGGTAACTATCTATTTGTAATTGGTAAGACTGAGGGTCATTTAGATCAATCAATATTTGCAAAAAATATTTTGTCTAATCATAATGGTCCTCCTCCAGAAATTAATTTATTCAATGAAAAACAAAACGGGATGAGTATTTTAAATTTAAAAAATAAGAATTTAATTGAGACGTGTCATGATGTTTCCTTGGGAGGAATTTTAACAGCTGTATCAAAAATGTGCATAAAAGGAAATAAAGGAGTAAAGTTGTTTCCAATTGAAGGTTTAGTAAATAAATTTGAATATTTTTTCGGAGAGGACCAAGGAAGGTATATAATTGAAATAAAACCTGAGAATTTAGAAAATGTTGAAAAAATACTTAAAAAAGATTCAATCCATTTTGATAAATTGGGTATAGTTGAAAGCAATCAGATTACTTATGGGAGTGATCTAAAAATATCAATTGACGATATCAAAGAAGGCTATAAAAATTGGCTAAAGGAATATATGGTTAACTAATGGCAATGGATTTAAAAGAAATAGAAAGCTTAATAAAAGAAGCTCTTCCTGATGCAAAAATAGAAATTCAAGATCTTGCAGGTGATGGTAATCATTATTCAGCGACAGTAATTTCGTCGCAATTTGCTGGAAAAAGTAAAATTCAGCAGCACAAAATGGTATACAGTTCACTCAAAGGCAAGATGGGGAATGAATTACACGCATTAGCCGTTAAAACAAAGGAGAAGTAAATGGATAGTCAAACAAATGAATTAATTAAAAATGAAATTAAAAGTAATGAAGTATGTTTGTTTATGAAGGGAACACCTGATGCTCCTCAGTGTGGGTTTTCTATGGCTGTAACCAATATTTTAAAAATGCTTGAGGTTAATTTTAAGGGTGTAAATGTTTTA
>CACETY010000038.1 GCA_902562645.1 uncultured Pelagibacteraceae bacterium
TATTTATTTGCAACTTGCAATTATTAAAATGGAATCTGATTTTGATTGGTTGGCTAAACCACCAAGACAAAAATTGTTTAAAGTAATTCCATATAAAAGACCATCCAGTTCTTTTGGCTATTCTCAAGCTGTAAAAGGTACATGGAAACAGTATAAAGAAGAAACTGGAAATAAATATGCTACCCGAACGCGGTTCAAAGATAGTGTAGATTTTATTGGTTGGTATACAAATAAAACAGAGAAGATACTAAAAATACCAAAAAATGATGCTTTTAGGCAGTATCTTGCCTATCATGAGGGATGGGGAAACTATAAAAATTATAAAAATAAACAAAAAATTATTTTATTAGCAAAGAAAGTTGAAAACCAGTCTAAGAAGTACAAAAGTCAACTTAATAAATGTAAAAACTCACTAACTACTAGAAAATATATTTTATTCTAATTTAGCTGTTTTTTCAGCTCCATATCAACAGCGTCAATTCTCTTTGTATTTTTGGCAAGAGTTAAATACATTGTTGGTGTCACATATAAAGTAAAGAACGTAGAAATTATCATTCCACCAAGTATTGTTGCACCAACTGCAAGTCTAGAGCCTTCTCCTGCTCCAGGTCCAATATTTCCAATAACAAGCGGTAACATTGCTATCATAGTACTTAATGAAGTCATAATTATTGGTCTAAATCTCAAACTACAAGCTTCTTTTACAGCTTTCTCAATATCTTTACCTTTGGTTCTTAATTGATTTGCATAATCAACTATAAGAATACTATTCTTTGTTGAAATTCCTATTAGGATAACCAGCGCAATTTGTGAGAAAATATTTATTGATGAATTTAAAAATAATATGAATACCAAACCACCAAATACCGCCAGTGGAACAGTTAAAATAATTATAAATGGATGAATAAAAGAATTAAAGGTTGCAGACATAACAAGGTAAGCAGTTAACAAAGCTAAGGCAAAAATTATGTAAAGTTCATTACTTGTTTCTTTTAATTCCTCTGATTTACCCTTCCAAGTAATTTGTTTGTCAGGCGCAACTTTTGTCATTGTTTCTTCAAGATATTTAATTGCTTCAGCTAAAGTATATCCTTCACTAATATTTGCAGATATCGTGACAGCTCTTTGCCTATTGTATCTTGATAACTTACTCGCAGTTCCCTTTTCATTGAATTCTACTAAATTTGAAAGAGAAACTAAGTTACCAGTTTTTTCAGATCTAACAAAGATTTTACTTAAACTTTCCTTATCTTTTCTATCCTCTAAGTATTGTTGTAAAATTATAGGATATTCTTTACCAAGTTTATTAAATTTTGTAACTGTTTTGCCACCATATAAAGTCTCAAGTGTTTGTCCAATTGCTTCTGCAGATATCCCTAAGTCTTTTGCTTTTATTTTATTAATCTTTATATTTACTTCTGGTTTATTTCTACTGTAATCAGATTCTAATCTTGATAAATTTCTGTTTTTCCTTAGCATTCTAATAACTTGAGTTTGAATTTGTTCTAGCTCTTCGTAAGTATTTCCGTAAATAACCATTTGAACAGGCTTGTTGTAACTTGAAACTCTTATAGACTGAGGGGATATAGGAAATGCTAATGTTTGAGGTACAGTAACAATTTTACCTATGGCTTGTCTCATGATTGTTTGGGAGCTTTGTTTTCTATTTTTCCAATTGTCTAAAAGTGAAATGATCAAAAAACTATTCTCAGAGCCAAATCCTGGTACAATCATAAGAAATCTATTGTATGGGCTATTTTCCTTATCTAGCAATGGTATCAGTCTTTTTTCCACATCTTCGGCTCTTTTTTGTGTGTATTGAAAAGAACTGCCCTCATCTGTAAAACCAATTACCAAATATACACCTCTATCCTCCATTGGTAATAGTTCTTTTTTTGTATAATTATATAAAGCAGCTGAGCCAATAACGATTAAAATAATAAATGTAACAATTGTTTTTTTTCTATTGATCCAAAATACTAAAGTTTCTGAATAAAAATTTAAAAAACCTTGAAAAAATTTATCAAATCTTTTGGTTAAGAAATTTGATTTTTTCTTTTTGTCAAGAAACTTGCTTCCAAGCATTGGTGAGAGTGTTAATGCAACAAACGATGAAACAACTATTGCAAATGATAAGGCAATAGCAGTCTCTTTAAATAAAGTTCCTGCAATTCCCTCGATGAATATTAAAGGTAAAAAAACAGCCACTAATATAAGAGTTGTTGCGATGATAGCAAAAGTAATT